>JBBISA010000059.1:0-24932 GCA_037441525.1 Bacteroidota bacterium
AGTTGCACCAGGGAATTATACCCTATATGTTAGAAGTATTGCAGACAATACCTGTGTAAATACCTCGGAGTCATCAGTTGCTATCAATACAGTTCCATCACAGCCTGCCATACCAACAGCAGCCAATATAATACAACCCACCTGCGGAGCCTCGACAGGTACCATAGCGATTGCCACTCAATCGAATGTTCAGTACAGTATTAATGGGACCACATGGCAGGCAGGCAATGGTTTTACCGGACTGGCTCCGGGGAATTACACACTTTTTGTCAGAAACACCGGTGACAACACTTGTGTGAACAGTTCGTCCCCACCAACTACCATCAACACCGTACCTACACCGCCTGCCAAACCTACTGCTTCGATAGTGGTTCAGCCGAGCTGTGCTGTTTCCACAGGCTCCATCACCATTGCCACGCAGGCAGGGGTTCAATACAGTATCAATGGCACCAGCTGGCAGGCAGGCGCTGTTTTTTCGGGAGTTGCACCAGGGAATTATACCCTATATGTTAGAAGTATTGCAGACAATACCTGTATTAACACATCTTCATCGTCGGTTGCCATAGCTGCTTCAGCAGGTTTACCGCCTGCACCCACTTCACTTTCAATAGTTCAGCCTACCTGCAGCACACCATCAGGCACCATCACCATAGCCGAGCAGGCAAATGTACAGTACAGTGTTAATGGTACAATCTGGCAGTCTGGCAATACATTCTCAGGTTTATCTCCCAGCAATTATACTTTGTATGTTCGTCGCATCAGCGATAACAGCTGTGTAAGCAGTTCAACTTCAACCGTTACCATAAATGCTGTTCCATCCCTTCCATCGGTTCCCCTGATAGCTGGAGTAACACAGCCAACATGCGGGACCCCAACAGGAGGGCTTGCAATTACTTCCCAACCCAATGTTGAATACAGTATCAACGGAACCAACTGGCAGGCGAGCAATATATTTAATGGCATAACGCCGGGAACATATACCCTTTTTGTCAGAAGAAGTGCCGATAATACTTGTGTCAGGAGTTCAACATCAACAATTACCATCAATCCGGCACCTCTTCCGCCGCCAGTTCCCATACTGGCAACTTCTGTTCAACCAACCTGTTCATCACCGGTTGGCAGCATAACGATTGCCCCTCAAAATGGAGTACAATATAGTGTGAACGGAACCAGCTGGCAGGCAAGCAATGTAATCAACAACCTAACTCCCGGAAACTATACATTGTATGTTCAAAGTGTTTTTGACTTTACCTGCATTAGTGCCTCTATTGCTTCTGCAGTTATAAACAACATTCAGGGTACTCCATCAATTCCGGTTGTATTGGAAATAGTGCAGCCCACATGTGCAGTCCCCACAGGGACAGTAACCGTTGTGCCCCAGGAGGGCGTAGAATATAGTATAAACGGCACATCCTGGCAGCAAGGTAATACTTTCACAACTCTTAACCCTGGAAACTACTTGCTATATCTGAGACGGATTACCGATCCAACCTGTATAAGCATTTCGCTGGTTCCGATTACCATAAATCCTGTGCCGCGAGTACCTTTGATACCGGTGGCGTTATCGGTTATTCAACCAACATGCTCAGTTCAGGTGGGTAGTATTACAATACAGTTGCAGGAGGGAACCGAGTATAGTTTAGATGGTGCTATCTGGCAAGGAGGTAATGAATTCACAGGGTTAAATCCGGGACAATATATATTATATGCAAGAAGTATGACTGATCGCACCTGCCAGGCTCTATCTTCCCAGCCAATTGTCATCAATAATGTTCCATTCCCGCCTGTTATACCCGAAGTGGTGTCTGTAATACAACCTACCTGTGAGATTCCCGGGGGTACAATAACCCTGAGGTTATATAATAATGTCGAGTATAGTGCCGATGGAATAAAATGGCAGCGAAACAATGTCATTTCCGGACTTACAGCAGGAATCTACTTCATCTTTATTAGATATACCTTTGATAATACCTGCATAAGTGTTACTACTGAACCGGTAATTTTAACCACCGCTCCTGGTCAGCCAAATGTCCCCACTTCCCAAAGTGTAGTGCATCCTGTTTGCGCCAACCCAACCGGAACAATTTTTATTACAGAACTTGTTGGGGTTGATTATAGCATAGACGGATTTAACTGGCAGAAAGAGAACTCATTCGATGATTTATACCCTGGTGCTTACACATTATTCGTAAGAAATTCCGATGATATAACTTGTTTTAATTTTTCTGCTGAAAAGGTTGTAATCAATGAAGTTTCCCGCAAACCTGCGACACCTGTTGTTGTCAGGAAAATCCAACCCACTTGTGCTGTTCCCTTTGCAACCATAACCATCGACGAACAATTTGGCATGGAATTCAGCCTAGATGGCAAAAAGTGGCAGACCAGCAATATTTTTACAGGACTATCTCCAGGAAGTTACGTTTTTCTTGTCCGGAATATCAACGATACAACGTGTATTAACAGTTCGACTGTTCCTGTGCTGGTTGATGATGTGCCGATGCTTCCTGATATTCCATTATTTGTTGCTATTATCCAGCCCAACTGCGACCTTCCTTTCGGAACCATTCGCATTAAACCCCAGGTAAATGTAGAATATAGCATTAATGGAACCAACTGGCAGGTAAATAACGAATTTTCAACACTGGAACCGGGCGAATACCTTTTATATGTCAGGAAAACCATTGATAAAACATGCTTCACTGTTTCCGTTGAACCTGTTGTTATTGTTGCTCCGGTTTGTTTCGAGGTACAAATAACGGTTAAAAATATCAGGGGCATTCCTGTTTCCAGTGCTTCTGTGGTTGTAAATGAAAGAATTCGATTGACAAATAATGACGGACGAGTTGTTTTTGTTCTTGCCAGCGGAGAGTACACGTATGATATAAGTGCCGAGTTTTACCTGCCATCCTCAGGAGAAATTAAAATCGAGGGTGAAGATGTATCATTTACAGTTACACTAATTGGGGCATCTGCTATTCTCACCATATCTAAAACGGTCGATAATCCTGCCCCTGATGCTCTTTCAAATGTAATTTTTTCCATCACGCTATTTAACGAAGGTCCAGCAGAAGCGACCGGCTTGGTTGTAGTAGATAATTTAACAACAGGATATCAGTATGTATCAAGTACTGTATCGCAGGGGATTGATATTATTAGTCAGAATGGGAACTGGATTGCCGGCGATCTTGAAGTTGGTAATTCGGCAATACTTACCATTACAGGCCAGGTAGTGCTTGGCCAAAGTTATCACAACACTGCCACAGTATCGGGCGACCAAACCGGAACAACAGGAAGCGCAACTGTTAATGTTTTCCCGAAACTAACCCCGGTGGCTGAAGATGATTTTGCCAATATTCCCTGGAAAGGGAGGGTTGAAATCGACGTGGTGGCCAATGATCGCGACCCGTTTCCGGGCAATCTGAATCCTGAATCTTTGCGAATTACCAGGAACTTGCCCAGTGGTGCTTTTGCCCAGACACGCGATGATGGGATAATTTTTGTTAATTACGAAAATGCACCCGGATTTGCCGGTGAAGAATCCCTGGAGTATGAGATATCCAATTACCAGGGACTCACGGCTAGAGCCAAACTGCATATTTCCATAAATCTGGCAGATGTGGTTATCCCGGATACTTTTTCACCCAATGGCGATGGGGTAAACGATTATTTCGTAATTCCCGGAGCAGAACGCTACCCAGGCAATGAACTGATAATTTATAACCGCTGGGGCAGTATCGTATTCAGGATGACTGATTATGATAATTCCTGGGATGGGAAACTGGCCAATTCCAACAACCCTCTTCCGGTTGGTACCTATTTTTATACTTTCGATCCGGGAAGGAATCTTCCCGTTCAGAAAGGTTATATTTTTATTACCAGGGAAAATTAAACAATTTCCTGTTTGATTTACTCTAAAACAATAGATTATGAGTACTTTAAAAAAATACTACATCGTTGTTTGGATAGGATTTCTGGCTGCCATGTTTTCAGTTGGTAAACTGTATGCACAACAGGATCCGGGTTTTACACACTATATGTACAACACCCAATCGGTCAATGCAGCCTATACCGGTACAACCGACGATGTAAAGATTATAATGCTTTCGCGCCACCAGTGGATTGGTTTTGCAGGAGCTCCCCAGACTCAGATTTTCAGTATTCATGGCCCGGTTGATGAAAAATACATTGGCTTGGGCTTGTCATATACCCGCGATAAAATTGGCCCTATGAATATGGATAACCTTGCGCTGGATTACTCCTTTAAGGTGCAGGTAAGTAAAACCGGGACACTATCCTTTGGTCTGAAAACCGGATTCGACAAGCGCTCCAACAATCTGTCGCAGCTAAATCCTCTTCAACCGGGCGACAGGGTATATTCATCCAATATTGAAGGCAAGCTTACCTTCAATTTCGGGGCAGGGTTGTATTACTATACTCCCAACTCCTATTTCGGGGTTTCTTTGCCACGGCTGCGAAGAACCAATTACAATAAAAATGTGGCTGACTACCTCAATGAGAATGTACATGAGAGGCACCTTTTTGTTATAGGTGGCTATGTTTGGAATGTAAGCCCCATCTGGAAGATTAAACCCTCTTTTTTCCTTAAATATGTTGAAGGGGCCCCTGTTTCAGTAGATGTTAATTTCAGTACGATGTATCAGCAGACAGTTGTTGCCGGTATTTCGCATAGATTCGGTGATTCCTTTGGCATGATGATGCAACTGAAAGTTGCCGATTTTCTCTGGATAGGATACGCCTATGACTATACCGTATCGCCCATTAGAATCCATAGTCGTGGAACCCATGAAGTATTGATGTTATTTAATATATTTACACCAAAGGATGAAATAATTAAATCTCCACGTTTCTTTTAGTTCATTTGAGGATGGTTTGGTGTATAGTAGTGCAATCCTTTAAGGCTTTCGGGCCAGGTAAGATATAAAAAGAAGCATGATTAAATCATTATTTATAACCTTTTTCCTATCAACGTGGCTGGTTTTTCCATTCACAACAGCCGATATGCTAAAGCGCGCCGATAACAGGTTCGAAAGGGAGCAATACATTGAAGCCATAAAGCTTTATACCAAAGTAATCAACAAAAAGCGGCGCAACATACATGTTGCAGCCCGACTTGGCGATAGTTACAGGCTGGTAAACGATACGAGGAATTCAGAGCGTTGGTACCGGGCAGCGATTGATGCTGGAGATATCCGTCCTGGCACAGTGTTTTGGTTTGCCGAAATGCTGCGTTACAACAATAAAACCAGAGAAGCACTTGACTGGATGAAAAGGTTCAATGACCTGAATGCCACCTCAGATGTGGCAATCAACCGTCGGATGAGTGCCGACCTGTTCAGGGAATTGCTTGGGCGCGAGAGAGTAAGCGTTAATTTGCGGCTTTTAAGAATGAATTCCGACCAAAGCGATTTTGGCCCTGCCTGGTTAGGCCAGGACCAAGTGGTCTTTACTTCCTCACGAAGAGCTCCAGGCTTTTGGGAACGCAAAAACCACCGGGATCAGTTTCCATTTTTCTCCATGATGGTTGCAGGCCGCGACAGAGGAGAACTGGTCAATATACAGCCTTTTGCTCCTGAGATTTCATCGGGTTTGCATCACGGTCCTGCTGTCTTTAGTGCCGACGGCAAAGAGATGTTTTTTACCCGCAACCTTTTTCAGCGCAGGCCATGGCGCGAAAACAGGGTTAACCGTTTAATGATTTACCATGCTGTAAACAACGGACAAGGTTGGACCAACGTAACACTTCTTCCCTTTAACAGTGAAGATTATTCGTGTGGGCATCCGGCCCTTTCACCCGATGGCAAGAGTCTTTATTTTGTATCTGATATGCCCGGAGGCTATGGCGAAACCGATATTTATGTGGTTCGTAAACAAGCCCATGGCACCTGGGGCAGCCCAATGAACCTGGGTTCAATTATCAATACCCCCGGCCGCGAAATGTTCCCGTTTGTTAGCTCCTCAGGCAATCTTTATTTTTCTTCCGATGGCATGATTAATTACGGTGGTCTCGATTTATTCAGGGCTACCCCTGAAGGAAACTCTTTCGTAAATCTCATAAACCTTGGGGTCCCCATCAACAGCCCTTCCGACGATTTTTCCCTTATCATTGATGAAAGCGATATGAGTGGCTATCTGGCATCAAACCGCCGAAAAGGCAATGTTGACGACCTGTATTACTTTATTCTTACCATTAGAGGCCCAACAGCTGTTCCCGACATTGTGCAAACATCAAAGTTTATTCCCCTGGTTGAGATTTATCCCTTGGATAACGATATAAAGGGAACCGGAAATTTCTTTAAGATCACAGAGTTTACTGAGGTTACTGCTTCGGGCGGGAGGGTTGAGCTCGACACTGAGAAAAACCTTATGACCTATTTGCCGATAGATGGTTTTGCCGGTAGAGATACCATTCATTATACCATCTGCGATACGTTATCCCTGCTGAGGGGTTGCGACCGCAGTTTTGTAGTGGTGGATGTTAAAGATGATTATTTTGGGTTGATGGGGATGGTGGTTAGAAAAGGAACCTTCGAACCTGTAAGAGACGTAAGAATTTCCCTTCAGGATGAGGAACTCAAATTGCTCGATCAGAGAAACTCCACTTCCGATGGAACCTTCACATTCAACCTTTCGAAGGATAAAAATTTTAGTCTGAAATTCAGACGCGATGGATTTATTACCCGAAGTGTTAATATTACCACTGTTGGCCTGCCGCCAAGCACCCAATCCGTTGCCGAAATAGTTGAACTTGAAAGACTCGATGGTTACATGTTCAGGGTTTGGATCTACTTTGAACCCGAAAAAGACGTTCTGACCAACACGGCCGAACAGGAAATAGATAGCAGGATTCTTTCATTCCTGGCTGATAACCCCAGGGTTACGCTCGAAATAGGTGTACACACCGACAGCCGCGGTGAAGCACAGAAAAACCTTGAAATATCTCATAAACGGGCGGTGGCTATTGCCCAGTATCTTATCGGTAAGGGGATAGAGTCACGCAGAGTGGTGCCAAAAGGATATGGTTCAGAAAAACTGCTTAACAATTGTGCTCCCGGGGTAAACTGCACCGATACCCAGCACGCCCAGAACCGACGTATTGAACTAAAGGTACTTAGCTTTTAATTTTTTTGTACGGCTGTTTAGTCTTCTCTCTATGTTAATAAATCATAACGCTTTGCTTTTTAGTCTTTTGGGTTATCCATAAAAGCATTATTGACAACCTTTCCTTTCTATTAAAACAATCACAATTTCTAATGCTTACCTTTGCTTGCGTAATTGTTTTACCAGTAATTAAAATATTGCATGAATGTATTTGTAGCGGGAGGTGCAGGCTATATCGGTCATGAACTTGTAACCAGGTTAGCAGCCGATAAGCGCATCAGCAGGGTAGTAGTTTTTGATAACCTTAGCAGGCGCAATTACAGCCTCTTCATCGATAAACGTATCGCATCATCAAAGCTCGAGTTCATAAATGGCAATATTCTGCATGCTAAACATCTTTTTAATGCACTTTATGGGGTCGATGTTGTTATTCATTTGGCCGGTGTGGTCGAAAATAGCAGGTCTCTCGAAAATCCCTGCATCTTTGAACAGGTAAACCACTGGGGAACCGCAGAACTGGCGCATTTAGCAACATCATGCGACGTTAAGAAGTTTATTTATCTTAGTTCAGATACAGTTTACGGACATTCCGATCATCCTGTAAATAACCTTGCCACACCCAACCCATACTCTTTGTATGGAATTAGTAAATTGAAGGGTGAGAAACCTGTTCAGCTCATTTCTGAAAAAGTACAAACCTGGATATTGCGCTGTTCTGCTATTTATGGTTATAGCCCCGGAGCCAGATTCGAATCAGCGATCAACAAAATGTTGTTCGAAGCATATTTTCTTGGTCGTATGCAAGTTAAAGGAAATTTACACCAAAAGAGATCGTTCATACACGTTAAAAAAGTGGCTTCAATACTTCACAATCTTTTGTTCGATAGCAATGTAAGACCTTTCGAAACGTATGATGTTACCGACAGGGATTATAGCCTGCATGATATAATTGAAGCGGTTAGGGAAATCAATCCTAACTCAGGGATACAAGTAATGGGTGAAAATAAACTGCCGTTAAACCGCATTATATTGAAGGATAAGCGCATTCAGCATCTCGATACCACCAATGGTTGCTCTTTGCAAGATGAGCTTATGGAGCTTATTGAGCACTTTTCTTTTACTTCATCCATGATGAATCAGCCCGAAACAGTATAACAAAGTGTAATGATTTGATAAACTTACCTGAGTTTCATCTTTTGCCTGATATCAGGCTGGTTTTTCATTAAACATCGATTCCTGTTTTGTGCACCACCTTGAGGCGTCTAAAGGCCGATATCGATAATCAATTATTTAGCATTAAAGGATTCGCAGATTTGGGCGACCCACCTTACTTTTGCCTAATGTTTATAAGCAAAAAAGGAATAAAAGTGGGAGTGTAAGTGTTCGGATACTAAACTAGATCGGGAGAAAGAATAAACTGTTAATGATATACAGAAATATGAGCGGTCTGCAAGCCTGTCCCGTTCAAACGGGGAGCCAGCGATTATTTCCGGTTGAACCAAATCCTTGAAATCAGCTATGTATTTTGCGCCTGTTTTGCCTTGTGTGTGGAGCATGATAGGCTGCCAGGTAAAAAGCAGTGGAAAGTGGGCAAATTAAACCCAAATTTGTCTTTAGTCGTTTTTTCTAATGACCGTCATTAAAAATTTAAAGTTTTAAGTTATTGATTATGTGACTTCTATTCTGAAAAATCGCTAAAGAAATTAAGTTTTTCTAAAGCAGCCTGTACCGGCCATCCGGTAGGGTTAAACCCGGCTAAGTCATTAGTTCATTGCTTTCCTAATGACTAATCCGGGTTATAAAATAGGCATTGTTTTTTTGGGGTTTTAATGACTATTTACGTTAAAAAGCTTATAAAAGCGCACTGTTTGGGCAAAGTAATCCCAGTCCCCTTTATTAAGTAGGATTTTCTTGGACTTACAGAGGTCTAAAGCAGTTTCGATAAAAGCAGTTGTTTAAGGTTTGCCCCAGGCAAGCGGAATTGTGCAATGGAATGCTCAACAACAATAGGGCTGACTCTTTTTTTTCATACAACTGTAATTACATGATGAAAAAAGTACATTATTATACGTTGATTATTGTAATTTTGTCGCTGCTATCATGCCTGCGGGATTCAGTTCAACACGCGGCATAAAAAATTGCCGGGACAGTTGGTTATTCAATGGTTGAAGCCCGCTTCAACTTCTGTGTAACTTGATAAGAAACCGCCCGCTGTGGGCAACTTTAATACCGCCTACCCTCTGCAGCAACAATGACAATTACACCACAAATAATAATAGGAGGAATAATTTTGGAACAAAAAGTAAGAAAAACATTAAGCCACTATATGCGTTCATTGCATCGCGATATAGGTTTTTTCGTTATAGGCCTTGTGATTATATATAGTTTAAGCGGAATAGTCCTTATATATAGGGATACCGGCTTTATGAAAACCGAAAAACTTATCGAAAGGACTTTATCTCCAAATATGGACGCGTCGGAGCTTGGAAAGGTTTTATACGTGAGAGAAGTTAAGGTTCTAAAAGAGGAAGGAGGAATAGTTTATTTTCAAAATGGCAATTATAATAAAGTGACTGGAGAGATAAAGTATTCGTCGAAAGAACTCCCCTTTATTCTTACTAAGTTTAATAAATTACATAAGGCACCCAGTAGAAATGTTATACATTGGGTTTCCTTAATTTTTGGGATACTAATATTGTTTTTGGCAATATCGTCTTTCTGGATGTATAAACCCAAAACAAAAATGTTTCGCAGGGGAATATTTATTGCAGGTATTGGAGTTGTGATTGCCGTAATAATATTGGTTTTGTAGAATTGGCGAATTAAAAAAAACCTTCAATAAAGTTAAGCGGATTAATTAAGGGATTACATCAGCATAAATCTGAAACTGAACCCTGCATGGGTGTTGGATGTTTTAAACTGGTTCGAGATAAAGGGGTTGGTTACGTTGCGATCGTAGAACAAACGCATGGTTACCCGCGGACTAACCTGGTAATCGGCCGAGAAGTTTATCCCCACCGCATTCTGTCCGGAAGAAATGACATCTACCTCTTCAACAATTTTCCTTAATACGGTTATATTTTTCCTGAACGAAAGATCGAGCCTTAGAACCAGGTCGCTTTGTAGCCTTTGGGTGTTTCCGCCCTGGGCAATGTTGAATGCCAGATCCTTGAATCTGTAGCCTGTTCCAAAAACTATTTCCCTTGTCCTTACATCGGTAACCTGGTTATTGGCAAAGCTTAACCCAATATTCCGGGTGGTACGATATTCGAGTCGGGCCATCATGCTGTTTACCAGGGTCATGTCAAAACTTATCAATGGGGTAAACTGTTCGCTGATGCTTACCTGCCCTATATCGTATTTTGAAATGAAGTTGCCCAGGTTATCCACTTCCGATGGGAAGCCGTCCTTTTCGCCATAGCGGGCCACACTTCTGTATGAGCCAATATTAAATGTGCTGCGGTAAGAGTGGGACATGGTTATGGTCTGGAAATATTTCCGTACAGCGGGTATCCGTGTCAGGCCGTCGTAAGTAATTCTCCAGTTGGGCATAGGGATGTTGATGAAGGGGTTGGTTTTGGATGATGATGGATTCCAGCCGGCATAGGCTGCCATGAATGCCGGAATAAGCACTTCCTGCGAAGTGGCGCCATAGCCTACAGGGAACCCTGCCGAGTCCACTACATTAAATCCATTGGGATTTTCGGCCGATAGCCGCTCAGCAATGGTGATGCGGTATTTCTTGAAGTTATCAAATGCAGCTGAACGATGTGTTGAATCACTCCTTTCGAAAGCAGTAGAAAGGCTAAGGAACGAAATGCTGAAATTTCCGGTGGTTTGCGGGCTGTAAGAATTGAAGAAGCCATCGCGGTCGGCTTTGAAAAATTCTGACTGTGAGCGGGCAAAATTTCTTTGTCCGGTAAAATCGACCTTAAAATTGGGGAAAGGTTCAAACTGCGACCGACCGGTAATATTTTGGGTATAATTGGTGATATAGGGCTGATTAAGCATGGTATCGCCGGTTAACCAGCCGTATGCAATGGCATTGTCGCGGATATCCTGTTGACTGCCAAACACGAATCCCAGACCTGGAGCACCAAATCCTGGTTGGGAAGTATTCCAGTTCATTCCCAGTGCTTCAGGCTTTTGGCTAAACCCGGGCAAACGGGTACCATTGGTTTCGTTGTAGTTTAGGCTTAAATTCCTGAAACCCATCAGTATGCGCACGAAACCTTCGGTTATAATCTTACCGTAATTGGGAGGCTCGGGCTCCTGTGGTTGTTGCTGAGGGGGTTGTTGCAGGTTGGGTGGTGGGGCAGGTCGTTGCGGCCCCCTGGCCATGCCCTTCTGGTTAATGGTGCGCAGGAATCCTACCTTATTATACAGGGTAATGAAATTAGCATTGAAGTTGAGCCTTTTGGTATTGGCATTCTCAACCGTATTGCCCAGTTGTTTTGCAGCAAGCGGAGCTGCCTGCCAGTCGAAATTAGAGGTATAGCCTGCATTGGCACTAACCCAGTCGAGCAATGGCAGTTTATTGATAGGGATGTTGTAGGTTATGTCGGTGCGATGATTGTAAAAGGTGGTTCGTCCAAAACCCCCGATGTTTCTCAATATAGAATCGCGCACCTGGTAATAGTTGTCTTCGTTTCGATTAATCCGCCCGGGGGGCTCGTCGATACGGGCATTGTTGGTGGCCTGAAATTCCACTTTCAGGGCGCGGGTCAGGTCCCAGCGAATGTCGAAGAGCCTGTCCCACGAAAATGTTTTTATGAAGTTGGGTTCGAGAATAATCTGAAACTGGCTCTTGTCGCGCATGAGTGATTCGGCGTACCTTCTGTCTACATTGGTGCGGAAAGAAACCACCCTTGGCATATAGGTAAAGTTAAAATCTTTTATTAACCGGAAAGCATTTTTGGAGAACAACTGAACATTATTGAATGGGGTAATATAATTTGGTGTGGTTTGCCAGTTGTAGCCAAGCCCACCAAGCCACAAGCGCTGGGTGTCGTATTCAATATCTATATTGCGGGCAAACAGCTCAGAAAAAGTGTAGGTAAGGTCGAAGTTTTCAATCTGGTAAAAGCGGTTTGCAGCCCCCGGGTTGGTGCGACTTTTCCCAACGTTGGTGAAGTTAATATTTCTGCGCCTTATATAGTCCTGGGCTATAGATTTTACCGAATCCTGCTGTGCTTTGTTTTCGTATGATTCAAGGTCCTTCCTGAACAGGATATCGGGGTTAAGGGGGTTATACTGCGGGTCGGTAAATGATTCGGAGAAACTGAAATGGAAAGGTACCCTCAGACCAAAGTTCTCGGGAAAGAATTTGCCCAGTTCAAGGTTCGATGCCACATCGTAAGATTTTACAAATTCCTTGCTTCGGGCATGTACCTTTTGTTCAATGCTGCCAAAACCAGGTGTACTGGTAAAGCCCACAAGGGTGAGGTTGCCCAGATCGGCCAGTTGGGTGTTCAGCCTGCCTGTGGCAGCCCATCCGCCCTGGTCTTCAAACTCATATAAACGCAATTCGTTCACCCAAATCTCTGCCGATTTGGCTAAACCATCGTCGTTGGGGTTGCCAAATGTTCTACGTGGATTCCGCACCCCGATCATGATCACTTTTACATTGCTAAGGGTCGGTGTTCCGATTACGGTCATTTTTTTTAGTCCATCGAATTGCCAGTAGGGGGTATTCAGACTAACGCCGCTGTTGGGGTCGCGCGAGAGGGTGTTACGGGCAAGTTTCAGATCGGTAAGTTTTTCGAGATTGATGTCAAAATCATTCTCCGAAGGCCATACAATTGAGCCAATAGGCCCTGAACCCCATGGAGTAACCTTCATGGGTACTTCGTATTCATAATAGTTGTTGGTGAAGTCGGAGCCCAGCCTGATAAAAACAGTAAGGTCGCCATCCCTGAGTCCGAGTTCATCTTTGAAAGCTTCGGCGTGGGCAAACATCCTTAGCCGGCGGTATTGCCGCATATCCAGATCAGCGGTTTTATAAACAGCCCGTGCATCGCCATCTTTCAGGTTAGTAAGACGAAGAGCCAGGGATTGCTCGTTGCGACGCTGCATTGAAACAGTGCCCAGGTCGGTTTCGCGTTCAATCCCTGGGGGCAGCATATAGGGTACCGGTGAGCGTCTCCCATTTTCCTCAATATTCACGGTAAAAACTTCAAATGCTGCGTCGGTGAAATCGTTGGGTACATATTCACCGGACGATGTAAGGGAGCGGTCAAAGGTTCTCCAGTTGCCTCTTACAAGTTCCAAAGTGGCAAAACGCAGAAAAACCGGCTCATCAAAATCCTTCAGTATCATCCGTAAAAATCTTATGGACTTAAAATCCTGAATATTATTGACGGATTGTCTGTTGGGGTCGCGAAGAGGAATTTTGAACTGATACCAGGTTACCACATCACTCTGCTCATTTTTAAGAACAACACTTGCTGCCACCTTATCGGTGATGTAGTTCTGCCCAACAATCATATCTTCAGGACGCAGGCTGATACGGTACTGCCAGTAGCGTTCGGCCTCGTTGAGGGTTCCGTCCTGGTTTACATCTTCGGTATTGGGCAGGTTGGTTCCCTGGGTTGGATAGGGTTCGGGCGACATATCTGATGTGGGACTGTTTCGCTCCATGCCGTTGAACCTTTTGTATCGTTCAAGAATGTTAACCTGGTTCTGGTCGAGTTGCGAACCTCTGAAATACTGGAAATCGTCGGCACCGGGGTCCTGAAAAGCCTGCTGGTAAGCTTGCGATTCAACCCCATGGAGAGCCGTTATCCGATCAAGAAAAACTTCTTTGAAGAAATTTCGCTCATCTGCCGAACCTAAGCCGTTCAGCCCAACATCCTGAAACTGGCGGGCCGTTGGGTTATTGTCGAAAGCGTTAACGATGGCCTGTATGGTAGGTACCCGGCCCCAGATAGTGGTATCTACATTTACTACCTGAGAAGAGGTAGGCAGTCCATTTTCAAAAGCTTTCCGTCCGTCGCGCAACACATCTTCCGAAATATCGCCAAGGTTAAAATAGAGATCGCCGCCGTTGTGGTTGGGCCTGTAGATAAATGGATCGAGCATCCAAAACTCGATATATTCAATGTTGGATGACTCAAAATCGGTGTTGATCATTGAACGCTGAATGCCCCCCCAGCGACTGGCAGGGTTGATAAGACTTCCATCCCTTGCCATGCCTGCACTGAAGGCTGACGGGTAGGTATCGTAATTATACATGCCTCTTTCGCTTGGATAGTAGGAAAGATTAAGAACGGGAATTGCGGCAGGGATACCTGAAGGGTTTTCTTTTGCAGGCCATATTTCCCTCTCGCGCACTTCACGCATGTAATGGTTCGATTGCTGGTCGCGGTCGTTTCGGATGTGCGAAGGTGTTAGCACATTATTGTCCCAGAAAAGGCGGTCAATGATGTACCAGGCCAGCCGTGCATTGTTGAAACGAAATGGTAGTCCGGTGCCTGGTGCTCCTTCGGGCCACATCCCGGGCATAGTCTGAAATTGCGGAGTGCTGGCGGTTGACCATGAATGGACGTTCTTCATGTCAATCGATGATTTGCTGCCTTCAAAGTCATCAATATAAGCAGTCCCTGCCGAGCCAATCAACTTTGAATGGCCGGGCATAAGATGAGCAAATTCACCCACAAAAGTAATTCTCGATGGTGCAGTGGTGGAGTAGAAGGGGAGCCTGTCGAGCATGCGGGTTATTAAGGGCGCCTGGGTCTGATAGGTGGTGTGCAGCCCCCAGATGGTATTGGCAATCGGTTCATCGCCATAGTTTACCTTCTGAGTCAGTGGCCTTTCAGACAGGCGCATTATGGTACCTCCAATGTTGAGTTTTTCATTTACCTTATGGTCGATATGGGTGCCCATAAGAGTTTTTGTCTGAATGTTGAAAAGGCTTGAGCTCTCCAGCGAAATTCTGATGGGAGTTCCTGAGTTGAGAATCCCCTCGTTAATAATCCTTACCCTGCCCAGGGTATAGTCAACGGTGTAATCCACATTTTCGGTAAGGGGCACTCCTCCTGCGGTTACTATAACTGAGCCGGGTGGCACGTTAAGGGCATTGAGAGGTATTTCTGATCCAGATGCCGATTTATAGCGCCCTTCCATGAGAAAGCGATTCTTCTCCGGAAATTGCTGAGCCCTGAATTTGGTGGTGGTATACAATGAGTCGAAGGCATACTTATCGCCTAAAATCGGGTCTGCGAGAATTTTCCTGAGATGCGATCCAAATGGTTCTACAACAGGGAAATATACCCTGCCGTTAGATGCTTGTATTGTGCCCCCCTGCCGGGCAGCATTGTCTACGAAGTCGAACACACCGTCGGGGTTAGGGTCTAACTGATTATTCAGCCTGTCGAGTCCCATAACCCTGATTAGAGGCTGTCCTTTAACCGATCCCTCATTCAAAAAGCCGATGGGTACACCCAGTTGCTGGTCTTCGTAAAGTATATTGAGGCGGAAATCCTGGCTGTTGATCTGGAATGCTCCAATGCTGTAAACATTCTTCATCATCAGATTCCACATGGGGTGGCGGGTGTTAACCGATGTGCTTTTAAGAAGTTTCACTATTAAGGAATTTGGGGCAGCCAGGTCGGTTGAAAATTCACCTACCTGGTAAATCCGGTCGTCGCCGATAAGGGTATATTCGAAGGCAACCGCCAGCACATGATCGGGGCTAACCGTTTGGTTCAATGATATAAAACCAAGCTGGGGGTTGAAAGAATATTCATTTTCGCGCAACCGGCGGGCACTCTCTACATTTTCATAATCGCGCCCGGCCGAAAACCCCAATGAACCCAAATGGCTGTTCACCTGAGCAATGCTTCTTATAGGCGACTGACTGAAATTAGCATAAAGGTTGTTGGATTCGTTGGATGGATTGGCTACCAAACCCTGGCCCACATTGGGATTGTGAGGCCTTATTTCGCCCAGGTCGGCAAAGGCAACAATGTTGCGGTTGTTTTCGGTGGCTGCTCCTATGTTGGTGATCCATACTTCAATCTTGTTGATAATAACATTCGAACCGATAATGGGCAACGTTGACAAGGCCCCATCGTAGTTATTGCGAAAGAACTGGCCAAGGAAATAGTGTCTGTTTTCTTCGTATTCATCGGCTTTGAACTGATATTGTGTAGTCTGGGCACCTCCCTGTACCTCAATGGATTTAGACTCGGTACGTTGTTGCGAAAAAACACTGGTAACGGTGGTATGACCAAATCGCAACTGGGTTTTAAAACCGAAAAGCCCCTGGTTACCAGAGATAAGGGTTCCGGGCAAAGGCAGGGAAACATCGCCGGCTTCCACCAGTTGTAATATTTCATCTTCGTTGCCTCGGTATTCGAGCTTCATCTTGTTTTCGAAGTCGAAGCTTGCTTCGGTGTTGTAATTGGTTTGAATTTCAATCTTTTCGCCAATCTTGGCCTGAACGGCAAGCTGAATTTTTTGCTGGAAATCGAAATTGGTCTGCTTGCGCCGTTTTTCATCCAGCTGCGTGTCCTCGCGCCGATTGGAAAGAACCCCGAAAATGAGTTCGGCCGATCCGGTGGGCCTGATATCTATGGTGCTTCCGCCAAAAATCCTGTCAAACACTTCACCGCCCACATAAATCTGCGGAATGATTCCTTCCCGGCGTTCAAAGGCCTGGGGTTTTGATTTTTCATCCCAGTACCGGCGCAGAGCCCTGTCCATGTCGTAGTTGTGGTATTCTTCAAAACTCATATAGCGCGGAAACCCTATTATCCGGTCACCGGCCTTTCGTATCATGTAATACTCGTTGGTTTTGGGGTCATAATGAATTTCGGTTGTGATGTTATCGGCTTCGCGCAGGATAACAGGACTGGTTCGTGGCTCTTCGAACTTAAAATCAGAAGGACTGGCAACTGATGCAGGCTGCGGAAGTGTGTCGGGAGCTGCAATGGTAACCTGGCTTTCTACATAGCCATCTCCGGCAGTTGCCGGTACTATGGCAAGGCCTGAAAGGAAAAGAAAACCATATTTTAGGAAAACCCGGGTTGACCGGTTTTTGTGTATAGTTTTAAGCACCAATGTGTCCTTTATCAAAAAATTTGGAAAAAATCTATGAATACTTAAGAGCTTCCTTAATGAGCTTTTCAACACTGGCAGCCAGCGATGGATTGCTTTTAATCACCTGGTGGATGGTTTTTTGAGCCACGGCTTTGTTGTAACCCAACATCACCAAAGCAGATAACGCTTCCTGACGGATTGTATTGTTGGCAGGAGCTAAAATTTCGCCGGTAACCACTCCCTCTTTTTCAAGTTTGTCTTTCAGGTCGATTACGATGCGCTGGGCTGTTTTGGCTCCAATTCCTTTTACTGCCTGCAACAGGCCTATATTGTTGCCCACTATGGCCTGGCTCACTTCATCCACATTCAGCGATGAAAGTATCATTCTGGCAGTATTGGGCCCCACGCCGTTTACGGTGATCAGGTGCCTGAAAAGGGTCCTTTCGGCAGGAGTGGCGAAGCCAAACAGGGTATGGGCATCTTCTCTTATAATGAGTTCGCTGTGCAATCTTACCTGTTTCAATCCCTGCACAGCGGTATAGGTATTCAGCGATATCTGCAGATTATAACCCACTCCATGGCAGTTGATTACCACATTAGCGGGTGTTAGTTCTGCCACTTCTCCTTCTATAAAAGCTATCATGTAAGCTCAATTGGTTTAAGCGGCAAATTTAATAAATTAAATCAAGCTCAAATCTGTAAACCGTTAAAGCCTTCGGGTCATACGAATGGCTGTTTGAACTGAATCCTGTACAATGGATTGGGGTGGTTCTTCAATCAGTTTTTGGCTCATCATCAGGGATGTTATCTCGCGGGTTCGCTCAATGTCGGCTTGGGTAATATCATAGGCCTGCTGCCAGGTAACGGGCTTTCGCGATACGCCGTCCTTTATTGCCTGCATGGCAACATCGGCAGCGATATGCGGAAAAACTGCCGTTTCGAGCATGTCGGCGATAATGTTTTCAGGATGTATGCCCCGCTTTTCTGAAAACAACGCGATGGAGTTGGCTGCTGCTATGGCCATTTCGTCGGTTATTTTTCGGGCCTTGGCCAACAGCGCTCCTTTTAGGATCCCCGGAAACCCTACCGAATTATTTACCTGATTAGGAAAATCGCCCCTGCCAGTTGCCACAATAAAGGCTCCGGCTTCTTTGGCCGCGTAGGGGTAAATTTCCGGAACCGGATTGGCACAAACGAATACAATGGGTTTGCCGGCCATGGCGCTAATCCACCCTTTCTTTACTGTATCGGGGCCGGGGGTTGACAAAGAGATAAGCACATCAGCTCCATTTATGGCTTCTTCCGTGGTTTCAACCTGGTTAGGATTGGTTTGGGTACAGATTTCCCACTTGCGATAATAACGGTGGTCCGTGGCAATATCTTTACGTCCTTTGTGCAGCGATCCTCTGGAGTCGAACATAATCGCTTTTGCCGGGTCGGCCCCTGCCTGGTGGATAATCCTTGCTATGGTGGTGTTTGATGCCCCGGCCCCGAGGTAAACAATGCGTACATCTTCTATTTTTTTGTGGGCCAGCTTCAAAGCATTGATCAGAGCCGCAAGAGTTACGCAGGCTGTTCCCTGGGCATCATCGTGCCACACCGGAATATCACATTCCTCCCTCAAAACATCGAGCACCCGGTAGCAGTTGGGTTGCGAAATGTCTTCGAGATTGATAGCGCCAAAACTGGGCTGAACCATTTTTACAAAATCAATTATCCGTTCGGGATCGTTGTCGCCAAGTTTATTGCGGCTGTCAATACATAAAGCCACAGCATCAATCCCGCCAAGGTATTTCATCAGAAAAGCTTTCCCTTCCATAACTCCCAATCCGCCGGGAGGGCTACAATTGCCATCGCCCAAAACCCTGGTTGAATCGCTCACCACAGCAACCAGATTGCCTCGGTTCGACAGTTCGTAGGATGCGTCGTTGTTGTCGCGGATGGTAGTGCTAACACGCGATACCCCCGGTGTGTACCAGGCGTTGAACCAATTGAAGCCATAAACAGGGGCTTTGGGCAGGGTTTGCATTTTACCATGGTAATGGTTGTGCATGCGAACGGAAAAAATCTTGTAAAACAATGTTTTGGCGCATGCTCTTTCGCTGGGAGTGAAATCGTCAGGAAAACACTCCTCGATATTGTCGAGAGATAGGTTTAGTGTGTTCATTGTGCTTTTTTAAGGGGTTATGGTCTAAAGTTACCATTTTTCCTTTAAACTGAAAGATGTTAAAGATGCTGCAGGAATGATGATAAAGCAACAATACGATAGTTGAAAAAACAGGGGATTGCTCTTTTTGAGCCATCCCCTGTTAAAGATTTTATGCCTAAACGACAGGTTAGGTTCAGTTCAAATCAATGATCTGAAACAACTGGTCAAGTTTTGGGGTAAGGATGATTTCGGTGCGACGGTTTTTGCGACGTGCTTCGGGGGTGCGTGCCGGATCGAGAGGCATAAACTCGCCACGGCCGGCAACAGTAAGCCTGCGGGGGTCTACCCGTTGGTTCTGAAGAATGATTCTTGCAATGGATGTTGCCCGCATAACACTTAAATCCCAATTGTCTCTAAATTGGCTGCCCTGGCGCACGGGTACATCGTCGGTATGTCCTTCAATGAGTACATTGATGTCGGGATTTCTCTCCAGCACCCCGGCAAGTTGCCGGATGGCGTTTACCCCTCTGGTATCCACGTTGGTGCTACCCGATGCAAACAGCAGGCTCTCTTCCATCGATACATAAACCTTCCCGTTTTTGATCTGAACAGTCAACCCTTGTCCTTCAAAGCCCAGCAATGCATTGGATACTGTTTGACGCAGGGTTTTAACCATCGAATCCTGTCGCGAAATGATCTTTTCGAGTTCGTTAACCCTTTGTTCTTTGGCATTGAGTTCGCGCGAAAACCGTTGGAGCCGTTCGTTTAATTCATTCAGGTTTCTTTCCTTATCCTGCATAATTGCAGCGGCCCGTTTCAGTTCATCTTCGCGGCGATTCAGGTCGTCCTGGGTTTCCTGCAAACGGCTTAGAATTCGGCTGGTTTCTGTATCCTTGCCTGCCATCAGATTTTCATTCCTTTCCAATATAATTTCATAGGTGCGGGCCAGGCGGTTATAATTTTCTTTCAACCGGCGAAATTCCTGACCCATTTCGGTTGTATCCCGCCTTAGGTTGTCGGTTTGAATAAGCAGCCTGTCGCGGGTGCTGCGCAGCTCTGTGCTGGTGGTGGTAAGCTCTTCGTTAATTTTTCGCAGTTCAGTATTGCGGGTTTCGCAGCTTTCGCGACGCTCCACCATATCCTGGTATTTCCGGGCAGGCACACATCCGCCAATGATAATGATGGAAGAAATAAAAAGTGCAGCAAAAATAGTTTTGTTAAATTTTACGTGCATAGGGATCGGATTAAGGTTTGCGTTGCAAAAATACACGCAGATTTATAAGATGTTGTTATTTCCGGAAAATTTACCCATTCTTATTTTCCCACAAATTGGGAAAAAGAAAAAATTGACAATACATAAAATCTACTCTTTTCTCAAAAGGCCTTATCACCCAAACCAATTACAACTGGCTACATGGGGTTCTTTCACCAATGTTTTGTCAATGGCAGAATCAGGAGGTACAGAATCAATATCCCAGTCACATCTATCCATTAAAATGTTTTGAAAAATAAGGGCAATTCCGTTTCGAAGCTAATTTCCTTATGGGTTACCGGATGGCGCAGGGTTAGTGAAAAAGCATGCAGTGCCAGGCCCTTTGTCCCTTTCTCATCCCTTCCATACACTGCATCACCCGCAACAGGATGGCCCAATTCGGCAAAATGGACCCGGATCTGGTGCTTTCTTCCTGTAATTAAAATTATTTCAAGAAGACTGTACCTTCCGTTTTCTTTTACCACTTTATATGTTGTAACTCCAAGCTTCCCTTGTGCGGGGTCTTTCACCGAATACACCCTGAACGCAGCATTCTCATGAAGGTAAGACTGGATTTTTCCTTCTTTCTCTTTTAGGGTACCTGCCACCGCAGCATAATACTTCTTGGTGAACTCATTCCAGTTCTCCTGCAGGAATTGTTTGGCAGGCTCATTTTTGGCAAAGACTAGAATTCCGGATGTTTCCCGGTCGAGGCGGTGCACAATAAAAACACGATTCCGTGATCTTTCATTGCCCTTTTTTACCCAGTCATTCAAAAGAGCATGAGCCGTTTTATGCTTCTCTTTTTCGGTACCCATGGTTAGAAGTCCCCTGGCTTTATCAACAACAATTATGTGGCTATCCTCATAGATAATGGTTAACCCTTTGGGCTGATGTTTTGAAGAAGGCTTCTTAAAAGATGATGTATGATCCTGCATATCAAAAGGCTTTAATGCTCATGCCATTGCTTATTGTCCAAAGTTAGTTTTTTTGCAACAGTTACACCCCTGCAATGAAGTTCTGTCCATTGTTTACTGGGGCTATAACAGTTTTGTGTTCTTTCATTTCACCAGATTGGGCTTTTCTTAAGCTCAGCGTTACTTTCAGTATCCTACATCACAGGTTTTTTCTGCCTGTGAGGTAGTGTTTTTTATTTAGAGTTAAATTGCCACCAAAAGAATGATTTCTGGTAGTAACTTCGCACGCCGGTTTTCGGATACCAGAAGTAAACCCTAATAATGTGAGATTTAAATCATCCCCGGGCTTCTGTTACTCAAATTATATAAAACCAGTTTCAACAATTTCTTTGAACCTGATCACCAATTCTTATAGCAGATTAATGACCACAAAAATACTGGCTATTGCCAGAACCCTTCAGCCAGGCTTGCAGATCTTTCTTTCGCGGATATTTAAATGCACCAGAGAGGCCATACCCAAAGCCCTGAAAACGGCAATCTGGATATCGAAGATTACCTTGCCGGTTTCCCTTGCCGTGAGCCTTTTAAACTATTACGGACTTATTCAACTTGTTACATCCCACCTGACCCCTGCCTTCACCCTTATCGGACTGAGTGGCGAAGCGGCTTTGCCTTTTATAACTGGTATGATTCTGAATATTTATTCGGCAATTGCCGTTATTTCGCAGTTGGGCCTGGATATGCGGGAAATTACCATCATTGCAGTAATGAGTCTGATCTCACACAACCTGATCATAGAAACTGCTATACAGGCCAGGACAGGGTCGCGGGCCTGGCCTATGGTTCGGCAGTAATGGTGGAAGAAATAAACCAGGGTCGGATTACAAAACAAGATGCCGATCTTCTCAACTATCACATAGCTGTTTCCCATTCCAACCTCGAAGATGTGTTGTTATTTGCCGCCCTCGGCGTGTCTATCCCCTGGGTAAGAGTTACTCCCTGCACACCCCACATGCTGATATTGCTGGTATGGGTGGCGTGTTTGGTTGTGGAAGTTGTTTCGAAGGTGCAATTATTAAAGAAAGAAATACTGGGCTGGTCGTAGGCATAAAAGGCCACATTGCGCCAGTTGTTTCTAAAAGTGGCACCGGTAGCCTGTACAATACCGCCGTTGCCCCACCAGTTATCGGCCACGCTGCGCAGCATTACCGCATCCCAGGCGTTTTCTATTACTGCACCATTTTGCAGTATCAATGCCCCCTGGTTGGCGAAGGTCTGGCTTTGGGTGCGGTCGCCTTCGACATAGATGCCGGCCCATGGCAGATCGTGTGCACTTGTTATTGTTCCGCCATTTAAAATTAGTTTTCCACCTGGCTTTACAATAACTTTTCCGTCGATAGGCATTGAAACCTCACATTTGACTTCTAATGTTACACCATTGTTAATTACAATATCTTGATAAAGTTTAATCGAGAAATCCCAAACTTCATCGGTGCTAATTATTTTCGGGTATTGACTAGAATACTTCTCTTTTACATATTTATGCATTGGTTTATTATTAACCTTAAATACATTTTTATGAAGTGATAAAGCCCTATGCATTCTTCCAGCAGATTTTGGGCTAATATAACGAGAAAAATTTTCACCCGACATTAATGGATAGGGTTTTGGCTGATGTTGGAAAAAGCAATTATAAGTTAGATAGCATACATGATTTGGTGTTGGACTACTGCAACATGATGTTTCTGCACAGGTGCCAAATACATCATCTAGAAAATCATAATGATTTGTATCCCTGTATTCTGAGTCATAAGTATGATGTAAACCTACAGCATGTCCATACTCATGAGCAATGTGATTTATATGGTCATCCCAAACTACAATCCAGGGGCTCCACATAGAATACCAGGTTTGAACAAATGCAGAATTATCAACACCTGTAGAATAGTAGCCCCAGGCACCACCAAGACATTTTATGTTTGGCTGCGTAAATATATGATTTAAACAATTCTTTGAGCTTGGGTAATTCTGGTGTAAATAATTTATGATAGATGGATCCGCAAAACAATTTTGATTAAATGCCGAATTGTTAATAAAAATTATTTCATTTAATTCAAACCTTATTCTGGTATCATAAATATGAGTATAGTTTGGTTCACAAGTTAATCCATAGCCTTTGGGTTGTGAATTACTATACCATTCATTTAGGTGGGAAAACATTAGTGCAACGTGATCCCTAAATTGCTGTGTATCTTGCCAACCGTTCTGCCCATTATTATCTCTGCAAATTACCCAATTTACCATAATTGTTTTAATTGGGGTGTACTCATCTGGAATCCAATAACCAGGGGTTCTATACTTTTGCAACCAAGTTGCACTCTGGTTTAGGCATGATTGCGACTTATCTGT
Organism: Bacteroidota bacterium; assembly: GCA_037441525.1. Classification (GTDB taxonomy): domain Bacteria; phylum Bacteroidota; class Bacteroidia; order Bacteroidales; family UBA7960; genus SKVR01. The sequence continues at coordinate 23,888 of JBBISA010000059.1, forward strand.
TTCTTCCTGAAAATCATGCGTACAACAACCTCCAAAATTTTGAGAATATGCAATGTTAGAGATCGATAATATTATATATATATATTAGTTTATTTCTCATTTTTAATGATTTTAAAAGTTTTAAAATATGTTAACTCATTTTTTTGATGCTCTATATTAATAAAATACAAGCCATCAGGAAAATTCATTAAATCAATATTTAAAGAATTTTGATCAACCCTTTTTTGTAGAATAATTTGGCCTAACTGAGAATAAATGGTTATGTTTATTAATTGGCTAGACAAGGGGCAATCAATTTGTAATATACCCTTTGTAGGATTTGGATATATAATCACAGGGATTTCGTTAATATCATCACTTAATCCTACACCTAGGCATTCATCAGTTGATTTATAATAGAAATTATTGTCACTATATTCAATCAATTTAAATTCAATAATTTCTGAAATTAAGCTACACGTTCCATTGAATTCATTCGGGTTAATAAAATGGAAATTGTTAATAACTCCCAACCTTTCGATTAAAGTATATACCATGGGTTCGCTATAATTATATAATACATTAAAATCAAGGTCCTGGATATCCCAAGAATTAAGGGTAAATGTATTTAAGACTACTTCACTTTTATTAATAACCTTAAGATTCATTTTTGAAGAACATGCACTATCTGTCGGAAGTCCAATTATTCCGCTTCCACCGGATCGGAAAATAACGTACTCATCATCCTTTTTAACATTATAACTAAACAATAGATATTTTTTGTCATTAACAATATGATAAACGCTATCGTTTGACCACCTGGTAATTAACACTGGAATTGATTTATTCGATTTTTCAATCTTTTCTATTATCTGCCAATTTATTAGGTCAATAACAGTATCCCGTATATATGCATAATTTACGATTATTCCGTTACCTGGACGATCGCTCACGCAATATGACCATTTTGCACCAGGCATAGGCCATTCTTTTATTATTCCGTTCATTAAATCCTGCCCTCTTGCCCAAAGGCTTCCGAGCAGAAATGCAATAAATATTAGTCTTT
>JBBISA010000060.1:0-21902 GCA_037441525.1 Bacteroidota bacterium
GGGTAAAAAGAATGCTGCCAGTTTAATTAAAGTGTTAAATGTGCGTTAAGTGTTTGTCCGTTAGTATATTCATAAAAGATTTAACGAGACTTTCTTTTTATCGAATCGTGCTATTATTTAAATTATAGTTTAATTACCATTTAATTTATTTAATCAGTGTTTAAACGGATATTGATAATGATGCTTTATTGATTTAATCAAGCTTGTCGAAGTTATGAAAAAAGGATTTACTATTAAAAGAAAAATTGCTTTCAAAGCTCATAATTGAATAAAAATCTTTTAAAGGTTACAATTTAGGTTACAATTTAGGTTACAATTTTTTTTCTGGTTTGGGTGTTTTTTGTTTTTATTTTTGTAAAAACACTCTCACGAATGCGTAAGCGCGAACTTCTAATTAAACGAGACCAGCTTATAGTGCGTAAATTTCATGAATTATATGATGTTAAGCGCAAACGTATGGATGATGTGCTGCGTGAACTCTCTCAGGATTATTTTTTCTTAGATGAGCAATATCTTTACCGGCTTATATTTTATGTAAAGAGAAATAATGAATACTACAATAATTTGCTCAATTCAAGTAGGTAAATCTAAATTTATACAGCGTACAAAGGTTCAGAGTCTTGGTTTGAAGGCTTTATGAATGGGGTATTTTCGATATTGAGTTCAGAAACTTCTTGCTGATTAAATTCTTCGACAGCACTGGCATCCTCAACAATGCATGAAAATGAAATTCTGTATAAATTGCCAGATCCCCCACTTTCTTCGCTCTCTAATGCTACTCGGCGCATTTCATTATAGTTAACGCCGTTCTTACCGTGAAACAACCTATGTAGTTTGGTTAGTAATCGCATGAAATCTATAGCGTCAGCCTTATTGTAGGCTTCATTGTAGGTGTCAGCAAAGCTTTCGAAAAATAGATACATATCTATTTGCGTGTCGCAATCCTGGATTAATAACCCTTTGTCATCACAACTTAAAGTTCTGAATGCTAAAAACACAGAAGGCGTTGGAAATGGTGTTTCTTCGGATAAATAAGATACCTGTTCGTGCCAAAGATCGACCCACTTAATATCGTTTATCGTAGTAATTTTCTCTGATAACTCTTCGTATAAATCTGTCCAGGCTTCCATTTTTTAATTATTTAAATGCTGTTTAAATGCTATTTCAATTCGACCTTTAAAATGATTTTCAAAGATACTCATCATGGTTTTGCTTTCTCCCATAAATTGACGGGCCGTGATTTTGATTTTGGTGCCTTCTTTTAGCAAAGCCATAGCCTTACAAAACTCTGCCTTTTTTTTGTTTCTTTTCTTTAGGTCTATATGTTTAGCCCAAAAAAAACGTTTCATTTTGCTTGTAACAGTAATATATCCCCCATTATTATGGATTTCTGCATAAGCAGAGTCAGCTTCAATGATTACTCTATCGGGATTTTCTTCTGTTTTTTTAATAGACATCATAAGTTTGCCACTCTTATACAAGGTTCGCTTTCCTGATAAAGGGCTATTTGATTTATCCCATTTTTTAAAAGATGAATCCGTGAAGCCTTGTTTTACAAAGCTCTCACGAAAAAACTTTACTGATTCTGAACCCGCTATTCTGGCTGCCTGTTTTTTTAGGTCTGCAGACATCTGTGAAAATTTTGGAACTTTATTTTTTTTTGCCATAATAGGTTGTATATTTGTGTTCTCATGGGAGCGACTACGGTCAATCTCAACCAAGAAAGGCAGTAACTCCGGTTGCTGCCTTTCTGATTTTATTTAAGGCCGTCAATAAAATCAGAAAAATTATGACTGGTTATCTGCTTTCGAGTAATCCTTGATGCCTTGTCGGATTTGATTACAATGACTTCCTTTATCCTTTTATTTATATTATTAAGCCCTCCTGTGAGTCTGCGTTTTAAAATAGTTTCATATTCATCAGCTAGGTAATCACTAATATCAACCACTAGTATGGATGCTCCCTGTTTTTGTGCTCCTTTTAATGATGAAGATAGAAAACTCTCTAATTTAACTACCTTTCCGTTTTTCATCTGAGAGTAAGTTTTAAGGTCTCCTATGTTATTGGCTGTTCCTATGCCGAGCTCCGGATTTTTATGTCCTTTAACATTGTTTATATGAGGCCTGATATAGATATTCTTATTAAGCTCCTTGGCCAGAATTTTGGCAGCTTCAATATTCTGACTCATATCAGACAGATCGGCAAAATCGTTTATAAAAACTTTTTTGTCTCCAATATTAATTGTTCTATTATATGGTATGAAATTTTTCATTAATTCGGAGTTGTTATAAACCGCTTGAGTTTCGTTAGAAGGTATTTGTTGAAAGTAACTGTGGTTCTCAACAAATATTTTTCCTGATATAACAGCATTATTTGCCCATTTATTATCGAGGTTTTGAAGGTTTCGTCCTGTTGTTGGAGGTTCGTTGGTTTGTTCGAGCCAACAGCGACAACCCGGATCGTATGGAGGTATTTGCAGCCATTCATTAACAGGTTTTATTATTCCTTCGTTTAAAGCATGAGATTCGCGAACACTTTTGTCACCCATGGTTCTGTTTTTCAAGTTAGGGTAAACGTCAATGTCTTTTTGGTAACTTTCGAAATCCCTTGCTGAACTCGCAGAATTTGCTGTGAATTTTTTTTCAGTTTCAAGCCATGTCTCGTTATGGAGCAATACAAGTTGTTTTGCTTTTGTGGTGAAATCTTCTTTTGAGAGTCCCTTTTTTGATAACTCGGAGAGTTGCACCATTAAATTATAGCTTTTAGCCCCTGAAAATTTGAGAATGTTCTCTCTTATTCGTCTGGTTGAGGCTGACTCGTAGTAGCCTTTACCCCATCCGGATTCGGCCTCTTTATTAAAAGCTGCATAATTTTTTAATACCAGGTCGCGATCCAAATCAGAAGGTTTAATCTCCCCGTTAAACATTGAGTTTGCTAAACGTTCTATTGCTGCGTCCCAGGTTGCGGCATATAGATTAATATTACGTTGAGCAAAAGGAGCATAAGAAAAATGCTTTAAGGTTGCGTCAGGTTTTTTTTTGACCATTATCAGGATTAAAACCTGTTCCAGGCATAATTGGATTTGATTTAGTTCCAACTATAGGAAGCCCAGTTCGGCTACGAATTTCATCAATATCGAATTCGTAAAATGAGCTTAGCTTATGAATGCCCTCAATATATTTCTCAATATTAAGAGTTTCCTGATTGTCCCAAACAAGATAATGATTTGCAAAATCTGAATATACAGAGCTTATCTTGGTTAAACGATGACGGATGGAAGTATTGAAATAATACTTAAATAGAAGTTTGTCGGCTTCGTGCCTGTCTTGAGCGACTCTTTCTTGCACCTCCGCCGAGCCAACGAAGCTTTTCTCTTCAATGGTTGCAGTTCCTCCAAGGACGCGCTTGCTGATTTCGGTATTACAAACATCGTTAAGTGATTTAAATGATTGGTAGGCGTCAACATTATAGTTGTTGGGAACCTCTATTTTTTCATTGCCTTGTAATACGCCGAAATGATTCATTCTAAATTCTGAAAGCATTTCAAAAAGCTCATCACGCCGCCCATGGTCAAGGCGTTCAGTGATTGCAAAAATTGGAGGAACTCCGAATTTTTCTATGTAACTCATCCATGAACCGAGTCCTAACTTTTTAGCCAGTACAACCATTGACAGTTGATTGAGCATCCCTAACTCCCAATCGTTGCCAATTTGCAGGTAGTAATCTTTATAAACGCCTTCCTTATATGACACTCCTGTATCATCATATTCCTCGTTTATTATAATGCCTTTTTGTGCAAGAAAGTTACTTTGTGGAATTTCGCTAACCCTTATTAATTCTCCATTTTCGTCGGTATCAAACAATTCGACTAAGGTTGTGCCTTGAAAGTTTTTCATTATTACCAACCGAACCAATTCTTCATACCATGGCCGCTCGAGGAGTGATTTGAGTTCGTCATTTTCCTCTCCCTTTTCGTTGACTATTTTATAAGAACTGCGTTGAACCTTAAGAGTTCTCGTATCAATTACGCTGGACAAATGATTATCAAGCATCAAAGATTGATAAAACCGCATTAACAGCCCACGCCTTGGATTTTCCGGATCGGTGGCCGACATAACAGCCAGCTTCCAGTCTTTTATTTCCTGCCTGTTATACATTGTAGACTGGCGTTTCCAGTTAGCTTTTTTATCTGAACGTCGATAGTACTCGCTAAACAAAGAATTGTTTTTTACCCGGCTAAGAATAACTTGTTCCGCCGCAGTTGTTATTCTTTCTAATATTTTAATCCTTGCCATTTAAGTGCTGTTTAAATAAAGAAATCGTCTTTTGTATTATTACCGAATACGGGGCTAACAGGGCCTCCTGAATCGTTTGTTACCAAAGGGCATCCAACTAAATCCATGGCCCCTGATTGTATTTTTTCAAGTTGTTTTATAGCTCCTGTGTATAGCTGTAAGTAGTCCTCCGGGACTTTACGTGCAGGGTTTCTTCGAACACTATTATAAACCACTATTGATGCAATTATTTGCACCAGTACACCATTGCGGATTATTGGTTCGGAAAAAATAAGGATGTATTGATACCGTCGGGAAATGTATGATATCACCAGGTCGATAGCTTTGTCTTCAATGTCGTCAATTATTGAATTGTCTTCAATAGTTGTTTCTTCCGGCATTGCAACGCTTTCTTTCATCAGGCGTTCCTGTATTACTGATATTATATCATTTTTATTGATGTATTTCATGGTAGATCGTATTTAGGTTTTAATTTTCCGGTTCGATAGGATTTTTCACTTGGTTTCCTATTGCCACCAGGAGTGCAATACAATTCAAGACGTGCGATGGCTTGCTGGTCGGCATCGGGGCTATCGTCTTTTTCTGTGCTTCCCTCTTCTACGGCGCATAGCTGCATAATACCAACCTGAGTATCGGAATGGCTTTTAAGCTTATCGCTATAGTAAATTCGTCCATTTTGATAGTAGGGTTGCATGGTAATCATGCGCATTGTTTTGTTAACCTTGGGGCAAATTACTTTGCTTAAATTAAGGGATGTGTTTTCCTCGTATTCAACTTCATCAATTGCGCGTTGTACTTCACCGTTCCAAAATTGAGATTCATATTGAAAAAGTACGTTAACTCCATTAGGGAGATTGTTTTTGAAGTTACACATCCATTTAACGGCAAGCTTCATCTTTGACTGTTTAAGATAACAGTCGATGAGCCAAAAATCGGTACCGCAAAGGCCCCATGCTCTTACTGCGTTGTAATCGCTTTTTTCGTTGTCGGTGTATGCAATATCCCAATGCACAATGATCATCTTGAAGTCTAATAGCAATGGAATTAATGCATACTGTATTTGATCTTCGCTAAATACAGACCCCTCAATTTTTGACTCGTGCAAATATTCGGCATGCGCTGCTACTATGCCCATGTCTTTCTCTTGCTGCTTGTAATATTCGGCTGAATAGTAGTTCCAGGCAGGCTTATAATTGACCTTATTATAAGCTTTTATTTGGTGGATTTTCCAATGCGGATGCCGCTCCTGTAAAATTGTTTGAGTCATAACCCTTGCAAAGCGGTTATTGGCATATAACAGCCTCCGAATAGGCCCCGTCATTGTAGGTATTATATCTCGCTCTATTTGGTCGGCCTGTTTTCGCATTCTCTTCGGATTGCTTATTGTGTCGGGTGTTTCTAAATCATCGATAACCCACAAATTTGGTCTTCTTTGCTTTACTCTTACTCCTCGAACCTTCTTTTTAATACCAAAGGCCATTCCAATAAAACGCTGGTCTATGGTTTTAAAGTTGCCAATTTCCCAGTCGCCTTCACATTTTTGAGGGCCAAAGTCATGAATCAGTAAAGGGTTTCCTTCGAGTTCTGCCTGGATGTCGGCAAGGAGTTCCTGAGCTCGTTCTTTCGAGTCTGACATTAGGCACAAAAACACATCCTCTCCTTTTATCCACCTTTCTAAGGGTATAATAACATTACACCAGACCGACTTTGCTAATCCACGTCCCCACTCTGCAAAACCTTTGAATAAAGGATCCTCATCAACCATTTCGCTAAATTTTAGTTGAAAAGGAGCACACTCTGCGGTGGCATAATGGGGCAGGTATGTTTCAACCAGGTACTTGGTATCAGTCCGAGCCCTTTCAATGCGTGCCTTTTGCTCCGCTTTTGACTCAAAGGGATTAACCTCGTTGGCTCTTCTTGCTATTTCGAGTTTTTTAAGATACTCTTCAGCTTTAATGCGTTCTGCTTTTTGCCTGGATGTAGCCATTTTACCCTATTTCGGTAGTTTTTCTTCTGATTATCGTGCTTTGAAAATCTATTGTTTTTTCCCACAGGGATTCATCGTAAACCCGCAAAGCGTTAAATATTTCATCCATTATGTCAATAAATACACCAAGTGTGTAATTCTTTTTATCCAGAGAAAGCAGAGTTTTGTTTATTTTGCTCATTTCATCGCTGAGCGAACTGGCTTGCTTTCTGAGGCGTGTTTCCTCTTCAAAGTCATTAACGTTAACAGCTAACTGTATTTGAGATTCAAGGTTAAGTCTCTGTTTAGCCAGAAGGCTTAACAACTTTTTAGTATTATCGACATCGGTGGAGTGACATTGTTGTCGGGCTTCCCTTTCTTCTTTCCATTTGCCTTCCTGTGACCATTTTGATAAGGTAGGCTCTGACAGCTTTAGCATTAGAGCCACATCCTTTTGATCTAGTCCTTGTACAACAACATACTCCCGGGCAGTATGCTTTAGCTTTGCATATTCTTTTCGTGGAAGCTGCTTTCTTCTTTCCTTGGTTGATTTCTGTGCTTTAGTTGACATGCTACATTCATTTTATGCAAAGGTGCTTTGAATAAACCGCTTTGAAAAAAGGGCCATTCATGTAGTGACCTTTTTTTACGTACAAAACAAAATAAAAGCGTTAAAGTGGCAAAACATTAAGTGCATGAAAATCTGATTTGTAAGGCTTGATAAAACAGTAAACCTTTGTACCTGAATGGAACGAAAAACAAGCATTTAATGAAGCCTATGAGCAAAAAAACAATTCATTTTCTGTCTGCCCAAAGCGGAGGCACTGCAAGAATGCCCTTGCAAATTAATGTTTTTGCAGAAGGGAGTTCAGGCCGTGTTGATATCATAGGTTCTATATCAGAATGGGGTAAAAATAACGCCATTGAATTTAGAGAGAGGTGTCAGGCGTTAAAAAGTGCCGGGGTTGAAAAATGTCATGTATACCTAATGACAGTTGGAGGAGATTGTTTTCAGGCAAATGAGATAGTAAACATTCTTGTTGAGGTTTTTGGCTCCTATACAACAGAGGGTGGTGCGCTTGTGGCCAGTGCCGGTACCTATATCGTTGCATGCTCTTCATATGGAGAGGGGGCTAAGAATGGCCAGTGGATGATTCATAAACCTTCGGGTTGGGTAAATGGCAATGAAACGGATGTTGAGAATTATTTGAAGCTGCTGAAAAATATGACATCCATTTATTATGATGCTTATAAAGCAAAACTTAAAAAGTCTGAAGCTGAATTTAAGGCCAAATGGGATGCCGGTGATTTCTGGATGACTGCCAGCGAGGCTGTTGAATGGGGTTTTCTTAACAAAGTTAAGGATCCTGTAAAAATAGATCCTGATACCGCACAGGCAATTAAGGAGAGTGGTTCTCCAATTGCGGTTGCTACAACTGATATTATTCATAATAAAGAAAATGAAATGGATTTAAAAGCTATTGCAAAGCAGCTTGGATTGCCTGAGACGGCAACTGAAGAGCAAATTAATGCCCGGTTGGCGGATAATGCCAAAAAGGCTAATGATTACGATCAGCTGAGGGCTGACGCGGACAAAAGGGAAAAGCAGGAAAGGGCCGAAAAAATTAAGGCAATCCTGGACAAGGCTATAAATGTTGAAAAACGTATTAAGGCTGATGTGAGAAAACAATGGGAAGAGCGTTTTGAAGAAAATTTCGAAGGAACCAAGGCTCTTCTGGAAGGAATTGAGCCTGTTGTTAAAATTTCAGGAAACCTTAAAAGCGCCGATGTTTCGGGTTCTACTTATAATGGTAAAACCTTTGAGCAGCTTCAGGATGAAGATCCCAAGCTTCTTGCTGAATTGCAGGAGACGAACGAAGAGGCTTATAATGCCTTATTCGCGGACTGGAAAAAGCGTAATAAAATTAAGTAACTGGAGGATAATCAATGGCAGTATTAGTAGATGGCAACTGGCTGAACCAGTTTGTATCTCCTCAACTTTTGGTTGAGTTTAAAAATTACAAGGATGACTTTATTGGCGTCCTTAAGGGCGCGCCGGCGTCTGCAGTAACAGCTGACGGTATTCGATTTAATAAGCTGATTAACAATGTTGGCTTTTTAGTGAATAATACTTCTGCCTTTACAACCAAGAAAATGAACGGTAAGAAGGCGTTTGTAGAGTGGGAAAAGTATGACACTGAGCCAACTTCTGTTGATGATGCTGAAATCAGGTCGTTGAACTACGACAAGCGTTCAGCTGTTCGCGTGAAGCATACAGAGGCATTTAAGATGGGTATTCGGGACCATGTAATGTGGAAATTAGCTCCTGATGATGATACCAGTGATGATATGCCTGTTATGAGAACAACTGGCGCAAACGATGGTACCGGGCGTTTGCGCTTGACGTTTGCAGATCTGGTTAAATATCTTGAAAAGGTTAAAAATCTGAATTTGCCAGACGATCAGGAGAATTATATGATTCTTTGTCCGGAGCATGAAACCGATTTGATTCTTGATCGCAATTCTGCCAATTATTTTGCGAACCGGGAAATCTTCTTTGATACCGTTACCGGAAAGGTGAAATCTGTTATGGGTTTCAAGTTTTTCTCAAACAATGCAGTTCTTGCTTACAATGCTGCAGGAGAAAAGCTTGCAAAAGGGGCAGCCCTTACAAGTACCGATCGCAGAGGCTCATTATTTTTCTACGCGCCTAACACCGTTTATCATATCAACAGTGTGAAGGTTCTGTACAAGCCTGAGACAACCGATACAACTTCCGCCGATCCAACTTCTGAATTTAGGCTGCAAACTTATGGTTTGATTGACCGAATTGAAGAAATAGGGGTTGGTGCAATTGTGAGCGATATTGCTTCCTAAGTAATATTTTATATCATCTAAAAAGCTGGTTGATCCGGCTTTTTAAAAACAATACAGATGAAAACTTTGAATAAAGAGGAAATTAAAGCGGTGGCGGTTGATGTATTTAATCGTTACCCAAAGGCTCAAAAAGTATCTGTTACCAGTGATGGGCAGGCATTTATTACCGACCTTGGAGAAAATGCTGCAAAAAATCATGCAACAAAAAACAGGTACGGCAAAGAATTGCAGGTATTTAGTTTTACCCGTGAGGGCGTGACCAGAGCCGAAAAAAAAGAGGCAGTAACTGACTCGAAGGAGAAAAAAACTTCGAAAAATGGCGGGTCTGCAAAAACCGAACCGAAAGGTGATGATTCTAAAACCGTTTATGGTGAAGGGACTGATGCGAAAAATAATAACCCAGCGGGTGAAGAGTCAAAGGCTAAAGAGGGTGCGACTGCTAAAACAGAAGGAGAATAACCATGAGCTTTGATGGTGCGAATATAAACAAACTTAACGGAGGTCTGGGCAGAAGTTCTGCCTCAGACCGCGTTATTGTCCTGGTAGGAGGCATGGCGCTTCCTGCGGGCATGGCTTATAATAAAGTTTATGAGCTTTTGGATATTGTAACTGCCGAGGATTTAGGAATCACGGCCTCCTCAGATGATACGAATAATGAGCTTATTCATTATCACTTATCAGAAATGTTCAGGCTTTCACCTGGAATAAACTTCTATTTAATCCCTGTTGATAAGACTCAAACCATCTCAGCACTTGTGGCTGATTCTGCATTCCGTTCTGCAATCAGGTCAATTGAAGGAGTCAATGTAATTGGGCTTGCCGGTTTAAATACTCCGATTGCAAACGCTCTGGTTGATGCATTAGCCTTGCAAGGGCTCGTTAATGATTTCGCTGAAGAGCATTTGTTAATTGACGGGTTATTTGTTGAGGGAGTTGGGGCTGCTTCTCCAATAGAAGTTACTGCCTATCCTGATTTGCGCAGTATCACTGCGCCAAATATCCTTTATGTAATTGCTCAGGATCCGGCGATTACAGGAATAAAAGCAAGTTATGCTTTGCGTGCTGCAATTGGTACTGCCTTGGGTTCTGTTGGTGTGAGACGAATTCATGAAGATATCGGGTCTGTTGATATTGAAGAAAAGCCTCGTAGCCGTCGTGGTGAGGAGAACTATTCTCTAAGTAGTGAGCAATTGGGCCGCTGGCTTAGTGCCGCTCTTAGTGATGGGAAGCTTGTTAAAAGCTTAACCAATGCAGCCCAGTCAAGTCTTACTGCAAAGGGTTGGATGTATGTTGGCTCTTTTGCTGATTATCCCGGTTTTTATTTCAATGGTTGTCCAACTGCAGTAAGTAAAAATAGCGACTATTCCTACTTTAATCTTAATTGTATTTGGAATAAAGCTGCCAGAATAATCAGGCGTACTCTTATTCCGAAAGTTCGGTCAAAAGTTCCTACTGACCCAAATACAGGCTTTATGAAAAGTACTTGGGTGAGCGGATGTGAAGCAGATGTGTTGCGTGCATTGGATGCGATGGAAGCTGCCGGAAATATCGATGGAAAGGATATTTACATCAATCCCGCACAGGCTCCTTCCGAAACTTCGCCTATGACAGTTAAAGGCCAGCTGGTTGTTGGTAAAATTGTTCACGAATTCGATGTTGATCTTGGTTTAACCGATAAACTTTAAGCAAATGTCAAGTAAGTTAATTAATAAATTCGGGAAACTGGCTGGATGGAACTCCATTACAGTTAATCTTCTTGGTAGGGATGTAGAAGGAATCACTGAGCTTGAGTATGATGACAGCCTTGAAATGGAGAATGTTTATGGCGCCGGTAAAGCTCCGGTTGGCTATGGCGAAGGAAATTATTCCGCAAATGCCGCAATAACACTTTATCTTGAGGAAACTAATGCTATTCAAAGAGCCTTACCTCCCGGGAAAAGCGTTACCGATATCGCCCCTTTCGATATAGTTGTTGAATATGAATATGACGGCTTTAAGCTCAAGGACAGAGTTCACAACTGTAAATTCAAGGGACGTGGCGTAGCCGTTAAGCAAAACGACAAAACGATTGCTTATAAGCATGAGCTTTTAGTCAGTCACATCGGCTGGAACGTGTTGTAATCACCTATTATTATTTCTATTGTTTAAACACTAATTAAACACTAAAATGAAATCACTAAAAATCATTATTGCCATTCTAGGCTTACTGTTTGTTTCTGCGGCTGTTTCGTATGCTACTACGGCAGAGGCGTTCCCAACTGTTAGCAGTATTGTTGAAGTAACAATGGCGTCAAGTCCGTTGGTTTTTTACTCTGCAAATGTTACTCCGGAGGTAATCCAGGAGCTAAGAATTAAGTTTGGCAAACTAAAGGTTATAACTGTAGTTGCTGAGGATGCCGAGTATGATGATGAAGGGAACCAAATGGAAGAGCCGGAAAGATATCAGTTTATAGTAAAACGGCCTGACAGGGGGCTCGCACAAATGTTATTAACACTGGCTCAAAAAAGGGAAATAGATAAGTTTGCCGAGGTTGCAGTTAAAAACCTTATTGTAGGAGGAGATACTGAAGCTCTAAAAGATGGGCTTGTTTATATGGGCGTAGTTACACAGCTTAAATCTATGGTGGCTCCTGCGCAGGCTTTTTTCTCAAAAGCGTAAAGCGCTTTGAAGTCCAGGATAATGATTTTTTTGGTCAGGGAGATGCTTTAATCCGGAGTAGTTTTGGGATTAATCCGGATGAGCTTGATGATAAATCCTGGAGTAAGCTTTACGCACAATCCCTGTATCTTAATAAAATACACTTTCTCAACATGAAAGCTGCTGTTATGGCAGCCGCCTCAGCAATATTTTCTAACGATGTCGACAACCAAAACACAATGGATACTTGAGCTTGTTGATAAGCTGACAGCGCCTCTGAGTTCTATTACCGGAGGAGCTGAAGCTACAGCTGAAGCCGTGGAGAAAATTGGAGACAAAGCTGAAGGGAGTGGAAAAAAATTAAAAGACATGTCAGCTATCGACCTTTATGCGATAGCTGACAGTGTCAATAATTTGGCAGAACAGTTTAATGCTGTAAATGCTCCTGGCGCAGCATTTGAGGCCAAACTAAAGGATGTTGAAGCAATAACCGGTATTACCGGTGACGCTTTGGACGGACTTGGAAAGCGGGCCAGGCAAACGGCAAAAGATTTTGGTGGAGATGCCTCTGCGATGCTCGATAGTTACAAGTCGGTTCTTTCAAGACTAGGCCCTGATATAGCTTCAAATGAGGAAGCGCTTGATTTAATGGGCCGCAATATTGCTACACTAAGCAAAACAATGGATGATGATGCCTTAGGTGCCATGGATGCATTGACTACAGGCATGCTGCAGTTTGGCGTTGATTTGGCAGATCCAATGGAGGCTTCAAGGCAAATGTCGATACAAATGAATATTATGGCCGCAGGGGCGAAGGAGGGAGCCGCTGAAGTTACAGATGTAGCAGCCGCTATTAAAGTTGCGGGGGTTTCGGCTAAGCAGCAAAATGTAACATTTGAAGAGACCAATGCAGCCATTCAGGAATTAGCCAGGGGAGGAAAAGTTGGTGCTGAGGCCGGGGTTGCTTTGCGTAATGTTCTTGGTAAAATGGCCGGGATTGATGTAATTCCAAAACAAGCTGCCGAAAAACTTCAGGCGCTTGGAGTAAACTATGATATTGTTTCTGATAAAACACTCCCCTTTACAGATCGTTTGCGTGAATTAAAGAAGGCTCAGGGCGATGCCACTATTATGGCCCAGGTGTTTGGTGTTGAAAATGCCGCTGCAGCTAATATACTTTTGAATTCTATTGATGCCCAGGATAAATTAAAAGAGGCTATAACAGGAACGAATACTGCTACCGAACAGGCTGATATAATCATGAGCGGTTATACTCAAACAATGAGTAGAATAAGCGCCTGGTTTACCGACCTGAAAATTGGTTTATTTGGTATTACATCGGCAATAACTCCTTTTATAGATGGAATGGCCGGAGCTGTAAGCATTATGGCAAATTTTGCCAATGCTCAAAAAGGCGTTGTTTTATTGTTTAATACACTTAAGACAATGCCAGTTATAGGGAAGCTTGTAAAGATGGGATCTTCAATAGTTAGTGGAGCATTCGGCTTAATGTCTACCGCAGCTAAGGCTTTGGGTGTTGCCATTATGAACATCCCTATTATAGGATGGATTGCGGCCGTAATTGCTGCAATAATTGCCATTGGCACATATTTTTATAAGACATCGGCAACCTTCAGAGGGATTTTGATGGGTGTCTGGAATTTTATTAAAGTAGCTTTTATGGGCTACTATAAGTTTATTTGGGAGATAATGCAGGCTATTTGGCATGTGATAAAAGGAGTATTTGACCCAAGAAACTGGTTTGATAAGGATTATAAGTTTAGCGATGCTTTTGATAAGGTGATAGGAGCCGCAAAGCAATACGGTTCTGATTTGGCTGGCGCTTTTGCCGAAGGGAAAAAAGAAGGGGAGGAAAGTTTTTATCAATACAATCCTGATAAACGTCCCGGAGCAATAGATAATGCATCTGCTTCAACAGATACAGGAGTTGGGCTTGTTGACATAAAAAGCGTATCGCCTCAATTAACACAAAAGGATTTAACCGGGGCTCCAACGTCAGGGGCATCGGACATGAAAGGAAGTGGAAATTCGTCAATTAAAAATATATCTCAGCGTATTGAGATGAAAAACTATTTCACCATAAGCGCTGAAGGGAGTAAGTCGGATATAGACTCTATTGCAGAGAAAGTAGTTAGGGCTCTAAATGATAAATTAAGAGATGGGATGTTGGCTGTTTCGTAAAACAAAAAGGTATGGCATTTAAAAACCCATTATCACAGAATATTAATCCGTCGAAGATTGCCGCCGATTACAAAGGCGATCTAGGCAGGGCGGTTCCTGTTATTGATGTTGCGTTTGTTTCTAAATTGTTGAGTGATGTGTTTGGTGTGGAGAGTCCCGTTTACCTGCCTACCTGGTGGCAGGGGCGGGACTATTCTGCCGACCCTTATCCAGGCATTACTCTACAGAATGAGGATCCGGAGTATGATGACGCTCCGATTAGGTATGGAAAGAAAACATTTGGGGCATTTTGGTTGAAAGGTGGAAGATATAAGGTTTGGAATTATAGTGGACAGGTTAAGGATGCCGGTTTCTCAGATTTTTTAATGCCATTGGCAACACTCGTAGATTTTACCAGGCCAAAAACAGTAACTAAGACGCCTACTATTGGAGGATTAGGTACCGTTAAAGAGATATACGGACTTGCTGATTGGGACATTTCTATTAAGGGAATTATTCTCCCTGATGAAAGTAATCCGTCAGCGTTTCGCACGGTTGAAGGGCAGATGGATGCGATTCAGAAATTCCATGAAATAGCTGGGAGTATAGAGGTGGATGGGCAGTTGTTTGCAAAACGTAAGATTTACAGAATTGTTACCGAGAGCTTAACGTTTAGCCCAATACAAGGCAGGCCAAAAATGATGCAGTATTCTATTGATGCAGTAAGCGATGAGGATTTATTATTGACAGATGTTATATGAGTACGTATGCCTTATATGGAGAGATTGTATTTCCTGAGCACCAAGGCAGGCAGGGATTTAAAATCAGGAGATTTAACGATGTTAAAATTGAAAGCAGTTGGCAATCTTTGACAGGTACGGCTGAAATTACTATACCAAGGAGGGTTAAGGATTTTGACTGTATGAATGTTACAGAATGGTTTCGCGAAAGCGATCCTGTAGAAATTTATCTGGGTTACAACGGTAATCTGGTTTCAGAGTTTACTGGTTATTTAGCTAAGGTTCCGGTAGGAATTCCGCTTGTGTTGTCGCTCGAAGATGAGATGTTTCAACTTAAGAGGAAAACTGTGAGTGTCAGCTTTCAGAATCCTACACTTAAAGAGCTTTTAAGTGCTATAGCTCCGGGTTATAAAATTGTTTGCGACGAATCTGCCATTCTTGGTTCTGTAAGGTTTTCGAACATGGCTGCATCGGCAATTCTGGATGAACTTAAAAAAACTGGGATACATTCATGGTTTGTAGGTAAAGAACTTCATGCGATGAATGCCTCAAGGATTGATATTGCACCGCTTGAAGTTCAGCTTGAGCGTACCGCTGGAGAGAGCTTAAAGCAAAAAGCAATAGAGGACACTTTGGTAGTTATAAGCTTACTTAGAAAAGTTGGTAAAAAGATAAAGGTTGAATACGGGGAGAAAGGAGCCGGAAAACGAATAACAAGAGAGCTTAGTGGAATAAGTATTACTGAAGCGGAGTTGTTGGCCGAGGCGAAGAAAATTTACAACGAAAGCAAGCGGCCTGGGTTGGATGGTGACATTACTCTTTTTGGGCTTCCACGTGTTGTTCATGGAATGAAGATTAATCTTAAGAGTGCCATTTACCCTGAAAAGGACGGGGTTTATTATATTGACTCGGTTACAAAAACATTTAGTGAACAAGGTTACAGGCAACAATGTAAATTAGGAGATAAGGCAATATGACGTTGAAATCAGAACTTAATCAATTCGGAAGCCTGTTTAAACAGCATTTAAAAGGGGCATTTAAATCTACCATGCGTTGGGTTACGGCTAGTAGTGTGAATTGGGAGAGTAAAACCATGGAAGGGGCTGATGCGGACAATTTGCCTTATTACGACATTTTGCTTGGTGTAGGGATGATGGCGGTTAAACCAACTATTGGAACGGATTGCCTTATTGCAATAGTGGAAGGTGATGAAGCTGTAGCTTTTTTAATGTACGCTAATGAAGCAGATCTGATTGAGTTTAATGGTGGTTTAAATGGAGGGATGACAAAAACTCCAGAGCTCGTAACTCAGCTCGCAAAATTAACAGCCAGGGTTGATGGTATAATCGATGCGATAAATAATGGTACTCCGGCTACAGGTGCTTCTGATGGCGGGGCTGCTTTACAGAATAGCATTAAGGCATTGTTGGCAGGGATAAACGAACGGGAGGATTTTACAGAAATAGAAGATTACTTAATAACACACTGATGGTTGGTATTTTATTGGATACTGTTTATGATTTGGTTGTTAAACCTCGTTTCGATAATTCAGGGAAAATTACGAACGGGCTCGTTGTTGGTAACTCGGACGATCAGAATTCGGCGTTGGTTCTGAAGATGTCACAGGGAGAGTTGAAGGAAGATCCTTTGCTGGGGTGTGGATTGACAAAATTTATGCGCGGAAAATACAGCGCTACCAAAATTGAACAGCGAATTCGCTCTCATTTTACACGAGCCGGGATTGATTACGATGAGTATAGAGAACGAATGAGCCTGACTATTAAAACTGATGGATTATGAAAGAGCTTAAGTTTTTAGTTATTCATTGTACAGCCACTCCTGAAGGCAGGGCTGTTTCGTCGGCAGATATCCGGCGGTGGCATTTGTCTCCAAAACCTGAAGGCAGAGGTTGGCGTCAGGTTGGTTATACCGATATGATTCATTTAAACGGGAATCTGGAGCGGCTTGCAAATAATAACGATGATGCCATAGTCGACCCTTGGGAGATTACAAACGGGGTGGCCGGAATTAATCAGGTTAGCCGACATATTGTACATGTTGGAGGGTTGGACAAGTCGGGGAAATCGAAAGATACAAGAACTATAGCTCAACGCGCAGCTCTTGGTAAATATGTAATCGATTTTATAAAAAAGCATCCAAGGGTTAAAGTTGCCGGTCATAATCAATTCGATAAAAAAGACTGTCCTTCATTTTCTGTTCCCGAATTCCTCCGGAATATTGGAGTTTCAGAAGTTAATATTTATACGCCATGATAGAACTTGTTAGCCTAGTCTTAAACCTTGTGCTTGGAGGCGGCCTGATTGTTTCATTCTTTACAATAAGGGCTCAGAAGAAAGAAGCGAACGCAAAGGCTCAAAAAGCTGTTGCCGAGGCAACCACAAACGAAATACAGAACGTTGAAGCGGCAATAAAAATTTGGCGCGAAATTGCGCAGGATATGGCCGAAAAATATGAATCGGTATCAGCACAGGTTGAGCAATTAAGTAAAGAGGTTAAGCGGCTAAACACAATCAATAATAGAATTGTGAAGCTGCTCGACAAGATTACACCTGAGAATATTGAACATATGGTAGAGGAAATTAAAAAACAAATGAATGAAAACGTATAAATCAATTGTCGTAATACTTCTTTGTGTTATGCTATGTTTGTCGTGCAGGACAAAGAAGATTACAGTTTCTGGGCATACCAAAAACGACCAAATACATCAGAACTATGTTAATGTGGTTGGGAAATTAAAAGCCAACCTGGAGCTTGATGAAGCATCTTCGGAAAAGAGTGTGATTAACGATTCAACTGAAACAGAAATTAAAATAACTGAATGGTCGAACCCGGATAGCACTGGGCGTCAGTTTCCTGTTAAAACAACTGAGATTAACAAAATGAGTGTAAAGCGAACTCATATAGATACACAGTCAGAAAGCAGGCAGTCTGGAGGAGTTGCTGCCGGACTCGATGTTGTTGACAGGTCTAAAACTAAAAACAGTCAGGAGTCTGAGGTGAAAACATCTGAGAAAATTCGTTCGCCAACCTGGTTGATTTGGGTTTGTATTATTTTATCGCTTGGATTGGTTGTTTTGCTCTATTTTATTTTAAGGCGTTTTGGGCTTGTAAAATAAAGGCGGTTGGGTGTTTTATCCTTTCTTATGCGATAGCTTAATTTAAACGGTATTTAAACAGCAAAAACGGCATGATGTTTATCTCCGATAATCAAAGTTTGTTTGATGTGGCCATTCAGCGGATGGGTTCTGCAGAGGCGGCCTTAACGGTTGCCCTTCTAAACGGCTTGTCCATTACTGATACTTTGGAAGCAGGTCAGGGCTTATTATTGTCAGATGTGGTTAACGGTGATATTGCCGGTTATTTTTCCGACAGAAATATTATACCGGCTACTGCAGCATTAGATATTGTTATTAATGAGCCAGACGTTGTTTATTCCGGATTAACAGAAAGAACTGAATCTGGTTTTCTTGTTGCTGACCATCAAAGTTTGTTTGATGTGGCCATTCAGCGGATGGGTTCTGCAGAGGCGGCCTTAACGGTTGCCCTTCTAAACGGCTTGTCCATTACTGATACTCTGGAAGCCGGTCGTAGTATTAGCGCACCCCTTTCAAGCAATATAATAGTTGAATATTATAAAAACAAAGGCATTGTTCCTGGCACCTCGGTTACTGACGAAAGCGATGGTGGCGGGTTAATCCTCGAAGGCATAGGTTATTGGGCTATAGGAGTTGATTTTGTTGTAAGTTAAATTAATATAATGGCACGTACAGTATCTGAAATAAAAGGAAGCATTGCTTCAAGCTTCATGGCAAACGAAACGCTTGCCGGGTATTACGGCTTTGCTCCGGGAACGGGATTCGATTCGGTTTTTTCGAGAGTGAGTTTCGAAAGCATTATGTTTTATATAGTAGCCTACGCCATTTTCGTGGTTGAAAGTTTGTTTGATGTTCTAAAGGCCGATGTAGATAAAGCACTGGCCGAAAGACTCACCCACAACCGACAGTGGTATGTTAATATAGCTAAGGCATTCCAGTTTGGCGATGCATTAAACAATGGGCGCTACGATGTTATTGATGAAACAAAGCAGGTGGTTGATTATGCTGCGGTTGATGAGATTGCCGGGCAGTTGTTTATGAAAGTGGCAACCACCAGTGGCGACAATCTTGAAGCTCTCGATAATGCTCAAAAAATAGCGTTTACTTCCTACATACAAATAATGAAAGATGCAGGCGTAAGAGTTACTGTTATTTCCGAGCCTGGAGATGATTTACGTCTTGTATTGGATGTGTTTTATGATCCAATGGTACTGGATGAAGATGGGCAGCTATTGGATGGTGGTGGCGAACCTGTAAAAGATACGATTCGCTCTTTTATAAAAGATTTGCCTTTTAATGGCGAATTTAAGACAGTTTCGTTAACGGATGCGCTTCAGGTTACTCCAGGAGTTGTTATACCAACGGTATTAAGCGCTGAATATAAATATGCCGCCAACGATTGGATGAGTATTGATGCTAAAGTGAAGCCTTATGCCGGTTATATGGTGATTGGTAATGAAAATTTAACCATTAACTACAGACCTTATGATGCAAATTAATTGGAACAGGCTTATAGTATTATTGCTGCCTGTCAGGCTGCGAACCGGGACTATTTACGCATTTCTAAGCTCGTTGGTTGCGCCAATTGTAACTCTTTATAACAATCTTTTGGCTTACAATGCAACTACGAGCTATAAACTAAGGCATACATCTCAGGTTTGGTCTATCGAGAAAGTATTGAATGATGAGTTCGACCCGGTTGAGCGGCGTATTCGAATATTTGACGCTGGGGGAAATTCTATAATCCCACTTTATCCTGATGCAGATTTGCGGCCTGTTTCGCTTAATGATGACCTTACAAGTTGCTTAATTTTGCAGGCTGATAGCGGATATGATAGCGGGGCTTTCGATTTTGTGGTGAGGCTTCCTTATAGATATGCCGACAGTCAGGTTTATCACATAAAAAGCTTGATTAATTATTACAAATTAGCGGGTAAACGATACGATATTATTTTTCTGACTTGAATGTAAAATTATGAATAAAATTACACTGCAGGGCGTTAAGGATTTCGCCCTAACAACAGATGCGCTTGCATTTATGCAGTCAGCTTTCGAGAGTTTCGAGCAATTAGGGTTTATGGGCGGCGACAACATAATAGTGTCGGGCTGTGTTGTAACCGGAAGCTCTGTTAGCTCCGGGTGGATGTTTTTAAAAGGCAAATTAATGCCTTTTTCGGGAGGTTCTATACAGACAAATGTTCGAATAGTTGAAACTGTTCAAAATGTAACTGTTGATATTGCCAGCCGTGAACAGCGCACCTTTCATGCTGAATTCGGTACATCTGCGGACCCGGATAAAAATGTTGCCTGGGCTGATATAAGGAAAGTTAAATCAATGAAAGCTCTGGATGATGAGGATTTTAAAAGTTTAGAAATACCGCTAACCTTAACTAATTCTTATGAATTTGCTCCAGGAGGTGGATTATTTCTATTGTTGAGAAATGGTAATGTATTAACACTTGTTGTGAATGGAGTTAGGACAAAAATTGGACAAACACCCAGCTCTGCAATTTTGGGAAATATCCCTGTTGATTTAAGGCCAAAGGCTACTGTTTATGCAATTATGATACAATTTGGCAATATTAAGCCGATTGCCATATATAGCGATACCGGAAATATTAGTACAATAGATATTTATACGTCTACTATTTTTAGCTTTTCCGCCACCTGGGTAATTCAATAATATATGGCTATAACACCCATTAACACATTAAAAAACTGGTTTAAAACCGGACTAAAACCAACCCAGGCACAGTTTTGGGCGTGGTTAGATTCGTTTTGGCATAAATCAGAAAACATCCCTTCGGCACGAATTGAGGGCTTGCAGGAGCTATTAGACACCAAGGTAGATAAAAAGGATATTGTGCAGCAAAAAGGTGTTTTCGATTCATCGCGGCCCTACGTGTTTGATGCCGACCTGGCCGAATATGTGAGCTATATTAACGAAACCAGTGCCGATGATTTTTTTCGTGTTGAGCGATGGTTTCGCCTCCTGACCGATACCATTGCCGGGGAAAGTCCCGAAAACGCACCCGCTAAGTGGCGCCACATTGGCACCACCCTGGGCGAAATTGCCATTGAAGATGTAGTGGGGTTGAGGGAGGAGTTGGATGAGTTGGCTGAGTCGACAAGTAATTATATAACCCAAGTGACAGCTGATGATGGCAATTTATTGATTGCTAATGGAAATGGAGAGCTAAAGGATAGCGGCATTAATTGGTTATCACTATATTTTTAAAACATGAGAATACAAGTAGGCATACACCCGAGTACATCGGCAGATATTATAGTAGGGACAAAGAGCTTTACTATTAAAGGATTGAATGGCTTAATTAATTACACATCGTTAAAGCGTGTTGCTATATTACGTAATAATGTAAGTAGAGTGTTTGTAATTGCCCCTCCTGTTTTAAATTTTTCATTTACTTTGCTAAATGGTATTTATACTATTGATTTAACGGGTTTAATAGATTTTAACTTTCAATCTTCTGACAAAATAGAGGCGGAAATCGAATTAGCGGATAAACAAGACGCTATTGAGACAAAAATAGACCTTATTAAAATAGGTGTCGATTCTCTATCAGATAATAGGATAAAATATACTTATAATATTACTACAATATTTGGAAATATAGTTACTTTTTTTCCTACAGCAAATGGAATTGTGTCATCAATAGAAGGTATAACCATACAGCAAATATTTAAGAATGGAGTATTACAATCTTTGCCTTTCATTGTTATTCCTGGAGATATTATAAAAGTAAAGTATACAGAAAACCCTCCACGAACTATTTCTTTTGTTGTTTATTTGGTTTCTCAACAATTTTCGGCTATTCAAAATTCAAATTACTCATCGTTTCTAGAGTTATATGGCGCTGTATTCGGAGTAGTTTCTTCAACTTTAAATAAAACTTTATTGTTCGCAAGACAGGGAGGCACCGTTATTTCTAATAGCGATTTGTCAGTAGAAAAAGTAATATCGCCAACTGATTTGATTGGAGTTTATAACTTTTCTTCGGCTTTATCTAATGCGTATCCTGTTTGGGAAAAGTTTAATATTTTAGAAATAAATAAATATTTATTTTTTAC
>JBBISA010000060.1:22002-24694 GCA_037441525.1 Bacteroidota bacterium
ATCCTGTTTGGGAAAAGTTTAATATTTTAGAAATAAATAAATATTTATTTTTTACTGGATTAGTCAGAACCGCACTGTATAGATATGATCCAGTTCTGAAGACTTTAACAACCATAACAATCAAATCAATAAGGAACTTTATCAAAGTTCAAACATCTGGTGGTATTGTTAATATTTACGTTGCCACAACTACAGGCTTATGGAAATATAATCCCGAAACAGGATTTGAAACTCTTATAGATTCAACTGCTATTTCCTGTGTATTTTGGCATCCATCTTTAAATAAAATATATTCTTTTGTTGCTGGATTTTGTAGAGTATATAATGCAGATAATGATAATTTGTTAACAACTATAACATTGCCAAATGCAAGTAATTTTGCATTTGTTCAATTCTCCCAATTGTCAAATAGAATATTAGCTTTAAACCCTCTTCAAATTGGCTTTAATTTAATTACTATAATAAATACCACAACTGATATAGTAGAAGCTAATCGGTCAATTGGGAATATCATGATAGGTTCTTCGGGTTTAATGGTTTCCAATAACCATTTTTATTTCGGGAATTCAACTAATAGTTCAATAGGGTATTTAAACATAACAACACTTCCAGCGTCTGTAAGTAGTATTTTTGTACCAGCAGGGCCTCATTATATATTCGAACATGGAAATTATATTTATGTTTCATGTTACACAAGTAACAAAGTTGTGATTATTGATAATAGCAATCAAGTTGTCTCAACATTAGAGGTTGAACCTGGCCCAGGAGTTATTTTTTATGATTCTATCAGGAATTTGATTATTGTATTGTGTCAGCTTGGTAATTCAGTTCACCAAATAATACCATATTAAAATGTATTTAAAAATTGATAAAAACGGAGAGATACTAAGGACATCAATTTTAGACTATGGGGACGGAGCTATATTATTTGATTTTAATGAAGATGTCTTTAAACGCCCCTCAAAATATAGAGTTGAAAATAATGTGTTAACTGTGAGAGAAGATTATGTTGAGACAACTTTTCAAAATCCGGAAATTCCAGAATAGATTACAATGATAGTAGTAATTGGGAACACCACGACAGAGGCATTAAAGCCTCTGTCGTGGTGTTATGGCACCGCTTTTTGTGAGAGAATGCAAATATAAAAATAGAAGGTTTAAGTTTAGCGCTTATCTTATTAGTGTTCCCATTTTAAACCTGAGGTTTCAAATTCGAAGTGTTTTTCGCCTTCATTAAAAAAGGTTGCTCCTATTAAGACTTTATTTGCCCCCTTGATTTTGTTTATAAAATCATCAGCATCTTGTATGAATATTATGTCCACGCTTCCATCTGTCGCAGACAGATAGGTGTATTTTGATATCGTATTGTCGTCAAATTTTGCTCTAATAGGCAGTGTACCCATAACATCTGTCATGAATTGGCCTTTTGAAATCCTTAGGACTACTTCATTTCCTTTTCCCATGTTTCTTATGGTTATTTTTAGCATTGAACCACCATTATAGGGGAAATCAAAACTTACTTTATTGATAGATGTATTGTTGGCAAAATAGCGAGGAGTATTGTCCATTTTATCTACATCTTCGGTGTATTTCCAAGTAGTTGTTTCAGTTGCTGTTTCATCTTCGTTAATGGGATTGGCATCAGAACCAGAACTTACGTTAACAATTATAGCCAGGGCTATTATGGCTATAAAAACAATGGCAATCCATTTAAATGTGTTTTTCATGGTTGTTAGTTTAAGATTTATAAATAAGATAATTACAAATTTAAAAAGCCTGCTGATAAAAACAACAGGCTTTTTAAATTACGACAACATCTTTTCTGAGACTTCTATATCTGGCATCATGTTTTTTAAAAGGTCTATAATAAGTCCTCTGGGTTTATTCCCTGTTACCGATTCGGTTAATAACAGGTCTAGCAAATCGTCATACATTCCTTGCCATACTTCTATGGGGCTAGTCTCATCAGTGTCAACTTTTATTGTAAAGCCATTGTCTGAGAAAATTACCATAGCTAAGCCCTCCCATCTTTAATTTGACTAAAATAACCTTCGTTGCGGAGTTTGCGGCTTCCGTGCATTACAATGTCAAGGCCTGATTTTGAACAGAACCATGCAGGATGCGTATTGCCATACAGCCATATTTTTGCGCTCATACCGGAGGGTATTTTGCGGGCAATTTGCCCGGAACCGGTTTTAACCTTCATGTTTAAAAGAATATCATTAAGGCTGTACCAGTCTTTTTCATCAATAATTATATGGCGTATATTATCGCCTAATATATTAACAAAGTCGAAAGCTAAGTGACGCGCGTCAATAATTGGTGAAAAGGTGGGCTCTTTTTTGATAGGAGCAATTCTTGTTTGTTGGTTTTGTGCTATTAAGTTGGTTAAATTGGTCATGGCGCCAATTAGGGTACCAACACCGCTCTCAAGCATTTCAATACGGCGGCCGTATTCCTGATGCACTTTAATAGCATCGTGCTCCAACGCCTCCCAACGCAAAACCAATTTCGCGCGGGCTTCGTCGTTAAACTTGGTGGCTACGTATAACCATTCGGTTTTAGTGAGATAATAATATGGCTCCTTCTTTTTGCCGCCATATTGTAACATTAGGGCATAAAAAAAGCCCTTTACGCAATGTAGCAGGGCAGCATTATCTTTGTTTAACCTTTAACAATAGTAATTATGAGT
>JBBISA010000061.1:0-23667 GCA_037441525.1 Bacteroidota bacterium
GAAGGGAGGTTTAATTACCTTCTTTCTCTATTTTTTTATCGGACAATAGTGTTTTTGAATTAATACCTGTTAAAATAATATTAATTTTAGCGCATCAAAAAAATGGAGATTATGACCCGCTTGTGCTTGCTTTTATTTTTGTTTTTTAAAATATTTAATGTTTCAGGTGAAGATGGCAGCCGTTTATGGTTGCGTTATGAGCCGGTTTCCTCTGCAGTGGCAGATCAGCTGAATAACATTGTAACATCAATTTATGCCGACACCCGAAATCCATCTTTACGAATTGCAGCCACAGAATTGCAAAATTCAGTAAAAGGATTTACTGGCAAGCTGTTAGCTGTTTCCACAAACCTGCAAAATGGTTCTCTTGTGCTGGTAACCGGAAGTTCTGCTCTTGTTCGCCGGTTAGGCCTTACCAATGAGCTTCAGAAAATGCACACCGATGGTTATATCATACGACCTGTAAAACAGGGTAACCGCAATTATACAGTTATCGCATCACCCACTGCTGTAGGTGTTCTTTATGGTGTATTTCACTGGATTAGGAATGTGCAGACTGGTGAGTTTGCTCCCGACCAGAGAATTGTGAGCGAGCCCAAATATGATCTGAGAATGCTCAATCATTGGGACAACCTCAATGGAACCATCGAAAGGGGTTATGCAGGTTATTCCCTGTGGAAATGGAACGAGCTGCCTGCTATTATTTCTCCCAGATATGCCGAATATGCCCGAGCCAATGCATCTATAGGAATCAATGGCATGGTGCCCAACAATGTTAATGCAAACCCCCAAATATTAAGTGATGAATATCTTCCCAAATTAAAAGCTCTTGCCGATATATTCCGACCTTATGGAATTAAGCTTTTCGTATCGGTAAATATGGCATCTCCGGCGGTTTTGGGCGGATTGCCCAATTCCGACCCTATGGAAAGAAATGTACAGGAATGGTGGAAAAACAAGACCCGCGATATTTACAGGTTGATACCCGATTTTGGAGGATTTCTGGTTAAGGCCAATTCAGAAGGGCAGCCGGGCCCCATGGATTATGGCCGCACCCATGCCGATGGTGCCAACATGCTTGCCCTGGCACTGAAACCCTATTCTGGTCTTGTTATTTGGAGGGCATTTGTTTATGACCCAGGGAAAGTTGACAGAGCCAAACAGGCTGTTCTTGAATTCAAACCTTTCGATGGAGTATTTGCTGACAATGTAATAATTCAGGTGAAAAATGGCCCGGTGGATTTTCAGCCCCGCGAGCCTTTCAGCCCGCTTTTCGGACAGATGGAAAAAACACCCACAATGGTAGAATTTCAAATTACACAGGAATATACCGGTTTCTCGAATCACCTGGTTTTTCTGGCTCCCCAGAATGAAGAAACTCTAAAAAGTGATACCTGGGCTCGTGGTGAGGGTTCTACAGTGGCAAAAATGACCGATGGCACCTTTGTGCCTGCCCGGGTAAACGCCATTGCAGGGGTTGCAAATATTGGCGAAGACACCAACTGGTGCGGGCACCACTTTGCACAAGCCAACTGGTATGCTTTTGGTCGCCAGGCCTGGGACCATACCCTTGCATCAGAACAAATTGCCGACGAATGGATCAGAATGACATTCACCTCTGATGGCGGCTTTTTGGAGCCTGTAAAAACCATGATGCTTCAAAGCCACGAAGCAGTGGTGAATTATATGATGCCATTAGGGTTGCATCATCTGTTTGCCTGGACGCATCATTATGGGCCCGAACCATGGTGCGACATACCCGGTGCCCGCGAGGACTGGCTCCCTCGCTATTATCATAATGCTTCTGCCTCAGGTATTGGTTTCGATCGCACCCGCAACGGTAGCGGTGCAGTTGACCAGTATTTTCCTCCGCTTAATGATTTGTTTAACAATGTGGCCACCTGCCCCGAAATCTTTTTACTCTGGTTTCATCATTTGCCCTGGACACATACCATGAAAAACGGCCGCACCCTGTGGGATGAGTTGGCCCATAAATATCAGGAAGGGGTAGATTCAGTGCGTGAATTTCAGAAGGTGTGGGATCGCATGGAACCATGGGTAGATGCAACCCGTTTCAGGCATGTGCAGTCGCGCCTTCGCATTCAGGCCCGCGATGCTGTGTGGTGGCGCGATGCCATTATGCTTTATTTTCAAACCTATTCGGGTTTGCCTATTCCTTATCATCTGGAAAGACCTGTGCACGACCTGGAAGACCTGAAAAAGATCAAGCTTAACATGACCCATCATAATTAACCAAAGTAAACCAACCAATCATTTAAACAATCAATTTCAAGCAAATGAGATCAAAATCTGAAAAAATCTCCGTAGTGGAAAAGATCGGCTACAGTCTTGGTGACTTGTCGGCCAACCTGATCTTTCAAACCCTGATGACCTTTCTTGCTTTCTTTTACACCGACATTTACCGTATACCACCCGGCGCCGCATCGGCCATTATTTTTACAGGTGGTATGATTGGTGCCTTCTTTAACCCTATTATGGGTGTAATTGCCGACCGTACCCAGACCCGCTGGGGTAAATTCCGCCCCTGGATTCTTTGGACTGCCATCCCGTTTGGTGTAATGGCTCTTCTGGCATTCACTACCCCCGATTTCAGCGAGGGCTGGAAGATCACTTATGCCCTGATCACTTATGTTCTGTTGGTTCTGGTTTATTCGGCCAACAACCTGCCCTATGCTGCCCTTAGTGGTGTAATGACCGGCAGCATGGCCGAGCGCAACAGTATTTCTTCCTATAGGTTTGTTGCTGTAATGGTGGCTCAGTTTATTGTTCAGGTATTGTTGCTCCCCCTCGTTCTTATTTTGGGAGATGGAAGCCGCACCGTTGGCTTTGAGCGTACCATGGGGGTTTTTGCCGTTATTGGTATCGTTTTCTTCATTATTACTTTTCTTACCACCCGCGAAAGGATTCTTCCTGCTCCCGAGCAAAAATCGAGTGTGAAGGACGACCTGCTCGACCTCATGAAAAACAAGCCCTGGGTTGTGGTGCTTACTGTAACTGTTTTCCTTTTCATTACCCTTTCTCTGCGCGGAGGTACTCTGGTATATTACTTTGAAAACTATCTCGGGGAAGAAGCCCTGGCTGTTTTTCTGCAAAATATTGGATTCAATGGATTTATTGCAGGCCTTAACAGCTTCTTTGTTGGTCTTGGCTTTGTTGGATTCCAGTGGCCCGAAGATGCAACCACTTCTGCTTTTAGCCTTTTCAATGCCGGAGGTATCATTATGATGATTATTGGTATTGGCTTCTCCAAAAACCTGGCCGACAGGTTTGGCAAGAAGGATGTGTTCAGGGGCGCCTTGTTTCTGTCAACCATCTTTGTGTTTGCTTTTTATTTTTTCCCGCCTCACGCTATAGGGCTCGTATTTATTAGCCAGCTGTTGCATGGATTTTTCTACGGCCTAACCATTCCTCTGTTGTGGGCAATGATTGCCGATGTGGCCGATTATTCAGAATGGAAGAACAACCGAAGGGCAACCGCCATTATTTTCTCAGCCATGATATTCGGGCTTAAGGCTGGCTTGAGCATAGGTGGCGCATTGGTAGCCGGTATTTTGGCTGCTTATGGCTACGATGAACAATTGGTTACCCAGTCGGCTGCTACTGTTTCTGGTATTAAACTGGCCATAAGCGTTTTCCCCACTGTTACATTTATGATCTGCGTTGCTTGCCTTTTCTTCTATGAAATAAACAAAACCACTGAAGCTCAAATAGAGAAAGACCTTGCCGAAAGAAGAAAGAACAGGGGGTAATACAACGATTTAATTATTAGAGATAAGAAGTAAGAATAAAACCAAGTCAGTACGGGAACTTAGAGCCCCCCCCTGACGAGTAAAATCCGGGAGGGACTTTAACATCCCATCGGGACTAACCAGAAAGATATTACTATTTAAAGTCCAATTGCAAAAAATTAATTTAAACCAGAACGTTATGAAGAAAGTTGGCTCACTCAAAATTGCTTCATTGGCTTTTTCAATGATGTTGTTTTTATCATGTAAAGTACAAAAACCTGTTGACTCACTTAAGGACGCCTTCGACGGTCTGTTCTTAATCGGAACAGCCATGAATACCCCTCAGATTACAGGGCAGGATACCCTGACACTGCCGTTGATAAAGAAACACATGAACTCTATTACGGCAGAAAACGTTATGAAAAGCGAAGTACTGCAACCAAGGGAAGGAGAGTTTAATTTTACCCTGGCCGACCAGTTTGTGCAGTTTGGTATTGATAATAAAATGCATATTGTGGGTCATACACTTATATGGCATTCACAGACACCTCGCTGGTTCTTTGTTGATGCCAACGGAAAGGATATAAGTCCTGAAGTACTTAAGCAAAGGATGAAAGACCACATTTACACAGTAGTAGGCAGATATAAAGGAAAAGTGCATGGATGGGATGTGGTAAATGAATGTATAAATGATGATGGCTCATGGAGGAATAGCAAGTTTTACCAGATACTGGGTGAAGACTTTGTGAAGTTTGCTTTCCAATATGCAGCCGAAGCCGATCCCGATGCTGAATTGTATTATAACGACTATTCCATGTTTTTGCCTGGCCGCCGGCAGGGGGTTATTAATATGGTTAAGAATCTCCAGAATCAGGGAGTAAAAATTGATGGTATCGGTATGCAGGGGCACCTTGGCATTGATGGGCCAACCATCGAAGACTATGAAACCAGTATTTTAGCTTATGCAGATTTGGGAGTTAAGGTAATGATAACCGAGCTTGATCTTACAGTGCTCCCATTTCCAACCCGCAATATGGGCGCCGATATTTCGCTCAATATAGAATACAATAAAGAACTGAATCCATATGTGGATGGTTTGCCAGAAGATGTGGCCCTGCAACTGCACAATCGCTGGCTCGATCTGTATCGTCTTTTCATTAAGCATCACGACAAAATTGCCCGGGTAACAACCTGGGGTACAGCCGACGGTATGTCATGGAAGAACAACTGGCCTGTGCGCGGACGTAAAGATTATCCCTTATTATTCGACCGCAATTATCAACCCAAGCCGGTTGTAGCCGATCTAATTAAAGAAGCTCTTACTGCTAATAGAAAGTAATTAACCTAAAATCAGATTCTTATGTCAAAAAAACCAAGATATCTTGTTCATGATAATTACTCCGCCGACCCATCAGCACATGTGTTCAATGGCAGAATTTATATTTACCCATCTCATGATGTAGATGCCGGTATTCCAGAAAACGATCTGGGAGACCATTTCGACATGCGCGATTATCATGTCTATTCCATGGACGATGTTAACGGCGATGTTACTGATCATGGTGTTGTTCTTCAGGTAAAAGATATACCCTGGGCAGGACGCCAGCTGTGGGCCCCCGATGCTGCATTTAAAAACGGAAAGTATTACCTGTATTTCCCTCTGAAAGATAAGAATGATATTTTCCGCATTGGTGTAGCCCTAAGCGATAAGCCCGAAGGACCCTTTACCCCACAGCCCGACCCTATCAGGGGTAGTTTTAGCATTGATCCTGCTGTTCTGGATGATGGAAATGGAAATTTCTACATGTACTTCGGCGGTTTATGGGGCGGTCAACTTCAACGTTACCGCAACAATAAAGCCATAGAATGTGGCAAGGAACCTGCCGATAATGAGCCTGCACTGAGTGCACGCGTTGCCAGGTTGAGCAATGATATGCTTCAGTTTGCCGAGGAACCACGCGATGTGTTGCTCCTCGACGAAAAAGGAGAACCCCTGAAGGCCGGTGACCACGATCGCCGCTATTTTGAAGGCCCCTGGATGCACAAATACAACGGGAAGTATTATTTTTCCTATTCAACCGGCAATACTCACTTCCTTTGCTATGCCATTGGCGATAATCCTTACGGGCCTTTTACCTACAAGGGAAAAATCCTTACCCCGGTAGTTGGGTGGACCACTCACCACTCCATTTGCGAGTTCAAAGGGAAATGGTATCTTTTCTATCACGATAGTGTTCCCTCAGGAGGTAAAACCTGGTTGCGCAGCATCAAAGTAATTGAGCTGGAAATAAAACCTGATGGCACTATCGTTACCATTGACGGTATGTTATAGAAACATGGGGCGAAAGCCCCTTGTTTTTGAATTTCTGAAATGACTTTGACCTTTCTGAAAATTAAAGTAATCCTATCCATGACCGTCAGTTGACGCTGGCGGTTTTTCAGTTTGTAATTTGTAATTTAAATACTATAATAATGATGCTCAGAATTATAACATTGACCCTGGTTGCTTTGTCTGTTTTAACAGCTTGCTCAACCCAGCAAAACCCCAAGCCAATTGCCGGGAAGGCTTGGTTTGGTGAATTCCGTTACACTGGTAATGATGCTCTCTTTAACGAGAATCCACTGCCCGACGGGAAATTCTACAATCCCATTCTTTCGGGGTTTTTCCCCGACCCCAGTATTTGCCGCAAAGGGAATGACTATTATCTGGTAAATTCAACTTTCTCTTTTTTCCCCGGAATTCCTGTTTTTCACAGTACCGACCTGGTAAACTGGCGACAGATTGGCCACGTGCTCGATAGGCCAGAGCAGTTCATCAATGTTGATCAGCCGGTATCGTATGGTATATTTGCGCCTGCCATTGAATACAATCCTGCTACCGACCTGTTTTATATGGTAACCACCTATGTGGGCGGCGGAGGAAATTTCCTGGTAACGGCACAAGACCCTGCAGGCCCCTGGAGCAATCCCATCTGGCTGCCCGAAGTGCCGGGTATCGATCCTTCCCTGTTTTTTGATGATAACGGTAAGGCCTATATCCTAAACAATCAGGATCCTGATTACCCATCCCTGTATGATGGGCATAAGGCAACCTGGATTCAGGAATTTGATGTAAAGACAAATACAACTTTCGGACCCCGTAAATTGATTCGCGACGGCGGGCATAACCTTGCCGAAAAACCTATCTGGATAGAAGGGCCGCATCTTCATAAACTTCATGGATACTATTATTTGATCCCTGCCGAAGGTGGTACCAGCATCAATCACTCACAAGTGGTATTCAGAAGCAAAAATGTGTGGGGCCCCTACGAAACCTGGGAGGGAAACCCCATCCTTACACAACGTAATCTGGACATGAACCGACCCAATCCGGTTACCAACACCGGCCACGCCGACCTTATTCAGGACCCCAATGGCGATTGGTATGCTGTTTTCCTGGCATGCAGGCCCTATACCCCCGAAAACCATTTCAATATAGGAAGAGAAACATTTCTTTTGCCTGTATATTGGACCAATGACCTTTGGCCGGTGATACTCGACCGAGGGCTGGAAGTTCCTATGGTGGTTGATCTCCCCAAAGGTGCTTCAAACAGGGACAATGAACCCGGATTCATGAAGCGGGCTAATTTTTCATTTACTGAAGATTTTTCAGGCAAAAATATTCCCATGGAATGGTTTTTTCTACGCACCCCTGTCGAAGAATGGTATAGTTTTGAAAAAGAATATAATGGTATATGGATGGATGCACGTCCTGTTAATTTAAGGGAACGAAAACAGCCATCCTTCTTAGGCACAAGACAACGCCACCATGATTTTACTGCCCAAATAAGTCTTACATTCATCCCGTCGTCAGAAACTGAACTTGCCGGTTTGACCCTGTTTCAGAATGAAGCATTTCATTACACCCTTGGGGTAACACTTTTAGATGGAAAATATAATGTTGTCCTTCAGATGGCAGAAGGAAATGAAGGCACAATTAACAAAGTAATGCTTGCCACCAAAGCCCTTCCTTCTTCATTCAAAGGCAATATTGAATTGAAGGCACAATTCGAAAAAGGTGCCTATTCTTTCTGGTACAAAACCGAACGCTCAGGCTGGCAAATGTTAAAGGATAATGTAGAAGCTACCTACCTTAGTACCGAAAGGGCAGGAGGGTTTATTGGTACCATACTTGCTTTATATGCATCATCGAAGGAGTAAACGTATTGATTTTTTTAGAGGTTAAAACTGTCTGTTGCCGTCTGCTTTTGCAGACGGCAACAATTGGTTAAAATTCAGGGGTTTCGGCTCCATCATTAATAATTTTATAAGTTTTTTCTTAATACAATGTTTGATTTAAAAGGAAAAGTTGCCGTTGTTACTGGAGGCGGCGGTGTCCTTGGCGGAAGTATTTCTGCCAGCCTGGCAGGTGCCGGGGTTAAGGTTGCCATTTTTGATATTCGTGAAGAAAATGTGAATAATCGTGTTGGTGAGCTCCGCAGTCTAGGAGGGGTGGCAGAGGGTTTTGCCACCAATGTGCTCGACATGGAACTCCTCAGGCAATCGCGCGATGCATTGCTGCGGAAATGGGGCAGGGTTGATATTTTAATTAATGCAGCAGGGGGTAATCTTCCCGGTGCAACGCTGGCCGAAGACCAGACTATTTTTGATATGAAGGTTGACGATTACCAGCGGGTAACCGACCTGAATCTGAACGGTACCGTTTTTCCAAGCCTTGTTTTTGCCGAAGCTATGGCCAGGCAAGGTTCTGGTTGTATTGTAAATGTTTCATCAATGGCTACCTTTTCGGCTATAACAAGGGTAATGGGCTATTCGGTAGCCAAAAGTGGAGTAAATATCTTTACCCAGTGGCTTGCCATGGAAATGGCTACCAAATTCAGCGAAAAGATTAGAGTAAATGCCATTGCCCCAGGATTTTTTATCGGCGACCAGAACCGTTCGGTGCTTATCAACCCAGATGGTTCCTATACAGATCGAAGTAAAAAGGTATTGGCCCGAACTCCTATGAAACGCTTCGGAGACATCAATGAACTCAATGGAGCTGTACATTTTTTATGTTCTGATGCTGCATCTTTTATTACAGGAGTTATTTTGCCTGTTGATGGTGGATTTAGCTCCTTTAGTGGGGTATGATTATGGGGGATACGGTATTGGGGATTGGGGATCGGGGACTGGGAATTGATAATTGGTAACTAGATTTAATACACTGATCAACAATCAACAATTACAAATCAACAATCACAAATCAACAATCACAAATCAACAATCAAAAATCAACGATCACAAATCAACAATCACAAAAAAAATGGCTTTAGAAAAAACATGGCGCTGGTTCGGATTCAATGACCCCATTACCCTCGATCAACTTGCTCAAATGGGGGTAGAAGGGGTGGTAACTGCTCTGCATCATATTCCCAATGGCGAAATATGGACTGTTGACGAAATAATGAAAGTAAAAACTGCTATCGAAGCCCGCGGATTGCGTTGGAGCGTGGTGGAAAGCCTTCCGGTTTCTGAGGGGATTAAAACCTGCTCTCCCGACCGGCCAAGGTTGATGAGCAACTACCAGCAATCGCTCCGTAACCTGGGAAACTGTGGCATTGATACTGTGGTGTATAACTTTATGCCCGTTATAGACTGGGTGCGCACCAACCTGCACTATAAGCTACACAATGGCGGCGAATCCATGTTTTTCGATCCTGTAACTTTTGCGGCATTCGATATCTATTTGCTCAAACGGCCAAACGCCGCTCGCGATTATACCCCTGAAATACAGAAAAAAGCAGCTTTGGTTGCTGACCAGATGAAACCTGAAGAAGCCGATCAGCTTGTTTATCTTATTATAGTATTAACCCAGGGCTTCATTAACGGTGTTATTGATGGTTCGGTAAGTGATCCAAAGGCTGTTTTTCTGGATTATTTATCAAAATACAAAGGCATAGACCGCGACAAGTTGAGGGCTAACCTGAAAGTTTTTCTTGATGATGTGGTGCCTGTGGCTGAGGAGTATGGTATCAACCTTTGTATCCATCCCGATGATCCCCCGTTTCCGGTGCTCGGTTTGCCGCGCATAGTGGGTACCATTGATGATCTGGAATGGATCAGCAAGGCAAACCCTTCAATACATAATGGTTTTGCCTACTGTGTGGGTTCGTTGTCAGCACGTCCTGACAATGATCTTCCTGAAATGATTCGCCGCTTTGGTGACAGGATTCATTTTGCCCACCTGCGCAACACCCAGTTGTTTCCCGATGGCAGTTTCTTTGAGTCGGGCCATTTGAAAGGCTCCCAGGATATGGTAACCCTTGTTGACCTTTTGCTCAAAGAGCAGAAACGCAGAAAAGAAAGTGGCCGCCAGGACTATCGGCTGCCCTTTCGACCCGATCACGGAATTAAAATGGCCCATGATTTCGATCATAAATACAACCCCGGGTATCCGCTGATAGGCCGCTTAAAAGGAATGGCCGAGATTGAAGGGATAATGGCATGTATCGAAAGAAATTTGAATAATTAGATGCCTTTTGGTTTTACCTTTGGAATACAAGATTAACATCAAGCGGTTTAAACTCAAATTTCCTTTTGGTTATGCAAAACGAATACTCAAGGCGCGATTTCATTCAAACCCTTATGGCGGGTGTATTGCTGGGGCCATTGGCAATACAATGTCAGTCTGTTGTCAGGGGCCAGGTTTCAAGCCGTATTTTAGGAAAAACCGGGCGCATGGTATCTGTTATTGGGTTTGGCGGATGGGATATTGGTTTTATAGATCAGGGGCTTGCCATACGAATGATACATGAAGGGGTGGAAGCTGGGATCAATTTTATTGATAATGCATGGGAGTATAACCAGGGAAGATCGGAAGAAGTTGTAGGGAAAGCATTGATGCAGGGCAAACTGCATGAAAAAGTTTTTCTTATGACCAAGGTATGTGCCCGCGATTATCAGGGCGCAAAACAACACCTTGAAGATGGACTGCGACGATTGCAAGCCGATCACATTGACCTTGTAATGCTCCATTCTATTCAGTACGATGGCGACAGGGAAAGGGTTTTTGACCCCCATAATGGTGCTTTAAGGGCTCTGCTTGAAGCCCGGCAGCAAGGGAAGCTGAGTTATATTGGCTTTTCGGGCCACCGCGATCCCCGGATACATCTTGAAATGCTCAATATGCCCATGGACTGGGATGCCGTAATGATGCCCACCAATATAATGGATGCCCACTACAATAGCTTCCAGAAACAGGTTTTACCCGTATTGCTCGAACGCAATATTGCTGTTATTGGTATGAAATCGCTGGTAGGTGGGTTCAATCGCATTACCGAAAAGGTTAATATTTCGGCTGAGCTTTGCCGGTGGTATTCCATGTCGCTGCCCGTGAGTACGCTGGTTTGCGGATGGCAAAACAGGAATCAGATGGAGTTGTGCATAAACATTGCCCGCGATTTTGAACCCCTTACCGAAGCCAAAATTGAAGAACTCCTATCAAAATCGGAAAATGCAGCTGCCGATGGTACTTCAGAACACTACAAAGATACCAGACATGGATATGGTTGTTCTTTTCATGCAAGGGTTTTGAGGGAAGGGGAAGGGTGATCTCTTATTTAAATTCCCGTCGAATCCAGGGTTGTAATCGCTTCAAGTCTTTTTGGGTTTCGTCAGGGTTTTTGGTTTAATCCCAAGCCATTCACACGTATAGGGAAAACCTTTATTACAGGATACAACCAAAACCGGCCAGGAATGAGTATTTCAAATCAGGAAGTACTATACCATGGTTTCTTTTTGGGGTTCTTATAGGGTGATGAAATAAAAAAGCCCCACTTTCGTGAGGCTTTCCAATTCCTAAATGTTTTGTATGATATATAAAAAACTACGAAAGTCTTACATTCACTGCATTTAATCCTTTTTTTCCTTTCTGAAGATCAAAAGTAACCTGATCATTTTCTCTTATCTCATCAACCAAACCTGTTGCATGTACAAAATACTCATTGTTTAATCCTTCTTCTGTAATAAAACCAAAACCTTTGGTATCATTAAAAAACTTAACTGTTCCGTTATTCATAAAAAATATTGCAAAAATGTAAATAAATTAATTCGTGGTAAAGGGACTTTAATAGTTTTACAAATCTTATTTATTTTCAGGAATTTATGATAATATGGGAAGTGGCCGTTGCAGGCAAAACTGATAATCCAGTTTGCCAGGATCGGAAGGTAAGGAAATAATAGCCATCAACTGAATCTATTTTTTAAGCAGGTGATCAGCCGCAAGCACCAGGAACATAAAATGGGTAGCGCCACCACCCATCACATATTCTGATTGCTGCCACAGGTATGGGAAGTTTTTCAGTTCGGGGAAATCGGGCCGTATCAGGGCTGTTCCCGAAACCACCCCGCCCGGTATATAACCATAGTCCATTCTGTTGTAGCCGTATGCCACAGTCATAGACTTTGCACCCACCCCCGATGCGTATGATACATTGTTGGTTCCAGGGTGGCAACCCAGTACAAAATTCAATGCATTCTGCAAATACTCCTTGCCATATTGTTGGGGAAAAGCCTTATTCAGAAAATACTGTTCGAAGCCAAATCTCTGTACTCCCCATCCTGCTCCCCATATATGAGGTTCGAACGGAACACCATAGGGATTCTTTTTCTGGTTCTCCACAACCTGGTTGTAATGGTCGCCCACAGCTTTTGCCATGGATGCTGTAAATGCGGCATCACCCAACTGGTGAACCACCCGTGCCACCTGCCAACCCAGTGCACGGATATGTTCAATGATATATCCTGAATTATCCAGGATAAACTTTCGGTACTCTTCATTGCCCGTGGCGCGAAAAAGTTCCACTGCCGCCCGAACCTTGCTTCCCAGGGTGCGTTCGTTCACTTCTCTGGGTATGTTCCATAATTCTACAGCGGCTCTTAGGGCATCAGCTGCCATCTTATCGTTGTATCCCCTCATGGCATTTACCCCGGATGCAATATTGGCAATGGCCTGCCATTCGCGACCGGGGTTGTTTTCAGTAAATACCATTCGGTCTTCCTTAATTCCTGAATGTGTTCCTGTTTTCTGGTTGGGTTGAAGCTTTGGGTCATAGATAAGGTTATCAGTCTGACCAGCCACATCGCCCGCAAGCACATATTGTGAAAGGGTAGGGGAGATGATTCCTCTATAAAGCCGGCCCAGAGCCTGGTATCCACCCACAACCGTCAGATAGCCGTGTTCAATCTGTTGCAGGATGTCTGGTTTGCCGTCAGGTTCATGGATTTCCACTATCCGTCTCTCCTGATCAATAAGGGTATTGTCGTGCATTGGGCGGAATTCATCCCACACAGCGCTGAGTATGAATATCTCCCCGCTTTGCGATTCAATGCGCAGGTCGTCATCCCCGGCATCGTGCCAGCCGCCACGATTCAGCCCCGGCACATGGTCAAAAGGTTTGAATCGGGTTAGGGTTGATGGCCCCTGCACATAACCGTCAAAATGGTTGAGATTTATCGGTGCCATCAGGGCATCGTCGTGGTGGCAGCAGTCGTGCCACAGCTTGTACTTTTCCTTTACCCGCACATGACACATCTGCACAGGCAGGAAATATTCCAGTGTGGGTTGCCATACATGTCTTTTGTAAACTTCTTCTGAAATCCGGAAGGGTTCACTTCTCTGATCCCCCAATACCAATTGATACATCCCTTCTTTGTTCACATCCGAAAAGTCGAACTGATAATACTTATATCTAAGGAACTTTCCCCAGGGTTCCGGCTGCTTGCTCCTCACGGTTTCATGGCGACCATTTCCCTGGAGTCTTATAAGTTGAATGTTTTGCCTTTCCACATCTTTATCCTTTGTATCAGTTTCTATAACAGCTACTTTTTTCTGAAGTGGATGATACCCTACCTGCGAATACTGAAGCACGGGTTTGCTTTTCCATTCTTCAATTACATGGGGAGTAATGATCCATTCGGCAGCATTTTGTGTAGCCCCAGGCCTTAATACACTTCTTACCACAAACCATCCATTGTTATGTTCTATGCGGCCGTCAATCAGTTCCAGTTCTCCATGCAGGGTTTCAATAGTCATTCTGAGCTCTTCCGATTCCGGAGCTACCGAAAGTATTCTGCCTGTGGCCATTGGGGTAGCTTTGCCATGGTGGTGGGGCAAAGGGAGTAATCCGGCCATTTCACCAGAGGGGATAATTCTGGCATTTGGCGTAGTGCCCTCTGCCGCAACCGATGCTCCGTTGGCCTGACGGGTGAAAATGCCCGACTTTCCGTCCAATACCCATGATTTTCCGAATAGGTCTACGGGGTATAGTTCCATGATGAATCCAACCTGATCAGCCCATTCATCTGGTATTGGCCGGTCAAGATCAACCGCAATATGAATCTGATTGCCCCTGGCACTCACTTTGACATCGTAACTAAATTCAAGGTTGGGATACCAGATGGGGTTAAAACCGCGCATTTTTTTTGTTGAGTCGGGGAAAGAGAGCGTGGTGGTGATGATTTGGTTTTCAAGGTCAACCACCCTGTTTCGTTGAACAGGCATGGGAGACCACTGCCCCGGGGTAGCTTCAAGCCTTACATCGCCATTGGTTGCAATGCGGGTGTTGTGCATTAAAATGCTAACACCACTCTGATGCCCATCGGGGTATATATCCTGAAAGGCCATTACATTTACGCCACCGTTTTCAAAATACTCAGATTGATTGAGTATGAAATTGTTTTCGGGTTGCCTGCTGCAACATAAAATAGCAGAAGATGCCATGAGTATCAGAAGAGTTGATTTAATGCTCATATTTGAATGTTTTTTTGCTTAGGTTCAAATCTGTATTTGTTTTTCTTTCATCAGGTCAAGTATATATGCCTCCATTGAAAAAATTTCATTCTTCGATTTAACAGGTATGATCATATTGTGGTCAATTTCACGGGCATACGGC
Source organism: Bacteroidota bacterium (assembly GCA_037441525.1). Lineage (GTDB taxonomy): Bacteria > Bacteroidota > Bacteroidia > Bacteroidales > UBA7960 > SKVR01. The sequence goes on from JBBISA010000061.1 coordinate 14,684, forward strand.
AATATTTTCTTTTGCGTGTTTTCCAGAAACAGCTTTTGACGTTCGGGGCCTGATCGCCCATCTTTGGGTTTTAAAAATTCAATATCGAAAAGGTTGGCGATTCCATCGGCACACTTTATCGCTTTTGGATAGAAGCTTCCGGATGTCGCAGCCATGGCATCAAGTTTTTTATAAAGTATCATGTCTTTTTCCACCGCGTCTCTTATATCAGGTGCCGAAACACTGAAAACATACCAGGCAACCGCTGGCGCAAGGGCAAAAAGATCATTGAGTACCTGGTTCTTTTCTTGAGAGTCTTCAACGCTATCGTGCAATATTCCTGACAGGATTACTTGCTTTGGAAACCCCAGCCGGGCAAGGATAAAGCCGGTGCTCAGCACATGGGCAAGATAGAGGTGTCCCGAATCGCGGTATTCGCCCCGGTGTCTTTTTAATGCATATTGAATTACCCTATCAAGCAGAGCGGTGTTATTTTTAAGCAAGTCATCAGCAGCTAGATTGCCTTTAAAGTAGCGTTTGTTATTCGAGCGCACCAGGTACGATTTTATATCGTTGATAAAACCCTTGCTATCAGGCTCTTTCTCGTGAAGTCTTACAATTTCATGCACATCTTTCAAGCCCTCATCAAGGGCCATTGATGTGGTGAGTTGCAGGCTCATGTTTTGGGATATGTTGGCAGATAGTCGCATTATCAGGCAAGTATAATGAAAAAATGTTTATAATTTGGCCCCAGGTAGGATTCTGTGCCAAAAATGGTGTAATTATTCTGATAGATTCCTAGTCATTGCATCTCTTTGGTTAGCAGATATCAGGCTGCAGGGAAAATTACCATTCATAATCAGCCTCTTTAAAAAGCGGATGATTTGATTTTTTCCGCCCAATAAAAAACCCCAACCGTTGGGTCAGGGTCTTTTGTGGAGCTGGAGGGATTTGAACCCTCGTCCAAACAAGCAGCAAGAGTGCTTTCTACATGCTTATCCTTTAGTTGAGATTTCGGCGTTGAACCGGGAAAAGGCGGCCCTATCCTCAGCCTGAGCTTCTTTGTTTTTCGTGCAGGCACCAAAGCCTTACCTGCCTTATCCCGTATTTTGACGATGCTTCCGGAGGGACGCTAACGGGCGTTGCTTCCCGGGAAACAGCAAGCAGTTAATAGCTACTATTAAGCTGCCAATGCGTAGTTGTAATTGTTGCCGTTTATGGCGTGAGAATTAGGATTAACGAGCCATATCCACAACGCTCGGCATGCTTACAATCCCACTCAACCTGCTGTCTAATCCAGTCAGCCCCGTATGGGAATTGTTACAATAGCAAAATTACACCTTTTTTTGCTTCCGGAAACCGTCCCTGCAAACTTAAACCCCGATTATTCATCAGAAAGGAAATGTACCAATGACTGAGCTTGGTGTAGTTTCGCCTTTAAAAACGGTAACTTTCAAACCTGAGTTAAATCTGTCAATGCCGAATTACTTTGGCTGTGCAATTAAAGTCAACAGAAATCTGTTCGAAGGGGCGGGAAAATTATCCTTTATGTCTGTTGATGATGAAAAAGAAAATCCCGGAGGTCGGTCCGGGATTTTCTTTTTAATTGGTTGGTTTCCTTTACTGAATGGCAATCTGGCGTGCAGGTTTGGGTTTTACCTCTTCGCGTTTGGGAAGGGTAAGGTGCAGTATGCCGTTTTCGTACCGTGCATGGATATTGTCAGCATTTACAATGTTCTGCGCAATTGAAAATGTACGGCGGAATGACTGATAGCTGAATTCACGACGGGTTATCCTTTCGATGTCTCTTTCAATATTTTCATCTTTTCTTTCAGATGAAATCACCAGTTGACCGTTGTCGTAATTTACATTAAAATCTTCCTTGCGCATACCGGGAGCGGCTACCTCAATTACAAAGTCATCCTTTGTTTCCTTGATGTTTACAGCAGGCAATGTTGAATTGGTACTTGAAAAGTTGGCGTTATTCCAGTCCATTAGTTCTCCTTCAAAGAATTTGTCTATCAATGAAGGAAGGGCGGGAAACCACGGGTTTGAAATTCTTGCGAGTGTCATAATATGGGTCCTCCATTAGGTTAAGTTAGACATTTTGTTTACGTTTTCCCGTTTTTCAACTTGTGTGCCATCTCAGTTTAAAAAATACTGAAAATTTCCTGATTCTGGTTGTAAAGAACAGAAAATAAGCGATAAACACAATTCTAAAAGGACAAATAGCAAATTGATGATGGCTGGGGAGAGCTGACATAATGGCAACATAGTAAATAGGACATGCCAATATGGCTTGTTTTATATTTGCTTACGGCTGAAAACCCATACAGAGAAACCAAGAAATAGTAATGTCTGGTAACTTATTCCCACAATGATAAGAAAGAGAAACTGAGATGAAAATTCCCTGTTTTCAAACGCAGCAAAAACCCACCAGGCCGGAAAAACTACCAGAAACCACTTCCAAATTCCGGGAAACAGAAAAGCCGGCAATGGCAATATTATGAGGAAAGTAAGTAATTTGGTAATGGTTGCTCCTTCAATTTTATTACGCGCAAAAAATGCAGGAACCATTGCCATAATAGGGGCAGACATGGCCGATAAGGCAGAAAGGCACACTATCTGAAAAACATTTCCAGTTTCTATTCCCGACAAAAGCAAAAGCATAGCCGCGGCAATCCATCCAAACAAAAATATACAAGCCATTCGCATTAGGGTAAGAAGTTTGAATGAAACCGGAAGAATCTGCAAAACATCCTGTACATTATTATCCTTTTCATCGAGTATGACAAAAGCGATGGCCATACCTGGCATAATAGCCACAATCATACAAAGCAGGGCAAACCCATAGGGGATATAATTAACTGCCTCTGGCCATGCCCCTGCAAGAAAAGGGTAGCCAAAATGCAACAATGAAATCATAATAACCGGCACAAAAAAAATTATCAGCAACGATGGGTCTCTTGCTATGTTCCGGAGATCGGTTTTTATTATAGAAAACATAGGTGAAATGTTTGGAAAATTGTATTGCGATTCTTTAGGTGTTAATAGCACGATGCCAGTTTTTCAGGGCTACTCTGAATGCAAGCCATGTAAACACAATCAGAATAAAAAATGCGTAGATTATTTCGGGAAGTGATACAGTGCTGTTGTTTTTGATTGCGGCCGAAAATAGAATCAATGAGCCCTGGGTTGGAATCAGAAACCAGAGCCATGTTGTTGTAATGCCTAAAAAGTTGAGCATCGGCAGCGAAAAGGGTACCATAAACAATGGAATCACCAGAAAATACTGATTAAAGGTTTTTACCCTTGAAACTCCTGTAAAACCTATAAATACAAAGAGTACCGATGATAAGGTAACTGCTGCCCCAAAGTATAACAAATTAAAATCAAAACCAACTCCTGCCAATGTCATTATCAGGCTGGCGACCATGGCCACCAGGGTAAGAGCTATTGCCTTGCTCAACAAATACTGGCCTGGGCGAACCGGCGTTACGCTCATAGCCTGAAGGGTATTTCCACTTTTTTCAAACAAAACCATTACCCCGGTAAACATAAACCCCAACATTACAGGGTCGGTGAATATGAGAATGATTAAAACATCAGTAAAGTTTTGCCGGGGTAGTATTTGCAATATGAGGGTGTATAGAATGGTGATTATGGCTGCTGCATATAATACCCCATTGCGAAAAAGCAGGGTTAAATCGAGCCTGATCAATGATATCAATATTTTCATGGATGTACTAAAACCGGTTATTGTTTTCTTGCCCACAGGGAAATAAGTTTTTTGATGAATAACATATTTAGTACAATTTTTCACCTGTTGTTTTAATGAAAACATCTTCAAGAGTTGCTTCTGCAGAGTGAATAGATTGTACATACTCATTGGTGATCAATTGTATGAAATCGCTATTGGTGCCCAATCCGTCGAGGGCAAACTGATGGGCTTTAACTTGCCCGTTGCCATACTCTACTTTAATCTCACGGGTGCCATAACGCAGTTTCAGATTGCGGGGGGTGTCAGTAAGGTTGATTTTCCCTTTGGTAATAAAGGCTACACGGTTGCAGAGCTCGTCGGCATCGAACATGTTATGGGTAGTAAGAAAGATGGTTTTACCCTGGCTGCGAAGGTCTGTTATTATGGTTTTAAGCTTTCGCGCATTTAAAGGGTCTAAACCTGATGTAGGTTCATCGAAAAAAAGAATCTCAGGATCGTGTACCAGGGCTCTGATAAAGTTCAGACGCATTTTCATCCCTTTGGAGAATTCGCTGGTGGGTTTATGCGCATATTCCTGCAAGCCCACCATTTCCAGCAATTCCATGAGGTTGGTGTTTCGATTACGGTAAAATGATGAAAAAAAAGACAGATTTTCAAGGGCTGTGAGCCTGGGGTAATGATTGGGAAGCTCGAACCCAACCCCAATGGTATTGTAATAATCCTGCCCCTGTTTGCTGAGCTCTTTTCCGGCAACTTCAACATAGCCGCTGTAGTTGCGCAATAACCCTGTCAAAATTTTCTGGGTTGTGCTTTTTCCTGCTCCTGAAGGGCCCAGGAACCCAAAAATTTCGCCCGGGGCAACCTGAAAACTTACATCATTAACGGCAGCAAAAATGTCGCGCGGATAGATGTATGTGAGATTCTCTACTTTAATCATGATGGTGGAATTTGATTTTTCGTTTGGCACTTTTTCTTCTGATACGTGGGTTCGATTAGTTAGCTTTTAAATTTCAGCTCAGTAAAAATGTGAAAGGACACATAAAGGTCTGCTTCAAATGTGCTGGGTCAGATTGGCAAGGTGATATTTTGGTAAGTATAATTTATTAAATCATTGCCGTTTGATAGAATCATAAACCAGCCGTGCCATATCTCTTTCCTTCCGAGGAGTTTCGAAGCTCTGGCTAAGGATTACACCATGCATCTCAATGCCATCGAAAAGCAACATAAACATTTCGGCTATTTTACGAGGTTCAACTCCAGGTTTTAATTCGCCATTGGCTGCAGCCAATTCTAAAATCTTTTCCAGTTGTTGCTTTTCACGGTAAATAAAAAGGTCAACTTTTTGCCGCACTCCAGGCACAAACCGAATTGCCTGCATGATAAAAAGAAAGAAGTTCAGTTCACTGTGTTCAACGCCCAGATATGCCGCAAACATGGTGAAGGCGGCCTCTTTTTGTCCTAAAAAATCATCAATATTCTCAAGAAAACTTTTTGCTGGCGAAGGGTTGAATTGAACATCAGACGCAACCCCGAAAAAAAATTGATCAACCACTTCTTCGAAAAGCTGCTCCTTGCTTTCGAAATGATGGTAAAAACCACCTTTCGATAAGCCTGTGGCTTTAAGCAGCATACTCATAGACACTTCTGCATAGCCGGTTGTCATAAACAGCGCAAAAGCTTTCTGAATTATATGTTGTTTGGTTGTGCTCATAAAACCGACCGGTTGGTTTGTAAAGGTAATTGTTTTTGTGATTCAATCAAATAAGAAAAAACAATTAATAAACCCGGCTAAGTCATTAGTTCATTACATCCCTAATGACTAATCCGGGGTTAAAAATGTTTGTGCCGAAAAAAACCACTTTTAAACGAACCGGGCACAATTATACCCGAACCAAAAATGACTTTTGGAGCTGCTAATAATTAAAAACTAAGGGAAAGTAAATGTTTGGCATGAAATGAACCCTTCCAAATTCTTTCTGCCTATAATGGAAATACAAGTGAGATGCCCTTGGGCGATAGGCCAATGCTAATGAAAGAGTTTGAAAAATTCTGTCGATGGTTATACTGAATAAAGTATTTGGTAAGATCGAACAGGAAAAGGAAACCACAACATAACCGATTGTCCGAATCCTTTCAGCCTTTCTGGTCGCTTCTGATTATTGGCTGCTGCTTTAACCATCCAGAATCCACCGGCCATATAAAGCAGATCGAGGCCCGCATTAATTAGGAAAATGTTTTCGGTACGAATATGTTTTTGCAACATTACAGAACCTGAAAGGCCCGTAATATCTGTTCCTGCAATTTCGAATAGCGCGTATGTGGCTATACCGGCATTAATAATGTTCCAGAAAGCATTCATCTGGTGAAAATATTTCTGTTCGCCAGAACTAAGCAGCGAACCCCAGGTTCCGGTTGCAATATTGGCTAAAGCCCAACCGCCCAGCAAGTACATTCCTGAGCGGTTGATATCGAGTGTGCGAATATAGAAATTTGTTGTGTCGTTGGTGAAAGCTGGAAGGCTTATCACAACTAAGACAATGGTCAGAAGAATACTTTTTTTGCTCATGGATGAGGGTATTTGGTTGATTCAAACCAAATAACCACCAACAGGGGCAAAATGTTTCAGCGGAACATTTTTAGGGATTTATCTGCTTTTCAGTGAAGAACAAAGTGCCTGTGATTTGTTCACCCTGGTTTTTTGCTGCGATCCAGATGTCCATTTGTCCTTCTGATGGTTGATTGAGAAGGATCAGAGGGTTGAGAGTACCGGCATTGGCGTTGTCGTTGCATACCCAGGTTCCATCGGACAGATTAACAATCAACACTGCATCTTTACCCTGCTGGTCGGCCCTGAATAGTACCCTGAGGTTTTCGGCTGTTCCCGACCAGTTTAGTCTGAAATCAGGGGCAATGGCGGCAAAACCTTTACAATTGTCTCCCAGGCCTAATTCTTCAACAGCTACTTCTCCGCCAACCCTTGCGCTAATGGAGAATGGGTCGGGGACGAAGCCTTGCTGTAGCCTGAAAGTACCACTTCCGGGTTCAAGGGAATAGTCGAGCTTTTTTTCCACCACACGTTGGGGTTCTGGGATCTGAAAAAGAGTTGGATCGGCAATATATAAGGTGCCGGTAATATGCTCTCCTTCATTGTAGCTGCCTATCCAAATATCGTATTGCCCAGCCTGGGGATTTTCGATTGTGATGCCAGGATTGTAGTCAGACTCAAACTCATCGTCGTTGCAAAGCCATGAACCATCGGGCATATTAATGGCCATTGTTGCGTCTTTTCCTGTTTCACCGGCAACAAACCTGAAGCGAAGTTCTGGAGAGTTTCCGGCCCAATTGATGCGGAAATCGGGGGCAACTGAAACATAACCCATGCAGGCATTGCCAAGATAGTTGAGATTTACCGGGCCACCTGTTGTTATTTCAATAATATGGGGTTCCCTTCCGAAGGTTTCGTTGAGAGTAATTTCGCCATAGGCAGGTGGTTGAGTGTAATCAACTTCTTGCCCGGGATTTTTAAAACGATCGTGTATTTCATTAATTTCCATATTGTCGGCCTTAATAATGTAGAGTGTTCCTTCGTGGTACTCATTCTCATTATAGCTTCCTACACGAATGAAATACTCGCCTCTGAGCGGGTTATCAACTATTATGATGGGGTCGGTGGTGCCATCGAAAGCATCGTCATTGCAAAGAATCATTCCGTTTGGCAGGTTAATAGCCATGGTAGCATCCTTCCCCCTGGTGTTTGGTTCGAAAAAGAAAGCTAGTCTTGATGTGTTTCCACTCCAGTTGAGCATGGCATCAGGTGCAACCGATACATATCCGGTACAGTCATCTTTGAATAGCAATACATTTACTTCACCTCCCGAGGTTACGGAAACTTTATGCGGTTCAGCGTCAAAGGAAGCATCCAGCGAAATTTCGCCATACGCCGGAGGCTGACTATTGTCAAGCGAGTTTATCTGTTCCCCTTTAGGGACTGGAATTTCCGGGGTGGTTGTTACTGATGCAGCCTCCGCAACCTTTCTTTTAGTTGAACAGCCGGAGAATAAAAGGATAATAATCAGCAAAGCTGATGAAATTAATGATGCAGTTCTGTGCATTTTTTAAGGTTTTAGATGTATAAATTTGGTTTATCGAGGTTTACGGTCTCTTTCGGTAATGATTAGTTTTCCATCGATATAGGTTCCACTGCTTAAGCTGGCAACCCATATATCGAACTGGCCTTCCTGCTGGCTTCCCAGCAACAGCAAGGGGTTAAGTGTGCCACTACTTGCATCGTCGTTGCAAAGCCATTGACCAGATGGGGTGTTGATTACCAGCACGGCATCTTCGCCAGATTTGTCGGCCTCGAAATAAACACGCAACTGGTTGGTGGTGCCACTCCAGGTTAGTCTGAAATCGGGGGCTTTAGCTGCAAATCCGGTACAATCGGTTCCAAGATTGAGGTTCTTAACGTCTACTTCCCCTCCGGTTTTAATGGTAACTGAGTGAGGGTCAGCAGAAAACCCAGCTCTTAGACTTACTGAACCATAGTGTGGTTCGAGCGAAAAATCAAGTTTTTCAGTCGACTTATTGGTATTGAGTTTGTTAACATCTGTTACCATTAGTGTTCCTTCAATGAATTTTCCGGTTTCATAACTTCCTACCCAAATGTCGTACTGTCCGGTAGCCGGATTTTCAATAATGACCATAGGATTCAGTTCGTCTGATGAAATATCGTCGTTGCACCGCCAGGAGCCATCGGGAAGATTAACCAGAATTGTGGCGTCCTGGCCGGCAGTTTTGGCTTCGAAGTAAAAGGCAATTTTGCTTGTTGTTCCATTCCAGCTAACACGATAATCGGGTGCTTCGGAAACAAAGCCTGAACAGTCGCCGCCAAGGTAGTTTGAATTTACTGCCCCTCCTGAAGTAATGGTTAATTTGTGCGGATCAGCACCGAGTGTGGTGTTGTTGAGGCTAATTGAGCCATAGGTTGGTGTTTTGTTATAATCCATCTTAGCGGTTGCCGGGGTTTTTTGCGCTAGTATATTAAAAGAAGCCAGGACAACAAGCAGTAAAGTGGTTGAAAGTAATCTGGCAAAACCTTTTAAAAGTAAAGAGTTTAGGATAAGATATCGGACCATTACGAAAGAATTAAGGTTTGTAAAGAGTTTAATTGAGCACTTAGCGAAAATTTTTTTTAAAGTTAATTATTATTTTTCACCATATCTTTTATGATAAAAATTCACTATTGTCCGGTAAAAATTAAAATTGCTTGATTTTATTTTTTAAG
>JBBISA010000062.1:0-23607 GCA_037441525.1 Bacteroidota bacterium
TATATTCCTGAATATACTGAAACATCTGGGGCATGGTACGCAGGGCAGGAGCCAGAGCAACTGCAATGATCAGAGCCACAATAACCGAAATACGACCAACGCCTACCAGGTCGCTGCCATCGGTCCGCTTAGAAATGTAAGGTTTATAAATATCCATGGTGAAAATTGTGGCAGTTGAGTTGAGCATAGATGCCAGTGAAGAAACGATTGCCGCAGTCAAGGCTGCCACCACAAGGCCTTTAATGCCAGTTGGTATGAAAGTTTTAATGAGCCAGGGGTAGGAAATATCGTAATTGATACCCCCGCCAGTACGGGCAAAATCGGTCTGGATACCATCGATAACAACGGTACCGGCAGGTTGCATATACATTACATAGGCTATGATTCCGGGAATAACTACAAATATGGGGAGTAATAATTTCAGGAAGGCAGCAAAGGCAAGACCGTTCTGGGCTTCCTTCAGCGATTTTGCTGCCAGCGCCCTTTGAATAATATACTGGTTGAAGCCCCAATAATACAGATTGGCTACCCATAATCCGCCAATGAGCACGCCAATACCAGGCAGATTGAGAAACTGAGGGTCATCGCGCTTCAATATCATATTAAATTTCTCGCCGGCCGTGGTGTATATATGATCTAATCCGGCAATAACACCGCCATCGGGAGTAACATGGTTAAGGGCAATTATGGTGGTGATAAAACCACCTACCACCAGTAACACCACCTGTATAACATCGGTCCAGGCTACTGCAGAAAGACCTCCCCAGATTGAGTATGCGGCAGCAAAAAGGGCCAGCCCGATAATGAAGTAAATAATGGTGGAGCCGTCACCAACTCCCAGAATAGTGTCAAGGGCCTTGGCACCCAGGAATAATACCGAAGTAAGATTCACGAAAATGAACAGGGCCACCCAGAATATAGCAAGGATGGTTTTTAGATTGGTATTGAAACGCTTTTCTATAAATTGTGGTATAGTAAACAATCCCTGTTTTATAAATACCGGCAGGAAGAATTTGGCCACAATGACAAGGGTAATGGCTGCCATCCATTCGTAGGAAGCAATGGCAAGGCCAATGGCAAACCCTGAACCCGACATGCCAATAAACTGTTCGGCTGAAATATTGGCTGCGATCAACGAAGCCCCGATAGCCCAGAAGGGAAGGCTTTTCCCTGCAAGGAAATAATCTTCGGCGCTTTTCTTTACGCCTTTCTTTGTGCGCGATACCCAGAGACCAACCGACAGGATCAGTATGCCGTATGCCGCAAATATCAGGTAATCTAATGTGTGAAATGTACCCATTTGGTTTTGAATTTAAGTGAATAATTGGCCGGGAGTTTCATCCCGTGTCTGTTATCGAATTGATTATGATTATACTTTGCTCAGGACCATAGTTTTACAGGATAAGCGCCGGTGGCGTATAATGTCTGCAGGTTTTCGAGTACCATTTTTTTATCCTCGGTATAGGTTACACCAAACCATTTAGCATCACTTTGCAGCAATTTTACCCTTGCAGCTCCTTCCTTAATAAGCTCATCCAATAGGGTTGGCGTGTAAATCTCTGATTTTGGTTCATGAATACGATCGGCAAGGAAACTTTTGAACTTCTCTTCAATAATACCGAAAAGGCTTGGGTTAAAAGCCCATATATTCATCGACACCAGTACATCGGGTTCAAGGGTAATTGTACCATCTGCTTTATGGCTTACGATGGTGCCATCTGCAATCTTTTCGATGTTGAACTGTTCATCAACCGACTCAAGGTAGCCCTGCTGATTTGCCGAGCATATTGCGCGGGTAACGGTGCCGTGTTCAGAAAGGGTTTTGTCGAGCCGATATCCGCAAATAGCATAATTGCTGCTGCTTTTACCAGGGTTTTGCATAATATGGCTGGCCAGGGTTTCATAGGCTTCCTTTCCGTAAAAATCGTCGGCATTAATTACCACAAAAGGTTCTTTCACGATATGGCGTGCCACCCATATAGCATGGGCAGTACCCCACGGTTTGGTTCGTCCTTCCGGACATGTGAACCCTTCAGGCAGCATATCGAGCTCCTGGTAAGCAATTTCGTAAGGAACATGGTTCAAAAATCGATCGGCAAATACTTCCATGAAGTCGTTTTCAATACTTTTCCTGATTATGAATACCACCTTGCCAAATCCGGCACGCTTGGCATCGAATACCGAGTAATCGATTATTGTTTCGCCATGGGGCCCCAGCTTATCGACTTGCTTCAGACCTCCATAGCGGCTGCCCATACCGGCAGCAAGAATTAAGAGTGTTGGTTTCATCGGTAAATAATTTGTTTTATCAGGTCGGATGGAACTCGCATGATGATTTTTCATCCGTGTTTGCTTTTATCGAATCATGCTCGTTTCATAGATTAGTTATAACGATCCACGAATAATTAATGATGATGGATTTTTTATATCGATCAAAGATCTGTCGGAAACCATGGCAGCAAGCGTTTTACCCATTTGCTTAAAGTCGGTTGAAATGGTTGTAATGCCATTGTTTCCTGCCACCTCTTTAAGGGGTTTATCGTTGTAGGAAACAATGCCAATGCTTACCCCTGGTTTCAGTCCTTTTTTGGCTGCTTCCTTCATAAGCCAAACCAGATCTCTGTCATCGGTAACAATGTAAGCTTCGCCACCTTTGATGGAGCGCCCTTTTAGTTTATGAATGATTTCATGGCTAACTTTATTCTCGTTACAGTATCTCTCAAATCCCATCCATTGCCCTTCGGGCTCTTTTCCGCCCGGATGTACCATGATAAGACGGTTATATTTCATTAAAAGTTCCTTCCCTGACAACAATGCCTGGTAGGTGTCGGCTTCAAAGTCCTGGTAAATGGCCGGGTAAACGCCCCTTAAATCATCGGGGAGTTGATCAAGAATAATAACCCTGCCCGAAAGTTGCTCCAACACAGGCAAAGTATTTTTAAAACGGGCAGGCATTACAACGAAAGTGGTGTAATTTCCTTTTGCCTCGGCAATAAGTTGATCAAAAACCCGACGGTTAAAATAATGGAAGTAAATATCGGCGCTTGCTTCAGGGGGAAGGTTTTCAAGGAAAGAGTTATAAAGGTCTTCCTTGAACGAATTGAGCTCATCAAAAAGCAGAAAAATATTATTGGTAAGCTGGATGTTGGTAGTCGAAACATAGAACCCCTTACCAGGTGCAGAGGCGATAATGCCCAACGATTTCAGTTCATTGTAGGCAATTACTACCGTATCGCGCGATAATTTCCAGTTGTGGCAAATAGTATTAATTGATGGAATTTTATCGCCGGTTTTCAATAATCCGCTATCAATGGCTTTCATCACTGATAGTACTATCTGCCGGTATTTCGAAACGGCAGATTCAGTGTCAATTGATATAATATCGGTAAGTATAGCCATAACTGTACTGTACTGTTCTGTTTGGCAATAATACAAATAAAAATTTCATTTTGCATTCATTAGGAAAAATTATTTTCAGATTTAACATTATCCCCTAAAAAAAGCCCCTGCATTTAAAACTGCAGAGGCTTTCAGATGAGATTTTATTTGTTTATCAGTAGTTTCCCGAAATTAAAGTACATCCTTTTCGGTAGCTACACCAAACACCATTTTGGTAACCTGACGATAGGTTTCGCCGGGCCGCAACACGGTCGATGGGAAATCGGGCTGGTTGGGGCTGTCGGGGAAATGCTGTGTTTCGAGGCAGAATGATGACCTGAAGGGATAAGGTTGACCTCGTTTCCCGGTTTCGGTGCCGTTGAGGAAGTTGCCACTGTAAAACTGGATGCCGGGTTCGGTGGTATAAATATCCATTTTACGGCCGGTTACAGGTTCGATAACACTTGCGGCAAACTGGGGTTCGCCTGTAGCCGATTCCACTTTGTTAAGCACATAGTTATGGTCATAGCCAAGTCCGAAAAAAAGTTGCTGGTGGTTGTCGTTAATGCGGGCACCAATGGGGGTATAGGCTCTGAAATCGAAGGGTGTTCCTTCGACAGGAACTAACACTCCCGCCGGGATAAGATGCTGGTTAACAGGGGTGTAGTAATCGGCATTGATCAGCAGCAGATGGTCGAGAATGATAGATTCGCCTTCGCCTGCAAGGTTATAAAAGGCATGATTGGTTAGGTTCAATATGGTGGGCTTGTCGGTGGTGGCTTCGTATTCAATAACCAGTTCGTTGGCTTCTGTTAATGAATAATAAACTGTTACATTAAGATTTCCCGGGTACCCTTCTTCACCATCAGCTGATAGATATGTGAGTTTGAGTTTGTTGGCTGCCACCATTTCTGCATCCCACACCACATTATGAAACCCGCCGGGACCGCCATGCAAATGGTTAGGGTTGTTGTTAATAGCAAGGTTGTATTCAATTCCGTCTATCGAAAAACGCCCTTTTGCAATGCGGTTGCCATAGCGGCCAATAAGAGAACCAAAATAGGGTTCGCGTGATGCAATGTACTCTCCAATGGTGTGATATCCGGTAACAATATCATCAAAAACATTGTTACGGTCAGGAGCCAAAAGGCTTACAATGCGACCGCCATAATTTGTTATGTCTACCCTTAAGCCGTTTTTGTTTTCGAGGGTATAAAGGGCTACCGGTTTCCCGTTGTGTGTTGTGGCAAATTGTTCTGCATTGGGGAGTATGACCCCTTCGGCGAGTTTTCGTTCGGCGGCAGGTTTACAATAAGTTAGCACAAAGATTGAAATCAATGCAATGGTGAAGGTTGAAACGTTTCTTAGCTTGTTCATGTTTTTTGTTTTTGGGATGAATGGAAAATGGACTTAAAAAAACGGTTTAAAGTTAGGAAAATATGTTAACCCTTGCAGACGGGTAATTACATAAGATGCAAAATCAGGTTTATTTCATGCTCCGCAAAACCTGCCACCTTTTCGAGCAAACAAGGAATTCCATTTTCTGATTCCTGAAATCCAAATTTGTCTTTATCCGTTTTTTTTAATAACAGTCATGAGAAAAAACGGCTAACGACAAATTTGGGATAAAAAACAAATGGCTGTCATTGCCGACAGCCATTTAGGATTAACTTGTTTTGAAAATAATAAATCAGGGGTTTTTTACTGCCATGGTAAATACCAGTTTGCCGGGGTCATTAATTTATTTCTGATGATTTCATATTGAGGAGTTCCTTTAAATTTTTCAGCCACCTTATCGGCCAGGTATTCAGGTTGATTGCGGCGGTTGGCAATGCGCACCAGGTCATCCCAGCGTTTCCCTTCAAAGGCAAGCTCAAGAGCTCTTTCAGCAATAATCATATCTTCAATAAATAGCATTCTGGCCTCACCTTCGAGAGCAGCAGGCACCTGACGTGGTCTTAAAGTAACCCTCCCACGAACACCACGATTTCTTGTCCATGTTGCCCAGGGAGCAGGTTTGGGATTCATGCTGTTTATTCCTCCATTTACAAGATTAATGGCAATTGTTTGTGATGCCGGATCTCCAAGACGATTGAGTGCCTCCGCCAGTTTTAGATGAACATCTGAAGCTCTCGAAATAATGATATCAGTACTGAATGGGTCTTTGCTATCAAAAGCATACTTTGTAATATGTGGGGCAAATATATGAGTAGATTCATCAACTTGACCTATTATATTGAGCCCAAAGGTAGAACCAACCCCCCTCCAAATGTCTCCCGGAAGTGTGCCTTGTGCTGGTATCTGAACCATGAATGAATCCATAAGTACCGGTGAGGGCATTACGGCATAGTGCAAATCATAGCCAAACCAATAGGCCAGCGGATTATACTGTCCTTCGCGAGATGCGTATGGCATGACAGCAAAAACCTCTGATGCTACAGATTCAGAATTAAGGAAAATTCCACTCCATGCTGCATTCTGTAATGACTGATCAATCTTATACATTACTTGATCATTCCCTCTACTCTCGCAGGCAATTTTCAAATATTCTACTGCTTTAGCGTAATCATTCTTTTCAAGGTATAATTCGCCCAATAGAGCCTTGTTGTTAACATAACCTGTTCCGACTTGAACCTCTTGGATTTTTGTAAATCTTGAGTCATGAATATAAGGCAATAACTGATTAATCAATGTATCAACCAAAGCATCCTTTGTTAGAATAGTTTGCTGAAGATTAGCAGGCAAAGAAGCAAGATTATCTGTAAAATAAACCGTTTGTCCATAAAGCCGCGCTATGGTAAGGTAAGTCCATGCCCGCATACCAATCAGGGCACCTATTATCTGAGGGGCAATATTTTTATTGAATTTGGGGTCATTTTTACTAATCTTATCAATATGGGTAAGCACTTCATTTATATTGACAATAGTTTTGTAAAGATCGGATGGGTCTGTAGCCTGACTCCCTCTGGTGTAAATATGAAGATTGATATCCCTCATCCATGATTCAGCGTTTTGTGTTGGCAGCATCATGTCAGAGCGAAGTCCGTCGAGCATAATAAGTCTTGGAAGTATGTTCTGCAATGGTGCTATTGCACCCCCTAAAGATGGCATAAGGTCATCAAAGGTTTTATAATGTTGGTCAGGGGTAATCCGGTCGCCGGCAGTATCGTTGAAGAAATCTTCGCTGCAGGCCTGGAAGATAAATAGCGCCATACCCAGTGCAACCAGGAAAAAGGATATATTATTTTTGAATGTCTTTTTCATAGTATTTTAAAGTTTACCTGTTATAAGTCTAATTTCAATCCAATAATGAACGACTGGGTTTGTGGAATCTTTCCATAATCAATACCCACATAGAACGGGCTGTTCAGATACACAAATTCCGGGTCATAACCCGAGTATTTTGTAAGTGTGAAAAGATTGGTTGCTGTAACATAAACCACCACTCCTTTGTAAAAGCCAGCGTAAGGTGGCAGTTTATAGCTTAGCGTTAGCTGTTGCAAACGAAGGTAAGAAGCATCTTCTATCCACCTGTCAGAGAAAACTGTATTGCCGGTGGGGTCGCCAAAACTTGCCCTTGGCATGGTGGTGTTGGTATTGAATGGAGTCCAGCGATTGAGTATACTTGCAGACTGGTTACTGTAAGAATCCATCGATTCGGCTTTATACCTTACATAGTTGAACGCCTCGTTGCCGTAAGAGTAATTAAAGAAAGCTGAAAGTTCAAATCTTTTCCATGAAAATCCTGCAAACAAGCTACCGAAGAAATCAGGGTTGGGATCTCCAATAATCATTTTATCAGCTTCATCAATTTTTCTGTCGTTATTGGTGTCAACAAATTTAACATCGCCCGGGTTCATGGTTTGACCTTTGGGCCCGATAATTAAATGGGGATCGCTGGCGGAAACCAATCCGTTAGTTTTGTAACCGTAAAATGCATTAATTGAGTTTCCAACCGATGTAACAAATTCACCTCCCTTTATAGGGGTAACTATCCTCCTGGCAAGTGTGTCGAGAAAATTTAGTTCCTTAACAACAGTATTGGCATGGGTAATGGTTCCACCCAGGGTCCATACAATATTGCCTGTATGAATTCTGGTGTCAGCCCCAATTTCAATCCCTTTCGATTCAAGTTTGCCTCCATTGTCAAAATATCTTGTATAGCCAAAGGTAGGAGGAAGTGTTTGCTGTATTACCATGTTGTCAACATTGGCCTGGAAAACATCTACGTGAACATTAACCAGTTGTCTGAAAACTGTAAGGTCAAGTCCAGCGTTAAGTGTAGTTTTCTGCTCAAGGGTCATGTTTTCATTGGGGATAATTTCTCGTGTGAGAACCCCGATGGAATTTAGTCGTCGGCTGGTATAAAACAACTTTGAGTAATCGTAAACCGAGCTGAACATATTACCGGTTACTGAATAAGAGCCCCGTAGTTTAAGGTCGTCTAACCAGGTAGCGTTGTTAAGGATTGGCTCAGACGATAACCTCCAGGCTGCACCTACTGATGGATAAAAGTGATAGCGGCTGTTGGCATTGGTAGCCGAGTTTCCATCGTACGAAATATTAGTGCTTAGGAAATACTTGTCGCGGAAAGCATAATCGAAGCTACCAAAGTATGATATCCAGTTAAGATCGCGGTTATCGCCGGTGGTTGTGCGCAGATAGCTGTATTGCGAGCCCTGTCCAAGCCTCTTAAAATCATCGGAAGGAGTATTGAGATCGCGGCTGAGATTGTGTTTGTAGCTATTGGCCATATAACGGAATCCGCCATTGAATCCAAAAGCGTGTCCACTCATCAATACCTTTTTATAATTTATATTGGTATGGCTTTGTGCAGATCTGAATTCATAAACAAAATCACCCGGGCTATTATAAGCCGAATCAATTTGTACAAGACCAATATTCGGCAAGAAGATATTCTCGCGGGCATTATTAAAATTAATCCCGACCAATGTTGAAATACTAAGGTTTTCAGAAAACTTGTATTGTGTTTTCACTGAACTCAGGAAGTGGTAGTTCCTGTTAGAACCTTGGGCATTTTTTACGATAGCACTCGGATTGCTTACATTAAACACTCCAACATCGTCAAGGTAGCTGAGGGGGGTGCCGGTTGCCCCATCTTTTGCCAGGGGATACATGTTTTGTGGAATCAATACAGTTGCCATCAATGGA
Organism: Bacteroidota bacterium; assembly: GCA_037441525.1. GTDB lineage: Bacteria > Bacteroidota > Bacteroidia > Bacteroidales > UBA7960 > SKVR01. The sequence goes on from JBBISA010000062.1 coordinate 8,551, forward strand.
TTTTTCCATGCGCTGGGACCATGGTTGGCCAGCTTACTGTCGGCAAGAGAGAGTTTTACATTTGGAGTAACAGTAAATTTGCTTGTAATATTAATAGTACCATTGATACGAAGGTTAAACCGGTTGTAATTGGCGTTTTGGTATATGCCATTATGCGACTGGTAACCGGTTGAAATATTATAGGTCGCAATGTCATCACCCCCTTTAAGAAAGAAGTGATGCTTGGAAACCATAGAAGGACTGTAAATCTCCTTTTGCCATTGAGTATTGTTATTATATCTGTAATACTCCGGAGCAGTTGTACCACCATTTAACCAGGGAAACATGGTATTTACCTGTGTGGCTGAGTAACCCTGAGAGGTAAGCATCTCGTTAAAAAATCCTGCAAACTGACTTGCATTGAGCAATTCCTGAGGCTGGGGAGAATTTACCACGCCCCCATAGGTCGAAAACTTAATAATTGTACTGGCTTCACCCTTTTGTTCAGTATTGATATTGATCATCCCATTTGATCCGACAGACCCCAAATATGACAGGCCATCGCGAACAATTGTAATATCAGTGATGTCTTCAATGTCCACAACATCCATGGGATTTAGAGCAAAACCTTCAAGAAGACTTGTATTTGCGTAGGAATAATCATATATCATTCCATCAATAAACATAACCGGCTCAGAGTTAGCATACATCGAAGAGTAACCCCTCATGTTCATGAAAGTACGTTGACCGGGCATGCCAGATTGGTTGATAGCTCTTAAACCTGGAACACGTCCTTGAAATGCCTGATCGAAGGATGTTATTTTGTTGAATCTGACATCGCTGCCAATCAGGGCATGGGTAGTGAATGCTGTATTCTTTAGTTTAAATTCGCCCAAAGGGGAATTGTAATTGTGGTCTTGTGTGCGAAACCTTGTGGAAATAAGAGATACTTCGATGTAATCGCGTCCATTAAGAAAGATATTTCTTTTATAATAGAAGGGGAGGTCGAAGATCAGTTCGGCCTGAAGGTTTGGCACAACAATAGTAAATTTACCATCATCGTCGGTACCGGCAAGTTCGCCGGTAGATAATACCGAAATAAAGACCTGTTTAAGGGGTGCTCCAGAACCAGATTCCAAAACCAAACCGGTAACGGTTATTCCTTCCTGGGTTTGTGCTACCAGTTTCTGGGCAAATATGCTGACAAAAAACAGGGTTATTAGCGCTAAACAAGTCGGGTATGAATATTTTCGTGTCATTTTGAGACTGTTTTAATTGTTTGTCAGGTATTTAATTAGTTTATAGGTGTAAATATTATGGTGTCCCAAAATAACAAACCTGGGCTTATTGCTACCACTTTAATGGTATGCTGTGTCGTTTCTGTCCATTCGAATTCTCCCCAACTTGTTGTTTCGGCCGGGTCGGCTCTTTTGACCAGAGCGGTATTAACACCATCAACATACACTGCATAATCTATCTGGCCGCCCCATAGGTTTGATGTTATTCTGTATTTTCCCTTCATGATCTTCGGGGTTTTAACTTCAACCCACCACCAGCCGCTCATGCTAAGGCAGTCGTCGTTCATAAGTTTGCCGGTGTTTCGATTTTTCCAATAGTAAAGCAAGTAGTCACCTTCCCATTTAACGTTTTTAAAGGTATTTTGTCCATCAAACCAACGCATGTAAAACTTTCCAAAATAATCACCCTGTTTCATATCAAAATGGTCGGTGGTTTCCCATACCAATGCAGTGGCTCGTGGCTGGAAAACAGGCAATAGATCATTAACAGCATGGATGGTTCCGTTTTTAGCGGGGTAATTACTGTGATGTATAATAAAGCCGGTATATTGCCGTGTGGATGGTATAAAATTCAGTTTGTAATCATCATCAACCGTAACAAGGATGTTATTATCGTAAGACAGAGTAGGGTATAACCTGTTTTCGAAGGTATTCAGATAGTGTGTGCCTGCCAGGCAATGATACTCCATATACCGGTAAAAATCATTTTTAAGGCTTCTAATGGTAGTTGGATCGTTGGTAAAATAGGCAATCAACTGATCAATATTAGTGATACCAAACCTGTTAAATGTAGTATCGGCAACTGCGAGTATTGTGTAGCGCGTGCGGGCTTTGCGGGTACCGAAAGGAAATTCAATAATACTCAGGGTGTCCTTTAAACCAGTGCGCTCCAATCCCTGGGCAAAAAGAGAAAAACCGGGAGTTTCTTTTACCACCTGGAAAACACTTTTTTCGAATGGTTCAACCACTTTGTTAACATGGTGTATTACACCATTTGCAGTTTGAACATTTCTACGGATTATTTTGCTTTTTTTATTCAAAATAATATCGGCAGCATCGAATTCAGTAACCAAAAAGTCGCCTAAGGCATTCTGATTCCTTATAGCTCCAAGACCGATGTCTCCGGTTTCAATTTTCATCGGAATTACATGGTTTAAAACCAGTTGCCGCTTGTATTCATCGCTGAGTGCAGCTTGAGAGCTCACTCCCCTGGAAGCATAAAACTCGGTCATGGCTGCGTTTGTAGGAAGAAAGAGGGTATAGGGTCCTCTTACTGACATAAGGCTGTTAAGACCGGTACTTTTCAGTAATTGTGAGAATTCACTAAACTCCGAGTTTGCATCAACATATTGTGTGATTACAAGTTCAGTGGACCTTGGGTCCCATTTAACAGGGTCTTCATTGCAGCTGTTGAGCACAAAAGTGGATATTAAGAATAAACCACTGACCCGCAATAATTGATATATTATTTTTTTCATAATAGGATTGTTTTAAAAATTTCTACCTGTCGTAATAGGGATTTTGAACCAGGTTCTGGTTATAGATCAATTCGCGCTCAGCAATAGGCAGGTAATAGCTCAACGTATCGTAAACTTTTGTACGGAGTATTGCCTGTTGCTTAATATCTGCCCCAGAAAGTATCATATCAATAATAATCTGCTTGTTCTGGAATTTGTTCCTTTTTGCTGCTCGCAAAACATCAAACCATCTTTTGCCTTCCAGAAAAAATTCTCTTGCCCTTTCATCGAGTAAAGCCTCTCTTAGGATTTTTTTGTCAAAGTTCTCTTCGTAAGGCATATTCGATCTTAACAGAGTTTCCCTTATAATTTCATTGGCAATGGTAAACCGGTCAAGTTCAATTGCGGCTTCGGCCTTAATAAGCATTATGTCAGCATAGCGATAGATAATCCAGTTGGCATCTCTTTCGGTTGCATTTCGCTGAACCAACCCAAAGGGGTCCTTTCCAAGATATTTCCAGATAGCCCACTGGGTTCCAAATCTACGGTAATCGTCCCTTTGTAATAAAAGATTGGCTTTACGGGTATTTATCGACACATTTATAGTACCATAGGTAGTGATAAGGTCATTAAATATCGGGTTATTCTGACCATCGAGCTTGTCGTTAAACTGAAACTCAAAAATTGATTCGATAGGTGAATTCCCTGGGTACCAGATTCTGAAAAAAGTTTCAGAACCTTCAAGTCCATACAATCCTGAATTAATAATTGAATCGCAGTAGTCAAAACTTTTTTGATACTGTTCGTCCCATAGGTAAACATCGGCAAGCAATGCCATTATTGAGTATTTATTGGCCCTGCCATAGAAATAGTCACTCCCACGGAATTTGGTGGTATAGGCCATATCCTTGGCTTTAGTCAGGTCCTTAATGATTTGAGCAATTACTTCTTTTTCTGAGCTTTTCGGCAGAAAAAGGTTTGTGGTGTCAGATATTGATGGCTTCAAAACCAAAGGAACATCCTTCCATAACCTTACAAGATAAAAATAGGCCAGAGATCTAATAAATAAAGCTTCTGCATCAACTGCATCCATCATTTCCTTGGTGAAAGTTTTATCTTTCTCGAAAACCTTTTTGTTGAAGTGCATAAGGGTATTAGCCAGGTTGATGGCAGTATAGTATGATCGCCAGCTAACTGCTGAGTTTGTTGGGCTTATATTGCTGGCTGCGATTAAAGCATAAGATGAAAATTGACCACCTGAAAAAGTTGCCAAATCGGCGCGGCATTCCCCTAAAATGAATGATTGTAAAACAGCTGAACGCATGGCGTTGTAGGTAGCTCCAAGAGCACCTTCAACATCAGCAGTTTTCTGCCAGAAACGATCCATAATCAGCTCATCGTCAGGCTCAACGTCGAGCCAGTCATTACAAGCAGGGAGGGTGAAAGCTCCAAGGATGAAGGCCAAAAAAATCAGTCTGAATATATTATTCTTTTTCATTTAATTACATTTTTAAATTTTAGAAACTAAGATTGAGACCAAACATATATCTCCTTGGAGGAGGAGTTTTGCTGATGTCCCTGGGCAGGCTATCAGGCCGGGTTGGAGCAGCAACATCTGGATCTTGCCCTGAATACCTGGTCCAGGTATAAATGTTATAAGCGGTAAAAAACAGTTTAAGATCAGTTATATTAAGGGCCTTTGATACTTTGTTACCGAAAGAGTATGTTAGTGAAATCGATTTAAGCCTGATAAACGAACCATCTTCAACAAATCTGTCAGAACCTAACCAGTTATATCCTCTGTTATACAGAGCACGGGGCATATCGGTAATATCGCCTTCGCGTCTCCAACGCCAGTCGGTAGCTTTACTCTGGTTGTCGTAATTGTACATTTTTTCAGTATCAATACGGGTCTGGTTTATAATCTTTTGACCCACCTTGAAATGGAAAAACGAGTTAAAAACAAAATTCTTATATTGCATACGTGCACCAGTACCACCCATGTATTTTGGGTTAAGATCACCAAGATATACAAGGTCGAGCTCGTCAATTTTGCCATCGAAGTTTTGGTCCTTGTACTTTGCATCACCGCCTTCAAACACATAAGCGGATGAACCACCCATGATCATTTGAAGCGGAAAATCGAGATTGAACCCATATACAGGCATGCCGTTAATGTCAGTTACAACAGCTTCATTATCAGATGGGTAAACTCCAAGGTATTGATATCCAAAGAAACCACCCAGGGGCTGTCCGGGTACAACAGCAATTTTATAGTTTCCGTTTTCGAGCATATTACCATAAAGAAGGCTGTAATTCTGAGGCAAACGGAGTACACGATTCTGATTGGTGGATAAATTCACATTCAGGTTAACTGAGAAATCATGTTTGCGCACTACAGTGTAATCCACCATGAACTCAAATCCACGGTTATCCATTTCCCCATCGTTAAGGTTAATGGCTGTGAAACCAGTTTGAGAGGGAATTCCTGAATTTTGAAGATAAAGATCTAAGGTTTTCTTTTGATAATAGTCTATTTCAATATTTAACCGATTGTTGAGACCCATAAAGGATATACCAGGGCTGAACTGTTGGATGGTTTCCCATTTTAAACTGGTAAGTTCAATCCCACTAGGTCTTACCCCCTGCATATCCATGTACGAAAGACTAGAACCGGCGCTATAGGTAAGGAAATATAGGTAGTTTTGCGGCGGTGAGTTCCCCACCTGCCCCCAGCTTACCCTAAGGCGAAGATCATCAATGAACCCGAAGGCATCCATAAATGATTCCTGCGAAATTCGCCAGAATCCTGAAATAGTTGGGAAAAATCCCCAACGACTTTGCCGGGCAAATTTTGAGTTGCCTTCGTATTTGGCGCCCAGCATAAGGCTGTATTTATCCTTATATTTATAGTTAGCGGTAACAAACAACCCGGCTGACTTGAATTCGGTGTAACTGGCACCAAAATAGGCAAGACTTTTATCTCCAACCGGCTCTGTCAAAAACGGTGATGCGGATCGGCTCGATTCCGTTTTATACCAGCGGCCTTTGTCCTGTTGTGTGTCGAACTGAGTCATAAATACCATGTCGTGGTTTTGGCCTAAACTGGGCCGGTAAACCAACTGGTTGATGGTATAAATTGAACCTTTCTTTGAAAATTCATTTACACCTCTGTTGGAAATATCGTTGTTCAAATCATATCCAAGTGCTTTCTGGGGAAGAAATTTCGTTACTTTACTGTCGAAAATATCGAGGGTAACGGTTGAGTTGAAAATAAGGTTGGTAGCTACGAGATAACGTAATGAGAACAATGCTCTTGCGTTATCGCGGTATCGGTGCTGGGTTCCAAGGTTGGCAAATGCCACAGGGTTGTAATGGTCGCGGGAACTGCCCTGAAGGGTAGATACAGGAGTGAAGTATTCGCCTGTATGATTGCCTATTGTATCCCGGTCATAAATTGAAAGATTGGGCATTTTTCTGTATGCTACAGCTCGCAGCGATTTCCATCCACCGAACTCCTGGTCTTCAACATCAAAGGTATTATTCTGGTCATAACGGGTAAACATAATATCCGACTTGAACTGCAGCTTGGTTGACAGATCATAGTCGAGCGAGCTGCGAAGGTTAAGTTTTCGGAGTTTGTTATTGATGGTAGTACCACCTTCATCGAAATAGCCCATCGACATATTATAGCGCGATTTTTCACCCCCCCCGCGAACCGAAAAGTTGTGTTCATGAGTTAGAGCAGTTTGAGTGATTTGACTTACCCAGTCTGTGTTCTGAGAATAGTTGTGGTACTGGTCCCATTTAGTATCGGGGAGAATTTGGCGGGCGCTGGTTGATTCTGAAAAAACGTTCCTGTCAATATTGAAATGGGCATCCTGAATGAGGCGTGCATAACCATTTCCGTCGAGCATCGGAATTGGGTTGGGTTCAAAGGAAAGGGAAGACCTGAAGGTGTATTCAAACATGGGTTTCGATCTTACCCCCCTTTTGGTCTGAATCATTAGAACACCGTTGGATGCTCTCGATCCCCAGATAGCGGTTGATGCAGCATCTTTGAGAACCTCAATTGATTCGATATCTTCAGGAGAGACATCAATAAGGCTCCCAAATTTCTCAATATCAGCACTGGCAAAGTCAAAACTCTCATCGATGTTGGCATCGTAGGGAATACCATTAATTACTATAAGTGGCTGGTTGCGTGCATTGAGTGAGGCGGTACCGCGGATACGGATGTTCAACCCTGAACCTGGGTCACCAGAGAAAGATGAAATATCTACGTTACCTAAACGACCCTGGAGCATATCGCCCACCGAGGTTGACATTACAGATTTCAATTCTGCAATTTCAATACGTTGTACTGAAGTACCACGGTCGCGAACATCGGTTATACCATCATGTCCGAGTTTTGAACCTACTACAACGAATTCCTGTAAGGTTTCAAATTCTGACTCGAGTTTAATGTCGATCCTGGTACGTCCCTGGGCAAGAAAAACCTGTCTTTTATAACCAATAAACGATACCTGTATCTGGTTGGTCACATCCGAGATTCTTATCACGTAGTTTCCATTCACGTCCGAAATGGCTCCGTTGATAAACCTACCGTTGCGGTCAATTTCAACTATATTTACAGCAACCAGTGTTTCGCCGGTTTGGGCATCAGTAATCTGACCCTGAATAACCGCGGCCTGGCCAAAGGCTTTGTTGAAGCCTGATAGTAAGCAAAATATTAATGCCGAAAAAATGAATGCTTTTTTCATTGTATATGTGGTTAGGCTTTGATGATTAAGATTACTTATTATAATACAATAAAACAGAGTTGACTTTATGCATTACTCCCTTGCGAACCAGGAAATTTGCATTAGAATTGTTAACAGGAACCTGTCTTCCGCTTATATCCTGCAACACTAGGTTGCCTGGCGAGTTGATCACTCTGAGTTTAGCATTCAGGATTTTTGTCCGATCCAATGGATCTCTGTAAGTTGAATGGGTGTCGAAGTTTCCGGAAAGTTTACCATCATTAAAAACAACAGTCCCCTGAATGAAATGGTACTTAAGGAATTTGTCCATAAAATCCTTTTGTTCGGTAGTCCACGCAGGGGTGGCAGCAGAAGAAGGAATGGGAATTCCTGCGTTGCGGGCTTCCTGGATGGCAGCATTGGTTGGGATGAGCCCGGTCCAGTATTTATTGGCAGCCAGGAATTTAAGATTTGGAATATTTTCGCGGGTAACTGGATCTGAAGCGCGGGCATCCAAAAGGTTGGCCTTTGTTAGCAGTCTGGCAAATTCAGAAACATCGGGGTCGAGAAGAGTGCCGGCCAGATATTTACCCATTACAAACCTTGACCCGATGGGGTAGTCGACTTTTACAAGCAAACCATTGCGCTCATTTACTTCTACTTCGGTAATGTTGCCGGGAGTTTTGAATGCCTGATTTTCAGCCGAACCTACCTGGTTATTTCCATACCTTATAAAGTTCCCTGATGTAACTTCAGTAAATTGCTCAGGGCCATCCAGCCCGGTAAGTTTTCCTTTGAATACCTGATCCTGTGCAAACATTGATAGTTCGAAATTGGTCATCGGGCGCCAAACGTTGTCAGGGCCACGCTGCTCTATTGTGGTAGTTGTAGAGTTGTATCTTACCCCATATTGAAGCATCGCATCATTGTTTGCTGCAAACAATGTTACATCAGCATTGGGGTTAGATAGCGATGAAAGCATATTTGCTTGGTTTAAAAGGAAGAGAAGCGTAGAATAGTTTTTATCGAAAAATAAAATACCCGGAACGCAGGTAAAAACATTGGGTTCAAGCACTTTTTTGGACTCATAAACCACGCCATTACTGCACATGTAGCTCGAAACTATATCATTTCGCGACATTTCGGTTGCATCGCCAAAAGCATTGAAATAGCTTTTTTCCATTTTTGAAGGAATAACCAACGTGGCTGAAAGCTGCGTTTGAAGGATATAATAAAGTGTAACTCTGGGAACTTCATCAATGGAATTGTAGTACTTCAGAACAGTATTGTTGAGATACTGCTGAAGAACCTGATCGGATGGTAAAAATGCTGTCCACATGTTTTGTGGAGGAACAGCTGTACCGGTTGACGGGCCGCGTTCATGTGCTAGATCGAATACCAGATCATAAGTTTTGCGGTATTGCACCCTGTTTTGTTCATCTGTTTTTTGTTCGGTATATTGAGCGAAGCGCTGAAGTATATCATAATATAGTCCGAAACGATTCTGGTTGGCAATCATATATTCTTCAATACTTGGCATGGGTGGAACTACCCTGTCGAGGAAGTAAATAAACCCGGTGGCGGTTCTTACTTCCAATTCAGTTGGTATTTCAGGATTGGGGATTACCATGGCGTTATGCCAGTTTATTCCTTTCATGCCGGCGGGGTAGCCCAATTCCCAGGTACTACCAGGGTACATAAAAAGGTAATCTGAACCATCTCTGGCCCCACCATAATCATTAAACCATTCGGCAGTAAAAAGGGGTACATTCTTGTTGCCGGTATAAATTATCAACTCATTTTTAAAGGTAGCATGATACTTTGGGGTTTCCCTGTAAGGGATTGAAGTACTGGGAGTTGGTTTGCGATGGAATAAGGATGCATATTCTCCTTTAGGCCCCTGAAGCTCCGACCATGCCCATTCGTAAATCAATTGGAAACGTGAGCGGGGATTGCGTAAAATATGAAGCGTAAATAAATTTATTGCCTGATCCTTGGTGAGACTTGCAACGGATTGTATTCCGGCACTTTGGAAATACTTTTCAAAGGCGGCATCATCGGGTACAAAAAGGGTATATAAACGTGATGCGATAATATCCCGGTACCTGGCACTATCCATCAAGGCCAGAAAATGTTTATAATTTCCTCTTTTTTCAAGAATTTCGATGCTTGAACCACCAAGCCACGGGGGTGTTTGGTATCTTTCCTGATGATCGACACAACTGGATATGCCAATAACCAAGACTACCAATAACAGGACAATTGCTGGAATTTGTAGTTTTCTTTTCATACTAATGTTGTTTTCTGATTTGGTCGGGGTTAATTAGTTTAATAAATCATAAAAATTTAAAGGCAAAATGGGCCATTGCCTTGCTCGGAGTGTACATACATAGAATAATTGCATGCAGGAAGATAGGAAAAAATTGATAAAATGTTTTGTTTTGGCTTGGTAGCTTAGTGTAGTTTAAACACCTTGTCAAAAATATATAAAATTCTAATAAAAATACACTTTTTTAAAATTTCCCCTTCTTTTTTGGATGTTTTAAAATACCTCGCTTTTTCTATCTCTTTGGTTTCCAATATTAAATAATTTAAAACAGAATTATTTTTAACATGCTATATTTGGTTTGAACCCATGTTTTTTAATCTTTTTTCTTTCTGTTTGCTAACTAAAATCGAATTTTATATCAAGCAGTTATCAGCAATCTTGCCCAGGCGAAGACTGAGTTGTTCCTGCTTTTACCCTAACACCTTTGTATGATTCGTTAAATATCATTCTGATGGTCGTTTTTTTATTCAATCAATTCTTTTCTTTTACTTTTACAGGACTAATGATTTGAATTTTTTAATCAGACAAATAGGCGTAAGCGTGCTAATTATCTTTTTGGTTTAAGTCTATTCAAATGGCTTTGCATCTAAAGAATATTAAGGACAATTTGACAATATTTTTAAGACCCATGAGAAAGTAGGATGTTAAAAAAGTAAAGAGTTTTTTGGCATAAGCAACTTCCAAATGATAGAGGGCAGATAAAGTTTTTTATATGTGTTGTTTGTTTCGATGAAGTCGAAAAAAATTAACATTTAAAAATGTAAATGAAATTTAACTTATTTGTTGGGGTAAAAAGTAATAATTTTGAAATGTGTACAACTTACACTCTGATGATATATGGATACCATCATCAACAACATCTCCGTTGATTGCGTAATATTCGGGTTTCACAATAACACCCTGAACGTATTGCTTACAGAGCGTACATTAAACGATCGAAATAATGGTGAGTTGCTTTTCAGGGATTATTCATTACAGGGGCATCATGTTCAGGTTGGGGAAGATATTTACGATGCAGCTGTGAGGGTACTTAAAGACAAAGCCGGGCTTACCGATATCTATTTAAAACAATTCTACACCTTTGGTGAAACCAACCGGCTAAAAAGTGTCAGGGACCAGTTATGGATTAAATTCAATTACCCAAGTGTTTCTGACCATGTAATTACGGTTTGTTATTATTCGCTGGTTGATAGTTCGAAAACAAGGCCCGATAAAGAGCATGGCAATACATCGTGGTTTCCGATCAATGGACTTCCTGAACTGGCTTTCGATCATGAACGAATTTTGTTGCTTGCGCTTCATTACCTGAGAGAAGAAATAAAAAGAGAACCTATTGCTTTTGAACTATTACCTGAGAAATTCACCCTTACCCAGCTTCAAAGTCTGTATGAAGTTATTCTCAATACAAAACTGGATAAAAGGAATTTCAGAAAAAAGATAACCCAGGCAAAATACATTATCCCTCTCGATGAAAAGAAAAAGGGAACTGCCCATAAACCTGCAAAGATTTTTATTTTCAGTCGTGATGTTTACGAGAAAACGAAAAAAGAGAAACTCGATTTGCAATTTTAGTGTCTTTGGTTTCCGGGTTAATTTAGTGGCTACATATATCATTTGATTCTGGGGGGTAAGGTTTACGATCGCATTTGGTTAAAAAATCCAGTTAAACGTATTCCATAAAATGCAGAATAATTGCACAATGATTTGATGCTTGTGTATTTAGTCCCAAATTTGTCTTTAGCCGTTTTTTCTAATGACCGTCATTAAAAATTTAGAGTTTTAATTGATTGATTATGTGACCTCTATTTTGACAAACCGCTAAAAAAAACTAATTATTTGTAAGTAGAAATGCTTACAAATTAAGTTTTTCTAAAGCAGCCTGTACCGGCCATCCGGTAGGGTTAAACCCGACTATGTAATTAGTTCGTTGCATTCCTAATGACTAATCCGGGTTAATCAATGGATTTTTTTTTGACATATTTATTGATTAGGTATTGCCGCAAAGGACATATAATTTGCAAAGGGATAGCATTTGCTGCTCCATAATGCGAAAATGGCAAGTCTGGCTTTTTGTGTGCATTATCGTTGCTATTGTCCGGAGATGTATTAAAGGGAAAGGGTTTGACTTTATAATAATCCGGTTTCATTCAGACGTCCGCAAGGATTTTCATTTTTGCGGAAACTGCTCCCCATTCGCCCCAACGTACAATTTTAACGAGCAATCCCGGCCATTTGCCGGGTCGTGCGATTCCATCGGCAAGCCGGGCTATAGCAATATCGCGATGGGTAAAACTGGTTACCTTGTCAGTTGATTGAAAATATACATTTGCAAACTTCCATGCTCCATCACGGGCCACTTTAATGCTGAAATTCAACAGCAACTCATCCTTGCCCCGCGCCAAGGAGGTTAGAATGCCAAAAACGGGCGACACCTTGTTAATGTTACTCTTTACCCTATCTACCAGCGATGCAAGTATTTCGTTGATCATGTCGAAATCCTTTTTTATTCCGTTAATTGGTTTTCCGTGCATTGTTTCAGCGGCAGCTATACCCAGATCGAGATTTATATGGGCATTTATCCCCATAAGTAGGTGTTGCATAACCAGGTGCTCGTTGGTGGAGGTTGCATCGAAGGCCCTTTCCCACGAAAGGCTGGCAGGTTCATCCGCACTCCAGGCTTCCCAGGCATCGAAATAGCGTTGAGCGAAAATAATATCGAGTTGCTCCATTCGCTCATTGTCTTCAAATTCCCGGTTTTCAATCCCCTGCTTTATACGGCTGGTTACATGGCGGTAGAGCACCGCAAAATACCCCGCCGGGTGGTTTTGTGCCATACATTGTGTAACAATTTCATCCATGCAGGCAATAACTTCATCAATGGTTTTCATAGCAAGCAAGGTTGATAGATTTGTGTTTTCTGATTTCCGGAATTACTTAGCAGGCAATTATATATCACGAACAAATAAATTCTTCAGTTCAAAATCAGGAATGTAATATAAATGATGTAAAGTAGCAGAAACAAAACCCCCTCGGGCCGGGTAATTCTGCGTCCTTTTCCTGTAAAAATAAAGGCAAACAACAGGATGCTCACCACTACATTAATGGCCAGATCTATTGTTGCACCCTTAGCAAGGGTTACCGGGTGTATCACCGAAGTAACCCCCAAAATCAGGAATACATTGAAAATGTTTGAACCCACAATATTTCCGATGGCTATATCGGAATTTTTTTTCAGGGCGGCAACAATAGAAGTGGCCAGTTCGGGCAGTGAAGTACCTGCCGAAATTATAGTTAGGGCAATGATGCGCTCAGGAACACCCAGGCTTTGCGCAATATCAACCGCCGATACCACGATCAGTCGTCCGCCCGCTACCAGCAATGCCAGCCCGGCAAGGAGCAGGATGGATGATTTTAGCTTGCCCATGGGTATTACTTTTACATCCTCGGAAGCATCGCCCTTCATGGCCAACTGTAAATTGTAGGCCAAAAATATTAGGAAGAAAAATAAGAGAATAATGCCATCGGCGCGGGTGATCACAGAAGATGCTCCGGGGTCGGTAAAGGAATCGCTGGCCATGACTAACAGCACGAGTGCCGACAGCAGGCAAAGCGGTATTTCAATCCAAGTGGTATTGCTTTTTACCAGCAACGGGGTGGCTACGGCCGATGCCCCTAAAATTACCATAATGTTGAACAGGTTGCTTCCGGCCACATTGCCCAGGGCAATGGCCGAATTTTGATCAATGGCAGCAAAAATGTTTACGATAAGTTCGGGCGCCGAGGTGCCAAAGGCCACTATGGTAAGCCCGATAACAATGTCGGGGGTGTTGAACGATTTGGCAAGGGATGAGGCGCTGTTGACAAGCAAACTGGCTCCATAAATGAGCAAAACAAATCCCAGCGGAAGAAGCAGATAGTAAATCATAGGTTAGTTGATTCTGTTTTGTTAAAGGTAAACTGGTTTTTGGTTAATTGGATCAAATATAAATGGTTTAATGGTCAAAAGTGCGATGGTAGGATAATTAGGGAAAAGAATCATTTCAGGAGACCGCAATCCTTATATTTGCATAAAAAAAACGTCATGGCGGATTCACCCAACATTTCGCGCTATCACCGCCAGATAATCCTGCCAGAACTGGGCACTGCAGGGCAGGAAAAGATTGCCCGTGCCCGTGTGCTGGTAGTTGGTGCCGGAGCCCTGGGCGCTGCAGCGTTACTTTATCTTGTACCTGCCGGTGTGGGAAAAGTGGGGATTCTTGATTACGATGAAGTGAATCTTACCAACCTGCACCGCCAGGTTTTATATACCATGGACAATGTGGGCCAGCCCAAGGCACTTGCAGCCCGCGACAGGCTGCATGCCATGAATCCCGATGTTAATCTTGAAATCCACTTTCTGCGCCTTCACAGGCAAAATGCCCTGGAAATCATTGGTCACTACGATATGGTGCTGGATTGCTCCGATAACTTCCCCACAAAATTCCTGGTGAACGATGCCTGTGTTATTCTTAACAAACCTTGCGCTATAGGGGCTGCCATGGGTTTTGCCGGTCAACTTTCTGTTTACAATTACCTGGGCGGACCCACCTATCGGTGCCTAATTCCCGAACCACCCGACCCACTCACCCTGCCCACCTGCGCCAATGCCGGAGTTATGGGCATGGTGCCGGGTATAATAGGTAACCTTATGGCACTCGAAGCCGTTAAGGTTTGCGCAGGGGTGGGAGAAGTGCTTTCTGGCCGGCTGCTTCATTTCGACGGATTGCAGAACAATTTCGTGGAAGTGCCCATAGAACTTAACACCGATAACTTGAAAATTCAGCAATTAACCGATTACGAATACACATGCCCCGACAAACTGCTGGCAGAACATACCATTGAGCCCACCGACTTTTTTTCAACCCTCGCCCGTGATCCCCAATGGGAGGTAATTGCCCTGTCTGACGATCAGGAGTACCTGCAGGCCGGAAAATACCGCTGGAAAACCATACCCCTTTACCAGATGCCTGATGCAGTGAACAAAATCCCCAGCCAAAAAAAAATCATGCTGGTGTGCGAAAACGGAATCAAAAATTTCGATGCCCTTAAATTTTTGCTGGTAAAAAAGAACGACCATCGTGCCTATGCCCTCAACCATGGGCTCTCAGCTTTAAGTATACTGGGAATTGATGAGTAGTGTGGTGGAGTTTATGTTGCGAATCACTATTGTCCGGTAAAAATTAAAATTGCTTGATTTTATTTTTTAAGTCTCT
>JBBISA010000063.1:0-21728 GCA_037441525.1 Bacteroidota bacterium
ACGCCAAAATAAGTCGTTTGAAAATTTACTTGCAAGATTGCGGATAATCATAAAATAAAATAACACCAAATTCCGAACAAACAGGCAAAAGTAAGATTTAAACCACACTCAAAACAATCTGCCTGGATTGTAATTTCGAAGTAGCTTTGGAGACTGATTAGAATAGATGTACTGTTCAACTTTTTTCACCCCACATCTGCTTTTTTGCTGTTTTAAGTTATTTCGCATTTACAACTTTTCTCATGATACCACATTATATCCAGAGAATTAATGATTCAGAAAATCTTATTGTAAAGCTTAAGCAACGCGACAACGTTTTTAATCTGGCAAGATTATTAAGCTTTTTAGCCTTGATTGTTGCCTTCATATTTAGCATTACCACCGGAAATGTTATTGCTATTCTTTTTACAGTGGTTTTTCTTTTCGCTTTTATCAACATAGTGTTGCGCGACCTTAATAACCTTTCAGAGCTGGAAAGGGAAAAAACCAGGAAGGAAATCCTTGAAAATGAAATTGCCTGCCTTTCTTTGCAGGGAAGCGCTTATTACAACGGGAGCATCTTTATCGACCCTGAACATGACTATACCAATGATATGGATGTTTTCGGGAAGAAGAGCCTGTACCATTATTTAAACCGGTGCGCAACAGGAGTTGGCAACAAAGCTCTTGGTCAGTGGCTTGGCAAAATTTACCATAAGGAAGAAATTTTATTAAGACAGAAGGCAGTAAAGGAACTTGCGGATAAGCAACCCTGGTGCGAAGACATAAGAGTGGATGTTTATAATCGAAGAATCACCGATTTTACTAAAGAACATCTGCCCAGCATTGAAAAAGCCATTCTACCCCCTGCTCAGATTGGTTTGCTTATAACCACATCTTATGTACTTTTTGCCTCATCCATAATTGCATCCATCTGGATTGGAACAGGCGTGTTGCTTTTAATTCCGGTTTTATTCAATATTTTGGTTAATGGCAGGTTATTGAAATTCACAAGAGCCATAAGGGCTCAGCTCGAGGGCAGAGAGCGCACACTTAATGACTATAACAAAATACTCACAAGCTTTGAGAACATGAATTTCTCTTCAGATTACCTGAGAGAATTGCAAAGTCTTTTGAAACTTGAGAACACAAATGCCACCCAAGCTATTGAAAATCTGAGAAAGTTGAGCCGGAAACTTGATTATTCGCTGCACATGCTCACCGGAGCTTTTTTAAATCTTGTTTTTCTGTGGGACATAATTATTTGCACCCGTATATCGCGCTGGTTTGATAATTATGCCGATAAAACAACTGAATGGTTTGCCGTTGTGGGTAAACTGGAAGCATTGATAAGCCTGGCCAACTTGCAAAACAACCATCCGAAGTGGGTTTATCCGGTTTTTGCTGATGCTGGTGCCTTCTTTTTTGAAGGACATAATCTCGGCCATCCCCTTATCCCTGAAAATGAGAGGGTAAACAATGATTTTTCTTTGCAGGGTGAAGCATTAATGAATATTATTACCGGCTCCAATATGGCAGGAAAAAGTACTTTTCTGCGAACCATCGGGGTAAATACAATCCTGGCAAAAACAGGGTCGGTGGCTTGTGCACACCGGCTAACTCTAAGCTGGTTTCGTATTATGACCTACCTTACCATAACCGACTCACTGGCCGAAAATACCTCCACTTTCTACAGAGAGATTAAGCGATTAAAGAAGATACTTGATAGCGCCAGACAAGACAACAACATGCTACTGCTACTCGATGAACTTCTGAGGGGAACCAACTCGGCAGACAAAGCAAGGGGCAGCATAGCCATTACCGGCGAACTGATCAGATACAGGGTGCCATCACTGATTGCAACCCATAGTCTTGAACTGGCAGCAATGGATAAGGTTTATCCGGACAAAATAACCAATTACTTTTTCGATATAGTAATTGACCAGAACAATACCATGCGATTTGATTATAAACTAAAGCCAGGCATTTGCAATACTTTCAATGCATCTATATTGTTGAAAGAAATTGGAATAGACATTTAAACCCAAAAAAAAGCCCCCGGACTATAAAATTGGCGGAGGCTTTTATCATTAAGAAAATAATCTCCTGTTTTTCAGATTATTCTTCAACAATAATTTCACCTGTCTTATTTATAATCACTATTGTCCGGTAAAAATTAAAATTGCTTGATTTTATTTTTTACCGGACAATAGTGATACTTTTTAAAAAATTATACATATCAATAGATAAAAATCATATGCTAAATATAATTTTAGCTTTATGAAAACAATGGTTATTTATTTCTATTTGTATAACTTATTATCATTTAAATAAGGTTTTGCAAAAGATATGATAACTCAAAAAAGATGTATATCCCTGATTACGGCAGATCGTAAATTACCAAATTCGTGGTTTTGTGCATAAAGGGTTTCAATTTAAATAGCTGCGGGTACAGCCGCCAGCCAAAGGATGGCTCTCAAAAGATACACACCACTCTTAAATAATTGAATATCAATTATTCTCACAAGACAACACAATAAGCAGGTAATTATTACAACTTACCCTATGTCAAAGTGTGTCGGCAATAAATTTACAGGTTCTATAAATGCTCTTTCCTCAACAGGTCTGTAATGGTTTTGACGGGGTTGAAGGTAATGAGGGGGACCTCCACAAAAATGGTTATCCAGTTGGCCATAGAACCATTCCAAAGGCCTGGTAACTCCTGGGCTTTCAGGTCTTTTCCATCTTTGCTTTTGATACTGATAAAACCTGTGGTTGGATCAACAAACTGTGTAAGGTCGAAAGGTTCACTCTGGTAGTTTTTGAGTCCGCAAACCAGATCAACAGGGTTAAAATGCGTGGCCTGTTCAAATATGGCTTTCTGAGCGGGGTCGCTGAAGTTGACCTGCGATGACTCAACAATCTGAAGAGATCGGCTGCCGTTGATTGGATTTTCAACCCAGAAAGGCCCGCCACCAGGCTCCCCCACATTCTTAACCATCCCGCAAATGCGCATGGGCCGGTTTAGCAATTGGTGCATTATTTGCCGCCCTTCGTTAAGTTGTTCGGGAAGAAGTGATGGGTCAATCTGCAGTTTCTCAATGGCAAAACGCCGCATGTTGTCGTAGTCGGCAACAGAAAAAGTACCGGCATCAATGCTTTTCAAGGCTGCATGAACCTTTTCCTGGTATTCGATCAACATTCCTCCAAGTGCCTTTTTATAGATGTAGGTTTGCTCTTTCAGGGAATCGGGCACAACATTGTCGATGTTTTTAATAAACACCACATCTTCCTTTATTTCGTTGAGATTCTGGATAAGTGCTCCATGTCCGCCAGGCCTGAACAACAGTGTGCCGTCGGTATCGCGAAAGGGTTTGTTGTTCATATCAACGGCAAGGGTATCGGTGGAAGGTTTCTGAACCGAGAATTTTATTTCGAACCGAAGTCCGAAAAAATCTTCCCAAGCCTTTAAAACATCTCCCACGTGGTTCACAAAACGGCCACGGTGCTCGGCTGAAACAGTAAAATGGAGTTTCACGGTCATATCGTTATCGCAGGCATAGTGAGCTCCTTCAACCAGATGCTCTTCAACCGGGGTTCGATTTCCCTCATTGTACCGGTGAAACCTGAGAAGACCCTTGGGCAACATGGCATAGCCAAGGCCGTCATCATTGAGCAAGGTATTGATAGGATGCAAAAAATCGGCTGTTTCGATAAGCTTTTCAGGATTGAACCCCTTCTGGCCGAGAGTTTCGGACAAATCATCCCAAAATGCAAAAACTTTTATCTTATTAAAAAAATCGGCTGCCTGTGGGTCTTTTTCTGCAATGAACAGGGCTGTTTCACCAGCCTGAAGCTTATCGCGCCAGCTAAACAGGTCTTTGAACATGCGGGTGGCGGCGCCACTGGCCGGCACAAACTTAAGGATACCCAAACTGCCTGATTTCTCTTCAAAAAAAGCAACATAACTGTCAATTTCCTTATCCTTGAGTTTAATAATACCACCGTTGATAACTGCCGGAGCAGAAAGTTTTATGAAAGGAAATCCTTTTATGAAATTGTGCACCTGTGCATGGGCCATTTCTTCAGTAATTCCTTTTTTCTGAAGTTGAAGCAGATCTTCCTGTGTAAACATAGAGATGCCTATTAAATATTATACATTAAGCCGTTAAGGATGGCCATAACAGCAAAAAAATCAATCATTAAGGATATCATCGTCGCGTACCAGCATTAAAATAGCCGAGTGGGGAACTATAAAAAACTTCTCGCTGTTGAACTCAATTTCAAATGCGCTGTCCTGAAGGTAAACAGCCAGATCGCCTTCCTGGGTTTGCAATGGAAAGTATTTGAGATTATCGCGGCTCTCTTTCCAGGGCTCGTCGGTTTCGACCGGCGCAGGAATGGGATAGCCCGGTCCTACCCTGATAACATATCCACTCTGTATTTTCCTTTTCTCTTCCACCCCGGGTGGCAGATAAAGTCCACCCTGGGTGCGCTGGGTTGCCGACTTGGGCTTTATCAATACCCTGTCGCCAATGAGTATAAATTTCTGTATGTCTTGTCCTTCAATCTTTAAAAGCATGATAAACAGTAGTTTCTGTTGAATTCCGGCCCACCAAAATTGATTGAGGGCTATCTGGAATATGACCACAAACGTAATTATTTTTAGTGATATGATAAGAGCCCAACCGATATAAAGATCGATTACTTCAACAATTTCTTTGCGTTTATATTAGTTTTACAAAAAGAAATCAGCGGGTAATTAACCTGATAAAAATTACTGTTCTAACCCTTAATATGAAACACCTATGAGCAAAAGACTGTTACTCATCAGCAACTCAACAAACTATGGCGAGCCGTATCTGGCATTTCCTCAACCCTACATACAGCAATTTCTGGGTTCGGGAGTGCGCAATGTTGCATTTTTGCCTTATGCCGGGGTAACCATTTCATACTTAGAATATGCCAACAAAGTTAGCGCCGTATTTTCCGTTCTTGGCTATAGCCTTAAATCGACTGAAGACCCTAAAGGAGCACTGGCAGTAATTGAAGAAGCTGATGCCATTGCGGCAGGCGGAGGCAATACTTTCCACCTTCTTTACCAGCTTTACAATAAAAAGTTACTTGATCTGATAAGGAAGAAGGTAAATGGTGGAACACCATTCATTGGATGGAGTGCAGGCAGCAATATAGCTTGTCCGACCATTAAAACCACCAACGATATGCCGGTAATTTTCCCGCCAAGTTTCGATGCTCTGGGGTTGGTACCTTTCCAGATCAACCCGCATTACACCGATGGGCGCATCCCTGACCATAATGGAGAGTCGAGGGAAGACCGTTTGAGGGAGTTTCTGGAAGTGAACCCGACTATTACAGTAGTTGGGTTAAAAGAAGGAACAATGATCAGGGTTGAGGGCACTAATGTTTGCCTGCAGGGCAATAAAACCGTGAAGATATTCCGCAAGGATACACCCACCCTTGAATACGACCAGAGTGTATCACTTGATTTCCTTCTGGAGCACCCCTACAGAGTTCTTGAAAAATAACTGAAAAAAGCAGATGGGGCGACAGGGATTGCAGTTTTGTCGTATTATTCCTTTACGTTTGATTTGATAAACTTTAGATGCGATTGCAATTCAAAATCCGTGTATTTGTATAATTTTGCCTGATTGCAAACTGATAAATATGATATAAGTATAATTTATTTAGCCATGACCAGGATAATTCTAAAAACCGCATTACCGATCATATTGATACTTTTGGGTTCGTGCCGCAACCAACACCCCCTTACCACTACCCATATTACCCGCCTTGAGGCAGGACATTCGCGGCAAGGATTCTATTACGCCCTGCCACGCAATGTCATTACCATTGATGTTACTGTTATTAAAACAACAGAAAATCCGGGCCCTTTTGCCAGTTTTGCAGGGAAATACCTTAGCCTTGATAATGTAATAACCCAAACATCAACCCGTTATTCTATTGGCGAAATAGTATTACAAACCTATGCCGAGCCAGACCCAACCGAGTATTATTTTGTGGAATATGTGGCCGAAAAAAACCATCGCACCCCCTTTTCGCTTCACCTGAGTGAATATGGAACCATAGCAGCAGTGAACAAACCAACCGACCCGGAGGGAGACCAACGTGTGCAAATGCAGCGAAACCTTTCTGCAGGTGCTAACCAATCAGCTTTTAATCAGTTCATTAACAACAATTTGCAAGAACGAATCGATACCATTGTAGAGCGCGTGCGCATGGACACCGTTACGGTTGAAAGGAAGGTTTTGCGCCGAACATGGGTCGAAAAATCATCGGAAGTGAGAGCCAGGGAAATTGCCGATTATATATTGGCCATCCGAAAAAAAAGATTTGATTTGGTGAGTGGCTTTGCCGAAGTAACCTATTCGCGCGAAACCCTGGAATATATGAACAAAGAACTTGCCCGGATGGAAAACGACTATCTGGAACTTTTTACCGGAATCACCACCCAAAGTGCTACCCGGTATCGGTTTACATGGCTGCCAGTAAAAGGGAATGACAACCAACAGGTTACCCTTTTTCACTTCGACCCCCGCAATGGAATTGTATCAGAGGAAAGTCTTTCTACCGAAACCATCAAACTAAATATAGCCAGGGACCTATCGACGAGACAACTGGGAGTGTTTACGATAAATCCTTCGGGAAAAAAGATGGTTGAAAGGGGAATTTATTACCGGATACCCGAATACGCAAATATTACAATAAACCGCGACAAAAGTACCCTTGCCGAAGCCCGGTTGCTGATAGGCCAGTTTGGCGTGGTTACAAGCCTTCCGCCCGACAACCTGAAAATTGAATTCTACCCGGGAACAGGCACCATAAGGTCGGTAGAGAGGCTCAAGTAAATCGAATATAACCTTATCTAAACATTTATTTAGCCTGAAAAAATGAAGCACTTTATCATAACAGGTCATAGCAGGGGACTTGGTGAGGGAATTACCAGGTCGCTGCTGAAGCAAGGACATGTTATTCATGGAATTTCGAGAAACGATTCGGCGGTCATGAAGCAAAAAGCTGCCGAAACCACATGCGGCTACTTTTTCTATCCCTGCAACCTGGCAATGAGCGAAAATATTGAAATCACCATGGACAAGGTTTTCGACAACATAAGGCGTTTAGGGGAAATATCGGGTTTATACCTCGTTAATAATGCAGGCATCATTGAACCCATCGGGCGGCTTGAAACCCTTGGAATAAAAGAAATAGAAAGGCATCTGAACATAAACCTCCTGGCACCGGTATTGACAACCAGGGAGTTTGTAAAGCTTTCAGAGTGGTTTAAAACCAACAAAAGGGTGATAAATATTTCGTCGGGAGCGGCTGTTTCTCCCTACCATGGCTGGAGCATATACTGCACAGGCAAGGCAGGGCTCGACATGTTTACCCGCTGTGTTGCCGAAGAACAAAAAGACCACCAATGGCCGGTAGAAGTAATGTCGATTGCTCCCGGAATAATCGATACTGATATGCAATCTGCTATCCGGCAATCGCCCAATGGAGTTTTTATCCATAAAGAGAAATTTGTGCGGTTTAAAGAAAGGGGTCAGCTGGTACCCCCTGAAAAGGCAGGCGAAAAAATAGCCGAAATACTCCTTTCCGAAGCCTTTTCAAATGGAGAAATAACCGATATTAGGGATCTTTATTAAAATTGATGTTTGGCAGGTTTCTGGCCAAAATCATCAAAATCAGCCCTTTCATATTAGCGCATCTTTTCTGTATTTTTTTCAAACATCCGTCCGAACAAGTTGACGGATGTCTTGTTTTTATGGGCAAAAGAAAATATTTCAGCCAATCTGAATGTGACTTCAGGACAGAAATATATAAAGAATTAATTCTTAAATTAATGATTTTAAGCCACATCCATTATTCTGACTTTTCTTTCATAATTCTGACCATACAATTTAACCAACAACTCAATCAATGAACATTCTTAACACAATAGATAAATTTGAAAATCAAACTTTCAACTGGATGTCGCGCAATGGAATAATTTTTCTGCGGGTAAGCATGGGAATCGTTTTTTTCTGGTTTGGTTTCCAGAAATTTTTTCCAGGGGTAAGTATAGCCGAAGATATTGCCACACGAACCATCGATATTTTGTCGTTTGGAATTGTGCAGGCCCCCTATTCTATGCCCATACTTGCCACTTGGGAAACCATTATTGGATTGGGATTTATTTTCGGGAAATACCTGCGGTTCATCGTTCCATTGCTTTTTGCGCAGATGGTCGGCACAGTATTCCCCTTATTTGTTTTTCCTGAAGACACATTTCATGTGGTACCCTTCATCCCTACCCTCGAAGGGCAATACATCCTTAAGAATATTGTATTTATTTCGGCTGCAATGGTTATTCTTGCCTATGACCGGGGACGGATTATTTCCAAAAGCTGAGTAAAATGCTTATCGGGGCCAGCTTTTGATAAAACTTTTATTAAACTCCCTGAACCATTTATCATCATGGGTATTCTCAGTAAGCCATACCTGGGGCCTTAAGCCGGTTTGCCTTTTGCTTACAGTTAGTGCAGCTCTTGAGCCTGCATACTCCATCAGGTTTTTAAGCTCACGTGGCCCAAACCCCTGTTCTTTGAGCAGTTTTAACAAATGCACAGCCAGTTCAGGTTCACCCCTGTCAGAATACCAGGTTATAACAGCCCGCATGAGACCACTATTTGCAGATGATGCGGTAAATTCGAACAGCGACTCGTGCTTTACTCCAAAACTGCTTAACGATTGTTGTGTATAGAACCTGGTGGCTGCATCGTATTGCGAAAGGAAATTTTCGAAACCACGCTGACCAGCCCTAAAATAGGTATTCTGGGCTTCAAAGATCAAGGTCTGATAATCTGCAGCTTTGTATACATAATCGTATTTCAGAAGACTGTCGGCCAGATTCCAGGAACACTGGTTTGCCGATTGCTGAATATCCCGGGCCATGTTAAGACTACGCCTTGCATCAGCATAAAAAGCTCTTGTAAAATAGTCATTTACAACATTTAGTGTTATGTTCAAATCCTGCAATTTTGATTCACACTCCTTTTCAGCAATTTGCGACGAGAGGCTTACAATGCGTGCATTTATTTCATCATCGCGCCTTAGGTCGAAACGAATGGCAACAGGCAGGAGCTGGTTAAGGAATTGCCTTGATTCAGCGGTTTCACCTGCCCAGGCTTTCAGGTGGCCTTTCGAAAGAAGGTCGCGCACCAGGGCAATGGCTTCAGGCCGGGTCATAGGTGATTGTATTACTTGTGGTTCGGAAATAACAACGGGTACTGTAATCCGTTCAGCCTCTCGGCTTCGTTGGCGGGCGCGTTGGGCCAAGGCATCGGCATCGCCAGAACATTGAAGAACAGGGTGTTTTCTGCAAAGTTCAAGGGCTGTTTCCAATTGCGATGATGCTGCAGAAAAATCATTACGTTCCCAGGCCTTTTCGGCGGCAACATAATAGCCATCAACCACCATTTGCAGCAATTCCATTGCTTCCCGGTCGTTTGTAATGTAGGTTTTGTTGGCATCGCGATAATCGAGGGCGCTGTTTATGTATTGCACTGCAAACGAAAAATTGCCTGATACATAAGCTCTGCGTGCTACAGAAAGATAAGACCTGAACATGCCATAATGCACATCCCTGGTTTTATCGAATAATTCCTGGGGGCAATCCCACCGGGCGGCATCCCGGCAAAGTGCTTCTACTCTGCTTAAAATCCTCAGGGCATCAAAAAACCGGCCATCAGCCATAGCATCCGCAGCTCTGTTGCTTTCGTAATGAAACATCTCACTAATAAAATTGTAAAGCTTTGGGCTCCATTTACCAGGAATGGCAGCCGGGCCTAAAAGCGAAGCCATCCTTTCCATTACATCAGCTGGTTTCCCTGAGTACAAATCGATGGTTGCCAGCGAAATATGAGCAGGGATATGAAGCGGATTGTAAACAATGGCCCGGGAAAAGGATTCTCTGGCTTTCAGGGTGTCTCTCAACTGAAGCAATCTTAACCCATGCTGATAATAAAGGCTGTCGATAAATACAAGGGTATGGTTGAATCCTTTACGAAGCTCCCCCAGGTGGTCATTGAGGATGGAAAGCCGAGTAATGACGTTCTCAGGGTCGGGACCATCAGGAGAAATCAGGCTAATAAAAGGTTGTGCATTGAGTTCGCCGGCAAGGGCTTCTGCTTCGCATAAACGGAACTCGTCGAGTATAGCCCGTTCAAAATTTTCAGGGTCTAACCCGTCAACCAAACCGAAAGCTTTTTCTATCTGCCCGGGGGCTCTGTAGTAGGCGGCAAAGGTCTGGTTAAGGTTCTTTATGGATGTGAGGAATTCTTCGTCATATCCGAAATTAACTCCGGCAACGGAAACAGAATAGTTTTCCCTGCCCCTTCCGTTGTTTGGCAATACAATAGAAATTGCGGGGGCACCGGTTGAATTTTCCCAGGCAAAGTTCTTTACGGGAATTTCACTGATAAGCCTGCCATCGGAACTATTTATCCTTACAACCAGATCTATAAGACTGGGGGTTAGATATTTCTGGATAGAAAAATAGCGGTAACGGGTATCGCCGGTAAAAATGATATCGTGTACTTTTGGATATACCAACAAATTATTGCCACCCATGGCAAAACTAACTTCAACCCTGGAAGAAAAGGAAAATTGAGTGAATACCCTTAGTTTACCTGTTCCATCAGCAATCATCTGCAACAAGTCATTCACAATCAAGCTGCTGCCCTGGCGTGCATTGGCATCGAAGACAAACTGTTGCGTGTGGTTGATGATAAAAGGCGCTGGTGTTTGCTGGGCGAATAATACATTTTGGTTAAAAATAAGCATCATCAGCATAGCCAGTCCCTTATATCGCAAAGTCACTATATTAAAGGATATTGACCGGGACAAATAAGCGAAAACTTCCTGAGTTCCCGGAAATAACAAACCATCAGATTTTATTATTGGTAAAAAGAAAGATAATACCATTAAAAAAAACAAAAAATTAAACCGGGCAAAGATAAGGTTTTCCATTGTTGGCAATTTGAAACGAAGACGTATTTATTCAATAATTTGAAATTAAATACCAACTGTATAAGCAATAAATAAACAAACGGTATTTGGTAATGGACTGGTTATAAAATTCAAAATAATAAATCCTTAACATATTGATTTGTTTGTCAATACAATCTTTATTTAGAACGATTCTAAATAAAACACTATATTTGCAACGCCAAAAACAAAAATACAGACAGGCTGCATAAAACAAAATCACCACAGGGTTGTTAAAATAGCGTTCGTAAAAAAAAATACTAATCAATTCAATAAATAAAAATGGAAGCCACTGCAATTACAGAAATTACAAAAAAGTATTCGCTGGATACAGTTGACAAAGAGACACTAAAGAAATGGTATCACCTGATGATATTGGGTCGCAAGCTCGATGAAAAAGCGCCCAATTACTTAAAACAGGCATTAGGTTGGTCGTACCATGCCCCTTGTGCAGGACATGATGCCATACAATTGGCCATAGGTCAAATTTTCGACCGCAACACCGATCACCTGTTTCCTTATTACCGCGACCTACTTACCAACCTTTCTGCAGGGCTCACTGCTGAAGAGATCATCCTTAATGGTATATCTAAAGACACCGATGTGGCAGGTGGCGGCCGACACATGTCGAACCATTTTGCCAAACCCGAATGGAATATTCACAATGTTTCATCAGCAACCGGAAACCATACCCTGCATGCAGTGGGTGTTGGCCGTGCCATGAAGAAATATAATCATAAGGGGGTTGCCATCAGTTCGCAGGGAGAATCAAGTGTTTCTGAAGGGTATGTTTACGAAGCTATCAATGGAGCCTCTACCGAAAAGCTGCCCGTTGTGTTTGTATTTCAGGACAACGGCTATGGCATTTCCGTTCCTAAAAAAGACCAGACAGCCAACAGGAAAGTGGCTGATAACTTCAGGGGGTTCAAAAACCTGCATATTATCATGTGCGATGGCAAGGATGTTTTTTCATCGATGAATGCTATGTACGAAGCAAAGAAGCATGCCATTGAAAAACAAGAACCAGTAATTATTCATGCAAGTTGCGTACGTATTGGATCTCACTCCAACAGCGACCGTCACGAACTCTACCGCGACGATCAGGAGCTGCATTGTGTAAAAGCCAATGACCCTCTTGGCAAATACACCAACATGCTACTTAATGAAGGGATATTTAAACCTGAAGAATTAAAAGCCATAGAAGCCGAAGTTGACCTTATTGTGTCCGACGCACACAAAAAGGCAATGAAAGCACCTAACCCTTCACCCGAATCCGTTCATGACTTTGTTATTCCGGCCCCCTACATTTCGGCAAAATACCCCGACGGAACGCACAACCAGCAAGGCGAAAAGATAAAACTGATTACCGCCATAAACGAAACTCTAAAGGCGGAGTTCAGACACAACCCCGATACCTTTATATGGGGGCAGGATATTGCCAACAAGGAAAAGGGGGGCATTTTTAATGTTACCAAGGGTATGCAAAAGGAGTTTGGAAAAGAAAGGGTATTTAATGCTCCCATCGCAGAAGACTTCATTACCGGAACGGCCAATGGTATGAGCCGTTTCAACAAAAAAATACGCGTAGTAATTGAAGGTGCTGAGTTTGCCGATTATTTCTGGCCGGCAATGGAACAATTTGTAGAAACTACTCACGATTACTGGCGCAGCAAGGGGCAATTTTCGCCCAATGTTACCATAAGGCTTGCATCCGGTGGCTACATAGGTGGTGGGTTGTACCATTCGCAAACTATTGAAGGTGCATTGGCAACTTTCCCGGGCATAAGGATTGTTTACCCATCTTTTGCCGACGATGCTGCCGGATTGCTCCGCACCTCTATGCGTTCAGAAGGACCTACCATGTTTTTGGAGCCTAAAGCACTTTATAACTCCAAGGAAGCCGAAACAGTAGTGCCCGATGATTTTGAAGTGCCATTTGGCGTTGCCCGTACACGCAGGACCGGCAAAAACCTTACTATAATCACATACGGCAATACCACTCATCATTGCATCAAGGTAGCTGATAAAATTGCAAAGGAACATGGTAAAGAGATAGAGGTAATTGACATTCGCTCATTAATACCCCTTGATAAAGAAACGATCCTTACATCTGTAAGAAAAACAAACCGGGCTTTGGTGGTGCATGAAGACAAAGTTTTTGGAGGTTTTGGCGGTGAAATAGCATCCATTATTTCCGATGAAGCCTTTACTTATTTAGATGCTCCAGTAAAACGCGTAGGCTCAACATTTACACCAGTAGGTTTCAACCCTATTCTCGAAAAAGCTATTTTGCCCGGCGAAGACAGGATTTACAAAGCTGCGCAGGAAGTATTGCAATTTTAAATACGATTGCCATTTTTATAGCAACTAAACGAGGCCCCCCCAATCGGGGGCCTCGTTGTATTATAGCAAAGTTGCAAATTGGGTGTTCTGATCAGTTCACTCTAATTTTACCAGTTTCAGGGTAGAAACTAAAAAATGTTAGCATCCAAAATAGCATAATTATTCTTAGTCGCTGCTCGCTAATAGCTTTTCCCGTTCATCCCCTTCCTTCAGCGATTCATCAGAAACAACATACCACCCGGTAACTTTTACTTTTCCTGAGGCTTTTCCTGCCAGAAATTTGTCCCTGAAAACAAAATCTTAATTTCTTGCAACCATGAAAACATTTCTTTTTATTATTTTCCAATTTATGATCTTATTTGCATATACGCAGGTTCATATCTCGGGAATTGTTGAGACAAGGCCAGGGAAACCTCTGCCAGGAGTAAATGTTTACCTGCATGGCACCTACGATGGCTGCACCACCGATACACTGGGAAAATTTACTTTTAGTACCGCCGAAACGGGAAACCATAAGCTAATATTCAGCTATGTGGGCTTCGAAACACAATCAGTAAGCCTTGATATTGTAGCAGTCAATATTTCAGGCATAAAAATACTGATGACAGAATCGGTAAACGAACTCACTGCTGTGGTGATCAATTCGGGAACCTTTGATGCCAGCGACAATAAAAAATCGGTAATGCTGCGGCCCATAGATATTGCCTTAACGGCAGGTGCCAATGGCGATATTTACGGAGCATTCGGCACATTGCCCGGCTCGCACAGGGTAGGCGAAGAGGGGAGGCTTTTTGTACGTGGAGGTGAAAGCTACGAAACCAAAACATTTATGGATGGGATGCTCATCCAGACACCCTACTTCTCCAAACTGCCCGACCTGCCCACCCGTGGACGGTTCTCTCCCCTGCTTTTCAATGGGGCTGTGTTCAGTACCGGTGGCTATTCGGCCGAATTTGGTCAGGCACTTTCATCGGTAGTGGCACTCAATACCACCGCACTCGAACCTGAAGATAAATCGAGTATTTCAATTATAACTGTTGGGGCACAGGGCTCACATGCACGGAGGTGGAAAAACACATCGGTTGCTTTGACCGGTGAGTTGCTGCATACGGCATTATCCAACAAAATCTTCAGACCCGAAATACAATGGATAGATGATCCGGTTATTGCAGGTTCAACCCTGATGTTCAGACACAAGACCAGCAAAACCGGTATGCTAAAATCATTCGGGAGTTTCAGCTATGATGCTTGCCGAATGTTATATCCCAATTTCCAGGAATCTGTATTACAGGATATTGCATTAAATAATAAAAACGGTTACCTGAATACAACATACATTGAAGAATTAAACAATAACTGGGTAATCCAATCGGGAATAGCGGCCAATATAGATAGAGATCAGATTCATCTGGACCAGCATACCATTACCACCACAAAAAAAACCGGACAGATTAAGGTCAGTTTTATCAATCAGTCTATAAAAAATGTGGAGACCAAAATGGGTGCAGATTACCAGTTTTTCGATTTCAAGGAAGATATAAGTATGAACGGCCAATTTCAGTTGCCGTTTACCAGCCAATTACTATCGGTTTTTGTGGAACCTGAGGCCAGGATAACCCCATTAATTGCCCTGCGCGCCGGTATCAGAGGCGAATACAATTCACTTACCAACAATTTCATTCTCAACCCGCGATTGTCGGCTGCCGTTAAAACCGGAAAATTCAGCCAGCTATCAGCTGCCTATGGAACCTTTGTGCAAAACCCCGAGGACAGATACCTTAAATTCACTGCGGAATTAAAGCCCGAAAAATCGGAGCATACTATAATTACCTGGCAGTACAAAAAAGGCACCCATACCCTTCGGCTCGAAGCGTACAAAAAAAACTACTCAGACCTGGTGAAATTCAATGAAGAATATTCATGGGTCACCGGCAACTATACCAATTGCGGGTTTGGGTATGCAAGGGGTTTTGATGTATTTTGGCGCAACCAGAAGGAGTTTGGGAAAAGTGATTACTGGATTTCCTATTCATGGAACGATACAAAACGTGATTACAGAGACTTCCCGGTAAAGGCAACGCCCGGTTATGCATCATCGCACAACATTTCTGCGGTTTACAAGCGGTTCTCTCCAAAAATAAACTCCTTCATTTCGGCAACCTATTCCTTTGCCTCGGGAAGACCCTATTTTAATCCCAACAATACGGAGTTTATGGCAGACCGTACACGGTCCTTCAATGATGTCAGCTTAGGATTTACCCATATTTTCACCCTTTTTAAAACCCAGGCAGTGGCACACCTGGTGGTAAACAATGTATTTGGGTTCGATAATGTATATGGTTATACTTATGCCCGGATGCCCGATAGCCAGGGAGTGTATCCATCTCGTCCCATTACCTCCCCCCAGAAACAAATGGCGGTATTGTTAATTTCATTCCAATTATAAACTACAAAACCTTTAAACTATGAAAACCTTGTTATCCTATGCGCTAACCCTATTGCTGATGGTTTCTTATGCCCAGGAAACCAGATTCGAAAAAGCCATGCTAAATGCACTTGAAAAGATGAACCAGGCTTCAACCATTGGTGAGTTTACCGAAGCTGCAAACATCTTCGAACGCATCGCAAACGCCGAAACAGGCGAATGGATTCCACTGTACCATGCGGCACATGCATGGTTGATCATTGGATTTACGGAGCAGGATGCCGATATAAAAGAACCTTGTTTTGATAAAGCTCAACAACTGCTCGATCGTGCTCTTTTGATTGCCCCCGAAGAATCGGAACTCTATACGCTGCAGGCGTTCATTTATCCGGGAAAAATTTCGATAAACCCCATTGTGCGGGGCCCCGGATTAATTGGCAAAATGAACCAGGCCATCGATAAGGCCATCAGTCTTAACCCTGACAATCCGCGAAGCTATTACCTCAGAGCTGTAACACTGGCGAATATGCCTGAGGCCTTTGGTGGTGGCAGGGAAGTGGCTAAACCCATTTTCGAGACTGCCCGGCAGAAATTTGTAAACTTCACCCCTAATTCACCCCTGTGGCCAAACTGGGGCAAGGAATTGAATGAAGAAGAACTGTCGAAACTTTAATCAGAAAATTGAATTTTGATACCTTTATCTGCAGTTTCTGACTATATTATCCAAAGCATGAAAATCCAAAGAAAAAGTGTAATACGGGTTTTAATTATATTTCTGTTTCTTATCGTTGCAGGAAATCTGGTGGTATTGACAGTATTGCCCCTGAATGAGTTCACCCCTGCTCTGTTCTTTTCAAACACCATTTATTCGGTTCTGATTGGTGGAACCATGGGAATTGGGATAAACCTGATAAGCAACTGGCTAGACAGAAAACACTCCTGGCTGGGAAATCCACTAAAGAGACTGATCATGCAGGTATCACTCACCCTTGGGTTTAGTTTGCTGGTTATTTTCATTGCTGTGGTTATTATTTTTATTGCTAATAAAGAAAAGGATTTTTCGGCTGTGGTTGTTGATAGTGCATTGTTTATGATCAGAATAGCCATAATCTTCCTTTTCCTGTCGCTTTTAATCACCTATGCGATAACCTTTTTTGTGAACTGGAAAAAGTCGGTGGTAATGCAGGAACAGATGAAACGCGAACAGCTGGCATTGCAATACGAAACCCTTAAAAGCCAGGTAAATCCGCATTTTCTTTTCAACAGCCTTAATGCGGTAACATCGCTCATCAGCACCGAACCCGAAAAAGCCATCCTGTTTGTAAAAAAACTGTCAGAAGTATTCAGGTATGTACTCGAACAAAAAGACAAAGAAATCATCACCTTGGAATCTGAACTGGAGTTTCTTGAGTCTTATATTTTTCTTCAAAAGATACGATTTGGAGAAAACCTGAAGGTTAATATTCATGTGTCTGACCATCAATTGTTGATTGTTCCGTTGTCGTTGCAAATGCTGGTGGAAAATGCCATTAAGCATAATGTAATTTCGAAAGAGTTCCCGCTTACCATCAACATAAGCTCCAAAGGAAAAGACTACCTGGCGGTAAGTAACAACCTGAAAAAGAAACCTGCCTTCAACAGCAACAATATGGGGCTCGAAAATATAAGGTCAAAATATTATTTCTTTACCCAGAACCCTGTAGTGGTAAACGAAAGTGAAAGTGAGTTCACAGTTGAAATTCCGTTGATAGAGAAATAAATCCGCCCCCACCATGAAAGTATTGATCCTGGAAGACGAGCAACCGGCAGTCAATCAACTTACCAATCTTTTAAAGGTTTACGACAAGTCCATTGAGTTACTTGCAGTAATGGATTCGGTAAAAGATGTAGTAGCATGGCTTAAGCATAATCCACCGCCTGATCTAATATTTATGGATATACAGGTGGCAGATGGTTTGTGTTTCGATATTTTCGCTAAAGTGCAGGTGCTATCGCCGGTTATCTTTACCACAGCATACCAGGAATACGCCATCAGGGCTTTTAAGGTAAACAGTATAGATTACCTGCTTAAACCCATCGACTTGGCCGGATTGAAAGATGCAATGGAAAAATACAGCCGCCTGTACAGCTCGAAAATTGAAATCCCGGCCATATCACCATCTATCATCGAGAGTGTAAAAAAAATGCTGGAAAATCCCTATAAAAGCCGGTTTGTAATCAGGGTGGGCGAGCACCTGCGATCGGTTTCAACTGAAGATATCCATTGCTTTTACAGTGAAGAGAAAACTACCCATATCTGCACCACCGAAAACCGGATTCTTATTATCGATTACTCGCTCGACCAGTTGATGGATATCATTGACCCGCAAAAATTCTTTCGCATCAACCGCAAAACCATTGTAAACCGCGATGCCATTGTGGATATTGTAGTGTGGTCGAAAACCCGCCTGAAGATCAGGTTGAAAGTTGAACTGGATGAGCCACCCGTAGTAAGCCGCGACAAGGTGGGCCAGTTTAAGGATTGGCTTGACAGATAAGGGTTGCAAATAAAAAAAAATCGCTGAATGGAAAAATCCCCAACCGGTTTAATACCCGGGTGGGGGTCTTCTTAAACATAATCCAGTAACTTTTTTGTGGTGCCATAATTAACTGCCCGGCTCACAGAATCCTTTCAATTGCGCCGGGGCTTTCATCTTCAATACAACAATACTCAATGGTGGTTTTTTGAACGGTATCCAACACAGCATTAAATCGTTATGAGTTTACTCACTATCACTTTTTACTACATTTTATTCCAAATCACCACAGGGCATTTGAATCATAGCCCAAGGTAATTCCTGGCATTGTTGTAGCAAATATCCTTAACCATTTTCCCAACTAAATCGAAATCGGAGGGTATTTCACCGTTTTCCATGTCGGAGCCCAAAAGATTGCACAGAATCCGTCTGAAGTAATCGTGACGAGGGTATGAAAGAAAACTGCGCGAATCGGTGAGCATCCCCACAAAACGGCTTAACAATCCCAGACTCGAAAGTGCATTCAATTGCCTTATCATGCCATCTTTCTGATCGAGGAACCACCAACCGCTCCCAAACTGCATTTTACCAGGTATACTTCCATCATTAAAATTGCCTATCATTGTAGCTATCAACTCATTATCCCGAGGATTAAGATTATACAGGATGGTTTTGGCTAAACGATGCCCCATATCGAGTTTGTCAAAAAACCGTGACATTGATTTTGCCATTTCAAAGTCGCCAATAGAATCAAAACCCTTATCGGCCCCCAATTGATTGAACATTCGGGTAGAATTGTTTCTCAGCGCTCCGAGGTGAAACTGCTGCACCCAGCCTTTTTCGTTATCCATAATTGCAAAATGGATGAGCATGGCCGATTTGAATTTGGCTACTTCTTCCCTATTCAGTTTTTTGCCCGACCTGATACGCGAAAAAATAGCTTTCACTTCATGTTCGGTAAAATCTTCGGCATACATGGTTTCCAACCCATGGTCAGACAGCCTGCAACCCTGTTTATGGAAAAAATCGTGACGGTTGCGCAAGGCGGCAATGAGGTCGTCGAAACGGGTAATGGATGTTTTTGATGCCTTTTCAAGTTTGTCGAGATAGTCGTTGTAGGTTTCAGGGCTCTCAACCATCATAGCCTTGTCGGGTCGCCAGGTGGGAAGTACTTTTATCTCAAATCCATCCTTTTTGGCCTTGATATGGTGCTTAAGGTTATCGATAGGATCGTCGGTGGTACACACCAGTTCTACGTTCATTTTCCGCATAATATTGCGGGCGCTGAAATCGGGGGTATTGAGCATTGCAGTTGCTTCATTATAAATATCGCGTGCAGTTGCAGGGTTCAATACCTTCCTGATTCCGAATGGACGTCGCAATTCCATGTGAGTCCAGTGGTACAAGGGGTTGCGCAGAGTTTGGGGTACCGTTTCGGCCCACTTTTCAAACTTCTCGTAATCAGATGCCTTACCAGTACAATACTTTTCATCAACTCCGGCTGTTCGCATTGCCCGCCACTTGTAATGATCGCCATCAAGCCAGATTTTGGTAAGGTTTTCAAATTGCCGGTCGTTTCCTACTTCATCGGGAGGCAAATGGCAGTGGTAGTCGATAATGGGCATGTCCTTGGCATACCCATGATACAGTTCCTCTGCAGCTTTGGTTTGCAAAAGGAAATTTTCGTCCATAAATGCTTTCATAACTCTGTTGTTTTTATCCTTTCTTCATTTAATGAGGGTGTCGGGTGTCAGGTGTCGGGTGTCGGGTATTAGGTGCTATATGTTAGGATAAATCTAACCTGAGAGCTCTGAACTCTCGACGTAAAACTCTGATCTCTCAATTCTATACTTTAAACTCTGATTTCTAACCCTTACTCACTCTCCAAACAGCCTTTTCAGGTGCCTGTCGAAAATATTTTCGGTTACCTGCTTTCCAACCAACTCCTTGTTATAGGACAGCAAGTTAATATAAATATTGCTCCATTCGGCAGCAAGTTTGTAAGAAACGTGCATCAACTGCCTGAAATTTGGATTATACAAGGGATGCCCGGGAATGTGCCTTAATGTAGCAGCCAGGGTTTCGCCATCCCAGGTTTGCACCACTTCCGCTGATGGGAGTTTGCTTTTGTTTATGTCAATTACGGTAGCATAAGGTCCGCAGAGCTCATCGTACCTTGCCAGGCCACCCTTATATATATCTTTTACCAACTGCAGCGCTTCCCCTCCGGCAAGGGACAAACCGATTGCTTCTTCGAGCCAGGTAGTACCGGCAGTTTTAACATGGATACCCTTGTTGTATTTTTTGATAAGACGGCCCATTGCCGGATAAATGCTGAATTTATCACTTCCGCTGTGAACACTAAGCTTCAGATTGGCAGGCAGGTTGAATTCTTTTACAGCCAGATCGATAACTAAAATATCCTGTTCAAACTCTTTTTCAAACTGAGCTACATCACCAACATAATCAACTCCCTTGTTGAAACGGCCGGTAAATTTGGGTGCTATGGTTTGGGCGGGTATGCCTTCTGCAGAAATAGCACTAAGAATAAAAAACAACTCAATGGGGGTTTGGGCATCATTTACCTCATCCATACTAATTTCGGCCACAAATGTGCCTTTGCCCTTTGCCCTTTCAATATGTCGGTATATTATCCCTGCCTGTTTAACTGCAAACAGAAATTTTTCAGCAATTACATTCAGAAGTTCAACTGATATAGTAAATGGTTTATCAATACCGGGCACTACAAACTTTCCAACATATTTTTCATTGGCTTTTACGAAGCTTGTGATGTCTTCAGTGGTTGCCTTTTTTCCTATAAAGTCGGCAACATCGATAGTAAAAAAATCACAATGGTCTACAAATTTATCTACGTTGCTCATATTAATATGGTCGGCATCGCAGAAATAGGGTTTGGTCCATCCTAAATTTTTAACCGCTGTGTCGGCGGCATGTCGTGTTTCCTCAGGGTTGGAATGGATGGTTACATGTTCGCGATTCGACTTATTCCAGACCGGTACCACTTCAACTCCCAGTTCTTTAGCTCTTTCAATAGCTTTAAGTTGTGCCTCAGCCTGCATGGCAAAGCGATCGCCAACACCGAATGAATACTTTGATAATTGCATAAAAATCAGATTTTATTTGACAATAATTATTGCCGTGTGCGTGCACGAAATTACAATTTTAATCTTTTGAAAAGATCAAAACCCTGAATTTCTTTTTTAACCCGGATAAGTCATTAGGAATGTAATGAACTAATGACTTAGCCTGGTTTAAACCTACCGCATTGCCGGTACAGGCTGCTTTAGAAAAACTTAATGAGGCTGTCTCAAAAGTAGATGCAGCCTTTTTTTTGTTAATAACTATTTGATAAGTATATCCTTGTTTTATTGTTT
>JBBISA010000064.1:0-21217 GCA_037441525.1 Bacteroidota bacterium
TTTTTATGAATTAACTCATCAAGTAGTGGTGTTCCTATACT
Source organism: Bacteroidota bacterium (assembly GCA_037441525.1). GTDB lineage: Bacteria > Bacteroidota > Bacteroidia > Bacteroidales > UBA7960 > SKVR01. The sequence continues at coordinate 42 of JBBISA010000064.1, forward strand.
GTCAAGAATTTGTTGGCTTTCTACAATTGCATTTTGCAAATCGGTTTCTATTGCTCTTATATTTTCTGTTTCGCTTTGTGTTTCTTGCAATTGTGATTTTAGTTTTTCAATTGCTTTTTCAAAGGCAATCTTTTCTTCTTGCAAAAGAATTCCTGATTCTATGAATTGAACAAGTTTTTTGTGAGTTGAAATAATTACTCCTCCATTTTTTAAGTCAAGTAGTTTGACTTGAATACCTTGCTTTTCGGCTAATTTTTTCAAGTCTGGCGACCATGATTCAAAAGAAGATGTCAAGCTAACAGCATATTTCTTTTTTACTGTAAGGTCAAAAATAATTTTGCCTAAACCTGAATACTTTGAAGCAACTTCATTTTTGCTTTTGTTGTTCTCTGAAATTATTTTTGTTAAACTTTCTTTTGAATGATTACTGAAAACAGAAATTCCCTCACTATCATTTGTTGCTATCCAATTTTGAAATTCTTTTTCCTTGCTTTCAATACTTGCTTGAAGATTTGGTATTTCAAGTTCAAGTTTCTTTATTCTTTCAATTCTAGCAAGTGAGTTGGAAATGATCGCCTTCTTATCTCTTGCTAAATTTTGAATTTGTGAAAGTGCTTCTGTATTGTCTGTAAGCAAATTGTTGTGGATTCTTGTTACATAGGAGTGAATGATTGGTTTTGTTTTTTCTCTCACTTCTGTTTTAGACCCGAAACGCAAAAAGAAATTAGGCTCTTTGATTAATGTTGCCAATCGGTCTTTCACATTATCAACCGCTTGGTTGTTTTTACTTGCCAATAGAACTTTTTTATTCTGCGCTACTGCATTGGCTAATATGTTCAGAACAACTTGTGTTTTACCTGTTCCTGGTGGTCCCGTTACTACTGTCAAAGGTTGATTGAAAGAATATTTAACAGCTTCCTTTTGGTTTGCATTAAGAGGAGTAATTTGTATAAATTCAGATGTTGGTATTTGTTGAAGTTGGTTCGGAATTGCTTTTTTGGTTAGGAACTTTTCTAAAAAACTGTTGGGAGAAACTAATTCATCTTGACTAATCTTTTTCAGTTCTGAAAGCAACTGACTTGTAAAAGGATTCTCCTCACTAAATGCTAAAGTGATATTCTCAACTAACTCAACTACTCCGTTTAGGTAGTTTCTTAGGACTTCAATTTTTTCTGTGATTGTGTTTTTTTGATTTACGGCTGATGTTAGCTCATCTATTAACTCGTCAGGATAATTGCGGTCTTCAAGTGGTTTCGTGAATAAAGTAAAATCTTCAATCGGGGATTCCACATTTGTGTGTGATAAAATGTCTCTGTTGGGAATTATATTGTAAAGGAGAGGGAGTGTCTGTGAGTTGAAAAGAATATTAATTCCAATGAAAAGATTTTTTGGGAATTGTTGATTAGCATTTTGCTGAAATCTCTGGTGAAATTCAGGGCTGTTCTCAAGATTTATTTTGATTGAATCAGCAACTGTTTTCCAATTGATATGAAAAGGATGTTCGTCAAGCACTGACGGCTCTTTTTGTCGTTCAAGATTTATCAGAGTTTGATAATAAACTAGAAGTTTTTCAATTTCGGTAGTTGCCGAAACATTAGCTAAAGTTTTTCGGACTAACTCTAATCTCTCTGCTGCGTTTGGAATGTTGTCGGTTAACTGTGGGTTGGCTGGTTCTTGTGTTTCATCATAAAGGTTTTCTTCTCGTATATCAAGGGCAGTTAGAATTTTTTCAATCTCAATATCTGCTAAGTTTAGTTGAACAGATGTTCGGTCTGAAATCACTGCAATGCAGTTGTTGTTGTCGGCTACATCAAAATACATTTTGATGCTTTGAGGAATTTCATTGGTGTCAAATATTATTGGTTGGTGAAAAAGAACTAAGCCGCTTAAATGCCCCAAATTAAAATTGTCGTGGTTCGGTTCTAAAATTTCGGATTGCTTGTTACTTAGAAACTGTCGTAAGGAGTGTCGGTAAGCATTTACTTGTTGATATGGATTTCTAATTCCACCACCGCCTTTTACAAAAACAAAATCATTGCCTGTTGATATTCGCCAAGGATTAGTTTCAGAAAAAGTCAATGTCCCTCCGTAATTCTTAAAGTCTATTATAATTATTTTACCGCTTGAAATAAATAGAGCATCAATCTGATGTCCATTACAACTTACATTTCCGATTAGAACATACAATCCGTCAACTTCCCGAAATGTTCTTCGGAGTTGAGTTGAAAACACTCGGAAAAAAGTATTTTCATGTGTGTGTTCGTATTGTCTTGTAAGATAGGATTTATATGGCATAGTCTGATATCTTTAGTGCGTTGGAGCAAGAGCAAATGTGGTGCAACTGTGGGTCGGCTTGTGGGTGGCGTTGCACCTCTTTTGATTTTGCTGAAGCGTAGGTTTTTCTTTTCATTATTTGTTTGTTTCATGGTTGCACGGTCGTTAATAGAATGACCGCTAACTATACTCTATATCTTGTTTTCGTATAGAAACAGTGATTTCAGATTCACAAGATTACTCACATCAATACTTTGCAGGTTATTGTATTGCAGATTGATATAGGTAAGCATATTATTATGCGAAAGATCAATAGTACTGAGAAGATTTTCATTGGCAACCAAAGTAAGCAATTCTTTTAATGGTTGAAGGTCGATTTCGGTAACAGAATTGCGGCTGAATTCAAGATAGGTAAGCATAGTATTGCCGTCGAGATTGAGTGTTTTTAAATTGCCTCCTACAACTTTCAGAGCGTTGAGCAGTTGATTGTTCTTTAAATAAATTGAATCGACCTGGCAATTTATAATAAAAATGTTTTTCAAACCAGTCCCTTCGGCGAATAAAACATTATTAATTGGAACATCAACAATATTAAAATCCTCAATTGAACTTCCATAAATCTTGATACCGCTTGCCTGAGCAGTTCCGGTTCTTGGCATGAATTGAGTTCCAATACTGTAAGCATCAGGGATGCCATCTCCACAGTCTTTTGGTACCTCAGAGTCATCAGCATTTGCCGATAACTCAAAGGTAATATCGCTACCCTGCTCTTTAAGCTCAATCGTAATTATCGGAGAAACTGCCAATGATATTGTATGGCTGATTGCAAATACTAAAACGAAAAGTCTAAAATAAAGTGCTTTCATAAAATTTAGATTATTGGGTTATTAATCTCTTTAAAAAGGTGCAATAATGCTTTAAATGCATAATATTTATTTCATCAAAGTTAAATAAATAATTATAGAATTGCTGAAGACGTCAAAAAAACAACGGTTATGCGAGTGATACCAACCCCCCGGGGGGGGCAGTATGAACGGATTGGGGGGGGGGGAGTATTACCGGAATAACCACGCCAACGCTTGCCGCTTTTCACAGTGCCAGATTACGGAGAACTGAACTGTAAGCCAACCATAAAAGTTGATGCGCGACAGAAGGTTTAATTAACCATGTTATCCGCCATCGAGCCTGACGGTTGTTGGTACGGGTATTTCTTTCACTTTTTATATCGGTAGTGCCCAATAATTCTGTAACGAAATAAGCAGTCTTCAAGAACTTGTCCTGCTCCTATGTTGTGTATTATTAAATATCTCTGACCGTCATGTGATTTTATTCCTGATACTATTCCAATATGAGTAATTCCACCACCTAAGTTCCAACAAACAATATTTCCTGGTTTGTAGTCAGTTGGGTTTTGTGTGATGGAAAGGGTATTTCCGTGTCTTTCAAAAATTGTCATAAGATTTGGAACCCGTCTGTGGTCAATATTTTTGTCTGGTTGCGATAAGCCCCAGTTTTTTGGATACTTATCGAAGTTTGCTTTCATGTCTTCGTGAACCTCCTTCTTCAGGTCAATTTTAAGTTTTCGATAAGCCCTGATAATTACGTCTGTGCATACACCTATGTTAGCCGGGACATCCCCGTTTGGATATTCAAGTCTGATATATGAAGGGTCATATCGCACGTTTTGATATGTCAAAACTAATGCAGAGTCAGCCAGTATGTTATAAAAACTTGTTTGTCCTGATACAGAATTAACCGTTAGGATCAGGAATAATATTTTAAATAGTGCCTTTTCATAATCTGTGCTATAACGGTTTGAAATATGGCCAGTGGCGGAGTGCGGACAACATCCATGTCAACTATTACATAAATTAAGGCGAAACAGGACCTTTCAGGCTACCACAGGAGCTGCGGTAAACTCCCCCAAAACTAGTACTGTTTAAAAGTAAACAAAAAAATTTTAACTCGCACTTATAAAACAAACATGTTTGCAAAAAAACCTAAACACCAATGAACCGAGTTTACGAGCTCGGCGAAGCCAAAATAGCAAACATGGAGTTCTCCCGTAAAACGAGACAAGCTATTTGACCTTAAACTAAAAATTTTTTACGCATGAAAGGAAGCAAATTTAGTCAGACCCCTATTGCCAGGATTCTCAATCAGTTTGATCAAAGCAAGAGTTTAGAAGAGATATCATGGGTTATTGGTAAATAACGTGACCCGTTTCATGAATGGTGCCAGTGTTATGGCGGCATGGATGCCAGCGAGCTTAAACGAAAAAAGCAAATTGAAAAAGAAAATTCTTGTCTCCCTACTTCAGCCCATATTTACGATAATTGTGTTTTCTTCCCTGAGAAGCTCCAGGCTGATGAAGTTGCCATCAATACTTTGTCCATTTACCGAAATACTTTTCACTCCCTTCTGAACACCATCGGGATTTTTAACTTTGACAGCAAGAATTTTCCCCCTGAATGTTCTGTTAATAGTGAATTCTTTCCAGCCATCAGGGATACAGGGGTCTATGTATATTCCGAAATAATGTGGTTTTATACCCAAAACATACTGGGTTAAGGCATAGTAGGTCCAGGTGGCTGAGCCACTTAGCCAGGGCACCCTGGATGCACCGAATTTTGGACTGTAAGGAGAATGAATTGACTGGCAAACCACGTAAGGTTCTATTTCACGTATTTCGGCCTTATCGTTGTAAGCTGCTGGCAAATAGGAGCGGAGGTATTGGTAAGCCCGGTTACCGTTGCCGAGCATGGTTTCGGCCATAATACCCCAACCCTGAGTATGCACGAAAATACCTCCATTTTCTTTTAAACCGGGATTGAAAAGCTGTGCTCTGACTATGTTATAATCAGAACTGGTGTAAGGAGGATCGCACAAGGTAAGGCCATATTCAGTTGCCAACCTTTCATTGACCTTTTGCATGGCTTTAGCAGCCTGTGCCGGGGTAGCGGCGCCACTCAAAACGGCCCAGGTCTGGGTATTAAGAAATATTTGCCCTTCTTGTACATCCTTGCTTCCAAATTTCATCCCGTCGAAACGGTATCCGCGCATAAACCACTCGCCATCCCAGGCATGTTTTTGTATATTCTTATCGAGTTCTTCCAGAATAGGAGTGGCCCATCGAATTTCGCCTTTTTGGTTCAGTAAATCGCAAATCTCCATATATTCTTTCAGTGCCAGGCGCAATTGCATGGCCACAAAAACACTTTCACCTTTTTGTCCAAACTTCAGGCAATCATTCCAGTCAGCCGATAGTCCGCAGGGTAGCCCATGTGCACCTGAGCGTTCAACGCTGAACTCAATGGCACGGCGCAGGTGGCCCAAAACGGAAGCTTCACCCTGGTCGGCATAGGGCAATACCTTGCGGTAGAAATTGATATCGCCGGTTTCTTTAACGTAAGCGGGGATGGCATTGAAAAGCCACAGACTGTCATCAGAGCGGTAATGCTCCTCAGCAGGGGCTTTTTCATGTCCTGGATTGTGCGAGAAAGGAACAACCACTGGCATGGCTCCGCCGGTAGATACCTGTCCGGTTATCATCAACTCCAGCCGTTGCCGGGTCTCTTCTGGAATAGCATGCAAAACCCCCATAAAATCCTGCACTGTATCGCGATAACCCAATCCATCGCGGTCAATGCCTGAATAAATCAGGCTGGCAGCTCTTGACCAGGCAAAGGTTATAAGGCTGTTGTAAATACCCCAGGTATTGATGGTGCTGTTGAGCTCCTTGTCGGGTGTCTGTGCCGAAAACCCTTTCATTTTGGAGTGCCAGTAGTTTTTCAGGTCGGCAAGTTCCTGGGTCACCAATCCTGGTTTCCTGTAGTAATCCCGTAATCGCTTACCATCAATATCAGCTTTTCCAGGGCCCATTAGCAAAGTAAATTCTCTGGTTTCACCTACCTTCAAATCAAGGTCGAACTGTAAACTACCGCAAGGATTATCGCCATAACCGCGCGAAAAGCTGCACTCGCCCCGCTCAACTATCAGCGGATTGGCGTATGTACGATAGGGGCCTATAAACCTTTCTCGGTCGGTATCGAAACCGTTTGGCGATATTCCAGATAGTGCCATAAAGGTGTGTCGTCCCTGATCTTTTTCCTTGAAATTGTTGGGCATTTCAGGAATATTAGGGTTTGTAGCATGGTCTATAATGCCATCTTTGTAATCCATCATCGAAATGTATTGTACATATTGAAGATTAAGCAGGTCGTCAATGGCGTTCCAGTTGGCAGCATACTCAACGTAGGTAAACCCTCTAAGCCTCCTTTTGCCCAATCCAGTATTCGAAACCTTAATACCCCATACTTCATAGGCTTTACCCAGGGGAACATAATAGGTAATCTCGGTTTTAATATCATTATATTCTGAAGTTATAACCGTATAGGCTGTTCCATGTCTGCAAATGTTCTTGTAGCTTTCCAGGGGTTTGCCTACTGGTTGCCATGATGCTGACCAATAATCACTCGTTTCAAGGTCGTGCCAATACAAATAACGACCGGGTTGGTCCATGGGCACAGAATTGAACCTTAACCGCATAAAGCGACCCATACCGCCTGACTTGTAAAAACTATAACCTCCGGCATTATTGGTAATAATGGCACCGAACTCTGTATTTCCCAGGTAATTGCTCCACGATTTTGGCGTATCGGGTCGGGTTATTACATATTCTTTGTTCTGGTCGTCAAAGTATCCGTATTGCATATCTTTTTGATTTGGTTTTCGATTTTTTTTGGGACAGTAAAATGATGCGGTAAGGAGTTTACAAGCGAATGAGTTGATGAAGCATTCAGATGATTAGATAACAAGATTATTTGGCAAAAAAAACAGCAAAACTTTCTTATCCATAGTATTTGGGAAACATGACGTATTATTCCTGCAAGAAAGAACATTATCAGTAAAAGCGATTTTCCTATGAGCGACTGATGCATTGTAAATCAGTTCATTAATCGGTTCAAACTGAATTTGATGTAAAAATAACCAATACTCTGTAATTTCTCATTATTTAAATTAGCAATGGTTAATCCGGGAACAGGCAAAAGAATTAAAATCATTGTTGCTATGTTATCGCTTGATTGCCTTCTTCCCTGAGTCACGAAGTTTTTTTAATCACGACGTTGATTTTCGTTGGTTGAACGGATGCAACCTTTACATTTTTCCTTTTTTCAGGAGTTGAGATATACCAGGTTACGGTCAATTAAATGTTGAATAGTTTCTACACTTTGGTAGCTGGTGTAAGCGTCTTCGGGGGTATTTAGCACATAGTCCAGCAACCTTTCAACAGTTGAAACGGCAACATGCAGGCGGGTATCTGACGATGCATAGTAAATATAAACCTTGCCATCGTCGGTTGTTACCCAACCATTGGTAAACAAAACGTTGGAAACATCACCAACCCGTTCTTCACAGCGCGGCGCCATGAAATATCCGCCTGGTCGGTGTATAATTCTGGATGGATCTTCCAAATCGGTCATGAACATATAAAGCACATACCGCAAGCCTGCTGCACAATTCCTGACACCATGAGCAAGATGCAACCAACCTTTTTCTGTTTTTATAGGAGCCGGACCCTGCCCATTTTTACTTTCTTTAATGGTATGGTAAACCCTTTCGTCAATAATTCTTTCGTCACCAATTTCTGCATTTCCCATTGAACTGGTAAGTGCCCAGGCAATTCCGCCACCTGTACCAGCATCAATGAAACCATCCTGCGGACGGGTATATAGTGCATATTTACCATTTACAAATTCGGGGTGTAAAACAACATTGCGTTGTTGCGATGAACGTGTTTTAAGGTCGGGCAGGCGCTCCCAGTTTTTCAGGTTTTTAGTTCGGGCAATGCCGGCTTTTGCCAATGCTGTTGATGTGTCGTGCGCCGCAACCGATGGGTCTTTGCGTTCGGCACAAAATATACCATATATCCACCCATCTTCATGCTGGGTTAAACGCATGTCGTAAATGTTGGTTTCCTTGTCATCAATGGGGGGCATTAGTATTGGATAATCCCAAAACCTAAAGCCCTGAACTCCATCGTTACTTTCAGCAACCGCAAAAAACGACTTACGGTCATAACCTTCCACTCTTGCTATCAGGTGAATTTTTCCATTAAGCAAAATTGCACCAGAGTTGAATGTTGCATTCATTCCAATGCGTTCAAGCAACAATGGATTTGAAGCCGGATTAAAATCGAACCGCCAGTGAAGTGGTGTATGGGCGGAAGTTAATACCGGGTGCTTATAACGCGTGTAAATTCCATTATACTCATCTTTAGGAACATTGGGGCGATTGAGCAATTCTTCATGCCTTTTTCTTAAATCCTTAAGGGTCAGGTCAAACATAGTTAGCTTGCTTTTGGTAATTGTTTACTTTGGTTAAAGGGTATTTAAGTGCAAAAATGTGGTTAACAGTTGCGCGAAACTTTCAGTTTTCTTTTGGTTTGGAGCTAGTCTTTATTGGCAAAATCGTTTGCGCAAATGTATGGAAAAAATAAATTTCGGTGTATCGTTTTAAAAAAAAGTTAACAATTTATTAAACATCTATATTTCTTCAGAAACTCGGTCAAATAAAGAATAATCTCATGAAAAACAAATCGTGCACAGGCTTGTTAAAGGGTCAGAATTTAACAATTTAAAACTACTTGCTATGACAACATTAAAACCTGGCGATAAAGCCCCCGCTTTTTCTGGTATTGCTGACGATGGTTCAACCCTTAGCCTCGACACCTTCAAAGGTTCGAAACTGGTTATTTACTTCTATCCCAAGGATGATACCCCCGGTTGTACTGCACAGGCCTGCGATCTGCGCGATAATTATAATATGCTTCTTTCAAAGGGTTATAAGGTTTTGGGAGTAAGTGCCGATACCCAGAAATCGCATCAGAAATTTAAAGAAAAATATAACCTGCCTTTCCCCCTAATTGCCGATACTGAAAAGAATATTATTCAAGCCTTTGAAGTTTGGGGGCCTAAAAAATTTATGGGAAAAGCCTACGACGGCATCCACCGCACCACATTTGTTATTAATGAGCAGGGTGTAATTGAAGATGTAATTACCAAGGTAGAAACCAAGGACCATGCAAAACAGATTGTGAATTAGGAGATGATTTTCGGATTTTCGAATTGATGATTATCGGATTTTCGGATTGTTGATTTTCGGATTGTTTGATTTTCAGATTGATGATTATCGGATTATCTGGTGTCGGGTGTCAGGTTTCCGGTTTCGGATGCAGTGTCTTGGCCTTAGGCGAAACCGGGTTTTTTTTCGAACGCGTCAACCCCACAGGGGTGATATGATTTTAGCCCCGCGTGTTAACCCGGGGTTTGTGGATGATGAGCGAAAAAAAGCGCTGCGCGCAAAAGGGAATACTATGTGACGGAGTGTGTGGCCAGCGCAATGGCAGGGAATGGGTTATCGGAATGTTGATTATCGGATTATCGGATTATCGGATTGTTGATTATCGGATCATCTGATTTGGGGTGCCGTGTCCCGACATCGGACGAGATTGTGTTTGGGGTTCGTTCACCAAAATACGATCACTCCGGGAAACCCCAATTGTTTTTCTATCTTAACTAATTACATGTTTTTTTTAATCACCACCTATATTGTATCATTGGCGGTAAGTTTAGGGGTAAGGAACGCTATAACCCAATTTCCGGGCTAGGTTGCAAGGCCCATTGTTACATCAACCTTAAGGCAATACCTTTTGGGTGCTACCTGCTCAAATTTATGGCTTACTTCGGAAACCCAGTTTGGGGTTCCTCCGCTTATATGCAACAGGGTGTTTTTGTTGAAGTCGAGCGGGAAATAATCGAGGCTGCCGCAGGTTAACATGGGGAGAAGTTGATCACCCGAATTGAATGTATACAAACTGTCGGATTTTAACGTGTTGCTCCATCTGCAGGGTGTCCCGGTTAGGGAAAAAACTGTGATCTCAACATCTTTGGGGTAACTTACCGGAGTTTCATCAATTTTTTCTTCCTGGCATGAAGCAAGTACCATCAAACATACAGTACTTATAAGCAATAAATTTCGTAAGGTTTCCATGTATTTATTATTTGGGTTTAGGATGCCAAAAATCTTATCAGGGAAGGCTATTTCATACCAATTTACAATGAAAAATATTATTAGAATAATTGCCAAAACATTCTGCACCACCTTAAATTATCGCCTCAGCACCGCTTTGGTGAAAATATGATCGGGAATATTCTGGTTGAATTTAATGGTTGTTATTCGGAACTCGGTACCTTCGCCCTGCTTGAGCATATCCTTGAAACGCATGGTAGTAGGAAACCAGCGGCCATCGATCTGCTTTACATCTGAAAAGGTAGTCCGTTTCAGCAATTGTCCGCTTTTGGCAAACAATTCTTCCTTTAGGGGAACATACCTTTCGCTGTCGATCCAGATTTTGCGTGAGTGATATGCCACATCTTCCACCCGTGCCTGCAGGTTCAAAATCCATGCGCGGCGGCCGTCGATGGTTTCTTCACCCGCCAGGGTGGCATTATAAACATCGGTAAGTTTGCGGGTATCCATCATGTCTTCGTACGAAAGGTCGGAACCCATTACCGATTGCCGCAGCATGTGCCCTGAAATCTGGATGGTACGGTCGGTAGAAGGGGAGTAGATCCACAACTGGTTTTCGAGTTTGAGCATTTTGGTGCCTTGCTCACGTGCAGGCGAAAGGTATTCGGTAAACGACTTTTCGGTGCCCACCGACCAGGTTCGTGCTGTAATGGTGCGGCTGTCGCGCCGTCCGTGTATGATCATGGTGGTTTCTGCAATGCGGTTGTCTGATGCCATATTCTTGTCGACCCGCTCAATAATGTTGGTGGCATTGGGCTGGGCCATCATGTTGATTGACAACAGCAGCAGTATTGGTGCAATTAAATTCTTCATGGTTCAATATATTGTTGAATGGTTTATGCTTCGAGTTCTTTGAATAAACGTGCTGTTTGCCGTTTGTAAATGCCAATGCCTGCAAGGGCGGTGCCCAGCACTGTTGAAAATACACCGGGGATAAACCCAATGTAATAATCGGCTGGTGTAATACGGGTGCGTATGTGCGAGGGCATCATCATGGAAGCACCTTCCATCATACCCGATATATCGATACCGTATATTTGAATGATCCACGCCACCGAAATGCCTATGGTGGTGCCAATCACTGAACCGGCAATGCCAATAAAAAACGATTCTACGATCATGCTGCCGTAAACATGGCGTTTTTCTTCGCCCATGGCAAGCCGAACCCCCACCTCACCGTACCGGCGCAATCCGCCAAGCAGTCCTGAATTCCACAAAACCAGCGACATGGCAAATATAAACACCAGGGTAAATATCACCGACCATACTTCCGATAGCTCAACATAGGGGCCCATAATGCCCTGCTGGCCAAGCGCCTTCATTACCGGGGCAAACTCATCATCCGCCTCTTCATACTTTTCATTAAACAGGGCAGCCCTGGCAACAGATTCCTTATTGTCGTAAAAACCACCCGGTATAAACCCCAATATCATTCCGGCACCATCGTACATATCGAGCGCCAGGCGGGCATCTTCGATGTCAACAATAATGCTTCCCCGGTCCATTATTTCAATGCCAAAAGCTATGGTGCCGGCAATCACAAAGTTTTGCATACTCATGGCTCCTTCCATGGTCGATCCGATAAGGGTTACTGCATCACCGGGTTCTACATTGAGTTTGCGGGCGAATTCATCACTAATGAGTATCTCCCCTGAAGTTGCAGGAAGAGCGCCCCTGCGGAGTGATCTGTCAAGCCCCAGCCGTTCAATCTCTTTTGTTCCGGGAGCAAGAATATCTATCCCCATTGCCATGGCAGGCCCTTGAGAGCGGGTTTCACCGCTTGCATCGGGGGCATCTACCAACCCGCCGAACATTATGCGGGGTGCCCATTCCATATCGGGGAATTGCCCGGCAATTTTATTGAGTAACTCCCGTGTGTTAAGAATGGCCAGATCGTTAGGATTCATTTCGGCATCTTCGGCAAAGGCGCGGGTCATAACCTTTACATGGCCGTACGAAAAACGTGCATTCATTTCCATAGTATCGCCCATAAAACCGGTTATGTAGGCGTGCATGAAAACCGTTAGGGTTACCCCAATGGTTACCACAATAATGGGAAGCCGGCTACGGCTTTTATCGCGGAGTAGTCCTGTTATCAAGAATTTTATCATTGTAATTTTCCTCTTAAAGCTTCGGTTGGATTCATTTTAGCTATTTTGCGCGATGGGATGTAGCTAACCACCGCAGTAGTAAGGGTTACCAGCAATGTGGTTGAAACTACCAGACCTACTGTATAAACAGGGTAGAGAGTTTGGGCAATGGCCATTCCGAACTGGCTGGCATCTACGGGCATGATCCATCCCACCTTAGCCTGCCACAAAAGCAGGGGCAGCCCGTAAACGGTGGCAGCAATGGCGGCAAGCACAGCATGCATCGAGCCTTCAACAGTAAAGAGTATAACCACTTCATTGCGGGTATAGCCCAGAGCAATATAGGTGCCTATTTCTTTTTGCCTGCGGAAGATGGATAAAACCTGGGTATCGAAAATTGCGAGCATGGCAAGCAGCAAAAGTATTCCATACAAAAACGACTGACCGATGGATTTCGTTTTGATCATATCATCCACCTGTTTGGTTAGTAAGGCTTTAGGTTTAAGTGTCCATCCGGCAACTTCGGGTCTGGTTGCTTTGGGGTCGGCAAAGGTAAGTATGGTAGCGTGATGCGGCAGTAGCATCATTTGCTGAAGTGTTTCCAGGGCAAGGTAAACCTGGTTGGCTTCGGCAGTTGGAACGTTTGATGAAAAAATCGCCACAATAACGATCTCTGCTGCATCGAAGGTTCCGTTGCCATCGCGCCAACGTATTGTAACCCTGTCGCCTTCGCTGAGTCTGGTGCTGTGGGCCATCATACCCCCAATTATAGCCGGAATTGCATCTGCCACTGTATCAAGGTGCTGGGTGGGAATTTTCAGCAGGGTCTGTTTTGGGTCTATTCCCCTTAGGATGATTGGTAACATTCGTCCTTGTGGGAAAATGGAGCCCTGTGCTTTCAGGATGGCGATCATCTGCCCGTTTTCAATTTCATTTCTGAACTCATCAGTAATAGGAGCATGGCTCTCGGGAAGGGTAAACGGATCGAATGGATCATAATTCTTTTGCCAGTATTGTCCGCCGCCAATTTCGTAGTGGGTCATATCGTTTTTGGCCTGGTAATCCCAGCCTTTCATAACTCCGTTGAGCCAGATAATAACAACGAACGAAAAGGAGAGGACCAGCACATTGAGCCAGGTACGCAGCCCTGCACCCATAAGGTTGCGGAAGGCCAGTTTTAATGCGAGTTTCATGGCTGTAATTTTTAATTGGTTGAAATAATTTCGTCTCTGTCTACTTTTCCATCGAGCAGAAAAATTTTCCTGCGCAGGTAGTTTATCACCTTTTCGTCGTGGGTGGCAAAAAGGAAAGTTGTATTAAGCTCTTTGTTAAGCTTTTCCATGGTTTGAAGTACGTTGTGCGAGTTTTTGGCGTCGAGGTTGGCAGTGGGCTCATCGGCCAGCACCAGCGAAGGCCTTTTTACCATTGCCCGTGCAATGGCCACCCGCTGGCATTCGCCTCCCGACAGCTGCGGCGGCTTCGATTTTACCTTATCGGTTAGGCCCACCCATTCAAGGGCATCCATCACCATTTTTTTACGCTCGGAAGTACTGTATTTAAGCAGCAACAGCGGGAATTCAACATTTTCGAACACTGTATGCACCTGCAACAGGTTGTAGCTCTGAAATATGAACCCCAGGCTGTGTTTGCGCAGTTTAGCGGCCTCGCGGGCATTAAGATTTCCGATTGACTGGCCCAGCACATCTACCCGCCCTTCGCTGGGGGCATCGAGCGAGCCGATAATGTTGAGCAAGGTGCTTTTTCCTGAACCGCTGGGTCCGATCAATCCGGCAAATTCACCCTGTTCGAAGCTAAGGTTAATGCCTCGCAATGCGGTAAATTCCCCCTTTCCCATGGGGAAGCGTTTGATAAGGTTTCCAATTTCAATGATTTTCATTGTAACGAGATTAAAGGGTTGTTTTTTAGGTGTGTTATATTGTAAGATATTGGTTTAATGGTTGAATACCAGCATTAACTGTACTCCCCGCCCTGCAAACAGATTACCGTTGCCCGATTGCTGCGGAAGCTGAAAGGTTTCAGGATTCCAGAATCCCATAAGATAAAAGCTGAGCCTGCGGTAATCCTGTTTTATGTTGATGAAATTGTAGGTTTGTTTGTTTTTCCAGTCGTAATATACAATTACATTGATGTTTGAGAACATGGAGAAAGGATAGGAAACCGACATTGCCGAAAAGGTGAAGGATTCGTCCCAACTGAACATTTCGCTGCCAGGTGCAAACCACAGGTTTTCTATCATTGCATTAATACCATTGCCCAGGCCGAAGGTATAATCGATGCCGGTGTTGAGCATGTGCTGGTGGGTAAGCATGCCAAAATTCTGGTGTTTGCTTATGAGAGATGCCTCAACCCACAGGCCAACTTCAAGGTCTAATTTGGCATCGAGCCCCAGGCGGGTTTCGGGCAGCTTTTCGAAACCGGGCATAAAAGGGGCAAACGATCGGGTATCAACCCAACGATGATGTGCCGACAATCCTGCTTCGCCCCGCCAAACGGGCAATTGAAGCCTGCCACCAAGTTCAGGGGTTCTGGCGGTGGTTTTACCCACTTCCCAGGTACTGGGCCCCTGATCGCCATACAAACCCCATAGCCAAATGTTGGCGTTGTTCAGGAAATAATACCGTCCCAGTATTCCCCAAACTCCATCGGTAAGCTGCAGGGGATCGCGGGGGTCCATCTGGTCGAACCACATGAGGGGGCGCAGCATGGCCGCCGACCCAAAGTTGATCTTTTGCAGGCCCAGCCTTAACTCGAACTGATTGCCCGAATAGCGTGCCCAGGCACGATAAGGTTTTATTTTACCATCGGTGGCCCAGGGTTTTGACATGCTTATACTTGCACTCCCGTTTATGTTGGCCGAAGCTTCAAAATCAAGTAGTTTACCGTTGGCTAATTCAAACCCGTAGTTTGCCTGTGGGATAAATCTGGCGCCAACCCACACCGGGTGCTGGTTTTTAATGTTGATGTTACTCCATACCGACATTTGCCCGCTGAAATCGAACGAAGTAGTATTTTGCCCGAAAAGTTGCAGAGCACAAATGACTATTGCAATGGTATGTGTGAGTCTTGAAGTCATGTTGGGTTATAGGTTACGTATGGGGTTTTATTTCCTTTTTTCATTGAAGGGCATAATTCCGTAGGTAAACATGCGGGTCATTTCAAGTACCATTTCCTGAGGTGTGCTGAAAAGGCGCTGAAAGCCTTCATCATTTAACAGCTCAATAAGTTTCTGGCTCATAATAAAAAAGGCTTCGGGCTTAAAGTCTTTCCTAAACCATCCCTTTTCCTGGGCGGTTCTAAAGTCGGTTATCATTTCACTCCAAACCCGGGCAGTTAGGGTGGCAATAAATTCGGCAATACCGGTTTCCTGACTGCTGTAGAAATCGTTCAGAAACTCACGGCTGATTTCGTTGGTGCCGTCGAGCTTCATTTTTATCATCAGTTCCAGTTTTTGAGCCGGGGTGGTTGCTTCGTCATGTATTATTGAGCTGAATTGCTGGCGGCTGTCCTCTACCACTTTCAGACATATAGCCTTTGCAAGTTCGGTTTTGTTGTCAAAATGGCGGTAAAAGGTCATTTTGCTTACCCCTGCTTTTTCACATATCTCTTCCACCGAAACCCTTTTCAGTCCGTGCTTCCAGAACAGTTCACGGGCTGTATCCATAACAACTTTTACTTTTTTTCCTGGTATTGTCATAATAGATTTGTTATAAAATCACGACAAAGTTACGAATAAAATAATATAGTAATAAAAATGTAACAAAAATATTTTTACGTAAGAGGGGGTGATTATCGGATTTTTGATTTTCGGGTACTGTGTCTCGGCCATAGACGAGATCAGGTGTCAGGTATCAGGTCATTTTCTTAAATGTCGCAACCCCGAAGGGGTGATTAGATTTTAGCCCCGGGTTTCAACCCGGGGTTATGGAATGAACCAAACAAAAAAAGCGCTGCGCATAAAAAGAAAATTCAATGTGCCAGGGTATGTTGCCAGCGCAATGGCGGGGAATTGGTTTTGTAGATCAATAAAAACTACCTTTTCATTTACCTTACACAACCGGATGGCTTAACAAATCTCTTTATAAATAGCCTGCAATATCAGCACAATTGTATTTGGATGTATAGTAATGTTGGTTAAAAACAACGTTTTAGTTTTGGCAGATCACTTTTTAATAATGAATTTTCCGGTAATTCTTAACTCATTGTTTACAATAACCAACAAGGCATAGTTTCCTGTATTTAAGTGTTTTACGTGGATTCTTATTGCTGGTGATGTGGATTTAATTGTTTCAATTGGATTAGAAAGTATATTCGCATTATAGATTGATATATGGAAATTATTTGATGGGTCAAAGGGTACAGGTTTTTCATCAAACATAATTTCAATGTCTATATAATCCTGTGCCGGATTGGGGCTTATCTTTACAGACCATTCGCTGATTTCCTGTCCCATGGGAAGTTCAATTCCCCCGCAATCACCTCCAAAGCCTGTTATTACCGCTATTGTTGAATTATATAACCCTTGCCTTACCCCACAGGAATTTTGTGCGGTAATATCAATAAAACCGCAGTCATCGAATGACGATGAGAAAAAAGAAATATTTTCACCCGTGTTATTTCCGGCCAGCGATACACCACCATATGTATTCCATAAGTATGTTGCATGGTCAGTTGGTGATACAGGATGTAAAATCACACCAAAGAGGGTGTTGTAGGGTTGATAAATTGTTGAAGCAGGAGAGGTTGTGAAGTTACCAGGCAACCCTACCCATACATTTTGCTTTGGCAATTGCACCGAACCGCATGGGCCATTAAGGGTAGCCTGCACCCATCCGGGGCCGCTGGTTGTGGAACTTGCCGCCCTTACCCTGTATTGGTATGTATTGTGGCCATTCAGGTAGGTAAGGTTGTTGCTTTTACTCCAGCTTATCGTGCTGCCTGACGGCAGGTTACTGAGAGTAAAGGGAGTGGTGGTGGTGTCGCAGACCAGGGTAGGGCCGGAAACGTTAGGCATCACATCATGAATGGCCTTTAACAACGAATTAGATTGATTTGTCGGCACATCATACCCCAATTCCCAGATAAAAACACCGCCGAAGCCATTATCGCGGAGGTGGATAGCTTTGCTGCTGGCATCTGCGGGTACATCGCCTGGGTTGGTGTTCCAATCAGAATTATTGTTAAGGATAAAATCACGATAGGATATTCTTTCACCACTCCCACCAACAACCGGGTGCCATCCATAAAACGCACTACCCAGGAATAATTTCTTTTTCTGTGCGCATGTGGGTGTTTGCCAGCTTATCCATTCGTTGATGGCTTGAATTGATCTTGCCACATCAGAATGGCTTAGCCAGGAAGAATGGCCCTCATCATAGGTCATGAGGTAGATGCCGTCAACAATGCTCAAAATTTGTTGCGGAACATGAGGGTAGTTGCTATATACATGTCTGGAATGTGAAAGAGCTATAGTTATTGTTTTTCCCGACGGTAAATTATTCTTTAGGGAGTTTAAAAGCGCAATACATTGATTCCATTCGGTGGCGTTTCTTGGATACTCCCAATTAATATTGACACCATCAAAACCGTGAACATTCACAAAATTTACAATATTATTAACGAAATTAGAGAGATTTGCCGAATTGGTCGCTTGCGGGAAGTATTTAGTATCTCCGCCAACACAAATACTTACTTTTACACCTTTCGCATGTGCCCTGTTTATAACACTCGTTAACCATTTATTTTTGCTGCCGTTCCAGATGTTTAATGAAGGGGGAGTGCCTTGCCAAGAATTAGGTAGTTTACCTGTAAATAGACTACCATTAGCTAAACACCCTATATCACTTGCTATCAAATGGTCAAGCCTATCTAGCTGTCCATTTTCTGGAAAACTTTCCAGATTAGTCGAAGTGAAAGGTGGTAAAATCCACTCCTTTCCATAGGCATAACCAGAAATAGTGCCTTTCGCAAATGACATTAATGGCAATAGTAATCCAATCGAAACAATTAAAGCTAACCTGAGAGTATATTTTTTGCTCATAAATTTGATTCCTTTTTGTTACTATCTGATTGTCATAAATACCCATCCCTTTTTATCTGCAATGCTGCGGTCACAATCAAATATTCCGGGATTTTCTAGTGTTCCTGGCCGACGGTGCGATATATATATGACCCCAATTTCGCTGTAATCCAAACCCCGATAATGGGGCAATGACCTGAAAAGGTCGTTTAATGCTGTAGCTGTTAATTTATTAGAAGCACATGATAAAAGCGACAGGGATTTGTTTTTACTTACATCCAAACTTGTTAATAGGTTATTGTCACACTCCAAGTTTTCTAGCAAAATGTTACGACTCACATCCAAAGTGGTTAATTGAATTCTTCTACAATTCAACTCTACCAGTGCTTTATTACTTCTTACATCCAAAGTGGTTAACTCATTATTGCTGCAATTCAAATTTATCAATGCAGTATTTCGACTCACATCTAAAGAGGTTAGTTGATTATTGCTGCAATTCAAATATTTCAATTTAGTGTTTTGGCTCACATCCAAACTTTTTAGTTGATTCGAGTTGCAATTTAAAACTGTCAATTCTTTTTTATTGTCTAACTCTAAAGCAGTTAAACCAGCGTTGTTGCAATCCAATCTTGTAATGGTTCCGGTAATAACAATATTGCGTAAGATATTGCCGGAATATTCATTTTGAATTGAAAGTCCATCCGCATTTGGTGTTTTTAGATTGCTTCTCCTGCCATCACCCCAATCAATTGTAAAATTTTCAGACCCTTCTTTTGTTTCAATAAATAACTCTACAAAAGGAGCTGATGTGGTCAATGTAATAGTACCTATGGGATAATCATCCTTACCACATGCCTTTAGTGTAAAGGTTAATAATACGGTCATTACCCAAAGGGCGATGCCTTTTCTTGCAATGCTTATGTAATTTTCCATTTTCTGAAACTTTAGTTGGTTGATATTTTTGAAATTACCTGTAAAACGCAATGGTTTTAAATGAGATTAATTTTGCTGTTTGCTTTGCTTGCCTGGCCAAATAAATTTGTTTTATTTATTCGTTATGCTACAATGAATTGAATAACAAAACAAATGTAGGCTAAATGTTTGTTAAAGGTCAATCAAGAATGTTAATAAATATATTATGTTGGATAAAATACCCGGATCGAGGTGTTGATTACTTTATTGGGGGCCAGGGATTTGGTGCCGTGTCTCGCTTTAGATGAGATGGGGTATCGGGGATGGGGTATCAGGTGTCAGGTTTCAGGTGCTGTGTCTCGGCTTTTTGCGGGATCGGGCTTTCGCAGAAGCCTTTAACCCAGAAAGGGCTTAACCCAAATTTGTCTTTAGCCGATTTTTTTTAATGACAGTCATAAGAAACATAGAGCCTTAAGTTATTGATTATGTGTATTATAAAATGACAAATCGCATAAGAAAAACTAATTATTTGTAATCAGAAATGCTTACAAATAAAGTTTTTCTAAAGCCGGGTTTAACAAATCAATTTATAAATCGCTTGCAATATCACCACAATTCTTTTTGGGATGGAGGATAATGTTGGTTAAAAACAACGTTTTAGTTTTGGCTGATCACTTTTTAATAATGAATTTTCCGGTAATTCTTAACGGTTACGTGTATGAGTAGTAGCGGAATACGTGGCACATTCCTATCAAGTTACAGTAAACTTAATGCGAGGTAGAACGCCTGAATACGCTGCAAACCCCGCCATTACTTATACACGATGTTATCGGCTTCCCTTCTTTGGTGTTCAGTCTGTAAAAATATACTAAAGCTCTGACTTTCTATTGTCAAGACTTTTCTAAAGTTAATAACGTTTGATTAACATATAACTATTATTGAAATTGAACCCATATCAAAACCCTTCTCTTTCACCTGTAACTGGCATACTGGAATAATGAACATGGATAATTTTCCAATCGTCCCCATACTTTTTCAAAACCTGGGTCTCACGACCCTTTGTTTGAAGGGAGGTGGCATCTTCATCGTTAAATATGGCATCAAAAACCCAGTAGAACTCCAGAATTGCCACATCATCAAAGAAGGTTATAATTTCTTCAGTGCTCTTCAAATTCCGCTTAGAGAATCTACTGCCAAACATCTCATAAATACCACTTTTGATATTTTCCCATCCCATTTCATGCTTTCGGGGATGAATAAAATTCACCTTTTCACTTGTAAGAAAAACTTTGCTTCCCAAAACAGTATCTGCTTCGTTTATAGAAATCATATAGTCATCAAGTACTCCTTTGATAGCGCCTCTTTCTGCATCTTCATAGAAAGTTTGCCCAAAACTTTGGATGCTGTAGGTTCCAAAAATTATAATACTAACAATGAATTTTAAGAGTAGCTTATCCATATCTGCAATATTTAGAATTTACCATTATTATTCTTCCAATTTTCTTTTGGTGTCATTGGTTCAATTACGTCCCAATGCTCGGCAATTTTTCCGTTCTCAACTCGGAACAAGTCATAAAATGCGTTGTTGTCTTTGCCGAAGTGTCCTTCACTAACAACAAGAACAAAATTACCTTCACCAAGCACTTTATGAATTTTGTCGTATTTCAGAAAGATGCCTTGTTTTCCTAACGCTTCAAGTGTTGCACCAAGTCCTGAAAGTGTCTTAACCCCCTAATTAGCTGGACATAAATTAACATTTTAATTTTGTACAG
>JBBISA010000065.1:0-21211 GCA_037441525.1 Bacteroidota bacterium
TTACCTGGTCAATCTGGTACAATATATCAGCCTTGGTGCGATCAGTATCTTTAATATTGATGTTGAGGTTAAGGTTAAGATTGAGAGATGTTGAGTGGGTTGAGAAGGGTTGAGATGGAGGTTGAGAGTGCTATTCTCAACTTTCTAAACCATTCTCAACTTTTCTCAAAATGGCTTTTCTTAGTGAATTAATCTTGTAAGTAATTGATTCTATTTCGGTTCGGATGTCTGTATATTGGTTTTCTTTGATAAAGTCAAGGTCGTAGCTTAAAATAATCTGATTTAGTAATTCCATTGCGCTGGAGTAGGCAATTTGATAGAAATGTGCCTGATCTTTTGTTCCGGTTCTGGATGATCCTTCAGCTAAATTGGATGATATGGAGATGGCAGCCCTGCGCATTTGATTAACCAGACCAAATTTTTCATTGTCCGGATAGTTACTGGTAATCAGATATAGCTTTTTTATCATTGCCCGCGTATCCTGCCAAACAACTAATTTTTCAAATGGGAACTTTTGCATATTGCCTCATCCATTTTAAACGTTCTCAACCCTTCTCAACCTCCATCTCAACCTCCATCTCAACCCTTCTCAAACCTCTCAACATCAATCTCAACCCTTCTCAACCTCTCTCAATATTACAGCTTCGCCCTTTCAGTCCCACCATTTTTTTTGAAAAAGCGGGGCCTACGGGTTTTGCGTGGGTGCAAATTTAGAGAATTCGGTTTAATAACCCCCTTATGTTTTGCATCAATTAAATCCGGGAATGACCAATGATCGCTGCTGATCAATGGCCATTCCCGGGATAAGGTATCGAAAGAATTATATCACTTAACTGTAATTAACGTACTGCCATACGGACAACGTTGCGCGATGATGATGTTGTTAATGATACCAGATACAAGCCTTTAGGAAGAGCTACTCCCGCCTGAATGGTTGAGTGAACAAACCCTTCCGGGGATGCCTCCAGTGGCTCCTCCCAAAGAAGGCGTCCATTCATATCGGTAATGGCAACTATGGTCTTATCCCAGGGTTGCAGCCCTGTGGCACTTACAGTAAAAGACCTTCCGCTTGATGGATTGGGAAACAGCAGAAAATTAACAAGCGCCGCGCTATTCCACTGCAGTGCAATGGGCTGACTGTAGGTGAAAGCTCCGTCGAAATCGGTTTGTTTTAACCGGTAATAGCTAATTCCATCCAGTGGATTTTCATCAAAGTATATATAGTGGATACTATGGGTGCTGAAACCATTTTCGGCTTTGCTGTTTACCGTTCCCAATACCTGCCATTGATTGCCATCGGCACTGCGTTCAAGGGTAAAAAAATCGTTATTAGTTTCAGATGCCGTTACCCATTCCAGCCGCGACCTGCCATCCATTATTTTTCCGGTAAAGAAAAGGAGCTCGATGGGTAGCGGTGAACTTAGCAGGCTTTTGGCGCCAAATGTCATAATTACCTCGGTACTTTTGGTCGTTGGAAATTGTACCCCGTTAAATCTTATCCTGTTGGTACTGACAATTGCCTCTATTCCCCCAAACATAGACCTCCACACCGGATTCTGAAGATAGGCAAGGGTGATGTTTTGGGCGAAGCTTGACAATCCATCATTGAGATTGCTGTAAGCACTGTATTGGAGTTCAAGATCGAGGGAAAGACCCGAACCTGGTGGTAGCACAACCCAGTATTCGTATTGGCTTACAGCCTCCAATACGTTAGCGACAGAACTTGGTGGATTAAATTCGACAATTTTCCTGGGGTTCTCAGGGAAATATTCAACTGTCCAGTTACCAGCCTGAGTCAGATTGGAGATATCAACCATTCGTCTTAGGTTTCCTTTTCCAACTGGGAATAACCATTTTTCGGGTGTATTGAATACTCCTGTTTGGATAGCTAACGCTCTTGTCAACTTTCCGCTTATATAACTATTACGGTTTTTAATATCCGTATTTCGCCACTCATAATGTCCGCCATGATAGCTTAAAATTAAACTAAAGCCTTCTGAAACATAGATAATTCCATTTCTCAAAAAAAGATATCTGTTTACGTCGACATTGCTATTTAAAGTAATCCCTTGACTATTGTCAATTTCAAAATTGTAGAACCTATTAGCCCCCGTAAATGCACCTGATATTAATTGATGTCGGTTACCTTTGAAGCGAACTAATCTAAGACTAACTTGAAAAGATGCACCACTGCTTAATGTTAAATCTCCTCTTAATTCCAGATCATGTTGTAATCTGAAAGTACCTGCCTGAACATTAAGATTGCCGGTTATTGTGATAAAAAAAGCAGGTAAGGTTTTGGTGCCACTCCCCCTCACAATCAAATTATTATATGTTAGAATATTCGTTGGCAGCAATCCACCCAAACCACCTAAAATGATGGTTGAGCCGTCTCTGGCAGCAAATTCGCTGAACCTTCCGGGGAAGTTAATGACTTGGCCGTCGCCGATGCCTTCTACTTCAACGGTGCCATTGCCGGCTATGATACCCAGGTTGTGCAGGGTGGTGCTGGGATTGATCTTTAAATGGCCGGTAATCTGTGTCTGATAAACCCTTACGCGGTCCTGGTTGATGGTTACAACGGCTCCTTCGTCAATAAGTGCCGCAGCACCTTCCACGGGTATTGCTCCTCCTACCCAAAGTGCGGGATCGTGCCAGTTGCCGGTTGTATTCCTTTTGGTGGCAAACACTTCCACATTGGTAGGTATGGCAGTAGATATACCTGCGGTGTAATCGCCATCGATAAAAGCCTCATTGTCGTTGCGGGGTTGGAATTTAATAAGGTTGTTGCCTGCGTCGATGAGCATAGGATCAACAAAACCATACAGCTTCAACCAGATTGGCGGAGTAAGCAAATTGCGCAATTGTGCTGTAAAGTAGTTGTTGTTAAGGGTGCCCCCTACATCGGTTGGGATGTACCTGAACGCCATGTCGGCACTCATTGTTTGCGTTCCCAGGTCAGAGTTTACCACCCAGTAATACTGCAAAACCTGGCTGGGAACTCCCTGGGCTGCAATGTTGGGGTGAACCTGGTTTACCGGGTACATGGTAATGCTTCTGCCCTCCGGAATATTCATATTGGAAATAAGCAGCGGAGTATATTTGCTGGCCACACCCAGGGGGAAAGTAAATTCGCCCGACTGATCGGCTGCTGAGAATATCTTTCTGATGCCCTGGTTGCCGGTTGCGCTTCCTGATGTTAAAATCATTTTGCCGGAACTAAAACCAGTGCCTATGGGTTCTATTCTTACATTCTGGTTTAAGGTTAGCAGATGGCTCTGAATGTTGAATATCCCGTTTTCGAGCCGCAGGTTTTGAGACAGGGTAATATTGCTGGTTGCCCTTGCCTGGCCTGCAGCCTTGTTGATGGTAAGCCGACCAATACTGCCACTGCCGCTGAGGTCCTGGTTGATGGTTCCGTTGAGTACAAGGCCGCCGGTACCTGCCGGGCTTACATGGTTACCTGTGAAGTTCACATTGCCACCTGACCATATTGTATTCCCCTGGTCGTTGAGGAAACCTCCTGCTATATCGAGTGTTCCGGCAACTGTGATGTTTTTTTGCAAACCAACACCATTCGAACTCTGAAGGGTAAGGTTATGAAAGTTTGTGGTTCCGGTGCCTGTAATGGATTGCAGGAGCTGGCTTTCGGTAAAGGTAACCAGGTCGTTGGTGGAGCCGGTGAAAGTGCCGTTGTTGATGATTCTGCCTGCAAGATTTAGCTGTCGGCCCCGGGTACTGAAGGTCCCAGTTCCTATATCGAGCGATGTTACCGGTTGGGTAAGTGTAAGATTGTGCGTAAGGATAAATGCCTCGGGGCTGTTGGTGCCCCTTACCTGAATCTGGTTAAGGGGAACACTGCTCATTATTCCCATTTGCTGCCCTGCAGATGTTGTTGTATGCCCCAGGATGATGGTTCCGGTTACTTCATAAGTGCTTGCCTCGAGCCTGAGCGCTGCGGTGGAAGCACCTTGCCCATGAGCAATGGTTAATGTAGCCGGGGAAATCAGTCGAAATGCACCGTCAGTAAGTATCTCCAATACAGGCTTCCCTGCAACAGAAGGCGCCTGGGTGCCCACAATAAGCCGGCTTTGCCCTGTTAGCAGAAGGTTGAGTTTTCCGTTGGTTTGCTGAATGATTTGGCCGCTGAACTGAACAGATGCCTGATCGTGCATTTCAAGAGCTGCTGTACCCGATACACCATAGCGCAAGGTATTGGCGGTTCCGGTGAAAAAGCCCTGAGCCTGGCCCCGGAATTTGAGCTCGCCCTCCAGATTAATGCCTGTAGTGCCTGTGGTGCGCACTATATTATTCCCTTCAACATTTAAAGATGATAGCGATGGGATTGCAAAGTCGGCTCCGCCTGATGAAAGTGTAATATCCGTGCCATTATTTCCCTGAAGGTGAAGGCTTCCCCTTCTTATTTCCAGGGCTTTTTCTGTTCCATCGGTGGCTCCCGTAAGTTCAATTTTTCGACCCACCACAACCTGGTTTGCAAGCACGGTTTTATCTATTATCAAACGGTGAAATCTCCAGGTGCCTCCGGTGGCGCCACTACCCAGATTCATATTGCTGCTGCCCTGCAACCATAGGTTGGCCTTTACATTGCCGGCATCAGAAAGGGTTACCCTGCCTGCTGCAGAAGTAATTTCTCCACTCAGATATATATTGTGTAAGCGGGCTGTGGCTGAGTTTTCAACCCTTAGGGTACCTGATTCTCGAAGGTCAAGAACACCAGGAAAATTTACGGTTGAGGATGCTCCGGCTGAAAGTTGAAAAATATTCTGATCTGCCTCTGCAGTGCTGGTTTCATTAAAAATAACTTCTCCGTTAAAGTTTACGCTACCTGCCGTTGTGTTGTTGGTGCGCACAAAGGCTTTGTTTCTGAGAATCACCTGCCCATGGAAATTTACATTGGCAGGGAGGGTTTTTATGCCCGTACCAGAAAACCATACGTTGTAATACTGGGTGAAACTGTTGGTGAGCGTGTAATTGTTTGTTCCGTAATACTCAATAATGCCGCCATCGATGGGTTGGAAAATACTTAAGCTTGAAAAAGGGTCGCCCGGGTTGTTGGGATTTCTGGGCAAAAATTCCGATGAAAGGCGCAATATACCATCACCAACAATACTACCAAATTCATCCCCTGCTGTGGTTTGAAGGTCAAGTATTGCTCTTTGGGTACCATTACTCCTTAATCTGACTGATAATGCCTCCGCTTTAATATTGCTTGGAACTGTTATAGTATGCTGCGGTGCAATTACAACCATACTTTGATTGTTTGGCGTACTATTGCCTGGATAGTTACCTCCGC
The DNA here is from genome assembly GCA_037441525.1 of Bacteroidota bacterium. Classification (GTDB taxonomy): domain Bacteria; phylum Bacteroidota; class Bacteroidia; order Bacteroidales; family UBA7960; genus SKVR01. The sequence continues at coordinate 5,315 of JBBISA010000065.1, forward strand.
TGTGTGTTGAGCTTGCGGTCCAGGTGTTGGGGTCATTCCAGTTTCCGCTGTTTTTACTGTAAAAAACTGCTGCAGCTCCAGCAGCCTGGAAGGTATTGTTACCCCCTGCGGTAAAATGTGCTGAAATAAAGCCTATGCCACCAGGTCCAAAATACATTGTTGGTGGTGGATTGGTCGAAAAATTATTAAAATTTGCCCAACTTTGAGGTTCATTATTAATAAACCGGAGGTACCAGTTACGATAATTAATGGTAGCCCCCTGTATATCAGCAGGAATATAGGTAAAATAATTGCTAAAAACAAGACCGGTGACTGGATTCAGAATTTCAGCATCGGTCATCCAATAAAATTGCAGAACTTTATCTTTTTCACCTGATTCTACTAAAGGATGATGGGTATTTACAGGTACAACTGTGTAATAATACCCATTGACAGCAGTAATTGTATTGGCTCCATTTACATTCATTCTCAATTGTGTGTACTTCGATGCTACACCAACAGGGAAAATAATATCATTCGATCCCCCATTGTGGGTTATTTGCAACCGATAACCTTCATCGCCCGCCAAACCGTTGGTGCGAATCATTTTGGTGTTGCTAAACGGAGCACCTGCAATAGGTTTGTTGGTCGAAAGTAAATTAGAGCCAATGTAAAATACACCGGCTTGCAATTCGAGAATGGTTTCTCCCAGGTCGGTGTGTTCAAGAATGCTTGCACCCAGCGCCTTATTCAATACAATTCTTACCGGGCCATTGCCATACCATCCACGGATACGCAATTGAGATGCTGCACTGCCACCGGTAAGGGTCAGCCTGGGTGCGTTGTTCCATCTTACCGGATTGGAAGAATGGTTGCCCAGGGTTATATTGCCTGATACTTCAAGGTTTTTACCTCCCATATTAAGGATACTACCGGCACCGGTTTGCTCAAGGTCTCCTGTAACGCGCAAAGGATTTATTGTGCCTGCAAATGTATAATTGGCATTTACAAACCTGGTATGGTGAAATGTGGATGCATTGTTATCAATGGTTAAAGTGCGTGTTACCGCTGATGCACCTGAAAAAACAGTAGTGTTTACACCCGGAACATAAACTGCTGTGGCGGCAATATTCAGATTTCCGAGTAAGGTAAGATTGTTTCCATTGGCATTTAGCCGGGCATTGCTGTGCAGGGTAAGGTTGCCGTTCACCACCAATGGCTGGGCTGTGTTGGCACCCAGACCATGGGTGATGGCATCCAGTATGAGGTCTCTTGCCGTGGCACCAGTTTTATAAACATTAAGATGAAAGAAAGGAGCCGTTGAAGTAACCACAAAATTGCGATTGTTTCCAACTGTAATATTCACAGTACCCCCGGTAACGGAGATATTGCCCGATGAAGAACCTATTACAACGCCAAGTGCATTATTTACACCATCGGGTGTGGATAGATTCAGGGTTCCTCCGCTCATTTCGAACGAATGAGTTGCAAGGGGTAATGAAAACCTGGCAAAGGTATCATTGGTTTCACCTCCTCCATCAATGGTAACAACGCCCCCCCTTTGCCTCCATGATGCCTGATGTATTCCTTCCGCTGTTGATGGTCTGAATTGCGAAATTTGCACATTTCCTCCCTCAATAAGTATTTGCGCAGTTCCCCGGTAAACTATCCCTGCAGAATTGTTGGTTTTCAGTTCGCCACTGGTTATGTGTAAAACTCCGATAACAGTAAATCCGGTATTGGATGTTGAACCCACTGGGTTTTGGGTTGAATGAACTGTGGCTCCATCAATCCATAACCTGGCATTCAATGGAATAAAAAAATCGTTGCCTCCGCTGGTTAGCGCAGGTATATTTACAGCGCTTCCCAGTTTTAAGGTACCATTTTTTAGCCACAACGACTTGTTGATAACCGGGTTGTTTGGATCGCCACTGTTACCATTGGACAAACCAATGGGTGCAAAAAGGGAGATTGATTTTTGAACATCTAAAACAAACGTAGGGTCCGAACCTTTATCAATAATAAGCTGGTAGAAGATCGCTTGCCCTCCGCTACCCGTAAGTTCATTATCGGTGGCCCCTTTAAAAGTAAAAATTGCTGCTCCATTGGAAGCTGTTGCGTATTGTGTATTATTGCTTAAAACAACATCGCCGTTAGCTGCCATATTGCCCATTAACTCAATGTTGTGGATAGTATTAAAGGAAGCTACATCAAGCCGGGCATTTGTTGAAATGTTCAAATTACCCCCTATGCGTAGGCTTCTGGCCGAAGCTGAGTTGCCAATAGTAAAGCGTGAATTGTTTTCTAAAGATAAGTTGCCATGAAGAGTAAGATTATTGCCTAGGCTTATTAAAGCATTATTTCTGAGAATTATATTTGCCGCTGTAGTTAAGTTAGTGGGGATTAAACCAGGGAAACCCTGGAATACCACAGTTCCGCCTCCTGGCGAAACAAATTCATGAGCCCCGGTTACCTGAGGATAATAGCTTTTACCAATTACCAGGGTACCACTCCCTGAAAGTTTTATAACTGCCAGAAACTCAGAAGTGCCCAATACCAGAGTGCCTCCTGCCCTTATCTCAATATCCAGGCCTGTTGTTGCAACATTGGCATTCAACGTAACTGTTACTCCCGGAAGGATCACCACCTTGTCATCATTGCCAGGAACTTTTTCTCCTTCTGATGTGGCACCGGTATCATCAGTGGTCCAGGTGAATTTGTTATTCCATACCTTGCCAGGATCATTAACCACGCCGGCATAGGAATAATATGTAGTTTGCGCCATCAGGCTTGTAAGTGAAAAGATGCATAATGCCAACAAAAAAACCAGCTTCTTAAAAGCTTGGCTTGTTTTTGTTATATCTTTTCCGGATAAAACTGTTGTTAATAATTTTTTCATTTGTGTTGATATTTATGGCGAACCTGGGTTTTTCTTTGGAAAGTATTTTTTATGCCTGCTTAAGTTTTGGTTTTTTTATCTTTTGTTGAAACATAAAAACTCCATGAAATTGTGTTATTGGTTGATATAGAATTCGTTTATCAAAATTACATCACAGTGTGCTTCGGTTAACCCTCGATTATTATCCGTGTTTCTTGGAATTTTTTATACGCCAAAATACACAACTGTTGCTATCTCTTGAATTCATTATTTCTGGTTTTGGATACTTTTTTACTCCGGATTTCTTTCCGGAAATTAATTATTTACTATGAAAACACTTAATTTAAATGTTTCTATGTTTGTGATTATGTGTAATTTAAAATAGAAATATCCTGTTGGCAAAATTTTTCTACATGAAAACGGGCATAGTATGTAAATTCCTTTTTCAGATTGTTGAAACGGTAATTGCCCAGATACATATTATTAATAAACATGTTCATAACTGTTTCTGAAAAGGAAATTTTTTCCCTTTTTGATGCTAAAAATCGATTGGGAAAAATTCCGTTTCCGACACCCTTTGTTTTCCGGTTTAATAGAATTTTAACCATCAAAGATATAGTATATTTTAAGTAATTTCGCGCCAATTTTATCAAAACACATCCCTAATCCAATAAATCCTAACACCTTATGCCAACCGGCCCTTTTGCCCTTAACCCCAATCCCCTAGTGCGGTACCTCCAGAAACCTGCACGTGATTTCACCAAAGCCGACATTATCAATTATATAGAAAATAACGCTATAAAGATGGTCAACTTTCGCTATGTTGGTGGCGATGGGCGGCTAAAGGCCCTCAATTTTGTTTTGCAGGGTCACGATCATCTTATGAGTATCCTTTCAACCGGTGAGCGGGTAGATGGAAGCAGCCTCTTTAATTTCCTCGAAGCCGGTAGCAGCGACCTTTATGTGGTGCCCCGGTTCAAAACTGCCTTTCTCAATCCTTTTTCCCCTGTTCCTGCGGTTGATATCCTTTGCAGCTATTTCGACAAGGATGGGAAACCACTGGCCAGTGCACCGGGCAATATTATGCGCAAAGCCCACAAAGCCCTGGTTGAAAAAACCGGGTATTCGCTTGAAGTGATGGGCGAAATAGAATATTACGTCATCAGTCAGAAAAACGAATTATATAAAGCCACCGACCAAAAGGGCTATCACGAATCAGCTCCTTTTGTGAAATGGGAGCAGTTGCGTGTTGAAGCTATGATGGCTATGGCACAAACGGGCGCTCTTATCAAATACAGCCACTCAGAAGTGGGCAATTTTTCTGATGAGGAGCACGAATACGAGCAGAACGAAATAGAATTTCTGCCTACCAACGTTGAAGATGCTGCCGACCAGCTCATCATTGCCAAGTGGATACTTCGTGAAGTAGGATACAAATATGGTGTTACTATTAGTTTTGCACCAAAGATTACCGCAGGCAAAGCCGGAAGTGGCCTTCATTTCCACATGCGCCCTATGAAAGATGGTAAAAATGTAACCCTTGACGATGGCAGGATCAGCGATGTGGCGCGCAAGGTTATTGCCGGAATTCTCGACATTGCCCCTGCCCTGTCGGCTTTTGGCAATACCATCCCTACGAGCTATTTCAGGCTGGTGCCCCACCAGGAAGCTCCCACCAACGTTTGCTGGGGTATGCGCAACCGCTCGGCCCTGATAAGGGTACCCCTGGGTTGGGTGGGTACCGGCGACATGATTGCCACAGCTAACCCCCGCGAAGAAACCTACAACCGCGACTTCAGCGATAAATCAACCTTTGAGTTTCGCTGCCCCGACGGGTCGGCCAATATATACCTGCTCATCGCAGGTTTGTGCGTAGGAGCACGGCACGGCTTCGAAATGGAGAACAGTCTTGAGTTTGCCGACCGCACCTTTGTTGATGTGAACATTTTTGAAGAAAAACATAAGTCGCGTCAATCGCAGCTGGCACAACTCCCCTACTCCTGCAGCCAGGCAGCTGACTTTCTGCTGCAAAAGGCCCATGTTTTTAAACAACACGATGTATTTACTGAAGGCTTATTGCTGGGTACAGCCCGCAACCTTCGCCAATACAACGATGAGTACCTGCGCGAAAAGGTGGCACCCAACCGCGAGGAAACCATGAAACTGGTAAAGGAGTTCCTCCATTGCGGCTAATGTTCCGTTAAATCCCGCTCCAGTTATCCCGGTTTTGTGTAGCTTTGATGATAAGTATAAAAAGCTATGGATAAAGACCGCATTATTGAAAAACTAACTGAATTTTTCTCAAGGCAGGAAAAAGTGATTTTTGCCGTGATCTTTGGCTCATTTCTCAAGGGGGAAAGGTTCAGGGATATTGATATTGCCGTGCTTCTTGAAGAGGGCTATGACCTGTTAACTGTTGGGGCATTGCACGCCAGGAGTGAAATGATTGTGGGGATAAAAACTGATATAGTTATTGCTAACGGACTTTATGAAAAAGACCCTGCTTTTGCCCGGGAAGTAACATGCACCGGGGAACTTATTTTTACCCGAAGCAATGAAACCTATATTGATTATAAGGAAAAATCATTGCTGTGGTATTTCGATACTGAATATCTTCGGAAACAGACAGAACAGGCCTTCGATAAAAGATTGCGAAACGGTATGGCAGGAAAAAGAAATTTCAGATTTAATGATTAGGCGCTTATGAACCATAAAAAATTAGCTCAATTAGAACACGACCTATTAGAGTTGGAATTATTCATGTAAAAAACTTGACTCTGCTGTTACTTAATATAAACCAAACCAGATTAATGGTTGTAAAAACACTTCAAAAATCAATACTAATACTTGTAATTGCTGTTATTTTCAACAGCTGCAGTTACCTTCGCGAAACCCCCTCCTACCGGGAAACACCCCGCGATGAAACCCGTCGCCAGTCGCAATCGCGACGCTCGGCAACCATTACCGAAACCAGGCAGTTTTATGAAACCAAATCGCAACGACTGGGCTACGCCTTAAATGGCAATGAAAACCCGGAGTTGCTTACAGAGATAGTTGCATGGCTCGGCACACCCTACCGGCACGGTGGCACCACCCGAAGCGGGGTCGATTGTTCAGGACTGGCAACCCACATTTACCGCAAAGTATATAATATTGACCTGTCGAGAGCCACGGTTGATATGACACAACGAACACGAAAAGTAAACCGCAGGCAACTCAAAGAAGGAGACCTTGTTTTTTTCAAGATCAACAACCGCAAAATTTCGCATGTAGGAGTTTATATCAGCAATAACCGCTTTGTACATTCCAGCACATCACGCGGCGTTATTATCAGCAGCCTTGATGAGGAGTATTACGACCGCCGCTTTGCCTATGGTGGCAGAGTCCTCAAGAAGTAAACAATTCAAAATTCTAAACTCAACTTTCTCAACCTCATTCTCAACCTTATCCTCAACCTTAAAACAAATGCCTGAAAGGTACCAGCATCGATTCAAACAACCGTTGCACATACGCTCGGTTTTGCCAGCGAATGTAGTTGAAGTGTTCTGACTGGTTCATGCTTTCATGAAAATGAGCCATCAATTGCCGGTTCAGCGATTTATTTTCGCCATACAAACATATTTCATGCTGATAGCGGAAACTGCGGTAATCGAAATTTGCTGAACCTATCATAAAGTACTTGCGGTCGACCAGAAATAATTTAGCATGCAGATTTTGCGGAACGTACTGGTATATGAGAACCCCTGCTCTTGCAAGCCCCCCAAGGTATTTCCCAGATAAAACATCAAGAATATGCATATCTGAATTTTTGGGAATGATGATATTTACCCTCACTCCCCTTGCCGATGCATCGGCCAGAGCTTTGCGCAAGCGGCTTCCTGGAAGAAAGTAAGGTGTTTCAAGGAAAATTTCATGCTGGGCATTGCGAATCATTTCCAGGAGCTTGCGCTGAACGGGCTGAAATGTCAGGCTGGGTACATCGCGAATGATCTGGAAATCGCCAAAATCAATCTTACGCGTATAGGCAATTTTATCATAGAAGTATTTATTGTAGATTTTTATGTTCTCAACAATAACGTCCTTAAAACAGGTAGCTATATCGCCCTTTATCCTGAAAACCGACTCACGCCAGTTTAAGGCATAACCGGCTATATTGGCCGAACCTATCCAGGTAATCTGGTCGTCGATAACGATGATCTTGCGATGATCGCGCCGGTGATTCTTGGTTAAGGCATCCCAGCTAAGCCTTACCTTCTTAAAAAAACGCACCTCGCCACCCAATTCAGTAAGGTCACGGAAAAAAGCATGGTTGGATGCAGCCCCCCACGAATCGATGAGCAGACTTATTTTAACACCTTCGCGACATTTGGCAATAAGATTGTCGCGCACACGGATGCCGATGGGATCATTGCGGAAACGGTAAATCTCCAGGTAAATATACTTTGTTGCATTTTTTATATCGGCAAGCAATGCAGGAAAAAACTGCAACGGGTCAGAATACATCTTAAATTTCAATTCATTGGCAGCTTCCATGGAGAAATATCGTTACCAAAACACATCAAACAAACGTAATTATTTTTCACCATTTTAGCAATTGACTCCTTTCAAAAAAGTTAATTTCTCCCGCTCCCTTTTATTTGAAAAAACCTATTTTTATCCCCCAAAAACTAACGATGTTAATTATAGGAATTGCCGGTGGCTCCGGGTCAGGAAAATCAACCGTTGTGAAAAAAATTGTGGCTCTGTTGCCCAAAAACAGTGTTACGGTTATCTGTCAGGATTCATATTACAAAGACAATGGCCATCTTGCCCCCGAACAAAGAGCCAAAATAAACTTCGACCATCCCAGCGCCATCGAATTCAGCCTCCTGGTAAAACATCTTGACATGCTCCGGCAGGGTCAAACCATTCAAATGCCCATCTATTCGTATCTCACCTGTGCACGCTCCAATGAAACTATCCCCATTGAACCCAAAGATGTAGTTATTGTGGAAGGAATCCTCATCATGTCGAACCCAAGGATGCGCGAGCGCATGGACATTAAAATTTTTGTTGACGCAGACTCTGATGACAGGCTTATGCGGGTAATCAAACGCGATATTAAGGAACGCGGGCGCTCTTTCCTCGATGTGCTCGAACACTATGAACGCTATGTTAAACCTATGCACCTGCAGTTTATTGAACCCACCAAACGCTATGCAGAAATTATCGTTCCGCAGGGTGGTGAGAACCATGTGGCTATTGATATGATTGCATCGCGCATCCGGATTGCTCAACAGAGCAAACAATCTGTTAAGTAATGTGTTTCTATAACGTTTTCATTGCCTCACGAACCAACTAAAACCTAATCCATCAACCATAGCCATGATCCCCCTTTATAATTTTCATTCCCATTCCTTGCACTGCGATGGCAAAGAAACCATGGAAGATTATGTAAAAAGTGCCATCGCCCGAAACTTTAAAGCATTGGGTTTCTCTGCACATTCCCCCCTCCCCTTTAACAACGAATGGAGCCTGACAACTGAAAAATTCAGGCAATATGTGGCTGATGCACGTTATCTTATCGAAAAATATCAGGGTAAGATTGAATTGTATCTCGGTCTTGAAATAGATTACATTCCTGGCCATTCTGAAGACTTTCAGGGATTCACTAAGAATACACCCCTTGATTACAACATCGGTTCGGTTCACCTGGTAAGCCATCAAAGTGGAAATATCTGGTTTATCGATGGCCCTTTTGAAGGGTATATCAATGGAGTGAATGAAATTTACCAGGGTGATTTTAAAGCAGCCGTTACCGACTTTTTCAGACAATCCATCAAAATGATTGAAACCCAGAAGCCCAACATCATTGGGCATATCGACAAAGTGAAAATGCATAATAAGCAGCGGTGGTTTTCAACCTCCGAAAACTGGTATACTCGATTGGTGGACGAAACCCTGGAAGCAGCAGCCCGCAACGGCTCAATTATAGAACTTAACACCAGAGGCGTTTACACAGGAAAAACTGATGAGTATTTTCCATCAACCGATATTCTTTATAAAATTCTGGAATTGAACATCCCCATGATGGTAAATTCGGATGCCCACCATCCCGATCAGCTCGAAAATCATTTCCACCAGGCACATGAACTCCTGAAAAAAGTAGGTTTTAAAGAACTTAAAACACCTTTCTTCGATTATTCAATATGATTGATCCACTGCGGGTAATCATACAATAATCCTTTGTGGCTCCTTGCTTCAATTTTAATTACCTTTGCCGCTTCAATATATCAACCTTCAATGAGCGATTCTATCAAACACGAGTGTGGCATTGTGATGCTTCGGCTGCTAAAGCCTCTTGAGTATTACTTGGCCAAATATGGTACTGCTTTTTACGGCCCCGATAAAATGTACCTGCTCATGGAAAAACAACACAACAGAGGCCAGGACGGTGCCGGGCTAGGGGTGGTTAAATTCGATATGAAACCCGGAACCCGTTACATGAACCGTCTGCGCAGCAATCGAACCAACCCCATCAAGGATATTTTTTCCCAGATACATGCCAACGTAGAAGCCACCTACGACAAAAATACAAAACGCCTCAAAGATGTTGACTGGCTTAAAAACCATATCGATATGTATGGCGAACTTTACATTGGTCACCTCAGATATGGAACATTTGGCCGCAATTCCATCGAAAACACCCATCCTTTTCTGAGAGAAAACAACTGGATGTCGAAAAGCCTTATGATTGCAGGTAATTTTAACCTTACCAATGTTGATGAGTTGTTTGATAGCCTCATTAATATAGGCCAGCATCCAAATGAAACATCTGATACGGTTACCATCCTTGAAAAACTTGGACATTTCCTCGATGATGAAAATGAAGACCTTTACTGGAAATTCAAAAAGGAAGGGTATTCCAAAAAGAATATTTCACCTCTGCTGGCAACACATATAGATGTAAAGAACATATTAATAAATGCCAGTAAATACTGGGATGGTGGTTATGTTCTGGCTGGTTTGCTCGGCCATGGTGATTCTTTTATCATGCGCGACCCCTCTGGTATAAGGCCGGCTTTCTATTATATGGACGATGAAGTCGTTGTTGCCACATCCGAACGACCCGTTATCCAAACCGCCTTTAAGGTACCCATTGAAACCATTCATGAGCTTAAGCCAGGCAGGGCTCTCATTGTTAAGCGCGATGGGAGGGTAACCGTTGAAGAATATCAGAAACCACTCCCCAGAAAATCATGTAGCTTCGAAAGAATCTATTTTTCGCGCGGAACAGATGCAGATATATACAAGGAAAGAAAAAAACTAGGTAAATTGCTGGTTCCTGCAATATTAAAAACCATCAATTACGACCTTGAGAATACAGTTTTTTCCTATATACCCAATACTGCCCTAGTTGCCTACAAAGGGATGACCGAAGGGCTCTACGAGTTTTGCGACCAGGTTAAAAAAGACAGGATTCTGCAATTGCAAGGTAATCTCGATCCTGATAAACTGGAAGAAATTCTAAGCCTGAAACCCCGTATGGAGCAAATTGCAGTAAAAGACGCCAAGCTTCGTACATTCATCACCGAAGATACCTCGCGCGACGACCTTGTAGCCCATGTTTACGATGTTACTTACGGCCAGGTAACGGAATTTAAAGATAGCCTTGTGGTAATTGATGACTCTATTGTTCGCGGAACAACCCTCAAGAAAAGTATCATTAAGATGCTCGACCGCCTTGGCCCGCGAAAAATAATTGTGGTTAGCTCTGCTCCTCAGATAAGGTTTCCCGATTGTTATGGTATTGATATGACAAAACTGTCTGATTTTATAGCCTTTAAAGCCGCTATCGAATTGCTTCGCGATACCAAACAAAGCCATTTTATTAATGAAGTGTACCGTAGGTGCAAGGAGTCAGAATCCTTGCCCAAAGAAGAGGTCGAAAATTTTGTAAAGGAAATCTACAAGCCATTTACACCCGAAGAAATTTCGGCAAAAATTGCCAGCATGCTTCACACCCCCGATGTCCAGGCAGAAGTAGAAATTGTTTTTCAAACCATTGAAGACCTTCACAAAGCTTGTCCGGGTCACGTTGGCGACTGGTATTTTACAGGCAATTATCCAACTCCCGGTGGAAACAAGGTAGCCAACCGATCTTTCATCAATTACATTGAGGGACGCAACGAAAGGGCCTACTAAAGGCCAATCAGAAATTAACAACACACATTTTTTTCAATCCGCCAATGTAATTCATAAGCGGTATGAGTGCCTACATTCACAAACTTATTCTTCAGGGCGAGCACCAGAAACAGGATTTTAAGTTCCAGGTAAACGATTCGCGTAAAATCGCCCGAACCCTTTCTGCTTTTGTAAATACCGACGGCGGCAAACTTCTTATAGGCGTCAAAGACAATGGAGTTATTGCCGGTGTAAGGTCCGACGAAGAATTTTATATGATTGAAGCGGCAGCATCAATGTATTGCAAACCAGTACTCGACTTTGCCCACCGAACCTGGAATGTTGATGGTAAAACCGTGCTCGAAATAGACTTTCCGCCCATTGAAAACCGGCCTTGTTTTGCCGAAAATGAAAACGGTAAATGGCTGGCCTATATACGTGTCAAAGACCAGAATATTTTAGCTACCCCCCTGTTGCTGAAATACTGGAAAAGGCTAAGCAGCAATACAGGGACTTTGATTAAGTACTCCGATAAGGAAAAAATGTTGTTGCAATACCTTCAAAACAACCCATTTATTACCCTTAACAAGTTTAGCCGTCTGGTAAATATTCCACGGTATCTGGCAGAAAATCTGCTGGTTAACCTTCTGGTTGCTGATATTATTGAAATGAACCAAAATGAAAAAATGGAATGGTTCAGATTAAAAGACCCCGGCGATAAACTCAATGCAGAAGAGTAGGGGAGTGGATACAAAAAAACCGGCACTTAATGTACCGGTTTGTGGAGAATATCGGGCTCGAACCGATGACCTCTTGGCTGCCAGCCAAACGCTCTAGCCAACTGAGCTAATCCCCCGTTTGTGGAGTGCAAAATTAAAGGTTTTATTTTTATGGCAAAATTTTTTCCGAAATAATACCCCCGACATGAAAAGGCTCTTTATTGCTACAAAAATCCACCCATCGGGCACTTTAATCAACACTCTTGATCAAATCAGAACTTCATTGCACAAGGAACGGATAGCCTGGACTGACCCAATGAATATGCATATTACCTATCATTTTCTTGGTGAAACCGCTCCCGAAAAAATACCCGAAATCCTTCATAATATTGGTAAAGTTGCCACCATCAACCAATCTTTCAATTGTACCATAAAAGGATTTGGTTATTTTGGACCTGCCAAATCGCCCCTGGTTTTATGGATGGGGATAGAAGACAAAACCCAGGGATTCAACTCGATCCATCAGGAATTAAAGCAATGTGCTATTAAATCAGGATTCATGGTTGATGAAAGGCCATACCGCCCACATCTTACCATTGGTAGAATAAAAAGATTGAATGATTCAGAGCTAATTCCGGAGTTGAAGAATAAATTCATGAATCTGGAAATTCAACAATTCTTCGTTGATTCAATCGGTTTGTATGAAAGTAAGTTATCCCACTCGGGCCCAGTATATTCAGAAACAGGGTTATTTTTGCTGAAAAATCATTTATCATGAGCCAAAATTTCAACCATCAGCTTTTTCTATCCATCTTATCAAAGAATGATGGAGAAGGAGACGAGATTATTTCCATTAAATCCCTGTCGGGTGGCGACATAAATCGCGCTGTCAGGGTTGATACTAAATCTGGCAGCTGGTTTGCAAAATGGAATGACGACCACCTTTTCCCCGGAATGTTTGAAGCTGAAGCCAAAGGATTGATGCTCTTAAAAAATTCAGGAAGTTTATACATACCCTATGTTATTGGTACCGGTAAACTAAACCACATAAGTATGCTGGTGCTCGAATTTATAAAACAGGGCAGGGATGTGGTTGATTTTATGCGCTTGTTTGGCCACAATCTGGCTGTTTTACACAATAATTCCGCAGAGTGTTTCGGACTCGATCATCACAACTACATTGGCAGCTTGCCCCAGGTTAATACCCATGCCCCCACCTGGATAGACTTTTTTATCGCTCATCGGCTCGAATTCCAGATAAAATTGGCACGCGATAATGGACGCATAGACCAGCAAACCGTCAAAATGTTCGAAACTATGTATCCATCGCTAACCGATTTTTTCCCCCCCGAAAAGCCCTCCCTTCTCCACGGCGATCTCTGGAGCGGCAATTACATGGTGGGGCCTCAGGGTCAGGCGTGCATCTACGACCCGGCGGTTTACTATGGCCACAGATTGATGGATATTGGTATGAGCAGATTATTTGGGGGCTTTTCCAACGACTTCTATGAAGGCTACAACGAAATTTTTCCCCTTGAAAAAAACTGGCTCCAGGGAGTCGAAATAGCAAATTTATACCCGCTGATGGTTCATCTTAACCTGTTTGGCGGGGGCTACCTGAGTTCAGTAAATACTATTTTAAAACGATTCTAAGGCTTTTCTATTTTCGACCTTGCCGATCGTGCCATAACTGGGCGAATGATTTGTTGGCTACTTTGGGCAATTCGCGCCTTTTTCCCCATGTTCCGGCAAAAAGCTTTCCAAGCATATAATTCTTTACACCAAAACCTGTATAATCCATAAGTTTTCGGCTCATCATTACTTTTTTCCACGCATACATACCCCACTTCTCCAGGCGAGTTGGAAGGTTTGTTTTTACTGCCTGGTTGCGGTTTTCCAATAGTAAATGGTGCAACGGGATTTTTACCGGGCAAACCTCGGTGCACTTTCCACACAAAGATGTTGCATAACTCAAATGATTATACTCTTGCATTGATTTCAGATGAGGGGTAATTACAGCTCCAATAGGACCTGAGTAAACACTGCCGTAGCTATGTCCGCCAATATTATGATAAACCGGGCAACCGTTCAGGCATGCTCCGCATCTTATGCACGATAAAGCCTTGCGTTGTGGCGTTTGAGCCAGAAGATTGCTCCTCCCGTTATCAAGCAATATAACGTACATCTCTTTCGGGCCATCAATTTCTCCTTTCTGAGCCGGGCCATTTACAATACTGTTATAGGCTGTTATGTTTTGACCGGTACCAAATGTTGCAAGCAATGGCCAGTAAAGATGCAAATCATCAATACTTTCTATAACCCGTTCAATGCCGGCAACTACAATGTGTACCGGCGGCATCGACATTGATAATACGCCATTTCCCTCATTTTCAGTTAATGCAACCGAACCTGTTGATGAGATCAGGAAATTGGCCCCTGTAATTCCCACATCAGCCGTAAGAAATTTCTGTCTGAGAGTTTTACGGACATATTTGGTAATTTGCTGCGGAGTGCTCTCTGGGTCAAGTGCAAATTTTTCGTTAAAAATAGCAGCTATTTGTTTTGCTGACCGGTGCATTACCGGAGTAACAATGTGGTATGGTTTATCATCCGAAATCTGAACTATGTACTCTCCCAGATCAGTTTCAATGGTTTCAATTCCATGGGGTTTGAGAAAACTTTCCAGCTGTAACTCCTCAGTTACCATCGATTTGGACTTCACTACCAATTTGGCCCCAACTCTTTTAAGAATATCAATAATGTAGTTGTTGGCCTCATCAGCATCGCGAGCCCATAAAACTTTTCCACCACGCCTACTGAAATTCTGATCAAATTCTTTCAAGGAATTTTCCAGGTTCTCTATCGGTTTGTATTTTTTCAATGATGCTTGTCGTTTGGCAAGCTCAAGGTTTGCATATTGTTGTTTCCCCCGCTTCACTGCCATGTCATACTTAGCCATGTTATACCTGATAATAGAACGATGTTCTAAATCAAATGATTTGACTTCGCTGTCTGTAATGAATTTTCCGGAGACTTGGTTCATCTATGGTCAGCAATCATTGGTATCGCACGAAATTTTGTCCACTCTTTTCTGGTGGCGCCCACCTTCGAAGGGAGTTTCAAGAAAAGCATCAACAATTTTCATGGCAACCTCCTCAGTAACAAATCTGGCTGGCAAGGCAAGTACATTCGCATTATTGTGCATACGAGCAAGAGCCGCTATTTCTGGTATCCATGAAAGCGCCGATCTTATATGTGGATGTTTATTTGCAGTGATATTCACACCATTACCACTTCCACACAAAATTATTCCGTAGCTAAAATCTCCCCTGCCTATTGCGTGTGCAAGTGGATGCACATAATCCGGATAATCTGAACTTTCTCCCGAATGTGCACCAAAATCGTGTGTTCTGTAGCCTTTCTTTTTAAGATAGTCCTTTACTATTTGCTTTAGTTCAAACCCTGCATGGTCAGAAGCAAGGGCCAACACCTGGTTAGTTTCAATCATTGTTTATAAATAATTTGTCGGTTAAATAACACTCAAAGTTACTTATTAATCGAAGAACATTTTAATACAACCAGTTACAAAATTATAATCTGAGAATCTAAATATTTTAGAAACAAATTAATTACTGCAAATCAATTATTTAAAAATATCAACACTATGTTGTTGATATTTTCTCAATTTATGGTGAATTTCTTTTGATAAATAAACTTGACTTTTTCTTCCATCCTATGCTATGTAAACTTTTTGTTAACAAACAAATTTTTTGATGTTTACTTTTAATTAAATGTTAACACTAACTCAACAATTTTAACATAACAAAAAGTTGTTGATAAGTCATTTTTTTTCAAACCAAGTTAAGATTAACAAATTGTTAATAACTATCCAACCGCCTATAATTCAATATATTAATAAAATTTATTTGTTGATTGTTTGTGAGTAATATTTCATAATATCACTTGTCAAGAAAACAACAATTTTTTTATTCACACAATTAACACGACTAATAATATGATGGTTTTTTTTAAAAATATGAATAAAAGAATGAGTTTAGATTTAAAATGGTTTAGTAAACCGTTGAAATTATAATGGTTAAATATAAATCACTATTGTCCGGTAAAAATTAAAATTGCTTGATTTTATTTTTTAAGTCT
>JBBISA010000066.1:0-19804 GCA_037441525.1 Bacteroidota bacterium
TTATTGATTATGTGACTTCTATTTTGACAAACCACTAAAGAAAAACTAAACATTTGTAAGCAGAAATGCTTACAATTTAAGTTTTCTAAAGTCGGGTTTATTTATTGGTTAAGGAATTTCTTTTCTATGAGCCAGTTTAAGTAGGTTCATTTCCCGGAAAAACTATGCTCCAAACAGGGGTGCTCAGAAAATATCCCTAATTTTGCACCCTGTTAAAACTAAACAACTGTCATTATGAAGCAAGCATTTGTATTTCCCGGACAGGGAGCCCAGTTTATAGGAATGGGTAAAGACCTTTATGACAATTCACCTCTGGCCAGAGACTTTTTCGAAAAGGCAAACGAAATTCTTAAATTCCGTATCACCGAGCTTATGTTTGCAGGCACCGACGAAGACCTGAGGCAAACAAAGGTAACCCAACCCGCTATTTTTCTCCATTCAGTAATTTTGGCCCGCACCTTGGGCAATGCATTTAAACCCGATATGGTGGCCGGTCATTCATTGGGAGAGTTTTCGGCCCTTGTTGCGGCAGGCGCTCTTAGTTTTGAAGACGGACTTGTGCTGGTTAGTAAGCGTGCCCAGGCAATGCAGAAAGCCTGTGATGCTGAACCATCAACCATGGCCGCTATTCTCGGTCTTGATGACAAAGTGGTTGAAGAAATATGTGCATCCATCGGCGAAGTAGTTGTTGCTGCCAATTATAACAGTCCCGGACAGCTGGTGATTTCAGGTAGTATCAAAGGGGTGGATATTGCCTGTGAAAAACTTAAAGAAGCTGGAGCCAAACGTGCCCTGCCTCTTAAGGTTGGTGGCGCTTTCCACTCTCCCCTTATGGAGCCTGCCCGTGCCGAACTCGCAGAAGCTATCAACCAAACCATATTCAGGGCTCCTGTTTGCCCGGTATATCAAAATGTAAGTGCACTTCCAATTACTGATCCCGAAAAAATCAAAACCAATCTTGTATCGCAGCTTACATCTCCGGTTCGATGGACCCAGATAATGCTAAATATGATTGCCGATGGTGCAACACGTTTTGTTGAAGTTGGTCCTGGTAACGTTTTGCAGGGGCTCGTAAAGAAAATTGATAAAGACATTGAAACCGTTGGGGCATGATATACCTTCTTTTCATCCTTGGGTTTTTACTGCTGATATATGGGGCAAATTTCCTTGTAGACGGTGCTGCATCGCTGGCACGCAGGTTCAGGGTTTCTGATATTGTTATAGGCCTGACCATAGTTGCTCTTGGCACATCGAGCCCCGAACTGGTGGTAAACCTAATAGCCAGTTTTCAGGGAAAAGGCGATGTTGCTCTGGGCAATATATTGGGTAGTAATATTACCAATATACTGCTCATATTGGGCATTTCAGCCATTATTTATCCACTCACTGTAAATAACAATACCAAATGGAAGGAGGTTCCGCTGAGCCTGCTGGCTGCAGTTATTCTGGCTGTAGTTGCCAACGATGCCTTTATTGATAATCGGTTCGACCCAACCATAACCCGTAGCGATGGAATACTAATGCTTGGTTTTTTTCTTCTTTTCATGTATTATACTTTCAGCATTGCCCATGACGAAAAAGAAGAGAATACAGAGATTAAAATATACGGATTATGGCGTTCGTGGCTCATGATTTTGGGAGGGATTGCAGGATTGGTAGTTGGCGGCAAATGGATTGTTGATGGGGCAGTTGTTATTGCTTCCAGAATGGGAATAAGTGAAGCATTGATAAGCCTTACCATTGTTGCGGTGGGTACCTCGCTGCCAGAGCTTGCCACCTGCGTGGTTGCAGCAATGAAACGGAATTCGGATATTGTGATTGGAAATGTTATCGGGTCAAATATCTTTAATATTTTCTTTGTTCTTGGTTCCAGTGCTGTAATCAAACCGCTGCCTTTTAACCCTTCACTGAATTTCGACGTTTTTACCGGTATTATCGCCAGTTTGCTGCTTTTCATATTCTTGTTTTTTCCGCGCAAGAAAATACTTGAACGATGGCAGGGAGGAGTTCTGCTTGTGCTATACCTGGTTTATATAACTGTACTGGTGGTAAGAGGATGAAATGTCGGTTCAATCGATTTTATGGTAGGTAATGGATTTCAGTTCCTGCCATGCACCTCTGGTAAAATCAGGGATTTTTACCGGCATCCCGTTATTGGCCACAGATACCTGAGAAAGTTCAATAATAGACGACCATTCGGCTGCATCGTATACATCCTGGTCTAAAGGAAGGCCATGGTGAAGGCAATAGATAAGACGATAGTCCATAATAAAATCCATTCCACCGTAGCCACCAACCTGGCGTGCCTTTTCACCAACTTCTCTAACAATAGGGTGTTCATAAACCTTAAGCAATGAATCAAGTTTGGTGCTGGTAAGCCAGCTATGACCCTCAGGTTCCAGGGAAATACCTGTCAATGGCCATTTCTGAGCAAAGCCTTTGGTGCCACTCAGCATATAGATACGACTGTAGGGTCGGGGACTGGTTACATCGTGCTGAATTTTAATGGTTTTGCCACGGGCTGTTTTAATAATGGTGGTATTCATGTCGCCTTTGGCGTAGCTATCGGTTGCATAAGGTGAATCTTCTCTAAATTTTTTGCGGGCATAGGCAGAAAGTCCAAACTGATTGCTTGATAATGATACAAGAAATTCCATCCGATCGCCACGATGAATATTCAGGGCGTGGGCAATAGGCCCCAGGCCATGCATAGGATAGAGTGCCCCATTTTTCTCTTTATTATGTTTCAATCGCCACATATTCCAATAGTGGCCGGGTTCGCCTTCTTCAGCAAAGAGCATGGAGCGCAGGTCATGAATATATGCACCTTCGGCATGCACAATTTCTCCCAGCAAACCTTGTTGTACCATATTGAGGGTAGCCATCTCAAAAAAGTCGTAATTGCAGTTTTCGAGCATCATCATGTGCCGCCTGGTTTTTTCAGCGGTGTTAACCAGTTGCCAGGCTTCATTTATTGTTAATGCGGCCGGAATTTCAGTGGCAACATGTTTTCCGTTTTCCATAGCATAAACTGCAATGGGTGCGTGAAGATCCCAATGGGTACAAATATAGATGAGGTCTATATTATCGCGTCGGCAAATGGCTTTCCAATCCTCGGCTCCTATATAGCCATCAGCAGCCGGGCGTCCCATTTTTTGCAATGTTGCCTGTGCCTGCTCCACCGACGATGGTACCACATCAGCCAGGGCCACAACCAAGGCTTCATTGATGAAGCTTAACCGGCGCACTGCTCCCTGTCCACGCATCCCTAATCCAATAATTGCTACCCTTACAGTTTCAATAGGTTCAGCCCTTAATTCAATTACATGATTTTGCCCGGACGGTCGTACCGGAGTTACAAATACTTCAACCGGTTCGAAAGGATTATTGGGGGAATATTTTTTGTCGTCATGGCATGAAACAAAGGTTATCATCGCTCCCAGGATGATTACTACTATTTTTGAAAGGGCTTGTTTCATCCGTGAATAATTTTTAAGTTAAAATCTCCCGTTAATACGGGAGAACTCCATGTTTGCTATTTTGGCTTCGCCGAGCTCGTAAACTCGGTTCGTTGGTGTATGTGTTTTTTCGCAAACATGCTTGTTTCATCCATAAAAAAAATTGTATTAAGCTCGTATAGCTTTTCCCGTCAATACTTCGGAACCCGATGTTTACTACTTTGGTTTGCCGGGCCTATTCCTCGGATTATTGGAGTTTGTTCCTTCAGAGCGGGATGTTTGTTTTACGTTGCCAAAGGTGAAATATTTTCGGGATGTTAGCTTAAAATCCTGTCAGCCACCAAGGGTAAGGTGCCAAGAATACCCGATTTTTCATTCAGTTGTGACAATTCGATGATAGTATCCTGCTTTAAAAGTCTCATTGTGTATTTATTGAGCTTTTGTTCAACCGGGTTAATAATCAGATTACCTGCTTCTGACATTTCTCCACCAATAATAATGGATTCGGGATTAAAAAGATGTATAAGCGTGGAAATTCCTTTTGCCAGGAATTCGCCAGCCTCCTCAATAAGTTCTATTGCCAGAAGGTCTCCATTCTTGGCTGCGTTTATAATATGATGAAGTTTTATTTTGGTCTCATCATTGTTTACAAGCTTTTTGATGATGGTATTTTTTCCGTCCCTGATTTTCACTCTGGCTTTGTTGATAAGAGCAGTGCCTGAAGCGATGGTTTCAAGGCAACCTATTTTCCCGCAATAACACAACTCACCTTCCGTATCCATCTGAATATGCCCAAACTCCCCGCTAAATCCCGAATGGCCGCGGTAAAGCTCGCCCTCTGCAATTATTCCTAATCCTATTCCTGAACCAATATTAATGAAAAGCACATTTTTCTTGTTTCTGGCTTGGCCAAACCATAATTCGCTTAGAGCCATTGTTTTAGTGTCATTTTCGATACATACTTCCCCGTTCAGCACATTTTTAAACGATTCTTCTATCGAACGCTTCTCAAATTGCGGGAAACTGTAGCTTACTCCGATGTTCTTGTCAATAAGTCCCGGAATACTTATTCCGAAACCCAGTACAGCGGAAGGGTTAATTTTATTTTCGATGATATAGGCGTCAGTTTCATTCTTTATCACAGAAACAATACTTTCTTTTGAATTCAAGCCTGTTTCAATCTGTTTGATGGGAGTAACTTCTTCGTTACGAAGGTTGAAAATACCAAGCCGGCAAAAATTGCGGCTTAATTCAATACCCATTATAAAAGCAGCGTTGGGGTCAATACCATACATTGAAGGGCGTCTGCCCCCTTTTGATTCTCCAATGCCGAAGTTTTTTACCAGCCCCCTTTCAGAAAACTCAATCATTATGTTTGTTATGGAGGGTATGCTGCTGTTGGTGGCTTCACAAAGTTCGGCTATAGTTCTTAACCCATCTCTGTAAAATATATCGATAATCTGTTTCTTGAGTATTGAACGTTTAATACTCGGTATTACAATTTTTTCATCCCCTGTCGTTTTTTTTGTTTGTTTTGCCGAACTCATAGTAGCTTTCGTTTGTGAAATTGTTTCGTTTGTAAAAATTCACTTAAAGATATAAATAAAAACCACTTAATCAGATTATTCAACTGAATTATTGAAGGTTAGTTTTGCATATATTATGTTTTGTGATGTGAGGCTACAACAGGTGGTTTTTAATCCTTCCGCTTTCAATGGCTTTTTCCATGTAAATAGCGTATCTCGATTTTTTCAATAATTCAAGGTAGTAAAAGTTATGGAGGTCTGATCCCAAAAAGTCAATCATTTGGGCATCGATAAGTTTTTCGGCGTTTTTTTTGACCTGGGGTGAGTAGTGGCCGGTGAGCGAAATCATGTTAAGCTGGAAAAATATGCCCCTGTCTTTGAGTTCTTCATATTTACACATATCATTATACCAATAAAGGTACCTTTCAGGATGCGCCAGCATAATTTTATAACCTTTTATCTGAAGTTCAAAGGTTACATCATACAGATTTGGGGGTAAATGAAAATAGGGCAGTTCTATAAGTATGTAATTGTTGCTGAATGTTTTAAGCATGTTTTCCTTAAGAAGGGTTTCAAAACCATCGTCGATAAGGTATTCAGCAGCAGCTTCTATTTTAACATTTATTTTTTCTTTTGCTAACCGTGCCTGCAAAGCCGAAAGGCCGGTGTCAATAATCTCTGGATTATTTCTGAAAATATTGCTGCTAATATGTGGTGTTGTAATCAGTTTTTTATAACCCAGGTCGCGCATCTCCTTTATTAACTTCACAGATGTTTCCATATCTGGCGAACCGTCATCTATTCCTGGAATTAGATGAGAATGAAGGTCTACAACCAGCCTGTTCAGACTAACCGGATACTTAAGTCTTTTTCTTTTAAAGAGTGCGCTGAACATTTTTCTGGTTCTAATTCAAATGTGGAAAGTACTCATTTTTAAACCAATGATAGGTTATTTCTAATCCTTGTTTAATACTTACAGTAGGTTTGTAATTGAGTATTGTGGACGCTTTTGTAATATCAGCAAGTGAATGTTTAATATCGCCAGCTCTTTCGTTCTGATAAACAGCATGTAAATCACTGCCCGCAATTTCTTTAATATATCTGAAGAGTTGATTGATGGTGGTTTGATGTCCAAAAGCAATATTAAATACCTGCGATTTACGATCCTCCAATTGGCAAAACAAAGCTTTAATGTTGGCCTGCACGGCGTTTTCAATGAAGGTGAAATCGCGTGATTGTTCTCCTTCGCCATAAATACATGGGCTTTGATTATTCAAAACTGCCGAAAGAAATAATGGAATGGCTGCTGCATAAGGCCCGGTGGGGCTTTGCCTTGGTCCAAAAACATTAAAGTATCGCAATCCGACGAGCTCCATACCGTAATTGCCTGCGAAAACACTTGCATAAAGCTCATTTGCTTTTTTTGTAACTGCATAGGGCGAAAGAGGATTTCCGGTGCGATTTTCCACCTTAGGTAGCGATAAACTGTCGCCATATACACTTGATGAACTTGCATAAACCAGCCTTTTTACCCTATTATCCCTGGCCGCAACCAACATATTGAGGAACCCATCAACATTGGCCTGGTTAGAGGCGATGGGGTCTTTTACCGATCGTGGAACGGAGCCCAGGGCGGCCTGGTGGCTTACAAAGTCAACTCCTTTGCAGGCTTCCATGCAGATATCGAATTGATTGATATCTCCTTCAATAAATGAAAAGTCAGGGTTTTTTAAATATGGTTCAATGTTTTTTCTGTTTCCGGTTGATAGGTTGTCGAGCACAATTACTTTGCCGGCATTGAACCTGATCAGGTATTCAACTATGTTGGACCCAATAAACCCTGCCCCTCCCGTAACGAGGAAACTGTATTTGCTAAGGTCCTGATTATGATAAGGAGTGTGATACATCAGCGATTATTTCGGCTATTTTTGTCAAAATAGGAGGCAAAAATAAGCACAATAAATTACATTGATAGCAGGTTGCTATTTTTCGTAATTATTTTTCCCGCTCGATATACTGCCTGTTGTAATATTTCTGATAATCGCCTGTTGTAACATTGTCTATCCATTGTTTGTTTTCGAGATACCAATCAATGGTTATGGCAAGGCCTTCTTCGAATTGCAATGAAGGTACCCATCCTAACTCTTTCTGGAGTTTAGATGCATCAATGGCATATCTTAAATCATGGCCTGCCCTGTCTTTAACATACGTAATAAGATTTTCGGAAGTACCGGCCGGCCGGCCCAGTTTTTTGTCCATCAATTTACATAGAAGCCTTATTAAATCAATGTTTTTCCATTCGTTATGTCCACCAATATTATAGGTGTCTCCGATTTTTCCCTGATGGAAAATCAGGTCGATGGCCCGGGCATGGTCGACAACAAAAAGCCAGTCTCTGACATTTTCGCCCTTTCCGTACACAGGCAAGGGTTTGTTGTTTATAATATTATTGATAAAAAGTGGCAGAAGTTTTTCAGGAAACTGGTTGGGCCCGTAATTATTTGAACAATTCGATATTACTACCGGAAGCCCATAAGTATGATGCCATGCCCTTACAAAATGATCGCTGCTGGCTTTTGATGCTGAATAAGGGCTGCGAGGATCATACGGGGTAGTTTCGGTAAATAACCCTTCATTGTCCAGTGACCCATAGACCTCGTCGGTTGAAATATGGTAAAAACGTTTGGTTCTATCACTTCCCCAATTGCTTCTGGCTGCATTTAGCAGATTAATGGTTCCGATTACATTGGCAAAAACAAATTCCATGGGGTTTTCAATTGAACGGTCTACGTGGCTTTCGGCAGCCAGGTGTATAATACCGTCAAAACTGTATTTCTGAAAAAACTTTACAACAGTTTTGTTATCAGTTATATCAGCCTTTTCAAAAACATAGTTTGGGGAGCTTTCAACATCGCGAAGGTTTTCCAGATTCCCGGCATAAGTTAACTTGTCAAGATTCACAATATTATATTCGGGGTATTTATTTACAAATACCCTTACTACATGTGAACCTATAAATCCGGCGCCCCCGGTTATGAGAATTGTTTTTTGCATATAGAGTATTATGGTTTGTCAAGTATTCCTGCTGCAAGGTTTTTCTCCCATTCCCAGGCCGATTTTAAGGCAACTTCAAGGGGTAGTTTTGTTTTCCAACCCAGCACGTTGTTGGCTTTTTTAGTATCAGCCCATACTTGTTCTGTATCGCCAGCGCGTCGGCCAACAACCTGGTAGTTTAGCTTTAAGTTGTTCACTGTCTCAAAGGCTTTAATTACTTCCAGAACGCTATTTCCATTGCCTGTTCCCAGATTGAAGACTTCAAATGCATAGGTTGACTTTTTTTGATTCATTCGTTCAATTGCTATCACATGCGCTTTTGCAAGGTCAACCACATGTATATAATCTCTTACTGCAGTTCCGTCAGGGGTATTATAATCACTCCCGAATACCTTAAGAGATTCTCTTTTCCCAATGGCAGTCTGCGTGATAAATGGGATTAGATTATTAGGTATACCCAAAGGTAATTCGCCAATGAGTGCGCTTTGGTGTGCCCCAATAGGGTTGAAATACCTGAGAGCGATTGCCTTCAAAGGTGTGGTTTTTACCTGATCAAATATTATCTCTTCTGATATTTGCTTGGTATTACCGTAGGGTGAGGTGGCCGGTTGAACAGGGGCGTCTTCGGCAACCGGAAGCTTCTCGGGTTGGCCATAAACTGTGCACGACGATGAAAATACCAGGTTATTGCAACCGTTTTCATTCATGGCTCCCAGCAAATTAATGAGCGAAACAAGATTATTGTGATAATACCTGAGCGGAAACTCAGACGATTCGCCTACCGCTTTGTAGGCTGCAAAATGTATAACGCCATCAATATCCTGATTTGAATCAAAAAACTGATCAACCAGGTTTTTGTCGCAAAGATCAAATTGGTGAAAAGCCGGTGCAATACCGGTTATTTTTTCAATTTGATTCACTATTTTCCGGGTTGAATTGGCCAGACTATCGATAATAACCGCTTCATGTCCACTTTGTTGAAGTTCAACTACTGTATGCGAACCAATATAGCCTGTTCCCCCCGTAACAATAATTTTTGCCATTTTCTAATATTTGCCTGGTATTAAAGGCTCCAGTATTGAATATCTTTGATTTTATTACGATAAATACCCTTTATATCAACAAGAATGGGGTTTTTGATTCCCGACATCATGCTTTTAAAGTTTTCTTCATTAAGTTTCAGGTATTCTTTGTGATTTACTGCCACAACTATTGCATCATAATCATTTGTAATGTTCTCAGATAGGGCGAAGCCATATTCATGTTTAAGTTCCATTGAATTGGCGTATGGATCAACTATATCCAGGTTTACACCGTAGCTCTTCAGTTCATTGATTACATCGGCCACTTTAGAATTTCTGATATCGCTTACATTTTCCTTGAAGGTAACTCCCATGATAAGCACTTTAGATTTCTGAATATTCTTGCCTGCAGCAATGAGTTTCTTCACCAGTTGTTTTGCTGTGTAAAACCCCATTGAGTCGTTAACGAAACGACCGCTATTAATGATTTGAGGGTGGTACCGGTATTCTTTGGCCTTGTAAACCAGATAATAAGGGTCCACACCAATACAGTGGCCGCCAACCAACCCGGGGTAGAATCTCAGGAAGTTCCATTTGGTGCCAGCAGCTTCCAGCACATCATAAGTATTTATGCCCATTCGGTTAAATATGATCGACAGTTCGTTCATTAGGGCAATATTTACATCGCGTTGGGTGTTTTCGATAATCTTGGCAGCTTCAGCAACTTTAATTGATGGTGCGCGGTGTACTCCGGCCTTAACAATAAGTTCATAGGTCTTGGCAATATTATCCAGAGCAATATCATCGCAACCCGACACCACTTTTGTAATGGTTGTAATGGTATGCTCTTTATCTCCGGGATTAATTCTTTCGGGTGAATAGCCCACTTTAAAGTCAATGCCACATTTTAACCCGCTTTCAGCTTCAAGAATTGGGATACAATCTTCCTCAGTACAACCAGGATAAACAGTTGACTCGTATACCACATAATCTCCTTTTTTAAGGGCTTTCCCCACCGAGTGTGAAGCCGATAAAACTGGTTTAAGGTCGGGCAGGTTATGGTCGTCAATGGGGGTAGGTACCCCGATTATATGAAAATTGGCAAGTTTAAGATCTTCAGGATTGGCGGTGAAATAAATATCAGCGCCATCGAAGGCTTCAGGTTCCAGTTCATCGCTGGGATCGATGCGGTTGCGCATTTTCTCTATTCGGTCGGGTTTGATATCAAAGCCAACTACCTGTATTTTTTTCGCAAATTCAAGGGCTATGGGTAATCCCACATAACCCAGACCGATTACTGAAAGTTTAGCTTGTTTATTGATGAGTTTTTCGTAAACATTCATAGGTATAAAGTTTTAGTCTGTTATTACTTTTTTCTTACACTTGCGTTCTCAAATATATAGATTTGTTTGCTTTCGGGGCATTGCGCCAGGCCATTTATATCGAATTCAAGTCTGTGGCCATATTCGCTCATCCAGCCAATGTGTTTGGCTGGGTTTCCAACAACCAGTGCAAAGGGTAGCACATCTCTGATTACTACCGAACCTGCACCAATAAAGCAATATTCGCCCAGCTCAATACCGCAAACAATAGTTGCATTGGCCCCAATTGATGCCCCTTTGCGAACCATGGTGCGGGCATACTGGTCTTTCCTTACAATTGCACTCCTTGGGTTTACAATATTGGTAAAAACCATTGATGGTCCCAGAAAAACATCATCCTCACAAATTACCCCGGTATAGATAGATACATTGTTCTGAACCTTTACATTATTACCAAGCACCACCTCGGGCGAAATCACAACATTCTGACCAATATTGCAGTTTTTTCCGATGGTGCAGCCGGGCATTATATGCGAAAAATGCCATATTTTAGTTCCTTCGCCAATAGTGCAACCCTGATC
The DNA here is from genome assembly GCA_037441525.1 of Bacteroidota bacterium. GTDB lineage: Bacteria > Bacteroidota > Bacteroidia > Bacteroidales > UBA7960 > SKVR01. Next base: position 10,964 of record JBBISA010000066.1, read on the forward strand.
TATTACAGCTGTTTCATGGCTGAAGTAGTTCTTTTTCTCCATGGGGTTTTGTTTTAATGATTTTTCCTGGAATACCTGAAAATTAACCAAGGTATTCTAAAACGCTGTTTGTGATATAATTGAGTTGCTCATTGTCGAGTTCGGTATGCATTGGCAATGATATTACTGATTTGCTTAGCATTTCAGTAACAGGGAAATCGCCTTCTTTATACCGGGGGTCGATGTAGGCTTTTTGCAAATGCATGGGGACCGGGTAGTAGATCATGGCCGGAATTCCTTTTTCTCCCAAAAATTTCTGCATGCCGAACTGATCCAGATTATTAATTACCAGTGTGTACTGATGAAAAACATGAGTTGAGAAAGGACTTCGCGCGGGTATGGTAATTCTTGGATGTCCATTGAAAGCAGCATCGTAATAATCGGCGGCAGCTCTTCTGGCATCTGCATACTCATTGAGTCGTCTGAGCTTAACCCTAAGTATTGCAGCCTGTATGCTATCGAGCCGCGAATTCACCCCGATCGAATCATGATAATAGCGCACTTCCATGCCATGGTTCACTAAAATGCTGAGTTTTTTCGCCAGTTCGTCGTTGTTGGTAAAAAGTGCTCCCCCATCGCCATAGCAACCAAGATTCTTTGATGGGAAAAAAGAAGTACATCCCACAATACCCATGGTTCCTGCCTTTTTACGGGTTTGATCTTTAAAAATATAGTCGGCACCGATGGCCTGAGCATTATCTTCAATAATATACAGATTGTTATGGCAGGCAATTTCCATCAACTCATCCATGTTGGAGCATTGACCGAAAAGGTGGACTGGTACAATGGCTTTGGTGCGCGGAGTAATTGCCTGTTTGACTTTTTCGGGGTCGATATTATAAGTGTCGGGCAAAACATCAACCAGAACCGGGGTAAGGCCCAGCAGGGCAATTACTTCAACAGTTGCAACAAATGTAAAAGATGTAGTTATTACCTCATCGCCGGGTTGTAAACCGAGCCCCATCATGGCTACCTGCAGGGCATCGGTGCCATTGGCACAAGGGATAACATGCTTAACTCCGAGATAATCCTGCAATTCCTGCTGAAATTTTTTTACTTCGCTTCCATTTATGTATTGTGTGGAGCGAATCACATCAATTACTGCCGAGTCAATTTCGTTCTGTATTTTTTCGTATTGACTCTTAAGGTCAACCATTTGAATAGGTTTCATGAAGTGTATCAGGGTTTTAAATGAATGATAAAAAGGTGTTAAAAGTGACTTGCAAAGATAAGAAGATTTAGATTGAGGGGTATGCTACCTACTCTTTCCAAAGGCTTTATTTAATTGGCTATATTTGCCATTCGATTGCTGCAAAATTCTAAATGTATTATCTTTCAGTTGGTTGCAAAATGCAATCCCACTATCTTCCAAATTTTCATTATGCATTTGCTTTATAATTTTTCTATAATTTTATATGATTTAGCTATAAAATTGGCTTCTTTGTTTAATAAAAAGGCGCTTTTATGGGTTAATGGGCGAAAAGGGTTGCTCGATCAGATTGCGCTGAATTTAGACCATGATGCCAACCATGTATGGTTTCATTGTGCATCGCTTGGCGAGTTTGAGCAAGGAAGACCCATTATGGAGAAATTCAGGATTGACAATCCGGATATGAAAATAGTACTTACTTTTTTTTCTCCCAGTGGATATGAAGTACGGAAGAATTACCAGGGGGCTGATTATGTGTTTTATCTGCCACTTGACACACCTGGTCAGGCATTAAAGTTTATTGAATATGTTCAGCCGTGTATGGCTATCTTTATAAAGTATGAATTCTGGTTTAATTATCTTATTCAACTTCATAAAAAAAATATACCAATAATATTTGTTTCGGCGATTTTCAGACCCGGACAAATGTTTTTCTCATGGTGGGGTGGCTGGTTCAGAAAACGATTGAAGGAAATGACGTGGTTTTTTGTACAGGATAAGACTTCACAAAAATTGCTCAATACATTAGGAGTTCATAATGTCAGTGTCAGTGGCGATACCCGTTTCGACAGGGTAAGGGAAGTGGCGCTAAACCCCACAAGATTTGGACAAGTGGAAAAATTTATTCAGGGTTCGGTAATTTTTATGGCTGGTAGCACCTGGCCTGCCGATGAGCAATTGTTGGTTCCTTATATAAATCAGGAAAAGCGCGACATAAAGTTTATAATTGTGCCCCATGAAATCAGCGATGTTCATATTCAAAAACTAAAAAATTCAATCAAAACTAAGGTGGTAGTTTACTCACAATACGATGAAACTGAGTATATGCATGCCAGGGTGCTAATTATTGACCGAATCGGTATGTTATCAAACCTATACCAATATGCATCAATAGCCTTTATAGGAGGTGGTTTTGGCAAGGGTATTCACAATATCCTTGAAGCAGCCACCTTTGGTATGCCGGTAATTTTTGGACCTCAATACCAGAAATTTGCGGAAGCCAGAGACCTTGTAAGCTACCATTGTGCATTTTCCGTGAAAAATTTAAAGGAATTTACTGAAATAGTATCAAAATTGTTAAATGATTATAACCTGGTGAAGCATATTTCAGATGTTAATCGTAATTACGTTGTAGCCAAATGTGGTGCCACTCTACAGATAATGCAGTTTATAAATGCTTTGATAAATCCTTTGTCTAATTCCTGGCAACTACCTATGGAAAAGTTGGGTTTAAACTAAATATTATACCTGATTTTTTTTGGCACAAGTGTTGACCAGCCCTATTGTTCTAAAAAATTAATGCAAATTTGTTTCATTTAAATATTTATACTATGCCATTCCTGTTAAAAGTTATCATTACAACATTTGCTGTGGTAATAGGTGCTTATATTATGCCCGGAGTAAGTGTTGATAGTTTTCTTACCGCCATAATTGTTGCATTTGTGCTGGGCCTTTTAAATTCTATCCTTAAACCCATTCTGGTGCTACTTACACTGCCGGTAACTGTTTTAAGCCTGGGATTGTTTCTGGTTGTAATCAATGCTTTTATTATAATGGTAACCGATTATTTTGTGAAGGGGTTTGATGTAAGCAGTTTTTGGATTGCAGCCCTGTTTAGTTTGCTGCTCGCTTTTATTGGGTGGATTTTGGAAATGCCTGTGAAACCACGGAATCAGTAGTTGATTTTAAAAAATATAAACTATGAAAACACGATTTTTAATTGCTCTATTGCTATTACTGGGTTGCGTACAAGTTTCTATTGCTATGAATTCCGAATTATCGAATGTTCGACTTTTCTTGTGGGGAGCCGAAATTACCCGAAAAGCATCAGTTCAGGTTATTGCAGGAAATGGTGAAACGGTTTTTACAGGTCTGCCTGCCGATATTAATCCTTCCAGTATCCAGGTAAAACCGACTGGTGAATTTACCATTTTGTCCGTGGGGCATCGCCTTAATTTTCAGGAATCACCAATTTTGGCTGCTGAACTTAAAATTTTGCGTGATAGCCTTGATCTGCTCAAAGACCTCATTGATCGCAAACAGGCCAGCCTGAAGGTATTTGAGGAAGAAGAAGCCCTGCTGCTTGCCAACAGAAGTATTGGCGGAACCCAGGATGGCGTTAAACTGGCCGATCTTCGTGCAATTGCAGACTTCTTTAGGAACAGGTTATCTGAAGTAAAGAATTTCCAGATCAATGTACGCCGCGAAATTGAGCAATTGCAACAACGCCAAACCCGTATAAGGCAGCAGGTTGGCCAGCTGGGCAATCAACGTATGCATGTTAGCGAAATTGTTGTGGCTACCTCAGCGCCAAGGGCAGTACGCGGACAATTCGAGATATCCTTCATTACCTACCAGGCCAACTGGAATCCTGTTTATGATTTAAGAGCTACTGACACAGGTAGGCCAATCGATTTGATAATGAAAGCCCGGATAACCCAAAGTACAGGCGAAGACTGGAACAATCTGCGGCTGTTATTGTCTACTGCCAACCCTATAGATAATCGGGTAGCACCCACTTTAAATCCCTGGTTTCTGAATTTTATTGAACCAATGCCGGTCATGCATATGAGAAGCAGGGGCATGGAAAAGATGCAATTTGCACCCGAAATGGAAGTAATGGATGTGCAATTAAATGAAATGATTGCTGTGGGTAGTGGGCCTCAAACCATAGCAACTCAAACCGCTACAACACGCGAATTTCAAATTACAACACCTCACACCATAAAAACCGGCCAGGCCACACAAACCATTGAAATCAGCAAGCATGAATTGCCTGCCACATTTACGTGGTTTGCTGTACCAAGAGTGGATAAGGATGCTTATCTCCTGGCCCGGAATACAGGGTGGGAAGAGTTTATTCCTTTGGCAGGTAATGCCGGTATCTTTTTCGAAAATACCTTCGTGGGCGAAACTTTTATCAATCCTGACCAGGCCACCGACACTTTAACCCTGAGTATGGGAACTGATCGTGGTGTGATTGTTGAAAGAGTAAGACAAACAGAGTTCGCACGCAAGGGCGTGCTGGGTCGCAGAGTAACTGAAACCGTTGCATGGCAAATCAGGGCACGCAATAATAAAAACAGATCTGTCAATCTCGAAATACGCGATCAGATACCCGTTTCTGCCCAAAGCGATATTCAGGTTACATTAGAGGAAAGTTCAGGGGCAGAATATGAACAATCGACCGGTATGCTCATTTGGCGAATGGAGGTACCGGCAGGTCAAACACAAAACCGAACATTCAGATATTCAGTAAGATATCCATCTGATAAAAAAATCAGGCTCGAATAGGTTTTTATCAGGCCATAAGGGTTAGCAGCGTATCGTAATCATTTTCCGTAAGTTTGTGGGCAACTCCATTTACCTTGTTGAGAACCATAACCTTACGGATTTTTTCTTTCACGGCGCTATTGGAAATCTCGATGCCAATTTCCTTCAATCGAACCGGACATTCCAGTATTTTAAAGATGTACTCGATTTTGTAAATAGTATCATCAACAGTATTTGTTTCAAAAAGTGCGGTTCCTAACTCCTGAATCCTGTCATGAATGCGGTCTTTATGAAGTTTCAACCAAGCCGGATAAACAATAGAAAGTGATGCACCATGGGGCACATCGTAAACTACTGATAGGCAATGTCCTATATCATGAACCGCCCAATCGCCCGATTTTTTCCCATAAGAGGTCATTCCGTTGAGTGCACAGGTGGCAGCATACATTATGCGGGCCCTTAGATCGTAGTTGTTAAGGTCATTCAACAAATCAGGACCGTATTTAACAGCTTCTTTAATAATGGCAACAATAAATCGGTCGGAAAGGGTAGCATCGCCTTCGCCAAACCACAACTCAAGGGCATGGGCAATTAGGTCGGTTACACCGTAGGCTGTATAATCCCGGGGAACTGTTTTGGTGAAATGAGGATCGAGAAAGCTATGTTTAGGATAAGTAAGCACATTGCCATATCCCAGTTTTTTTTGTTTGCAACTATCCTGCACTACTGCCACAGGGTTCATTTCGGTGCCGGTGGCTGCCAGGGTAAGAACCGCAATAATAGGAACAGCATCAACAGGTTTGTATTCATTAGTAACTATATCCCACGCAGATCCGTCATATTTCATGGCGAGTGAAATAATTTTTGCACTGTCAATTACACTACCACCTCCAAGTGCTACAATTACATCGGCATGATTTTGTTTGCCCAGGGTGGCTGCCTTATCCACATCATCAATCTCAGGATTTGATTTAATGCCTTGGTATTCAAAAATTTCGCAACCAGCTTCCTTAAGTTTTGAAATTACAATATTGTAAGCCCCGCTTTTTTTGGCCGAGCCCTTTCCGGTTACCAGCAATACCTTTTTCCCATATTCAAGAGTCGATTTTCCAATTTTATCGGTTACACCTGTTCCGAAATGAAGCTTAACCGGATTGTACATCACGAAATTCTCCATATTACATTTCTTAATTAGACTTGATAATCATTGTATATTGAAATGCCTTTCGTTTATCAGGCAATGACAATTTTGGCATGTAAAAACGTTTGCAAAGAAATGATTTTTATCCTGTCATTTTCCATATTAGGAGAAAAATGTTCACATTTAACGCCTCTTAAAATTAATTGATGATTTTTTGCTTTGCGACACCTGGAAAAACCCCCTGGCGCCAGTGCTCAGATTGGTAGGAATATTGGCAGGTGGGGCACCAGCGAAGGGGTTTCCTGACAGGTCGGTCTGAACAAAGAATATGTTGTAAAACTCAAAGTTTTCCCTTGAAATACTTCTCATTTCAAGTGTCAGTTTGTCGCCAGGTTTAATATTTTGATTATTTATATTTAAAACCGAAAGCGATGTATACTCTTTAAGGTTCTCGTCACTTACGAGCCCTTTTTCATTTGGTCGGACTGTCAGGAGAGTATCGTTCACATAAAGGTTGAACAGATAATACTCGTTGGGTGCTGGTAACTGGCGAAAATGAGCCAAAATATTGTAAATGGTATCACGGGTAAAGCCCAATTCTGTGGCAAAGCTCAATGCAAGGGTTAATGAGTCGAGTATCGGAAGTTTGCGGTATATGCTGGTGGCAGTAAATTTTTTTTCGGGAGTTGAAATAACCAGGTTATAAGTACCCTCTTTTAGCCAGAAGGTAATCTGATCACTATAATAGTAGCCCCGCAAACTCTCCTCTTTGGATTCGGAAAACAGAAAAATTCTTTCCCCATCAGAGATTTTTACATCTGCTCCGGTAAAGGGTTCACCTTTGCCAACATCATAGTAAGATGATGATTTGGAAAGAATAATCCATTGTCGGTTGCCATTGTCAGAAATATTAGCATCAACAATTAAAAATGCTCCTTCCTTTCTGGCAAGGTCGAGTATTACATCTTTCTCGCATCCAAACTTTATCATGATGAAAGATAAACCGAGGATGAAACGGAAAAATATTTTTAAACTAAATCTCATATCTTAGAAATTGAAATTCCATGTTATGGCTGGTATGGGGCCGGGTATATAAAAAAACGAAGTATTGGGTATGCCAGGTCGTGCTTCTTTTTCGGCAAATGAAACCGAAATAGGATTTACCCTGGCGTAAACATTGAATAATGAGAAATTCCAGCTGCTTTCAAACCTTCGACGCTCGCGGTTTCTGATTACTGGTTTATAGGTTACTGAAATGTCGAGACGGTGATAATCTGGTAGCCTGCCTGAGTTTCTGTTGGAATAAATAGGTGCGAAAGCACCCTGAAAATACATCTTGCCGATGGGCAGTGTAAATGCCGAACCGGTTGCGTAAACGAAGTTCAATCCTGCATTCCATTTTTTATTAATATCATAACTGCCGCTTAAACTCAAATCGTGGCGCCGGTCGTTGGGGGCAAAATAAACCTTGCCGTTATTAATCCCTTCAATCTGTCTTTTGGCAATTGCCCACGTATAGCCAATGAAGCCATTCATTCTCCCCGATTCTTTCTTTACCAGAAACTCGGCACCATAGGCCCAGCCTTTGCCAGTCCGTAATTGCCCTTGCACAAATTCATTTCCCAGGATGTCGCCATTATCAACTACATCCGATATGTTATTCATTAATTTATAGTACAACTCCATTGACGATTCCAGCTTGTTGTCGGCCCAGTTACGAAAATAACCTGCCGAAATCTGGTCGGCAACCTGCGGGCGGATAATGTTACTTACAGAAAACCAAACATCATAGGGTGCTACCGACTGGGCACTTTGAGCCTGTTGAATGTACTGGGTCATCCTATTGTAGCTTGCTTTTACTGATGATTGTTCATTGAATTTGTACCGGACATTGAATCTTGGTTCCAAGCCAAAAAATGTATCGTAAACTTTGCCTCTTTCAAGTTTTAAGGTATCTGTTACACGCCATCTGAGGGGATCAGAACGGTCATAAGTATATTGATTGCCTGGTCCCAACAACTGAAAAACGCTGGCCCGCACCCCAAAAACCAGTGCAAGACGGTTGTTGAACAGGTTCAATTCATCGTTAAGGTAAATACCATGTTCTAAACCATTGCTAGGCGACAGGGCAAAGTTGGTTGTTGCAGCATTTGCAATACTGGCGCTTATTTGCCCCGGATCGAGCTGGTGGTATATTGACTGAACTCCAAAAGTGAAGGTATTGTACTCTGATGTTACAAGAGTGAAGGCGGCCTTTAGGTTAATATTTTGCAGCACAGAATTCCAGCGAAATGATGCGGGGCCAATATCGCCGGCAATATTAAACTGGTAATTGCTGTAAACAAAAGAAAAATCGGAAAAGAAATTGGATGTAAAGATACGATTCCATCTAAGACTCGATGTGGCATTGCCCCAGTCGAACCCAAAAAATTCACCAAACAAGGTAACATCCCTGCCATAATACCCTGATAGAAATATTCGGTTCTTGTCGTTGATGACATAATTCATTTTACCATTAAGATCGTAAAAATAGAGTTGGGTATTTCGCTGGTTTTCATCGGGCGAAAGTTTTAGAAACAAATCGGCATAGGTACGTCGTCCGGAGACAATAAAGGCACCTCGGCCATATTGAAGAGGGCCTTCAAGGGTTAGTCTGCTTGAAATCAGTCCTATCCCACCAGTCATTTTATACTGCGTCATATCGCCTTCGCGCATGGAAATATCGAGCACCGACGAAAGCCTGCCTCCATAGCCGGGATGAATACCCCCTTTATAAAGGGTAACGTCTTTGATTGCATCTGCATTAAAAACAGAGAAGAAGTTGAACAGGTGTGATGCATTAAAAACTACGGCATCGTCAAGCAAAACCAGATTCTGATCGGTATTGCCACCACGAACAAAAAAGCCCGTATTGCCATCGCCTGCTGACTGCACGCCTGGCAGGAGTTGTATGGTACGC
>JBBISA010000067.1:0-18451 GCA_037441525.1 Bacteroidota bacterium
GTTTGACAAAAAAAAAGTGGCCGTCTCATTTTATCTTTTGAGACGGCCTCTTTTTGTTGTATTATTTTTTCAACCCTAAACGTTGTAAGTAGTTGATGATGTGGTGCCACCTCTTCCTGTCCAGTTGGTGTGGAAGAATTGGCCCCGGGGCTTGTCGATGCGTTCGTAGGTGTGGGCACCGAAATAGTCGCGCTGGGCCTGCAAAAGGTTGGCGGGCAGTCGCTCGCAGCGGTACCCGTCGAAATAGTTGAGTGCTGATGCAAAGGCAGGTACAGGAATACCATTGGTTACAGCTGTGGCAACAACCCTTCGCCATCCGGCCTGGGTCTCTTCCATTTTGTTTTTGAAATAATCATCGAGGAGCAGGTTCGTTAGTTTAGGATTTTTATTAAAAGCATCTTTGATTCTGCCAAGGAATACTGAACGGATGATACAACCACCACGCCACATCAGGGCAATGCCACCATAATTCAAATCCCAGCCATACTCTTCGGCGGCAGCACGCATAAGTACATAACCCTGTGCATAAGATACTATTTTGGATGCCAGCAGTGCCTTGCGAATATCTTCGATGAATGTTTTTTTATCGCCACTGAACTTAGGCGCTGGGCCCGAAAGGATTCCTGATGCAATTACCCTTTCATCTTTTTGGGATGAAAGGCATCTTGAAAATACCGATTCGCCTATCAATGTGAGGGGAATACCCAGATCAAGGGCAGTAACGCCGGTCCACTTGCCCGTACCTTTTTGTCCGGCGGTATCAAGGATTTTATCCACCATAGGCTGTCCGTCTTCATCCTTAAATGCCAGGATATCGCGGGTAATCTCGATCAGATAGCTGTCCAGCTCACCTTCGTTCCACTCTTTAAATACTTTGTGCATTTCATCAGCACTCATGCCCAGCAGGTCTTTCATTACCTGGTAAGCTTCGCAAATCAACTGCATATCGCCGTATTCAATACCGTTGTGTACCATTTTTACAAAATGGCCGGCTCCGTTTTCGCCCACCCAGTCGCAGCAGGGAGTACCATCTTCTACTTTGGCAGCGATTCCCTGAAAAATGGGTTTCACGTGCTGCCAGGCTACTTTTGAACCACCGGGCATGATGGAAGGGCCTTTCAGTGCTCCCTCTTCGCCACCCGAAACGCCCGTTCCAATATACAACAATCCTTTGCTTTCCACATATGCAGTGCGGCGGTCGGTGTCGGGGAAGTGGGTATTGCCGCCATCGATAATGATATCTCCCTTGTCGAGAAGGGGGATAAGGGTTTCGATGAAATCGTCAACGGGTTTTCCGGCCTTAACCATCAGCATCACCTTACGGGGTGCCTTTAGTGAGGAAACTAGCGCCTTCAGGTCTTTTGCACCAATTATGTTTTTGTCCTTGCCGCGTCCAGTAACAAAATTCTCCACCTTGTCGTACGAACGGTTGTAAACGGCCACCGTGTAGCCTTTGCTTTCCATGTTCAGCACCAGGTTTTCACCCATTACTGCCAGGCCGATAAGGCCAATGTCTGCTTTTTTCTCCATAGTGTGTCAATTTTTTATTGAAGATTATTAAAGGATTTTTTTAGTCAATAATTCACGAATTTTAGCAGATAACCCCATAACCTAATTCCAATAATAATTTGCGGTGATTGTCATTGCAATCCAATAGTCTAACTTTTAATGCTTCGGGTTCGCGCCGGATGGGGTAGGAGCCACGCTGTTCTTCAAAGGTAGCCAATGATGATTTCAGTTTGTATGAATCTGCCAAAATATCGTAGGCAAACCGGCTCACATCCATAAATATTTCTTCTGGTGATTTCCCTTTGCAGGATAAGTCATAATTGGCAATGGGGGTCGAGGGTACATTCTCCGGGTACCAGTCATCAAGCCCTAAACCGAAATACCTGCTTATAGCCTGCACACTCATGGCTGTACCGTTTGCTTTCCCATCGGCAGAATAACCTGCAATGTGTGGAGTGGCTATATTTACCATTGATACAAGCTCAGCATCTGCATCGGGTTCATTTTCCCAAACGTCAAGGATTGCCCCTGTCAGGTGGCCTGACTTAAGAGCATTTTTCAATGCTTCTGTCCTGACTACCTCTCCTCTGGATGAATTTATAAACCAGGCTCCCTTTTTTATTCTGCCTGTAAAATCTTCGTCAACCAAATGGATGGTTTTATCCTGGCCTTGTTTGTTCAGGGGCACATGCAGGGTTATGATATCTGATTCTGATAAAAGAGTTTCAAGGGTTGTGAACTTTTCATTTCCTTCTGCACGCTCACGCGGCGGATCGTAGAGCAGAATCCTCATACCGAGGGTGCAGGCCAGTTTCTCCACCTTCGATCCCACATTCCCCACGCCGATAATTCCAAGGGTAATTTCTTCGAACTTTTTCCCTTCTTTTTGCAGGATATACGACAAGGCTGATGCCAGGTATTGCCTTACTGAGCCCGAATTACAACCGGGAGCATTGGTCCAGTTTATCCCGTTTGCTTCACACCACGCTGTGTCGATATGGTCATAACCTATGGTTGCTGATGTGATCAGTTTCACCGATGTTCCTTTCAACAAAGCCTCATTACATTTTGTCCGGGTTCTTGTAATAAGGGCCTGGGCATCCAGCAAATGCTCTCGGCTGATTTTACTGCCAGGCAGATAAATTACCTGTGCCACATTCTCAAGACTGCCATGCAGGAAGGGGATTTTATTATCAGCAACTATTTTAATCATAGGAGATTTATGCGATATGTTTTCTTTTGTTTATCCAGTCAGGGCCAGACTTGGAGTCCGGGTCGGGCTAGGAAATGCTTTTCATTTAAAAAAGTTATGTGTCTGCTGAATTATTCAGGTTATACTCTTCAATCCAAAAATCTCTCCCGACTTGCCCAAAGTCCTATTGCAGGATTGGAGATGTAATAGATCTCTTCCCCATCGGGCAAGGTATTGAAGCCATCTTTCAAGGTTTCAGGGTTGTATTGTGTAATCATTTGCTGCAAGGGAGCATAGTTGAAATTCACCGACTTTATCTCTTCCCGGGTAATATTGCCAGGACAATAGGTGATAGTAAACCTGTTCTCTGCCGAACCATGAATAAGGTGAGCAGCAGCGCTCAGATTATTTTGCAAATCAGCATTTTTCCGGGTCAGCTCGAGTATTTCCGGGGTTGTGAGGTAGCCATATTTCCGAATCAACAAATCAATCTGTTTGTCTTCACCAAATTCCTTTAGCCCGGGTGCCAAAACGATTAGTTCACCATTATCATCAATGGCCATGCGGGTTCGGTACACGCTTTTGTTGCCCAGCCACGTGCTTTTAAACTCTTCAGGGTCGAGATAAACAACCACTTTTTTCAGGGGTTTTTCGAGCATAATGAAATTCACCTTCAACGAGAGCTCGGCTGCCCGGTAATAACATTCGTGGTCGTCGCCAATGAATAGCCCACGCACCTTCAGTTTGCCGTTTTCATCTTTGGCTACCACCGTTAGGATGTATACAATAGGAAGGTGTTTTGCAAAATGCTCTGATGCATAGTTGAGAACCTTTCTTACGGGGGTGTCAGAACGGCCCAGTATTCGTTCAATACCATAGGCGGCTCCCAGGAAGTGGCTTTTGTTGATCCCTTCCTGACCGCCGGTTCCCACAAATACATTTTTGTTGTAATTGGCCATTCCAATCACTTCGTGCGGGACAACCTGACCCGGAGATAATATCAGGTCATAGCCTCCTTCCACGAGCATACGATTAACCTGTGCAGGCCATGAATATTCTACACGACCTTCCGAAATCTCTTTTACATACTCACCAGGCACTTCACCAAGGGTAACAATATCGGTTCTCCACTTATGCTCTCTGAAAAGGTTCAACGGGATTGCGGGGAACATTCTGGTGAGTTCCTTTTCGCTCATGGGGGCATGTGTGCCCAATGCGGGAAGAATATCTGTCAATGCCTTTCCATAATATTCATGGCTCAGGCAGGTAAGATATCCCGCCTGTGAATGGTATCGGGTGAAGTCGGGGGGGATGGCAAGAACTTTTTTACGTTTCCCCATTTTTTCGAAAGCTTCAAAAAGGGCTTTTTTGATGTCTTCCCGGGATAGGTTGGCAGTTTCAGAACCGTGGGCGTAATAGAGCATGGTATTTTAAATAAATGGTTATTTTGGTTTTTTTCAGTCCGGGTGGGAACTTGAAGCCCCTCCCGGACTTTTTTAATCAGGGTGGGGGCCTGAAGTCCCGCCCTGACTCCCTACCTCTGTACCCGCGCATTACCGCTCCAGATACTCCACACCATGGCTTCGTCGGCGGGCTGGCCGTAGTCGGTTTCGAAAGTTGTGGCAAGTGCTCCGGTAGCCCAGCCAAACTGTGCCCATTTCCGGGGTTCCCAGCCTTTCAGGATACCATAAAGCAATCCCCCAACAAAACCATCGCCACCACCAATTCGATCGAGAACGTGTATAGGCCTGGGCTTGATGACTTCCCAGTGGTCGCCGGCAAGCATAATGGCACCCCAAAGGTGCTCGTTTACGCTTATCACCTCGCGAAGGGTAGTTGCAAATACCGATGCATTGGGGAAAGCTTCCTTTACCCTGCCAATCATGGCTTTGAAGCCATCAATTTCTGCTTCAATATCCTTGCCACCTGCTTCAGGGCCCTTGATGCTCAGACAGAGCTGGAAGTCTTCTTCGTTGCCAATGAGTATGTCTGAAACAGAAGCTATTTCCAAGAAAATCTCCCGTAGTTCCTGCTCTCGCCCTTTCCAGAAGGTAGCCCTGTAATTGAGGTCGAAGGAAATACGGGTGCCGTGTTTTTTTGCAGCGCGGGCAATTTCAAGGCAAAACTGGCTGGTTTCCTTTGATAATGCCCCAATGAGCCCTGAAAGGTGCACGATCTGTACTCCTTCCGTTCCGAAAATTCGCTCCAGGTCAAAGTCTTTTACATTGAGGGTGCGGCCCACTTCACCTGCCCGGTCGTTATGCACGCGTGGCCCGCGGGTACCAAACCCACTGTCGGCAATGTTGAACTGATGGCGATATCCCCAGGGGCCTCCCTGGTCAATTTCTGGCCCATCAAACTCCATATTGCGGGAGTGCAGATTGGCCTTAATAAACTGAGCCAATGGACTTCCTTTAACGAAAGTGGTAAGTACTTTTACAGGCAATCCCAGATAGGATGCCACACTGGCTACATTGGTTTCAGCACTGGTAGCATACATTTTATAGGTATCGCTGGCATGCACGGGTTGTCCGTTAAGGGGTGTAATTCGCACACCCATACTGGTGGGTACCAGCATTGCGTATTTGCAGTTGTCTTTTAGTTTCATCTATATTGGGTTTTGGGTTTCGGGTTTCGGGTTTCGGGTATTGAGTTTCGGGTTTAGGGGGTGTGAAAATTGGTAACCGGCAATCGTGCTTCTAATTATTTACAGACTATTATTTGCAAATCACTAATCACTAATCACCAGTCACCAATTAATAATCACCAATCAAAAATCTAAAATCAAAAACATAAAACAAAAACTTAAAATCAAAAACTTAAAACCGAAAATCAACAATCAACAATCAGCAATCAGAAATCAGCAATCAGAAATCAGCAATCAACAATCAGCAATCAACAATCAGCAATCAACAATCTACAATCAGCAATCAACAATCAACAATCAACAATCAGCAATCGCCTACCGGGCAACTCTTCCTGATGCATCGCCAGCCATTAATTTTTCAACTTCATCCACGGTTACCAGGTTGAAATCGCCATAAATGGTGTGCTTGAGGCACGATGCAGCCACAGCGAACTCAAGTGCTTTCTGGTTGTCATCGACATAAGTCAGCAAACCGTAGATAAGTCCACCCATAAATGAATCGCCACCCCCTACACGGTCAACAATATGGGTTATTTGGTATTGGCGCGATTCGTAAAGGTTGTGACCATCCCAGAGCACCCCGGCCCAATTATTATGATTGGCGTTGATGGAGCTGCGCAGGGTAGTGATTACCATTTTACACCTGGGGAAGGATTTCATGATTTGCCGTGAAACAGATTCGTAAGCAGCAGCTTCAACGTGGCCGCTTGTTACGTCAACCCCCTCAGGGTGAATACCCAGTACCATGGCAGCGTCTTCTTCGTTGCCCAGCACCACATCGGTTCCTGCAACGAGTTCGGGCATAACATCCCCGGCTTTCTTGCCATATTTCCACAGATTTTTGCGGTAGTTGAGATCGCATGACACGATAATACCTTTTTGATTGGCCACATTAATTCCTTCCAGGCAAACATCGGCTGCTCCTTGCGAAATGGCAGGAGTTATACCTGTCCAGTGGAACCATGTTACGCCATTGAGGACATTTTCCCAATCAATCATTCCGGGTTTGATGTCGGCAATTGCAGAGTGCGCACGGTCGTAAATTACCTTGCTGCCCCGGCTTACTGCCCCGGTTTCGAGGAAATAGATCCCCATTCTTTCACCGCCGCGCAAAATATTGTCAACTCCCACTCCATATCGCTTCAGGTCCATTATGCAGGTATCAGCAATATCATTTTTGGGAAGTCGGGTAACAAATTCAACCGGTAAACCATAATTGGCAAGCGAAACAGCCACATTGGCCTCACCACCGCCAAAGGTGGCATTAAGGGTGTTTGCCTGGCTGAAGCGCAGGTTGCCAGGAGTTGCCAGTCGAAGCATGATCTCTCCAAAGGTTACTACTTTTTTATTTTCCATAGCTGGATTTTAATTGTTTATTTTTTTGAGAATTTAAAGTTTTTACAACTCACTTCTTCATTTAGTAAGTATTTCTCTCTGACCACTACCCTTCGACAAGCTCAGGGTGCGTAGAATTCTCTAATCTCTCTTTTCTAATCACTAATTTACACTTTCCCGAAGGCGTTAAATCCACCATCAACAGGGAGAACTACACCTGTAATAAATGCCGATAGATCGGAGAGAAGGAATAAAAGAGTACCATTGAGGTCTTCGGGATTGCCAAACTTGCCCATGGGAGTAGCGGCGATGATCTTGTTTCCGCGGGGTGTGAGTTTGCCGGTTTTTTCGTCGGTAAGCAGAAAGCGGTTCTGATTGGTAAGGAAGAAACCCGGAGCAATGGCATTTACGCGGATACCTGTTTTTCCCATGTGCACAGCAAGCCATTCGGTAAAATTATTGATGGCGGCTTTGGCAGCACTGTATGCAGGAACTTTGGTAAGCGATTTAAAGGCGCTCATGGAAGAGATATTGATAACTACCCCTTCTCCGGCTTCTATCATATCGGTGGTGAACACCATGGTTGGCAAAAGTGTTCCGATAAAATTGAGATTTAAGGCTTTTTCAAACCCATCCACTTCAAGCCCAAAGAATCCATCCTGCCAAAACCCTTCAGCACCAGGTATCAGCTCTTCCACCTTAGTGGTTGCAGTGGGGGCATTGCCTCCGGCACCATTTATGAGAAAGTGGATAGGGCCAAATTTTTCGTTGATGAGCTTTTTTGCATCCAGCAGAGTATTTTTTTCAAGCACATCGCCTACAACCCCCATCGCTTCGGTGCCATATTTTTCGGTTAATGATTTGGCCAGGGTTTCTGCCGAATCGAGATTGCGGTCAAGAATAACCACTTTCACACCAACACATGCGAGTGCATCGGCCATTGATGTTCCCAACACACCACCCCCGCCGGTAATAAGACAGGTTTTGCCTTTCAGATTATCGAAATTAAATTCTTGCATAGTACTACTGATTTATATAGAAGTCAATGTTTTCTTTTGTTATGATGTCGATGGGAAGATACTGATCCTTAATGACTTGTTTTTTCATTACAAGATGGTTAAACAAAGCCATTATGCTTTTATAGCCCTGTTCGCGGGGCTTTTGGCTTATTAGGAAATCGATTACCCCTTTCCTTAAGAATTGCTGGGTTTGCTCCAACAGATCATAGCCGATAAGTGTATAATTGTTAAGCCTGTTTTTCTCGAGCCACAATGCTACCTGGAATACTTTTGAGTTGGTAACAAAAATTCCTTTTTTACACAACCCCGGGTTTTTTATACCTATTTTTTGTTGCAGGATAAGGTCAAGTTCATCAGGCACCTGCGAATTTATGTTGATGGTGTGAAAAATCCTTCTTTTATTTCCGTTTACGTCGCTGAAAAATTGACGAAAACCGGCTTCCCGGTTCAGAATATGGCTGTTTCCACCATTATCACTTATTATGTTAACGATGAATATTTCTGCATCCACATCAAGTCCAAAATCCATTAACCTTGCGGCCACCATACCGCTCTGTATGGGGTCCTGGCCTACAAAAGCCGTATGATTGAGATTTTCAATTTTAGTATTGAGAAAAACAACGGGAATCCCACGGCTAATTATACCGGGCAGATGCAAGGTGGTTTGTTCGGTAAAAACCGGTGCAATTATTATTCCTGAAGGTTCATATTTAATGAGCGATTTAAGTTCACGATCGTAAGCCTGACGGTCGGAATAGGGGAAGGTATGCTTTTCAATGGTAATCCCGTAATGTTTAATTTCGTTCAATGCATCCTGAAGTCCATCTAAAGGTGTTTTCCAGAATGGGTTCATGGCGTCGGATTCCGGAATAAGCACTGCAAAGCGCAACGCCTTTTTTGATGCAAGAGTGCTCGCCAGGATATCAGGTTCATAATTCATTTCCCTGATAATCTTCAGAATCTTTTCCCGGGTTTTTGCCGCTACCTCACCCCGGTTGTGTATAACCCGGTCAACGGTGCCGGCTGATACTCCTGCCCGTTCTGCTACATCCGAAATTTTTACCCTTGAGAAATTTTGTTCCATGTTTTCCTGGTGGTATGCCTTTTTAAAAACGGTACAAATGTAATAGATTTTTTAAAACCGTGTACGCACACGGAAAAATATTTTCTCAATAAACCAATTGTTCCCTAAGAAAATATTTAAGTGTAAACCGGCAGCAAAAATTAGAAAATTAAAAACAACACAGCCTTCTGCTCCTTGAATAATTTTTACTGAATTACCTGCAATTTAAGGTAATTAACTTTGCTGTCATCCACCAGCCTTACGATATATACGCCAGGATTCAGGGAAGAAACATCTATTTCAATTTCGTTTTCAGCTTGCCCGGTTCTTGAAATTACTATTCTGCCCAGGTAATCAATAATTCTGATTTCTGAGATTATTCCGGTAGTCACAAGTCTTATTTTATCGCGGGCAGGGTTGGGGTAAAGCAGAATGGGGGAGTGGTCAGCTATACCGGCATTAACCTGGTACATAAAGTTGGCGGTATAGGTTACATTGCCCGGGGGCATCCTCAATTCTGTATGGGGTGATTCGCTCAATACCTGCTGGTGGCTGGTAGTCCAATTAATGAACTTATAATCAATATTTGCAATTGCATTAATGAATGTAAAATGCCCTGATGGCCTGAGTCCACCACCGAAGACCTGTCCGGCGCCGGGGGGGTTAACCTGGAGCATTAACTCAAATTCAGGAAAACTCATCCATGTGTGGCTCAATTCTGTTGGGCTGCTAATTTTGGCAATTCTGCAATTTGCAGTATCGCTTTCACCATTTTCCCAGGTAGGTTCTCCACTTTTTGGAACAATGAAAAAACCGTAAAGAATTTCTCCCGGTGGGGTGTTAAGCGAAATGATGTAATTACCATTGCTCTTCCTTACCATTTTATACCTATCGGATATACCCGGTTTTGGCCAGTTTTCCTGGAATGTGCCCGATATATAAACGTCATGTAGTTCCGGATCAAAGGGAGTATTTTCGCTCAGTATGGCGTTTGCCATTCCCTCAAGATTGAAATTTACAAGGTGCAGCTCACCGGCTGGTAAAACATCAAAAAATTCGCTGTAATAAAACACATTGGCTTCTGTGTGGTAAATTCTCAGACGGTTTTTGCCGGGTTTGAGGTTTTGTGTTTGTGTAAAGTGAAAGGTTTGAATACCGGTTGCTGCATATTCTGGCCAAAACTCCAGGTACATGTTCGATAATTCGTCTAAAACGTTGAAATACAGAAAGGCAGGACTACTCACATCGATAACAAGGTCTAATTTTTCGCCCTGATAAATTTGTGTGGTTTGTAATGGAAATAAAATCTGAAGGGCGACACCCTTTAGTAGGAAAGTATTTGACAAGGCCTGAACATTGTCGTTGGTGCTACTCTTTATAAGTATTTTACATGGCACTTGCTTATCTACAAAATCGGGTGCCAGATTCCACTGGTAATTGTTGGATGAATAAAAATCGTAACTGTCGGAGGTACTTACATTGGATGCAATTAAATTCCAGGTTAATTCATCATCAATTGAATAAAAAATATCTACACTTGATGTATTTATTGATTTCCAACTGATAAATACCGTTGAACCGGCATAGTAGGTATTGTAATAATCGGGTGTTATAACTTCTATTAGTTCCTGGTTATTGATTATTTCAATAGCATGGGTTTGTGATTGGCCACCATAATAGGGATAAATACCAAAGTATTGAATCAAAAAATTGTAGGAGCCAGTAACCAAAAATGGGTCAATATGATAATCGTAGGTTATACTTGTTGAATTTGCCGGATTTATTGTGCCTGAAGTTATAAAGTTGGTGTATTCATCTCTCATTAAGTACAATGAATAGTATACCTCTGAAAACCCTTTTGTATCAATCCTTAGCGGGATAATTTCATTAAATCCGGTTTCGAAGGTAGTTTCATTGGATAAGATAGACAGTTTTAAGAACAATTCAGTTAATGATACTGTAATTTCAATGGATTGGTTTGAGATAACAATTGTACCTTCTGCATTGGCAAAACCATCTTTAAAGATTACATAACTGAAAGTACCCGGGAATAGGTTATCGGTCAGCAGGCTACCGGTTTCATTGGTATTTCCGGCGAAAATCATCTTATATCCCTGGTTTATTACAACAGATGCATTTTGTACCGGGTCGCCCATGTGATTTATCAGAAATAAGGCATCAAGTCGTAATGTTCTGGCCTTTAACGGGATGGTAAACGTTTCAGCCCCGGTTACATTGGTGTTGAAGGTAAGGTTTCCGTCGAAAATTGCTTCCTCATTGGCAAAAAATCCAATATTAAAAGTTTCCGACTCAAAGGGGGCTACTGCCATTTCGGTCAATGGAACACTAAATACATCGTTGTCAGTTTCAATATTGGTTATTACAAGGGGGGCTCCACCGGTATTTGTAAACTTGAGGGAAAATTGATGCTGATGCCCCACTCCCCAGATACCAAAATCAACAGATTGGTGAGATAATTCAATGGCAGGACAACTGCTTACATTTACCAAAACCGGTAATTGAACCAGGGGTTTATCCGGATCATTAGATAAAATATTGATTATAGCATTATATATTCCATTGGTGAGCCAGGTTGCATTAAGATTTATTTTGATGTTTTGATTCTCTCCGGGGGCGATTATTCCTGCTTTTGGCAATGTTGAAATCCAGTTAGAAGATGCGATTTTTAATGCGTAGCTGTTTTTAAGGAAAGGGGTGTTATAAGCGATTTGAAGTCCTTTTTGCTGGTTATGATTCTGGATTCCAACGGTATATTCGGTCATTGCCTGTGGAATGTTCTGGTATAAAAAAATGATTTCGCCTGTGCGGTGCAGTTGAATCTGAAAGGTTACTGCACCGTCACCATTAAGTATAGGTACGTCATGGTACTGGATAATTACAAAATTTTCAAACTTCTGAAAAAATATTTTACCATTATTGCTGCACCTGGGGCAAAGGTCGGTCCAAAATCCTGCAATCATACCTGCAGGAGCATTTACTGATGGCAGGGGCATATTTGAGTACGATGACCAGGTACTAACAAAATGAATATATCCGTTGGCATTTACATGAAGTTTTTTGTATTTAATGTCATAATAGGTGAAATCGAATGGAAGATCAAGGGTTTCTATACAATCATCGCACTCCGAAACAACAGTTAGCAATTCTCCCGTACTTTCAATGCTGTTCCAGGCAAAAACAGGTCCCCGGCTGTCTTCAGAATCTACCCATACGTATCCGAATCCGTCGGGGCCGCCAAACACTTTGTCTGATGTTGTTTCGAACCCGGAATTATCAAAACTATCCTTATCATTAGTTTTATCTTTTTGTTTGAAATATCCCTGCCCGCTGTTTATTTTCTTATCTGGGTCAGTAATTTCAATGGCGATGGAATAATTAAGGGGGGAATTTCCGTTGTTGGCAATTTCAATATTCAGTTCCGCTGATTGTCCTGATTTAATTTCAGTGTCAATAGATTGGGGGTTTACTGCAAGGGTGGGCCACTTATTGGTGAAGATTGCAGTAATATCGGTATTATGATATACCGGAAAGGTAAAGGGGTTGGATTTGGAAACCGGGGTTCCATTTCTGGTCCAGTTTACAAATTTCCAGCCTTCATTTGGTGTTGCAGAAATGGTAGCCAGGTCACCCCATGCAAATATGCCTTCTCCTGCAGCAGTGCCTCCTTCGGCCGGATTTGAAACAATAGTAAGCACCTTTGGAGTAGCCTTTAAATCTTCGGGTGAAATAAAAAGATGCCCTGAATAATAGTTTGACGTATTGCAGTGCCTACTTTCTGAAGACCAGTAATACTCTGTTAATACATTATCAAAAAGTGTCGTAAATTTAACATCGAAAGAAAGGGTGCGGTCTTCTTCCATGGCAATTCTTCCACCCCCGATGTCAATGGGATCAACCGGAGATGACAAGCTTTGGGCAAAATCCATTACCAAAATAGCAGAAATAATTCCGTCGGTTTCATTCCAGAAATGCGATTCCCTTCTTAACCCTGCGGAGTTAGGTTGGTTTGTTTCCCAGTTTCCTGTTAATCCTGCAATACCCCCAAAATCAAATGGGGTATTGTTCCACATAAGGGTAGTTCCGCCCCCGAGCTCAATAAACCTTCCATAAGCCATGTTCTGCATAATTAACAGATCATTTTCCATCCCGAATGAAAAGGTTGGTTCATGTCTTACAATCTCACCGGGCTGGGTTGATACTTCGAAATATCCTGAACCATAGCTGGCAATTTGGTCGGAATCGGTCATTTTTAGCAGTACAAAAAGCTTAGAGCCATTATGGACTGCTTTCCATTGGGCGCCTAAGATAAATGGGTTTCCAAAATTAAAAATGTATGATCCGCTTATAAATCTGTCAATATTTTGGGCGTTGCCAGATGCTTCCCACAAAAAATCAAATGATTCCTGGGTGAAATTGTCATAGTAATCTCCACAAAGTTTATAGGCTGTAAAATATTTACGTTTTTCATCGTAGGGATTATTGTGATACCCTTTTATTGATGCGTGCTCTGGTTCATTTTGCCAGTCAATCAGGTCGCCGGCCCAGAATAGTAGTGATGGCAAATAAGTTACCGTGATAGGAATAATTACTGATGATTGACCGACGGCAAAAGTGCCCGAACTGGTTTCAAATTCATTCTTTGTTATTTTAAAATTAAAAAAACCGGAGTACAATTCATTGAAAACTGCTTCACCATTGCCTTCAGTGATGCCGGTTGCAATAACCAGGTCATTTTTTGATATTACAACTTCGGCCCCCGGAATTGGCATTCCGGCCTCGGTCTTAATCATTAGCGTTACATTAAGATCAATTACCTTAGCGGTTAAAGGAATGGTTATGTCTTGATTTACAGCGGCATTACTCTTTATTTTCAGCATGTCGGCGTATACTCCAACTGTGCTGGAAATAAATGTTACCCTGCACTGCTGGCTGGTTTGCGACGGTAATGTTAAGGCATCAATTGATACTGAAAACAAAGAGTTTTCCACATCAATGCTTTCGATTTCAAGGTCAGTTGTTCCTGTATTTGAAATTTCAATTATCAGCGTGCGTGTTGCCCTGATGCCCAAATAGCCAAAATCGAGTTCATTTGCCGAAAGGTCGATTTCCGGGTATCCAGTTGCATTTTTATCACCGTGAATATACATTCCGGTTAGGTTGTGAAGCCCGTTAAACAACGACGCAGATACTGTTTGTGAAGCAATCAGCAATGCGAAGATTAGATACAATCTTTGATTACTTGTCAATAAACCCTTAAAAAAACAACGCATTGGCAGATAAGGTAGGTGTCAGTTTGCTTTTTAATAATTGAATTTCGCCTTTATGTTACTTAATGCCCGTCAAAGAATTTTCCCTTCGAAATTATGATAAATATCTAAACGAAGTAAAATTTAACTAAAAAGAATATGTTTTATTGTAGGATTTTTAAGTTTCGATGTATTTGTTAAACAACCTTGTCATAAAATTATCGATTGCCAATTAAACCTGGCCAAGTTTTTAGGAATGTAGTGACCTAATGACTTAGCCGTAATAAATTTGTGAGACCAAAAGGGTGGGAATAAAAAAAGCCGGCAGTAATTACCGGCTTTTGTGAGATCATAATCACTGCCAAATATCAAATCTCGAGTTTGAAAGTTGCTTTCAGGCTATCAATCATTACGTCATAATTTCCTGGTTCATTTACCCTTTTATTTTGGGCATTGATAAAAGAAATATCCATGGGTGAAAGGGTGAATGATACTGTTTTTTGCTCACCCGGTTCGAGATGGATTTTTTCGAACCGACGCAGCCTGCGAACATCGGGGGTAATAGATGCGTAATGCGCCGCCGTGTAAAGTTGCACTACTTCTTTGCCGGCTCTTGATCCCGTATTTTTAACATCAACCGAAATTTCAATTTTTTCGTTTGCTTTAAGGGTTTCAGTGTTGATTTTCAGGTTGCTAAATTCAAAATTGGTGTAGCTTAATCCGAAACCAAAAGGATACTGAATAGCAAAATCTGACTCATAATCGTAAACTCCCGACATTTTTGACTGGTTTTCAGATGGTTTGTGATCGTATGTAACCAGCGAATTTGCAAAAAGAGGGTAGGTGAATGGAAGCTTACCGTTGGGATTGTAGTCGCCAAAAATAATATCGGCCAGTGCAGGCGCGCCAAAATTTCCGGGTAGATAGATGTTGATCACGGCTGCCACCAGCGGCTCAATTTCGCGGATCAGACGTGGCCGCCCCTGATTAAGAACCAGGATAATGGGTTTTCCTGTTTTTGCCAGCTCTTTTGTCAGTTGAATCTGATTTTGCGACAAGGTAAGGTCGTGCAGGTCGCCGGGTTTTTCGGTATAGGTGTTTTCGCCCACTGCCAGAATAATGTAATCAACGCCCGCAGCAGCCCTTACAGTACCTGGTATATCATAGGCTTCGTCAATCCAGTATCGTGCATGGTTGTTGTATCTTACTCCTTCCCTGAAAACAACCTTGCCGGCACCAATTTTCTCTTCAATAGACTTTACAATGGTTGAATAGTTCTGCGCAAATTCATCTACCTTTTCGCCCTGCCATGAATAGCTCCAGCCTCCGTTGAGTGCACGCATGGTGTTGGCATTGGGGCCGGCAACCAATACCTTTGCAGTTTTTGAAAGTGGCAGAATGTTGTTGGCGTTTTTAAGTAGTGTAATGGATTCACGTGCAGTTTCAAGGGCATCATTTTCAAATTCCTTACTACCAAAAAGGGGGTAATCTTCGTAGTGAGTTACCGGCCTGTCAAACAATCCGAGTTTGTATTTTGTATTGAGAATGCGGCGCACAGCATCATCAATCCTGGCCATGGAAACTTCTCCTTCGTTAACAAGTTCAATCAGATAGTCGCAAAAATCGAGGTTATAGGGTATCATCGACATATCAATGCCCGCATTTACTGATAGTTTAACCGCTTCCTTCTGGCTACTTGCCACCTTGTCGCGATTGTGAAGGTTTTCAATATCGGCCCAGTCGGTAACTACCAACCCTGTAAACCCCAATTCTTCTTTGAGTAGTTTGGTAATGAGTTCGTAGGATGCATGGACGGGAACACCGTTTATAAGTCCTGAATTGATCATAAAAGTGTGAATTCCGGCATCAACGGCTGCTTTAAAAGATGGAAGGTGTCGTTCCCGGAGTTCTATTTCAGGAATAAGCACCGGGGTACGGTCTTTGCCTGATACAGGCACGCTATAACCGAAGAAATGTTTGGCACATGCGGCCACTCTTTTCGGGTCGCTCACATCATTGTCTGCACCTTCATAACCCTTCACCATTTCAACGCCCATAACAGATGTAAGGTAAACATCTTCGCCAAAAGTTTCCCACATACGCGGAAACCTTGGGTCGCGCCCCATATCCAAAACAGGGGAGAAGTTCCAGGGGATGGATGAAGCCCGGGTTTCGTAAGCAGTAATTTCGGCGGCACGGCGCACCAACTGGGGGTTAAATGTGGCTGCCTGACCAATTTGTTGCGGGAAAAAAGTAGCTCCGGCAGTGTAGGTAGTTCCATGGATGGCGTCGATGCCATATATTACAGGTATTCCTAAACGGGTTTCGTTGATGGCCACCTCCTGTATCTGGTTTATTACGGTGTGCCACACTTCGCGGGTGCGGGCTCGGTTGTTGGCAGTGTTCAGTATTGAACCCACACCATATTCTTTCACTGCCCATCGCACCAGTTCCATATCCAGTTCAAGGGGTTCATCTGATGAAAGTTTATTGGGTCCTTTTGTTATTACATCGAGTGTAATTTGCGCCATTTGTCCCACTTTTTCTTCCAGGGTCATTTGCGACAAAAGGTTTTCTACAAATGGGATTCGTTCAACTTTTGATGATGATTTGTTAGTGTCTGATTTACAGGAAGCCAGAAGTGCGGCTGTGGTGATGATAATAAGAAACAGTTTTTTCATTTTTCAGTGTTGATTAAAAATTTTGCGAAAATAGCTAATTAAGGGTTGATTAGATGGGTGGTTTGTTTATGGTATAGGGGTATATTGTATTGAGCATGGTTAAAAAATCCACATCAGCCGTTTATAAAAAGGTTGATAAAAGGATGAAAGTTAATGGGGGATTCAGAAGATGTAAGTTGCAACCGCACCCGATGGCAATTGGGTGGTAGCGAATTTGTCCCCGCTCTGTATTGCAAATTCCTGGGTCCTGCGTGTATCGTTTAAAACAATTAGTACCGTTTCACCATCTGGGGTTTTGAAGGCAACGTTGGGCAGACCTTGTATGATGGTTGATTGTATGCGCAGGGAACCCGGGTGTACAAATTTAGATGCGTGTGCTATTATATAATAGGCAACATTGCGATGAACCTGATTGCCATCAATTGTAATGGCACCCAGGCAGCGGGTGCAGCCGCCAGGGGTATGGGGCTTTTGTTGTGCATCGGCAGCGAGGTTCCATTCCAGTACAGTGCGACACCAATTGCGGGTTGCTCCAATAATAAGTTCACGCACATGCCAGGCCATATCACCCCCAAAATCCTGTGGGTGACCCACCCATTGTTCGGTAAAATAAAGGCTTTTATTGGGGTAGACTTCATTAACCTTACTAATATCTT
The DNA here is from genome assembly GCA_037441525.1 of Bacteroidota bacterium. Taxonomy (GTDB): domain Bacteria; phylum Bacteroidota; class Bacteroidia; order Bacteroidales; family UBA7960; genus SKVR01. The sequence goes on from JBBISA010000067.1 coordinate 17,370, forward strand.
CTACCTTTCCGCCATAAAGATGAAAAGCAGTTCCATCAATATATTGGCGTGCATCATCGTCGGCAAGTACATCGAGCGGATAATCAATCCTGTCGGCGTTATGATCGTAAATCACAATTTTTGTGGTGATGCCGTTTTTGCGAAAAGCCGGCCCCAGGCTTTGTTTAATAAAGGCTGCCTGCTCAGCGGCTGGCATTAAAAGGCTGGGATTATTTCCCGGATGCAGCGGTTCATTTTGCACAGTGATGGCATCGATGGTAATGCCCGACTGCTGCATGGCCTGGATGTATTTTACAAAATACAGTGCGTATGCATCATAGAACTCAGGCTTTAGGCTGCCCCCAATGGAACTGTTGTTGGTTTTCATCCAAACGGGGGGTGTCCAGGGCGATCCCATAATTTTTACGTTGGGATTAATCGCCAGGATTTCGCGAAGAACCGGAATAAGATATCGCTCTTCGGAGGCAATTGTGAATTGTTTCATCTCAACATCAGTCATACCCAAAGGCAAGTCGTTATAGGTAAATACGCTGTCGCTCAGGTCGGAAGCACCAATGCTTAAACGCAGGTAGCTTACCCCTATCCCATTTCCTTCCAGCCCAAATAGCTCGCGGAGTATTTTGCTCCTTTCCAGGGCCTCCATTTCGCTGAGCAATCTGGCGCTTCCGCCGGTCAGGGTATACCCAAAGCCATCTATTGCTTGAAATGTTTCGTCGGGGTTTATTTCTATTTTGTTTCCATCGAATTTTTCAACGGTTGTTTTTAAAAGAAACGGATTCTGTTTTTCGAACAATATGGTTTGGTCGTGGAGGGTTAACCAGTAATTTACCTTTGTATGGTTGTCTGAAATACAGGATGATGTAAGAATTGCCATCAGTAAAAAAACAATAGAGGGGAGCTTTTTTATTACCATTCGTTTAATGTTTTTAGGAAAGTGTAAAAATAACACTTGTTCATGATGTTTTATGATAAAGTTGAAAATTCGTTATCAGATTCATCTTTTTGAAAAAAACTCACAAAGATAATTATTAAAAATTCACTATTGTCCGGTAAAAATTAAAATTGCTTGATTTTATTTTTTA
>JBBISA010000068.1:0-18254 GCA_037441525.1 Bacteroidota bacterium
TTCTAAAACTTATTCTCATCGGTGTTTGTGTTTTGCAAAAACATGTGGGTTTCATTTTTAGCTTTTCACTTAAACCGATATTGGTAGTCGGGATTTTCTTTCATGATTTTTGCGCTAACAGGATAGTTTTCAACGAACCAGACAAGGAAAGCGGTAACATCAATTTTATCGGAGAGCATTTTCTGGCGGCGGGCTTCATGTTCTTTTCTATAGTCGGGATTGTCAAATATTTTTTCAAGAGTCTGAAAAAGGAGCGTTGAGTCCCTGAGATTAATGAGCAGCCCCATTTGTTGCTGGGTTTCCAGGGTGCCAGCAGATAGAGTGTTGATATAAATAGCCGGAGTACCTAACATAGCACATTCTGATGCAGTAGTGGCTCCTTCGCCAATATATAGTTCTGCAAAAGCAAGCGCATCATGTAACATTTCCGGATGTATTGTTATCTGAAACGGCTTTAGTTCTGAAGGTAGATCAGTCTCTGATGAGATATAAACCTTCATCTTTTGAGACAGTTTGGAAACAAGCTTACATTTAGTCTCATAATCAAGGCCTTTCTGCCCCACATCATGGTTGGCACTCCAGCCAACAAACCGTAAAATACAGTATTTTTCAAAGGGCTTAATCCCCAAGTGCTGAAAAATTTTTTCTGAAGGTTTAAAATAGTCCGGCAGCAGGTACGACAACTCCATGAAGCTGTCAAACCGGAGCTGTTTTGTTCCCATATCCTTTTTAAAGCTTAAAGGATTCAGAGCAATTTCAGAAAAAGGCAGGTATAGTTTATGGTTTAGAGATGCGCTTTCAGTATCATCGAGAACAATGTGCGGCTTCCGGAGAATCCAGGATACATGAGCGGCATAGGGTGAAGCAAAACTAAGAAAAATATCAGGTTTTGCCACCCTGGCTTTTTTCCATAATGATAAGTCTGCCCTGAAAATATACATAAGTTTGCCAACCATGCCGCTGGCCCCTTTACCCCTATCGAAAAATGGAATATTATAACTGTTAAGTAGATTTTGAATAACATCCCTATCGCGAGCTGACACAAAAAACTCATGCCCTTTTGCCCGCATGATTTGGATGAGATTTTTGAAATAGTGAACGTGGGCCGGATGACCGATGTCGATGAAAATTTTCACGTTAAAAGAGTGTTATTTCTTTATTGCGGATCAGAAACCTTCTTTTTCCAGAAAATAACATTGGAATCTGATCGTGTATTTCAATGATTACAATTGCCTTATGCCCCAAAAATTTTTCCCAATACGACCTTATCTGATTCTCAACATCTTTTGTAAATGCTATATCAACAACCAATCTGAAAATAAAAGTTACCTCATCAGCCTGTTCCACCTGAAATTGGTGTATGCTCCTGAAATATTCAAAATAAATTGTAAACAGGTGAACTATCAGCAGATTGCCATCAGGAGCAATTAAAATATCACTTTCGCGGCCAATGATCCTTTTTATTGAAAACAGGTTTCGGCGTGCATGTGTTTTTTGATCATCCAAAACCAGAAGGTCTCCGGTATCATACCGGATAAACGGCATGGCCAGATTCCATAATTCGGTAGTGATATGACGCCCGGTGTCCCCGGGTTTAACCATATTTCCCCTTTCATCCAGCACCTCTGTAATGGCTGTTTCCATGGAGCCCAGGTAGCCATCATACCCATCGGCCTGATAAAAAAGGGCCGAACCTTCACAACTGTAACCATCATAAACCTTGCAACCAAATTGTTTCTCAATCAGAGCACGTGCTTCGGGGTATAGGGTATTGCCCGTTGTGTTGATTCCTTTAACCCAGTCGAAAACAATATTTTTTTGTTCCATAAGTCGGGCCATGAAAAATAATGGATCAGGATAACACCTGATATACCCAGGGCGGTCTTTGTCAAGATTATAAATCAGCTTTTCAAGCGTTGAGGATTTAAGGTCGGGAATAAAATAATACGACGACCTGTTTATTTTATCCTGAAGTTTCTTTTTCCACCCTTTTCTTTGGTTTTGGCTTAGCTTGGCATAATAGTCGCCCAGCGAATATCCCATCCATTGCCATCCCCTTATGGCCGCAGCATATTTGATGCTGTATGAATTATCTGAGAGATAATATAAGAATGGTTGACCAGACGAGCCACTGGAAAAAAAGGGCATTGATTTTTTCCGCGGATAATTCATCGATTGAAATTTTTCGTGCCCCTCGGCCCGGATTACTTCCTTGGTAACAACTGGTATTTTATGCAAGTCTTCCTTTCTCCTTATTTCATCTGGTGAAATTTTAAGGCGTTTAAACAGTTCCTGGTAGTAAGGAATGTTATTGCAAGCATAATTAACAATTCGCCATAAACTGTCATTTTGAAATTCTTCCAGTTCTGAAAGGCTCCAAAATTGACTTTTATCGAGGAATGATAGTTTATTTCCAATAGAAAGCCCCTGAGACCAATCATTTATTGGCAGGAATATATTTCTGGAAATATATCTTTGAATTGCCACGCTTAAAGATTTAGTGTATTCAATATAGATGTTGCTATTTCCCCTTGTTTCGTAGGGGTGTATTTTTTATGAATAAGGTCAATACCATTTTGGGCGAGTTTTTCCCTCAAGACAGGTTCCTGTAAAACCCTTCTGGCGAAATCTGCGAATGACTCTTCATCCCTATAATCATTAATGATCATAGAATTTACTTCATGCACTGCGGCTTCCCTAATGTTTCCCACATCTGAAACCAAAGGCACACAACCACAGGCCATTGCTTCAAGCATTGATGTAGGTAACCCTTCGCTACGAGAAGGCATCAGAAGGCATTTTGCCCGTTGAAACCATGATAAAGTTTCATCAACGTGACCCTGAAGTTGAACATGGTTTTCAAGTTCCAGGTCGTGAACCATTTGTCTGATTTCACTGAAAAGATACCCGTCCCCCAGGAAAATTGCACGAATATTGGGAAAATCTTTTTTTAATTTCTGAATCACTCTCAATACCCGGTCGGGTCCCTTGAGTCGACGAAAAGTGCCCACAAAAAGGATATCGATATCTTTTTCAATAGCAGGGTTGTATTTAAACTTTTCCGTGTCGATGCTTCCGTTAAGAGTGAAAATTTTTTCTCTTGGAATTCCCCTCTCAATAATGTAATTATCTACTGCAAATCCTTTTGTGGTAACAACATTGCATTTCCGAAGCATCCACAGATTTACTTTTTTTAGGATATTCCTGAAGTGGCCGCGTGCAGTAATCTCAACCACACCCCCTATAACAGAAACTACCGATGGTGTTTGGGTAATCAATCCTACAATGGTGGCATTAAGGCCTTTGGGAAGGGTGAATACGCCATTGATCAGGGCGGGTTTATATTTTCGGGCATAATGCCATAGCTGTATTGGCTCCCAGATAAAGCGGAGTGCCTTACTTAAAGGTGTGGGTTTAAATTTCAAAAGCCAGCGAGGCAGGGTAACATACTCGGTATTGGGGATAGGAAAACCTTCCTCCTGCCTGAATACAAATACTTTTGAAACTCGACCAGTGGCAAGGAAGGGCATTACTTTGCTCACAGTGAGACTTTTGCCCAATCTCCCTACTACAATAAAAACAATCATTACTATATTTTCTTTGTGCCCCTTGTATCTTATTGGCTATTCCTTTATTTTGGCTTTTGTCCTTTTTTTGCCACTAAGACACTACGATGTACTAAGGAGTCAGTATTTGATTTTGCCCATCAGGGATTTGAAAACTTCTTGCTGATGGATTGATGACATGCGCGGTATTTGCATCAAGAGCTGCCTTTTCATCTGCAACCTGGCAATAAAGCGGTTGATCTTCAGCTCGCGGAAATAAGCTTTTGTATAGGCCGCTTCACCCTTCGCTTCCAGCTGTTTCATTTTCTTATGCCATTTCGCCAGCCTCTTTGTCAACCAGTCCGACTTCAGCAATTGGGTTTGCAACTTACCGTCATACCTTACCCCATGCGCTTTCCATGCTGCAATTCCCTGTTTATCCACATCAATCTCCATTACCAACCCGGTGCGAACCGATTTACTCCAAAACATATCAAACACAAAATTACCCAGGCTGTAGCAAATCAATCCACCTTTGTACTCCTCCACCGGTTGAACAACATGGGGGTGATGGCCAATAATTATATGCGCACCGTTTTCAATGCATTTGCGTGCCAGTTGTATCTGTTGCCAGGAAGGGATATGGATGTATTCGTTGCCCCAGTGAAATATAAGTACTCTTATCTCTGCGTTTTTCATTTCATCAGATTTCAGAGTAGCAAACACAGACTCATCTGTCAAATCAGCATAGCACCCCGGGTTGGGAATATCATGCAATGCGTTAAACCCAGCCATGCTTATCTGTATGCCATTTAATTCTTTGATAGCAATATTGCTGATGCCATTTTCTTGTATGCCCAATGGTTCTATTCCCATCCCTTTAAGCAGGGAAATGGTATTTAACCAGTTTTCAGTCTTATGCTCTAACATGTGGTTATTGGCAATGTTTGCATGTGTAATCCGCGCTTTTTTTAAATATGAAAGGATATTTGGTTTTCCGGCAAAAGAATACTTGTTTCCGGGATTTGTTACAATAGGAGCCTCAAGATTAACGACTGAAAGGTTCGCGGAAAGAAAGAGTTGCAGTATTTCATCACACCACAATTCCTCACCAATGGTAATTTTGTTGCCTAAACCAATGCCAGGAGTATGATGTCGATCTGCCGGAAGTAAATCGCCTGCAAAAACCAACCGTATTTTTTTTTCTTCCATTCCTTAATCCTTCTTTGGATACTTATTCTTTTTTAGGCCCTAAACCCAAAGTCATAAACAAGCCCTACCTTCTTTTTTTCACCGTCCCTAATTCAAATTTTGCCAAACCTACATAACCCCCCGACCAACGCCGCGGAAAAGGTTCCAGGCAATAATCAGAACACCTGCTATGGCAAGTGCAATATAGAAAGTATTAATGCTCCTGTAATTTTTTAGGCCAATGGCAGCCGGGATCATCATCATAGGCATTACGTTCCATCCCAGTCGCACTTGAGTAAACATTGCGGTTAGCCCGAGCACCAGGGTATACCCTGCTGCCCAGCCCCAAACCATAAGCGATTGCTGGGGTTGGGTCTTTATCAGAACCCACAAACCCAGTAAAGCGTAATAGGCGAGAATATTCCACACCACAAGGCCACCAATCCAGTAATATGTTGCGTCATGGCCATAGTAGGGGTTCAGCTCCATCATGGATGGGAATGGGGCAAAATGAGCAAGTATGATAAATATGGGTCCTGCACTTAGGCTCTGCCATGTTGTTCGTTGTTCTACACTAGCTAAACGTGCATCACCATGTTCAGTGCCCCCTTCAATGCGTTCCATAAAAAACTCTGTCTCACCGGTAAGATTGATTATTAAAACGAACAATGCAACAATGGCAATCCCTGCCCCCCATGAATAAAATGGATTTTTCTTTATGGTGTTAAACAGGAAGAAAAGCGGGATACAGAGCGAAATAATTGCGCCGGCTGCCGTTCTGAAATAAAATATTGAGACAGTGGAAAGAACCAGTAAAATTATTCTTTTGTTGGTTACACCACCAGTAATAATCATTCTTGTTGCAAGGTATGCCGTCGTGGAGGTAAGAAATACTACAAAGCTTTCTTTCAGTATTACCGTGTCGTAAAAAAGGGACAAAGGCATAAATGCTGCCATCCATCCTGCAAGGCGAGCCTCTGATTGCTCAACAAGGTAGCTTGCTGTTCGATAAATTAATACTACACTAAACGAGCCCAACAAAGCAATAATCAAATTGGCTATGATTACTGAATTGCCGGTAATGGCAAATAATAATCCCAGAAAAAAGGGTACCCCAATGTTGTCTGCGTACCGGTATTCGTTTATTAGGTGTTGGTAAAGATGACCGAAACCTTGTTCCCAGAATAAACTGGCAACTTCCGTGGCAACCCGATAGTAACGAGTGGAATCAACGGCCCCCACATAAAACGGTCTTTCCCAGGTTATCTCTGCAATGAACATCAGGATGGTTATGGATAAAATTCGAATGAACAGGCTGTTCCAAAAAAGTCTTGTTTCAAAGCTTTTAGCTGACACAGATGTAAATTTTCCTTGCAGGTGATAAATACCATAGAAAAAGAGAAAAGTAATTAGGACCCCTGCAAAAATCCATTCGGGCGAAATTAATTTGAATTGAAACATTAAAAGAAGTACCGAAAATAACACCACAAGAAAACCGCCCAAAACCTGTAGCTGTTTGGTTCTGATAATCGGCAAAATATATTTGGTTTTATCTGGCAATTTCTATGATTGGTTTGATGGAAGTTTCCTGACAGTTGCAATAAATTATCTGGCTGAAATTTTTGCCAAGAGTGCTCTTTTCATCATGACGAGTTTTACTGTAAGATTTCCGCCAACAATTTTTCTAAAGAACCATCTTTTCAACCTTCTTGACCTCGGATTCCAGGAACCTGCAAAATGATGAATACAATAAGTATTGTCTGTTTTAGAAATCTTACCCCATACCAATGGAGAAAAATAATCATGTGGAAAAAAATGCATTTCATCAAATATCTGGTAAGAATTATCCAGAAGAAATCCTCTTCCTTGCATATAATTACTTATTGATGTGGTATTGGTAGTTTGATCGAACGAACCATCCTCCAAAATAAAGGGTCGGTCGGTGTAATACTTAAGTTGTTCTGTAACCCATTTTCCATCCTTTTCACTTGCCATGATGCCGGTGGGTACAAAGTTTAAGCTTTCAAAACCACTAAATGCAGGTAAATAAAGTAAATCATCGAACGATTTCAACACTTCTACATCAGTATCCATATAGATACCCCCTATTTCCTTTAAGGCTTTTAATCGGACAACATCCGTAACAAATGCATATTTTTTACTTTCATGGGCCTCCTTTGTATACCTGTAAGTGTTAACATCAAAATTATCTTCGCTCCAGAGCATCAGTTCATAATCTGGCAAAAACATTTTCCAGGATTCAATGCATTTTAAAGCTAACGCCGGCATTTTACCCCTGCCAAACCAACAATAATGTATAATCTTAGGAATCATTCAACTATTTTTTTCAGATGTTCAATTATTCTTTTACTTGCCAAGCCATCTCCATAGGGATTATGAGCTGAGGCCATTTTTTGGTATTCCTTCTCATCGGTTAAAAGCCTTTTGAAATGTTGCATAATGGTATTTTTATTGGTACCAACAAGTATTGCTGTGCCGGCATTTATGGCTTCTGGTCTTTCTGTTGTTTCGCGCATTACCAAAACGGGCTTATTCAATCCTGGCGCTTCCTCCTGTATTCCTCCACTATCGGTAAGTATAAGATAAGATTTGCTCATTAAATAAACAAAAGGAAAATATTCTAATGGCGGCAATAAGAAAATATTGTTTACTGCATCATTAGTAAGTATTTCATTGACAGGTTTTTGAACATTTGGGTTTAAATGAACTGGATACACAAAATCTACTTCGGGGAATTCAATACTTACATCTCTGATGGCCTGGCAGATATTTTTAAACCCCTGGCCAAAATTTTCGCGACGATGGCCTGTTATTAAAACCAGCTTTCTGCCAGAAAAAATGCGTTCAACAGAGTAGCCATTTTTTACTATTTGTTTTGCAATTTGTTGCTGAAAATGTGTGTCAGAATTAAGCCTTTGAGAAGTGTAAATCAACGTATCTATAACCGTATTTCCGGTAACAAATATCCTGCTTTCGCCGATGTTTTCTTTTAACAGATTCTCTTTTGCAAGCGGTGTAGGTGCAAAATGATATGTTGCTAATCTCCCTGTAATTTGTCGGTTCATTTCTTCTGGCCAGGGGCTTTGTATATTGTGCGTTCTCAAGCCTGCTTCAACATGACCAACGGGTACCTTGTGGAAAAATCCAGATAGAGCAACCATGGCGCTTGTCAGCGTATCGCCATGAACAAAAACAAAGTCCGGTGAAGCTTCCTTAAGCACAGGAGCCATTCTGTTGAGTATCTCCGATGCTATGTATGAAAGATCCTGCCCTTGTTTCATTATGTCTAGGTCATAATCAGCTTTAATTTTAAAAACATCCAACACCTGATCAAGCATTTCCCGGTGTTGTGCCGTAATGCACACTTTTACATCAAACACTCCGGGATGACTGTTTAATTCCCTAATAATCGGCACCATTTTTATCGCTTCGGGCCTTGTACCAAATGCCACAAGTATTCTTTTCAAATTTATTTTTCCCAACTTTTTATGTCTTTTTCGTCGATTCTGTAATTGCACTGATAAATTGTTGAGCCCGTATTGTATTGGAATTTTCTTTGGCGCGCTGAACACAATACCGTTGAAAATTTTTATCAAAGGATTTTTCTACCGCACGCTTTATCTGCTCAGAATACTCTTCTTTGTTATTGGCTAAAAAGGCTGCTTCGCCGAATTTTTCGTATTCGTCATTATGATAATAAGCAACGAAGGGCTTTCCAAGAGCAGTAAATTGATAAATTTTATTGTTCCCCCAATAAATTGAATATTCAGTATCTTTTCTACCAAGCACCAATCCAACCTTCCATTGGGAAACTATTTCAGGGATTTTTTTAAAAGGTACGTAACCATAATATCTTATATTTTCTTGTTTTAACAGATTTTCAAAGTCTTTTAATGCTTTGCCCGTCAACTCATTTTTTCCATAAATAGCAAAATGATAATTGGGATTGTTTCGTACAACGTAATCAAGTAGATCAAAATCGAGCCAATCAGTAAGGTTTCCACTTACCCCAACAATCAACTTTTGGTTGGTCGGAGTTATGTTGTATTTATCATAGTTCCATACAACCAGGTCTGCTGTGTTTGGCCAGTAGGTAATATTGCTTAGTTTGAGATCGCTGTAATAATTATGAAGATATTCTTTACACAAACCTTTGCTGATTGCAAAAACATGAGGGTCTCTTTGCAAAATTTTTCTTTCGGTTTCAAAGTTTTTCTTGCTTAAAAAAACACTGGGATCACGAATTAAATATGCCAGTTTTTTGTTATTATTAATCATTCCCAGAAATATATCCTGATTCGGATCCGTTAGGAAAATTGTGTCGAAACCATTAATAAATGATTTCCAGTAAAAAGATTTAATAAACAATTCAAGCCGCCTCCACTTTCTAAACTTCCCTAAGCTAAATCCATAAAATATTTTAAACCTTATTTCAGGGTTTGATGGCTTTTTAACGGGGTATCCCTTGATGCCAGTGAAAAAAATTATAGTGGTATTGGGGTGCTGTTCACATATTGCTTCTACCGTTGCGCGGCGGGTAAAGTTGTCGAAGTCATTACAGCTTAATATGATTAATAGCCGCATTTTGTCTAAAGAGTTTTTAGCTGGTTTGTGAAATGCCGATAGTTTTTATCTGCATTGAATTTTTGGTTCCAATACCACATAGCCTTTTTACCCCTTTCCATTGTATCAACATGTATTGCTATTTTGCACAACAGGGTTGACAGGAATTCAACCGGGGCATTTGCATCAACCAACCAGCCAGTGTCATTATTCACTATTTCTGATGTACCTCCCACATTGGTTGCCATTACCGGAATCCCTACCGACATGGCCTCCATTATGGAAACAGGTAACCCTTCCGAATCGCTCAGATTGATAAACAGATTGGGGTTTATTTTCTGGTAGTATTGAAATATCTCTTTGTTGTTTACATTCCCATAAAAGAAGTAATCAACTTTGCCTGTCAATTTTTCTTTTGCCATCGCATCAGTTTCTATTTTCAGCGGGCCATCGCCCATATGATGCCATTCAAGCTTAACCGGTATGTTTTGCTGTGCTGAATAAAACAATAGCTCAATTATCTTGTCCAATCTTTTCACTGGCGTTATACCCGAGCAGGAAACCATTTTAAAAGTACTATGGTCATTGGGTTGAATGGATAAACCCGGGCCTTTGCTTCCCAAATAACTCAGCAGAAGTTTTTCTTTTGAATAGGGATATTGAGCGGCTAAATAATTCAAACCATGCCCAGAAATACAAAAAATTTTATCAACCAATTGTAAATTCAAGGGTTTGATAAAATTTAATGACTTTTCACCTCTTTCATTATAGAGATCATACCCATGAGCCCTACTAACTACTTTAATGCTTTTTGTTCTGTTTTTCAATAACCCAAGTGCAAGAGTTTCATAACCAAACCAATAAGTATAAAATAAAGTGGTACTAAAGTCGAAATTTCTTTGTTGCAAAAACCCATTTATTTTCTTCATTGAAACAGCAATCAGTCCTGAATACTTAATGCTCTTTATGGTTGCAATAAGGCTGAAATTGCGAAAAAACCCCAGCCTTAATAGCAAAGGTAACTGATGGATAATAAAAACAAACCCTGAAAAGTAAAGATGAAATTTCCCTTTGGGAGCGGGTTGACAAAAAACAGCTGATATTTCAACATTTCCAGGCACATTTCTTAAATCATCGGCTCGTTTACCAGGGCAGATGATTACTTTTTCAAAGGCTTCAGACAAATATTTGATCTCTGTTTCCAGAAATGTTTCGGCAGTACCATAAGGAAAATAATCGGTAATTAATACCAGGGTTTTGCTCATTTAAACAAATTGGTAAACTTTTTCAATCTTCTCTTAATGCCAATAATACTGCGAAGCTGATGGTATCGAAATTTGGCCCAGTAACGGGTTATGCTTTTTTGAATTCTCTTTTTTTCACCCTTGTCAATATGCGATTCGTTGAGCAAAGTAATGGCTGCGGCCACCAGTTCTTTGGTTGCTTTGTATTCAAAAGAGGTTTTTTGTCCATGGTACCATCTGAACATGCCTATATCAATATTGCACTGCACTACCTGCAATCCTAGGTTCATAAACTTACCCCAGAGTTCGTAGTCCATGGTATAATTGTTTCCTTCTGAAACGCCGCCAACCTCTTTATATGCCGCTACCGGATACAATACCGATTGTTGTAAAATTGAATCACGGTTTTTTGCTCTCCAGTATGCGGGCAAATCCAACAATTTCGAAATAGTATCTATTTTGCTTACCGGAATCTCTTTTGTAATCTTGCTTTCTTTATCTATTTGATATCCTTTGCATAGGTAGAGCTTGTTTTCTCCATTGTAATGCTTCAGGACAAAATTAATCAGCGCATTTTCGCATAGCAGATCATCACTACAAAGCCACATCCCAATTTCGCCGGCTGCTATTTCAAAACCCTTATTGATGGCGTGGCTTTGACCCTTGTCTTTTTCGCTTACCCAATAAGTAATTTGCTTTTGGTGCGTTTTGATGATTTCGACAGTATTGTCTGTACTTCCTCCGTCTATGATTATATATTCCAGATTCGGGTAATTCTGATTAATAACAGATAAAATGGTTTCTTCAATAAACTCACTCTGGTTGTAAGAAGGGGTTACGATGGTAATTTTAGGCCATAGTTTGCCTTCGGGCTTTGTTGCTTTAGGGTCAATAAACTGTTGATTATAGGGCCAGTTGCTATTCTTCAAATGCTTCTGTCTTAATGTTGTTTTTTAATTTATTCTGCTTCTAAATGAACTGTTAAAGCATCCATTGTTTTTAGTGTTCATCAGCGCATTGGTGCTTTTGAAGCCAATTTTATTTTTGGTCCATTCTCTCTTTTCCATTAGGGCACAAAGGCTCTAAGGGTCACTAAGTTCTTTGTGTTTCTTCTTGTCTTCGTGCCTTGGTAGCTATTATTTTTTTTGCCATAAAGACACTATGACACTAAGGGATCAATAATGTTTATCGATTAAGCATTTCACCATAAAGCTTTATATAGTTCTCAGCCTGGTGTTGCAATGTAAACTTGCTTTCGACCATTAGCCTTGCATTGCGCCCTAATTCCTCTTTATTGGCAAGCGTTTTTTCCATTGCCATGGCCAGCGCCTCGGCATTGCCTGCCTGGGCCAGATGGCCAGTTTCTCCTTCCTTTATCATATCAGGGATGCCTCCGGTATTGAATCCCGCGCAGGGCACAGCGCATGCCATTGCTTCAAGGCAGGTCTGCCCAAATGCCTCCTGAAGCGATGGAATAACAAATACATCAGCAGCATTGTATACCCATGATAAGAACATATCATTGTCAATACTCCCAAGGTGAAGATGTGGAACATCGGCGTCTATGGGTGGTTTACCCCCTCCAAAAGATAAAAGAAAAAGATCCTTTCGTTTTCGGGTCAAAACCTGTATGGCGTATAACAACTCCTGAAAACCTTTTCTTTTATTGGTTACCCCTGGGGCACCAAAAAGAAACACTTTTTTTCCTTCGGGTATTTCCAGCAATTTGCGTACGCTTTGCTTGTCCTTAGGTTTAAAAAGTTCATGGTCAAGCCCATAGTGGATTGTCTCTACAGATTTTCCTTCAAAAATGGGGCTTTTCCTTGCTTCACCGGCCAGCCAGTAACTATCGGCCACTACTCGGAAGAGCTCAGCAGGTATGCGGGCGATAGCTTTTCGTTTTCTTTCAAAAATCTCCTTCGACCAGTCATTGTTGTTATGAGAACCCAGCTGCGGGCAGGCTCCGCAACTCGTTGCATATTTACCGCAAAGGTTGTCGTAATGACACCCGCCGGTAAATACATTCATATCGTGCAGGGTCCACACCACAGGTTTTTCGACCCAGTTAAAAAATGCAGAGATGTCGAGAAATCTGGAAACCCAATGCAGATGAAAAATATCAGAAGCAGGGAGTTGGCTCAATAAATCGTTTCGATAAGGTGTTTGATCGGAAGTAAATAGTTCGAGCCCCTGGGGTCGATTAGGATACTTCTGGTTTATATTGGTCTGTGTGCGGTGAAATATGTTTCTCTGTACTTTGGTTTTCCAGTCCTTTGCTGGCTTGAAAACCTTCACTTCTTCGGCTTGTGGGTCGCCTTGCTGAGCAAAAATTTGCGAATCAATTCCCCGAAGCAACAAGCCCTGATGAAGACGATATGAGGCACGTGCGGCGCCCCCCGATTTTGGCAAAGTGGAAATGTGGAGGACTTTGCTCATAATAAACATTTAAATTTTCTTTTTATGGACTTATAATAACGGGAAAGGTGAAACTCTATCGGGTTTAAAAGCTTATAATATAAAATTTTGAGTTTATATGTTGGGCTTTTCAACAGTAATTCTATATCATCGGTGTGTCTGATTTCATTATTAAGAGTACCTCTCTTGATATCATGAATCAAAGCATTTATGATTGCAGGATGTACTCCATTAAATCTCTGTAGCCAGGAAACCTTTGTTAATACGCTGAAAACCCGGAATGGATCTTCCAGTTTTATAAATACATTATTGGCCCACCATTCTGCCTGCTTTCTTTTTGACCATTCCGCCTCTTTGTAATATTCAGCTTTTTCTTTTACTTGTTTTGGAAAAACAAATGAATAATGGTAAAGGTGAATACCTCTTCTGGTCATTTCTTTTGCTCCCAGCCAAAAAATCTTTCTTTGATCAATACCCTTCTCATTCAGTACGGTAGGTGGCCGGTGTGTTGAATAAGTATATCCCCTGCCCCACTTGAACAACCGGTGAAATTCTTCTGCCCCTCTTCTCAGGTACCATCCGTCAACAATATAATCAAAACCGCCCCAAAACTGGAGTTGTTTAAAGGAAACAGCAGTTATTTGAGGATTAATTGTTAATATATTTTTAATTTCAACAATATCTTCCTCTTTATAAAACTCATCAATATCAACCTGCCACAAATAATTGCCTGTGGCTCGTTTTGCATAGGCCTGGCTTTGCTCGTGTTTTTCTCCAGGCCAGAAACCATTTGCATGACCTTCATCTTCAGCTGTTACAATAATGATTTTATTATCCGGATCTTCCTTTAATTTCACTTCTTTAAGCATTTGCAAAGTCCCATCTCTTGAATGGCCATCGGGTGTGGCTACATTACGGGCTCCAAAGCAAGCTCCCTCTGCAACAATGATCTGATGAGCATGCGGGTATAAGGCGCGGATACAATAACGGGTAAAGGGCTCACCGTTGAGGACGATTATGCCAAAAGAGATTTTAGCTTCCATCCCCTATACTTTTCTGAATAAAATAATAGATTAAAATCAGTGTTGCTAAATATTAGATTTCCTTTTATAAAAAACGGTTCTGATTGTTTTAGCAAGATAATAATACCCATTCATTTCGAGGTGCTCATTAATTTGATTTCCTTCTGAAGAATAATTATGATCTTCAAATAGTATTATCTCAGGCTTGTATCGATTAAAGTTCAAGTCTAAAATTACTTTTTTATCCAACCCCTCAATATCAATGGACATGAAGTCGATGAGTCTGTCTGAAGAAACATATTGATCGAGGATTTCATTGATTGTATGGGTCTTTACCTGTTGTTTTTTGACTAGGTGATAAATCCCTTCATCAATATGCCTCTGTGCATCTTCCTCTGATAATGTATTCAGGGCTGGTTCGTTAAAAATAAAAAAGGTTTTCTCTCCACTTGATTCTGAAATGGCACACTCAATATTAGTGTCTCTGGGTCTTATTTTATTAAAAATATCACTAATTCCGGGCATAGCGTCTATGTTAATTCCTGTCCATCCTTTTCGATAAAATTTATAGGTATTGGAAAGCTTAATCGGATGATGTGCCCCTATATCTACATAAAATCCATCCTTCTTATCCTTAAAAATCATTTCAAGTATTAAATCTTCTGCTTCCTGCGCATAGGAGATACGACTATAGGGGAAAAGCCCATATTCCTTTAAAATTATAGATTTAATTCCCTTAGGCAACCACAAGGCAATCATGTTATATAAAAACTCCTTAGCTTTCATGCCCAACTTCCGTTGATTAAAAATTTTGTGTTCTCTAAAATCCCCTTTGTCCCGCTTCTATAAAAATCACCCATTTCCACTTCAAACGAACAGGCCGCTTCTTTCAACCAATCTGACTCTATCCCATTGACCAAGATTCTCGTTCTTAAAGAGTATAATCCTGGACCAAGGAAAATCTCAGGAATTTTAAACAAGATTTTATACTCCCCGCTATTGGGGAGCGAAAAAGTCTTAGTGAAATATGAACTGTAAATAACCGCCAGCCTGTCTCCAATATAATCATGAATAGAAAATCCTATATCGATGTTCTTTAAATTGTTTTCAGCGGTCAAAATAATAAATTCAATGGTTATTGGGTCTCCTGTAAATACTTTTTCTGTTCTCTCGTTGCCTTTTGAGTATAGATTGACCCCTATCAACTTAGCCCTCATATCTCCGGTTCTGTTGTTCGTGGTCAATAAATTTAGATTGTTGCTTTCAGTATAACAAGTTTCAATATATCTATCAATTACTTTTTGTACTTTTTCATGGTAGTCAATTGTACCATCTCTCAACAGAACAGCCTTTGAACAAAGGTTCTGAACCGCCGCCATATTATGGCTTACAAACAACACAGTCCTACCCTCATTTCTACTTACATCCTGCATTTTGCCTATGGCTTTCTTCTGAAACTCTGCATCGCCCACGGCCAATACTTCATCTACTACCAATATTTCCGGCTCAAGATGAGCTGCCACAGCAAACCCCAGCCGCACCATCATACCGCTGCTATATCGTTTTACCGGTGTATCAATGTAACGTTCAACACCCGCAAAATCAACAATTTCATCTAATTTCGAACGGATTTCAGCCTTAGTCATTCCCAGGATGGCACCGTTTAGAAATATATTTTCGCGGCCGGTAAGTTCGGGGTGAAACCCGGTACCCACTTCCAGCAAGCTGCCAATGCGGCCATTGAAGTCGATGCGCCCGGTGGTTGGACCTGTAACTTTGGAAAGAATCTTGAGCAATGTGCTTTTGCCTGCCCCGTTTTTTCCTATGATCCCCAGCACTTCACCAGGCATCACATCAAAGCTGATGTCTTTCAATGCCCATACATACTCGCTGTCGCCTTTGTTGCTGCGTACGTTGGTTTCGCCAATCTTTAAAAACGGGTCTTCCTTACCGCGCATTCGGGCCCACCAGCGCTGCACATCGGCTGTAAGGGTTTTGGAGCTAACTACGCCGAGGCGATATTGCTTTGAAAGCTTGTGGATGGAGATGATGGGTTGCATTGGTTAAGGTTAAGATTGAGGTTAAGGTTGATGTTAAGGTTGATGTTAAGGTTGATTAGTGCTTCTTCTTTACCTTTACCTTTGGCTTAACCTTTACCTTAATTATCATTTGAGTGTTTTAATAATCTTATTCAATTCGTGTACAATTGAGTTATATGCATCAAGTAGTTTTTCTGTTTTTTCATTTTTAAAATATCCGACTTTGTTTCCGTTTGTTAAATGACTTTGGGTTTCGAAAACAGAACCACGGGCAATAATATAAAAGTTTGCTTTGTCTTTTGATGTTTTTCTTCCAAAACCTTCTGCAATATTACCACTAATGCTGTTGGCAGACCGTCTGATCTGAGATGTGAGTCAGGAGTCTTCTGATTTGGGAAGAGTGAATGTGATATTGAATACTTCCTTTGACAATTCCAGGGATGCTTTCCAAACGGGCATGTCTATAAAGGAACTATACATTGCTAAAATTTATCCGTTAAAATCCACCCCTTCTTAACCTTAACCTCAACCTTAGCCTTAGCCTTAACCTTAAACAGTATCCATAAAATTCTTCTCCGTCCGGTTAAAAACTACCAACCCCAGTAAAAAGATCACCATGGTGAAAACTGCTGAATAGAGCAAATTATTGGGGTTAAATTCACCAATGCTAAGGAAGGCATATTTAAAAGTTTCTATGACGCCGGTCATGGGGTTGGATAGGATGATCCAGCGGTATTTTTCGGGTATGGTAGAAATGGGGTAGATAACCGGGGTGGCATACATCAACAGGTGTACGCCAAAAGTTACTAGGTTCTGCAGGTCGCGGTACTTGGTGGTCATTGCCGAAATAAGCATGCCCAGTCCAAGTCCCATAAACCCCATGATAAGGATAAGCACAGGCAGCAGCAACAGGGCGGTGTTGGGTTTTATGGCTGCACCGGTGGCAAGGTAATAGAAATAGAAACCCAAGAACAACCCGAAACCGATGGCAAACTCAATAAGGTTGCTTATAACAATGGATATGGGAGTAACGGCCCTGGGGAAATAGACTTTGCCAAACAGGGTGGCATTCTGAGTAAACACCGCAGATGTTTTAGTAAGGCAATTGGCGAAGTAGTTCCATGCGGTGATGCCTGCAAGGTAAAAAACCCCTTTGGGGGCACCATCGGTACTAATCCCCGCAATATTTCCAAAAACCAGGGTAAACATCACGGTCTGCATCAACGGCTGAATGATAAACCATGCCGGACCGAGAACCGTTTGCTTATACTTTGCCACAAAATCGCGCCGCACAAATAGCACAAGCAGATCGCGGTAGCGCCATATCTCCTTCAACTTCAGGTCGAATAGAGAGCGGGCAGGGGTTATGGAATGCTGGAAATGCATGGTTTAGGTTGATGTTGAGTGGGTTGAGATTGATGTTGAGATGGAAATTGGTTGAGATGGAGGTTGAGTATGGCTCTTGCTTAGGCTAAGCCTTAGTTAGCCAATAATTTCCCAGTATCCGCCCTTGGCTGGGCCAATACGTTTTAATAATCCAGCATCCCTTAATTTTTTAATATTTGTTTCTGCCTTTCGTACAGAAATTCCAACAAATTCAGCTAACTTAACTGCTGATATCCGGGGATCGTCCACAATAAGTTTCAGGATTTTCTGCTGATTGCTTGTTAAATGTTCACCGACCTTTTCACCGACCTTTTCACCGACCTTTTCACCGACCTTTTCACCGACCTTTTTATTTTTATCTGCAGAGAAAACAGTAACCAAAAAGCCGTCGGAAATATTTTTGAATTCTGGTTTTGGTAACTTATCCTGTGCAAAATAATCAATGATTCTGCGAATTCCTGACCCATACTTCTCAATAAGCCCAAGGCTTTTACAAAAATCTGCTATTTGTTTATTGCGGGGTGTAGATTTGTAATTATTGGAAAAAAGGTCTTCTACTGTTATACTTTCAGGCAATCTGCCTGGGTTATAGAACTCGATACGATCATCGAATATCTTAATAACAGAATCTGAAGAAGATTGGTAGTCCCGGTGTATGATCATGTTAATGACAATTTCTCTGATAGCTTCAAGCGGGTATTGCCACTTCTGAATATTTTGGGGTTGTGCAGTTATAATTACCTCTTTATTGATGTGCTTTTTCACAAAATCAATTACCTGGTCAATCTGGTACAATATATCAGCCTTGGTGCGATCAGTATCTTTAAT
>JBBISA010000069.1:0-16078 GCA_037441525.1 Bacteroidota bacterium
CTGTACAAAATTAAAATGTTAATTTATGTCCAGCTAATTAGGGGGTTAAGACAGATGTTGGTTTAAAATTATTTTCTTGAGAGAGTATTCTGAATTCTGAAAAATAGAATACTATAGATTGCCATTGACTTCTTGCTGAAAAAGAAAGCCTTTCAAAAAATTGTATAAGGGTTACTGACCCGGCCAATTTGACCAGGTTCAGTACCAGTATTATCGTGGCAATCCAGGATTCGCTCGTGTTGGGGAGTCTGGCTTTTATCCGGTTTAACCCGTATGCCGTTTTGGCTTGTCCAAACTTGCCTTCAATTGGATTCCTTTCGCCCGGTCTTACGTGTTCTGTTTCCACTACCTTTGGTCTTCCAAGTGGCTTGGCCCGTAACTCAATGCCAAGTTCTTTGAGTATTCTTCGGTTTTCTCGTGTACAGTATATCTTATCGGCCAATACCCGCTTTGGATAATAACCCATGCGCGGGTGGTATTTTTCAACGGAATGTATTAACCTGGTTCCTTCGTTGAAAGCTTCCCAGCTGAGATCATCCAGGAAAGCAAACCCATTCATCATGCTCACCTGTACCTTTGCCCCAAATTCAACATTAGCGTTAGTTTTGCCCCTTACAATGGGTCGTACATGGGGTTGATGAATGCTGACAATGCGATGGTCAACCTTGTGAGTGCCATTTGCGTAAATTTGTTCTTGCTGTTGATACAATGTCTGGATGACAAGATGATATTTGTATTGCCTGCTATCCAGGGGTATGCATGTGTAATGGTCCAACAGCTGATGGATGGATCGTATATTGCGCTTCAGGTAACCCAGTTGCCTGCGGATAGATTGGCGGATTTCCTTTTTTGTCTTCCTCTTTTTTTGGGCTACCTGTAGATATTGTTTGCGGGCTTTTTGGCGGTATGTTCTGGGTTTAATGCCATGTTGCGGACCTTGGTAAAGAATATCTATCAGCTCTTCTGATTTCTCTCGTGCATCGTTGAGAAGATTCAGATCAGTGGGATAAGCAATATCCTGCGGACATGCAGTGGCATCCATCAAAAGATCTCCCTGATGAGTAACTGCCTGTTCATTGCCCGGTTTAGCCCCTGTTTCATTGTTAGATGCTGGGTTAGCCTGCCCGTCATCATTTCGGCCGCTTTGTTGTTCTGTTACCTGATGGTTCAAACTCACTATCTTCTCATTAATAGCATTGATCTGATCTATCCCAAGACGTTTGCGGATACTCACAAACAGCGATGCATCAAAGGGCTCCTGATCGCAAAACCCGCTCAAGCCAATAAAGTATTGCATGTACATGTTCTCTTGTATCTGCTGGATAGTCTCCCGGTCGCTGAGATTACACATATGCTTGATTATTAGCACACCAAGTGCGATAAGGGGGTTAATCCCTCCTGCACCTGTCAGATCATTACCCATCTGCTGCTGATACACATGGATAAGTCTGTCTCATGGTATTTTATTTGCCAGAACAACCCAGCGGTTATCGGCTCTCAGGTGACGACTAAATGGAGTCTCGAATCCAGTAAGGGTTAGCTGGTTGGGACTAACATAGGCTTGTTTAGATGCACGGTATTTCTTAGCTTTGGCCATATTTCTTTGCACTTTATTCGCCAAATATCTTCACAATTTATTAACTATCAAAACAAAAAGGATTTTTCAGCAGAGCCTAATTAATCCACTCAGGTTTTTCTTTTCCCTTTAAACATGCACCAAAATTAATGCTTTTTAAACCCAGGACACCCGAAATGGGTGTCCTGAAAATTGTATAGCCCTATAATAGAATTGCTTAGCTTGCCCTTTAAAAATAGGGTGTCGAAGTCAGGAGAAGGAGGCCGCCGAATATGGCTTCTTTATTTTTACCCAACACAATGAGAAGTTTAAGATTCTCAATAATAAGGGTTTTATTCTTAATGATATAAAGTAGAACCTGTATCCTTTAACCGGGTATTGAAAAGCCAGAATAATGTTCTGAATATTTACTTAGGTTTGGTGATTTCCTCCAAAACCTTATTTGTTCTCATTGCCGCTTCAGGGGTTCCCGGGCAACTCCCGTTCCCAAGGAAGGTATTTACAACTGCTTCTATCATAGGTTGCTGCACATGCTCAGGCCTGGGATTGTCGAGCATTGTGGTTTTCCCATCAACTTCGAGCCGGGTAGGGGTGAAACCAAAGGTTGAAAATACAATTTTCCCTTTCTCTCCGGCAATTTCAATGAGGTCTTCCTGGCAATACTCAGGGGCTGAGAAATGCCAGAAAGCATTGCCAATGATTTGGTCGTGAATTGTAAATCCCGCTGATATACAATCTTCGGGGGAGTAAATACCTGCCTGATTGAAACATAATGCCTTGATGTTTTCGAGGGGTCCGAGGATGTAATCGATCAAATCGAGCTGATGGCAGCCAAGGTCAAACAGATATCCACCTCCGGAAATAGAGGGATCAACCCGCCAGTTGTATTCTTTCTTTAAATCGCCTGTTCGAGCAGGGATAAGAAATTTGAGATTACAGAAAAGGGGTTTTCCAATTACACCTGTATCAACCAATTCCTTAACTTTTAAAAAGCCTGGCATCATGCGGCGGTAATATGCCACATAAAAGGGCACCCCCGTTTTCTTTGAAACATCAATCATTGCCATACATTCTGCTAAGTTTTTGGCCATTGGTTTTTCAACATAAACAGCTTTGCCTGCTTCGAGGCATTTTATAGTGTACAAGGCGTGAGTATCGGGCGGAGTGGCCACATATATTGCATTTACCTCCGGATTATTGATCAGTTCATCTGCATCAGAAAACCATCGGGCAACACCGTGCCTGTGGGCATAATCGCGCGCTTTGGCTGCATCTCTGCGCATAACCGCCAAAAGTTGTGAATTGGCGACCATATTAAATGCCGGCCCACTTTTTACTTCTGTAACATCACCACACCCAATGATGCCCCATCTGATCTCTTCCTTGAACATAATCGTTGTTGCTAAGTAAAACCCAAAGGTAACAAAAGCGAATTTGCTATTATTGGGCAATTACGGGTGGGATGGGAAAATCTTTCTGTATAACTCCGAACCCCTTATTGTGCACATTATTTCCTAAATTTGGGGCACCCGTTTGGAGCAGGCTTCCAGAACCGGGGCAGTAAAAATCTAATCCTGATCAATCAATTGGAATGGAAGCATTGCAAGGAGTAGTAATGAAATCAACCGGAAGCTGGTACAAGGTAATGGATCAGACTGGGAAGCTATGGGACTGCCGGCTCAGGGGAAAGTTTAAGCTGGAAGGGAACAGGCTTACCAATCCGGTTGCTGTTGGTGATTATGCAGAGATAAAACCCGAGCCTGATCAGCATACTGCCATCATTACAGGGCTTCCCGAACGGAAAAACCACATTATTCGCAAATCGACCAACCTGAGCCGTAAAAGCCAGGTTATAGCCGCAAATGTCGATCTTGCGTTGCTTATCGCCACGCTTCATGTTCCGCGCACATCAACCGGTTTTATAGATCGTTTCCTGGTAAACTGTGAAGCTTATAGTGTGCCGGCTGCTATTGTTTTTAATAAAACCGACCTTTATGAAGAGCCTGAAATGGAAATGCTGGTCGAATTGTCGGAGATATACTCCAGGGCTGGTTATAAAACCATTAAGGTTAGCGCACAATCGGGCGACGGGTTAGATCAGTTTGCTGAGTTGCTCAGAAATAAAACCTGCCTGCTTTCAGGGCATTCAGGGGTAGGAAAATCTACCCTGGTAAATGCCATTGAGCCCAGCCTTAATATAAAAACCGCCCAAATATCAACAGTTCACTTAAAGGGAAAGCATACCACTACTTTTGCCGAAATGTTCCCCTTGTCAATTGGCGGATTTATTATCGACACTCCGGGAATAAAAGAATTTGGACTGGTAGATTTTGAAGACTGGGAACTTTGCCATTATTTCCCTGAAATGAGAGAATTATTCAACCTTTGCCGATTCGATAACTGTACTCATCATCATGAACCGGGCTGTGCAGTAAAGGAACAGGTTGAAGCCGGGATAATTCACTGGTCGCGCTACCAGAATTATCTGAATATATTAACAGGAGAAGACAACCGTGCCTGATCAGAAAAACAAATACACCGTTATGAGAGTTGTAATTCAAAGGGTTGAAAATGCATCTGTTTCCATTGATAATAATGAGTATGCTGCTATTGGCAATGGGTTGCTCGTTTTATTGGGAATTGAAGAAGATGATGATCAGAACGATATTGAATGGCTTTGCGGAAAAATAAGCAGGCTAAGGGTATTTAACGATGATGAAGGGGTTATGAACCTTTCGGTAATGGATATAAAAGGGGTATTGATGGTTGTAAGTCAGTTTACCCTGCATGCCAGCACTAAAAAAGGGAACAGACCTTCCTATATAAAGGCTGCTCGTCCTGAAAAGGCAATACCGCTCTACGAAAAGTTTGTGGAAACCCTTTCTGAAATAACCGGGGAGCCGGTAAAAACAGGTCAATTCGGTGCAATGATGAAGATATTGCTGGTAAACGATGGCCCGGTTACAATAATTATCGATTCAAAAAACAGGGAATAACCTATGGAAATTACACAAGCCCAGAAACTGGTTGATGACTGGATAAAAACCACCGGCGTGAGGTATTTTAACGAACTCACCAACATGGCCATTCTAACCGAGGAGGTAGGAGAGGTGGCCCGGATAATCTCCCGCACCTACGGTGAGCAATCTTTTAAAGCATCTGATGAAGGGAAGCAGCTTGCCGATGAACTTGCCGATGTTCTGTTCGTGGTTATATGCCTTGCTAACCAGACTGGTATTGACCTTACAGAGGCCTTTAAAAAGAACCTCGACAAAAAAAGCCGTCGCGACGGGCAACGGCATCAGGAAAATAAAATGTTAAAGGACTGATTATTTGGGATCGTAAGCCCATTTTAACCAGATGGAACCCCAGGTGAATCCACCGCCAAAGGCTGCAAGAATAATATTATCTCCTTTTTTCATGCGATTTTCCCACTCCCACAAACAAAGGGGTATGGTTGCATTGGTAGTGTTGCCATAACGGTCAATATTCACCATTACTTTTTCCATGGGCACACCGCTTCTTTTAGATACGGCTTCAATAATTCTCATATTGGCCTGATGGGGCACCAGCCAGGCAACATCGGCCGGATCGATTTTGTTGCGTTCAATAACTTCAGCAGCAACATCGGCCATGTTTTTTACGGCAAACTTAAAAACTGCCTGCCCTTCCTGGTAAACATAATGCTCGCGGGCATCAATATTTTCGTGGGTGGGAGGGTAGGCTGATCCACCTGCTTTCATATGCAGGTGAATATGTCCGCAACCATCACTCTGAAAGATGTGGTCCATTACCCCAACATCTTCTGTGGTGGGCTCAATAAGCACGGCAGCGGCTCCATCACCAAAGATCACGCAGGTTTGGCGGTCGGTATAATCAACTATCGACGACATTTTATCGGCACCCACTACAATTACTTTCTTGTAACGACCGGTTTCAATATATTGCGATGCTGTAACCAGGGTATAAAGAAAGCCTGAACAGGCAGCATTGGTGTCGAAACTGAAAGCATTTTTTATTCCCACTTTATGGCAGATAAGGTTTGCCGTTGCAGGAAATTTCATGTCAGGGGTTACTGTTGAGCAAATAAGCAGGTCAATTTCTTCGGGTTTGATTCCGGTTTTTTCGAGCAGGCCTGCTACAGCCTTTGCCCCCATTACCGATGTTCCCTGGCCTTCTCCTTTTAAAATCCTTCGTTCTTTAATTCCTGTGCGTGTGGTTATCCATTCGTCGGTTGTTTCAACCATTGTTTCGAGTTCTGCATTGGTAAGGACATAGTCGGGAACGTAGCCTTGAATTCCGGTAATAGCTGCCCTTATTGTACTCATAATATGCTGATTTTAATTTTTATTCTTCGCTATCGCCTTTATCGTTGCCTTCGCGTTGGGTGTATTTGCTGAGGGCATTGTTTATTTTTTCTGCAAGTTTAGCCTCATGCACTTCCTTCGAAAGGAGCACCATGTTTTTTGTGGCTATATCGTTTGAAATGCCATGCCCGATGATCACTGAACCATTAATACCAAGTATTGGTGTGCCGCCGTAATTTTCGTAGTTCATCCGGTCAAAGAATTCGTCTCTTATTCCCCTTTTCCTTATTAACCGGTACATTGCTTCGGCCTGTTTCAACACGATATTTCCAGTAAACCCATCGCATACCATTACATCAGCTTTGTCGTTGAAAAGGTCTCGTCCTTCAACGTTTCCGATAAAGTTAAACTCTGTTGTTTCTTTCATAAGCCTAAAGGCCGACTGGCACAAAAGGTTCCCTTTTTCTTCTTCCTCGCCAATACTTAAAAGCGCTACTCTTGGATTTTTGATCCCCAGGACCGATTCAGCATAAACAGATCCTAAAAGTCCAAACTGGTAAAGAACATCGGGCCGCGCATCGGGGTTGGTGCCTACATCTATCAATAGGCCCATGCCTCCTTTTTCCTTTGGCAGGGCAGTGGTTGTTGCCGGGCGGATGATCCCCTGTACCACGTTAACGCTGTATATCGACCCCACCAGCATAGCCCCTGTGTTGCCGGCGCTGGCAAATGAGTCTATTGTGCCCGATTTCAGTGCTTTAAAACCTTTGGCAATACTCGAATCGGGTTTTTGGGTAAATGCTTTGGTAGGTTGCTCCCCCATGCCGATCACATCGGGGGCATTAACAATATTGTAAAATGCGGGATCATCGCCGAATTCTGTCAGCCTCTGTTCTAACAGTTCCCTGGGCCCAAAAAGCACTATACTGTCGGTTGATGGTAATTCTTTTCTAGCCAGAATGGCTCCTTTAAGGATACTGTCGGGGGCAAAATCGCCTCCCATTGCGTCTAAACCGATGTTCATCTGTCTGTTTAAATTGCAAACACCGCACAAAACAAAGCGAATTATATTAAATGCTTGTTCTGTGCGGTATTTAGTTTAACTCTGTTTTTTTATTCTTCCACCTGTTGGGCAGGAAGCATACATCAGGAGCAATTTTTTGGACCTGATGAAAATTATACAGTTGCAGCTTTTTCAATGGCAACCATGTTTCTGTAGTATCCGCATTCTGGACAAACCCTGTGCATTGGTTTATATGCACCACAGTTTGAGCAGGCTGAAAGAGCAGGTTCTGTAGCCTTATAGTGGGTACGTCTTTTATCCCTGCGGGTTTTGGAATGTCTGGTTTTAGGATTAGGCATAACTTCTGGTAAAAATGGTAAATATTCTAATTAAACTTTAGGTTCTTAAGTGCATCCCATGCCGGATGCGGGTTTCCCGATGATTGTGATGTTTCATCACCTGCCTCACCGGTCATGTATTTCTTCAGTTTTGCAATGATCTCCTCGTTACACTGTTGCCCGGGTTGTATTTCGTGAACTCTTTTTACCGGAATACCCAGTATGGCAAATTCAAAAAAATACTGTGAAACATCTATATGACTTTCGGTTGCCGGGATTATCAGGACATCTGCCGCCTGCTCTTCCATGTGGTCGCCGAACTTAACATACAAACTCTGATGAGCATTAACATCATACCAGAAGGGATCCATGCATCTGTCGCATTCCACTTCAACTTTTCCCTGGATGTAAAAATCCAGATCAATCATGTTATTCTTTTTGTTGAGTACCAGTTTGCCTGTTAATTCACTGTTTAGGAAAATTTGTTCGTCGAAACAGGCAAAAAAGTTGTTATCCAGCACGAATGTAAACTCGTGTAATCCGCTGGATAGCCCAACAAATGCTATATCAAAGGTTTTCAAGGGTTTCAAAGTGCATTCTTTTTTTCAAAGGCTGCAAAGATACAATATCTGATGTGAAATAAAAAATTTTCTTTGAAAATTCATTTAAGCTTAAAATGAGGCGTTTCCGTTACCGGAAACCTTATTTAAATGCCTTTTCGAGCAGTGCATCTCCCTCGGTGTTTAACCGGCCAAAGTAATCCGGGACATTTTTGCCGGTTAACTTATCTACATAGAGTTTTGCCAGATATTGGGCAAGCATGAATCCCTGCCCGCGCAACCCCAGGAACAAACCTTTATCAACATCAACGATCATACGTGGCTCAATATAGTAACCAGCCCAAAGTGCCTGGAAACCTGCTGCTGAAACCTGTGGTATCCAGTCGGTAAATATTTCTGATACAATCTCTGCAAATTCGCGGGTGTTTATCTTCAGGTCTTTATCGGTTTCGAGTGGGTCAATGGCGGGTGAAGCGCAACCGATGATCTGGCCGGTTTCGCCGAGTTGCTGGCCGTAAACTGCGGTAAATCCCTTGTAGTTTCTGCGGTCGATAAGCATATCCAGTGGCTGGCCGTTTATACCCATCATGGGCAAACGCCGGGTAATAAACGCCTGGTGTTTAACGGGATACAGCCCGGTCTCAATACCCAGCATACGGGCAAATTTGCTTCCATCAGAACCTAGGGCATTAATAAATACCGGAGTGTGGTACTCTATATATTCACCTTCATGATTTTTTACAATGGCGATATAGGTGTCATCCCTTTTTTCAATATCAATCAGCCTGGTATCGTCAACCAGTTTACCACCGGCTCTCAGTCCTTTTTTCCGCAATGCATCAATTACCTTACCGGGTGTGGCCTGCCAGCACTCACTGGTTTTAAGTGCTGCAATATATTTATCGTTTGTTGAATTAAAATAGGGTGAAATCTCCGATTTGAACTGCGAGGGTTTCAACATCACCGCCTTTTGCCATGCCATGGATTCTTCAAGAGC
Source organism: Bacteroidota bacterium (assembly GCA_037441525.1). Taxonomy (GTDB): domain Bacteria; phylum Bacteroidota; class Bacteroidia; order Bacteroidales; family UBA7960; genus SKVR01. The sequence continues at coordinate 8,782 of JBBISA010000069.1, forward strand.
TCTGAACATATCTTCATCGTGGGCAAAGGTGATGTAGTTTATCAGCCTGAAATCGATTTCGAACTCCCTGGAAAGGCCATCGAACAGCTCAAGATTGTGGCGTGCAATATCGGTTAGTTCCGGTAGGCTGAATACCGGCCTTCCACCTGCAATATTGCGCCACGAGGAGCCATACCCATAATTGATCATTACCGGTTCGAACCCTGCTTCGGCCAGGAAACGGAAAAGGGAGCTTCCGCCAATACCACCCCCTGCAACAAACGACTTAACCTGCACAACAGGCCTCTTTTTGCCTATGGTTGATGTTATGATGTTTTCGTGCAACTGCCCCGGATAAAGTTCGCCCATGCTAATGGGGTTCGACATGGGTGCCCGTGGAGTACTGCCCCCTATGAGCCTAATGCCCATGGGCCGAAGGGTTTGTTTGAGCCGTTGCACGCATCTCTTTCCACGGCAGGGCCCCATAGCCAGGTGGGTGGTGTGTTTTATCTCTTCCACCGAAACAAATTTGCGGTCACCAATAACATCGAGCACCTTTTCAAGGTCAACATCATCGCAGTGGCAAATGAATGTGTCTGATAAAAAGGATTCTTTATGGGGGGTGAGCTGTGGTTTTTCAGGGAATTGAGATTTTATGATAAAGCCACGGACATCGATCCTGCGGTTTTCTTCAATACTGGTTGCCTTTACACGGGCTACGTGGGTAAGGTTTTTCTTGCGCAGCACCTTGTCAATAACCCCTTCGCCCAGAATGTTGGCATTATTGTCAACCAGGTAAACATCTTCGCCATCTTTCATATCGAATTCAATGGGGAGGAAGAAAGTGTTTTTAGCGAGATTGTACCCGAAGATGGCAAGCCCTGGGCACTGGTAAACACAGTCCATGCACCCAATGCATTTGTCGTAATCGATGCGGGGAATGGTGCTGGTTGATGATTTGGTGATGGCGCCATAGGGGCAGGCAAATGCACATGGGTTGCAGGCAAACCCGTAAAGGCAGTCGATAACCACAAATGGTTTCGACATCCTTTCGGGTGCCGGAATGTAGGGCTCTTCCACAACCTTTTCAGGGTGCTGCTGCGAGTCGATATATTCCTTTGAAACCAGCAGGAAATCGTTATACCGGTAAGGCTTCTGCAATTGCTCAAGTATTTCATAGGCTACCTGCTTTCCGCGTAAAACAGCACTTGTTCCTTCACCAATTTTTATGGCATCGCCGGCGCCAAAGCATCTTCTGCCAAACATATCGCGGCCTTTTATGAGCAAAACATCGTCGGGCATAAGGCCGGTACAAATATTAATGGCATCTATTCCGTTTATCACCTTTTCGGTGCCGGGTATGGCTTTGAAGTTTTGAGCTTCGGCCACAACCGCAGCCTTTATGCCGTCCTTTTTTTCGTTGGGGACAGCTTCGAGAATTACATGCGATAGCAAAATAGGTATGCCAAGCCTCCGTATTCGGTTGGCCTGCACCGGAAAACCTCCTTCGTACGACTGGCCTTCGATAATGGCGGTAACATTGGCCCCGGCCTGTTTCAACTGGTAACTGGTAAGATACCCAATATTGCCGGCACCCACAGTCAGGATATTTTTTCCCAGCAGGGTAAGCTCCACATTCATCATTTTCTGAATCACGGCCGCGGTATAAACCCCGGGCAGGTCGTCGTTATGGAAGGTGGGAAGGAAGGGTACAGCGCCAGTGGCGACAACAAAAAACTCGCAGTCGATATAAAAGATCTCCTGCGTTTTCATGTTTTTAACCGCAACCCGCTTGTTTTCGAAAACATCCCACACTGTGGCGTTGAGCATAATGCCATCGTGGCTGGGGCCTGCCAGCAGGCTCGAAATTTCAAAGCCTCTTAGGCCTCCATATTTTTTTTCTTTTTCGAAGAAGAAAAACTGGTGGGTTTGCATGTTGAACTGGCCACCAATTTCGGCATTGCTATCAACCACTATATTGTCAACCCCATGTTGATTGAGTATTTCGCGGGCAGCCAATCCGGCCGGACCTGCCCCTACAATCACCACATCGGTTTTGTAAACCTTTACTGGCTCATCTTTAGTGTAGGTAATTACCGGTGCAACAAAATCGTTGGGGATTTCGGCAACCTGCTTTACATTATCGCAAAGGGTAATGCAAATTCTTTTTATTTCGTTGTCGACCAGCATTTCGCAGGCCCCGCATTTCCCAATACCGCATTCGAGACTACGGCTACGGTTTTTTAAACTATGACTGTGAATGGGAAACCCGGCCTGATGCAATGCCGCGGCAATAGTGAACCCCTTTTCACCTTCTACCTTGGAGCCATTGTAATGAAAAACTACTTTTTCGGGTGTTTTGATGTTGATAATCGGGTGGCTGATAATTTTGCGCATAGCAATAAAAATGTGTTTTGTGTTTATGTTTGACAGCTTAATAGAAAAACCTGCCCGCAATGTGTCTGTATGGCTTGAATAACAGGCGTTTCACCCCGGCAAAGGTAGCAGTTTTGATGTTAGGCAAACAACCCCTTTGTTATTTAAAATGATTCTAAAGATGGGGGATGGGTGGCGGGTTTTTAGTTTATATACAAATAAAGGCCAGATTGATTTGAATATTCATGTGACGAGAACTTCAGAATAACAAAATTTCATCAAAAAGTACAAGTACTGGCATACGAAAAGTGTTAAAATTGGGTGCCTGTAAAACTATAAAGTCTATTTTTTTCTAATTTTTAACACATTGAATATGTGTTATTTGTAATCTTATTTAAAATGATTTCAAATGTAACAAAAAGTTAAGGCATATCATATTTATGTTTAGGGTTACAACGCAATATTGATATTGAATACCGGGAATTGGTAATTGAGTTACTGTATAAAGTTCTAAAAAATGCTTCGGCTACGTTTCCCATATGGGGACTGGCACATATTAAATATTTGATAAATAACAAAATGCGGACGGCTTCTCAACCCCTTCCTTGTAAGTTCTTTGTGTTTATTGGAATTATTCATGAATTTTTAAAACAACATACATATATTAGAAATTAAAAATTATTTATAGTGTTATGAAAGCAAATTTCTACTTTAAGCGTGCCTGCCCGTTTCTATTTTTTTTCCTTTTTACTTATATTGGATTTGGCCAACTATTAATCAATGATTATGGCAGTGTAAACATTGGCAATGGGGCATCAGAGAACCGAATGAGATTAAAAATAACAACTACACATAGGGTAGGTAGCGTCTGGCATTATGGTCTTTTCTCTAGTTATGCAGATATGACGGTGGGTCAAAATTATTGTGGTGTTTATGGTGGTGCCTATCGAACAAGTGCATTAAGTTCCGGTCGTAGTTATGGTGTGCTGGGTCTCGCAGGGAATTATTCAAGTGGTTTTAATTATGGAGTATATGGGCGAATTTTTGGCAATAACAATGGTGCAGGGATTTTCGGTACTGTAAATGGAGATATGGAAGTAAATGGCAAATTTGCCGGTTTTTTTAATGGCAACGTAAATGTCTTTGGGGTATTAACTGTTAATGGAGCTTCGGTAATTACCAGTGATCAACGCACAAAGATGAATATTAAACCTTTATCAGAAACAAATAGCTCATTACAGAGCCTTTTAGGGTTAAAGCCTGTAAGTTATAATCTGGAAACAGGTTTTTTGCAAACAATGAGAATGGAAGGAGGCGATACCACTTCAATAGGTGAAATGTTTGTGGATCAAAGGTTAACTGATCGGTTGCAAAGGGGATTTATTGCCCAGGAATTGCAGGAGATATTTCCTGATCTTGTTTTTGAAGATAATGAAGGAATGCTGGCTGTAAATTATATTGGTTTAATACCTGTGATTGTAGATGCAATTAAGGAGATGCAAACCATTATAAATAAGCAGGAAGAAAGAATAGTGTTGCTCGAGAAAACCTTATATGGCCCTGGTATTATTGTACCCAGGGCGCAAGATGAAAATACTACTGGTGAGATTGAGATAAGTGAATTGTTGGTTTCTGTGTTATATCAAAACCATCCGAGTGCTTTCGGGCAAGTAACCACAATACGCCATTTCGTTCCAGATTATGTAAAAAATGCTACTCTTCATATTTATAATATGCTTGGCTCTGAATTGGTAAGTTATACCGTTACAGGCAGAGGAGACTCAACAACCAATTTAACTGGGTATTCATTTACACCTGGTATGTATCTCTATGCCCTTATTGTTGATGGTAAAGAGATTGATACCAAAAGGATGATTTTAACGGAATAAGACTTGATTAACGCTGGTTCCTTTAAATAAAGTATCCAGGCTGACAGATATTGTTTTATCTGAAGTTAATACTTTACCATTTATAAATGCAGGTAGGCTTAGCGTCTATAATGCTAAATAAGCGGAACGCACAATAATGATAGATGCTTTAGAAAAATTGACTAGTAAAAATGCAATACCATGAGAAATACTATTCTTTTATTAATTATTTGCCTTTTTATTCCTGGTGGAAATACTGTTTTTGCCCAGTCTCAAATAAAGTTCCTATATGACCATGCAGGAAACCGTGAATTCAGGCAGTTGGTTGGAGTAGAACAACTAAAAAGCACTGATTCCATACCGGAAAGCATCATCAAACAACATGAAGAAATCGTATTTGATGATGAAACCTTTTCCAGTGTAAAAGTTTATCCTAACCCGGCAGATTACCTGGTAAAAATAGAATTTTCAGGTGCACCTGATGAGACTGTTTCATTGGTATTGTATGATCAACAGGGCAGACTTATGGTCATAAGGACATTTCATGCATATAACCACACGGTTGATGTAAGTGATTTTGCCCCGGGATTGTATTTTCTCATATTGAGGTACAATGGAAAATCGACCACTTTCAGAATCATTAAAAATTAAACTGTAATTAAAACCAGGCCTGAAATCATGAGAAGATTATTTACATATATAATCCTGATTATAGCTGCCCTGAATGCTTTTTCGCAAAACTGGGGTGGAAACATAATTTTAAACCAGCCTATTGTAGGGGGGGCACATACTTACGAGGCATCCCATACTGTACAACTTCAACCCGGTTTTCAATATAGACCACAAACAACGGGTGATTTTTTCAAAGCATTAGTAAATAAACCTACTCAGGTTTTACCACCAACTGCCGGAGAAAAAGGTGGGCCTGAAGGAATGGATGAAATAGTTGGTGAAGATGGTGTTGTTGGTGCAACAGCCGGTATTTTTGCCGTTAGCGAAACAGGACAAGCAACCTATGTTGTTCCGCTTGAATTCCCTGGTGGAATTGGTGGTATGACACCCGAATTAAGTCTTGTTTACAATAGCAACGGTGGAGATGGAATATTAGGACCAGGTTGGTCATTGGGAGGCTTGTCAGTGATAGAACTCGTGCCCGCAAATCGCTACCATGATGGAATACTTGATGCATCAAAGGGACTGGATTATTTGGAAGATACTTATACTCTTGATGGGAAAAGATTAATTAAAGTTTATGATGATGGAGATAACAATTTAAAATTCAGGACCGAGCAAGATGAATTTAGTTTAATTGAACGAAAGAAAACTTTGGAAAAAGATGAACCAGGATTTTATTTTGTTGTAAAAAAGAAAAGTGGATTAACTTACTTTTATGGGCAGAAAAATAAAGATTCCAGACTTCAATCACGAATAGACAATAAGAATAGAGTTGTAGCCTATTATGTGGATAAAATTGAAGACGTTTTTGGTAATACCATTGAATTTATTTATAATACAACCCTGGGAAATGTTACCAACAATAACCCTGGTGAAATTTATATTGATAAGATAAGATACACTGCCAATGGTGATATAGGTCCTGCATATGAAATCCAGTTTAATTATTTAGGTAGGAATTCTCCCAAATTAACTTACTACAACTATAAGCCATCCAATAATCAGGCTCAACAAATATCCTTTCAAAACAATAAACTTATATCCAGCATTGAATGCAAATATTTACCAAACAATGTAATTGTAAAGTCATACTCACTTGATTATATAAATAGGGGGCCAGGTACAAATAATGCAAATAAAACTAAACACCTGGCAAGCATTCAGGAATTTGGATATAATAAGGAGCAAAAGTATAATAAAACAGTTTTTGAATGGGAAGATGAGATGGATTATAGTTCTTTTGAATTATTAACATACTCTTTGCCCGAAAAAATATTTTGGGATGGAATTGCTCCGGGTTTTAAATATTCTTCAAGAAACTTTCAGATACAACTTGCTGATGTAGATGACGATGGTGTTAGTGAAGTAGTAAGGACATATGAATATATTATTACCAAAATAAATGGAGGCTGGAATACGAAGGATAATATTACACATGAAATAATCGTTGAAGTTTTAAAACGAGGGAGTTCTTCAGAATTTGAACATGATTTTTTTATCAGAGTCCCATATCAGTCATATTTAAAATATTGGGATGAACCTATTAGTTATAGTTCCTTCTCGATATCGTTCAGTGATTATAATGGGGACGGGAAAAATGATATTCTTGCCAGGCAATGGCGATACAATAGTAATTCAATGCCTTTAGGTACTGACCTTAAATTATATTTAAAAAATGAAGATGGTTCCTTTAATAGTGATAATTTGTTAGAGTATTATCATGTTGGATATAACTTATATGAATATGTATCTGATATAAATGGGGATGGTATAGCTGATTTGACATTGCATGATCAACGTTCAACTGTAGATGGTTCATTATTTTTTCGTTTGGGAGATCCCTTGCAACCACTTGACAATTCAAGTGACAAGTTTAATGGAGTATCCCTTAACTATTCAATGGACACCAAAATTCAGCAACCAATGAGGTGGTTGGATTATAATGGAGATGGCCGTTCAGATATTATTATCCAGAAACCAAACAACCAGGCAGAAATTCGTAGAATTACTTTTAATGCAAACGGAACCCTTAATATTAACAATGTAGTAACATTAACTGACTATGATGTAAGAATAAGTCAATTTGCTTTTCTTAATACAGATAGGAAACTGGATATTATAAAACAAAACGACTTTAACACGGAATGTTTTAATGACAATTGTTCAAAGTTTAATATGAATTTAAGCTTCAACGCAAGACAAGGTTATGGAATCGCAGGTTTTGGGGCCACAGATATAATTGAAATTGGTGGTGAGTCTTTTGATTTTTCCTATGACAATTGGTTTGATGGATCTGGTGGTTATGTTACGAGAGTTTACATCACTGATTTTAATGGAGATGGCCAAAGAGAGTATAAAATATTTTGTGTAAACACAAATTTTTGATTTTTAATTTATTT
>JBBISA010000070.1:0-15048 GCA_037441525.1 Bacteroidota bacterium
CTGTACAAAATTAAAATGTTAATTTATGTCCAGCTAATTAGGGGGTTAAGACATTCTCTTTATCATTTCCATAACGAATGGGGCCCAAGCCGATATACCCAATGCCAGCTCTATACCTATCAGGGTCGGCACCTGTTCTAGGATTTCTAATGTATAAACCACCTTTACCTCCCTGAGTTCTGTCTATTTCTCGATCCACTAACCCTGGATCACCAGTAAACAAATTAATGCCGGCAGACAAAGGCCCTACCTGTAACTTAACCCCGGTGGTTCTGTAACGATCGCCACCATCGCCAATGGGCATATCGAAAAACCAGTCATTTTCATACTTTGCATTTACTCCCGGAACACCAATCCGTGCATGGCCGGTTTGTTGGTTAAATTCGGGTTTGCAAACTGAACAATAATACGTTGTGCCAAGTACCAAAACCGATGTGCCTACTTCATAACCGTAGGTGTATTGCCAACCGGCCGGTACCTCCCCGTTTTTCCAATAATAACCCAACCCACCATGGAGCCTTGCATTTACCGAGAATGCCTGTGGCACACCAACTGATGCTTTTACCCCAATTCCTGTGTGATATCCAATTCCAACATCAAATTTAACAGCTACTGGCGAAATGTACTTTTGTATATCGTATCCGGTATCAGTAAAAAGCAGAAAACCAACTAAAGCCGGCACAATTATCTCCCCATCCGGGTCGGTATACCTCAGCGGGTTGTTCCACGCGTAGCTATACCGGTTAAAGCTCTGGGTAAAGCCGGGTGATTGAACATAATTGTCGGGGCTTAGGAAACGGCCAACAATGGGATCATACAACCTGCCATTCATATTGTACAGGTTAAACCATGGCAACCACTCGTGGCCGGTAAAGCCGCGGCTGGGTAACAGATCGTTTTGCGCGGCCACGCTGTAGCTCCAGTTGGTGAAGTTGCGGCGGCGGCCCCAGGCATCCCCGAAAAAGCGGGATAAACTCCACTGTATTCGTTTTCGATGCCACTATAGGCAGGGCTTTCTATCTAATTGTCAAAGAGCGATTTATAAATTCAAATATAGCGTATGTTTTTCATATTACCGATGTTGCTATAAATTTAGAATCAATCTAAATAGCTTCGTAAACAAATGGATTTCAAGAAATAAACAAGTATATATATAACGATTTAAAGAAAATTTTAACACTTGCTGGGATTGAAGACTCCCCCTCGGAACATTGGATAATTCGCAATTATCCTTTCCATAAAATGTCATCATTTCACAGGCTTAACACTAAATGTGGTACTGACTGGTCTTACATTTGATAATCTGAATATATAGATATCAAGATCGATTTTTTGTAACATCAATTTCGGTTTAACTGTCATTTAATCATTTTATAATCAATAACTGGTGTTAGAAAAATTGAATTGCAAATTCAATGATGTGCGAAGTGGCTGTGAAAATTCCCCTTAGCTTATGGTTTTTAGTTCAATTATGGATAAATTATTTTCCAATTGTTATTTTTTAAATCCTGTAAACTTAAATCATATCTTTTTAAAACAAGATAATTTGACTTTACAGTTTCCCAGGGGGTTGATTCAATAATCATAGCATCAAAAACGTACACCATTAGAGTATCGGATGGAATTAAATCCTTAAATGCTAGTTCAATACAATCCCTACCCCAGAGCACTTGAGTGTTAGTTTCGTTGGAACGAACCTTAGTGAAATTTGAATCTAGTAAAGGATTTCGGATTCCTGAGAATGATGACGTATCCGGATAAAAGTAATAAGACACAACATATAGCGGTTGACTAGTTGTATTAACAAAAGCTATGGTTTTATGGCAATCATCTTCCTTTTTACAGCATGTTTGGTTAAACAATAAAATTGTTAGCACTATAACGAAATTTGTTTTCATTTCTTTTTGAATTTAATTGTTTAATAGCGGCTATTCAGTACAAGTGCATTTATTATGCCAGGCAGAATGATTTGTGGACCGAGCAAATAATCAAACCATTCTAACCTTAATCTGCCATTTTTTAAAGATGCCTGGTTTGCAGCATTATCAAAAGGCAAATTCCAATCATATCCACTTATGGGGTTATTATTTCTTTCTGTAAAATTCCACCCTGTATAGTCTTCAATATGTTTATTGAAATATTTAAAAGCCCTTATGTTGGCATCTTGTTCTGCTGGATGCAAACTATGATCTTTACCGCTTTTACTAAAGGCGCTAGGGATGCCATATTTGGATAAATAAAACCAACCTGAAGCCTGGCTTTGTATATAATGACCATATTCATGCTGAAACAATCGATTATCAGGATCAGCTTCTATGCCTCTTGAGCCATTAATATAATTACCCAATGCAATGCCGCCCCAACCAGCAGAATGTGATTCAACTACAGTTGCACCTCCATAATAGTCAACACTTCTAACACCGCCAAGTAAATTATGGATTCCTGTTCCTGCATACCCAAGAAAAGTTTGTGGTGCTTGCCATGTGAAGCGTGATATTAATTCCCACTATCGGCCCCAGAAGTTCTTATTTGGGTCTGTTTTAAATAAACCCATATCAATTTTTCATGCTTTATTTGTTTTTTGTCTTTATTAGTAAGGCTCCACTCTTGCCTTTTTTGCCATACAATTCAGAGGCTTTTTCCTTATCAATCCTCACAATAGATTCAATTATTTCTTTGTTTATGACTGAGAGGTTTTCCTTCTTTTCTTTTTGAGTTAATAATAACGCTCCATCCAGTACAACCAAAAGCCTTGTTGTTACAATAATTTTTGAGCCTTCTGTTTTTGTGCCTTTTATATCATTTCGTTGAAATTCAATTGATGATATTAGCACGCTGTCAAGCTGCAAGAAGTCAACAACATAACTAATAGGCTCTTTTGAAGGATTATGACTTTTAGCCAAATTTATAGTTTGAGCCTGTATTTGTGTGTATAGACAAAATATCAAAAGGATTAATAATACTTTTTTCATCTTCTACCAAAAATTAAACCATGGGAAAAACCTTAAGAATGGGTCATTATATGTAGTTAACCCTCTTGTTCCTCCAATGTTATAAGTTACTTCATATCTGTTAATCACGTAAGAATCTAAATGAATGTAATCATACGCCCCATGTCCTCTTGCTGTAGTCGTCTGACCAACACCTGGTCTCAATAATGCCAGAGGGTCGGAAGAGTTGTCGACTCTATTTCCCATTGCGTCAACCCATATTGTTTTACCCGGAGCATCCCAATGTGTATGATACATCGCAAAAGCATCTGCTGGTGCTGCAATACCACCACCATTTGGAGGTTGAATACCATGTGAGTTTCTCCATGCTCCTGGGAAGCGTTGCACACTACCATCATTCATTAAAAACCCACCATATTCTTTACCCCAAAATCTTGAGCGTTGGAAGTCGGCCTGCATGGTTTTATACTGTTTATAGGATATATCATGATTGCCGAGTCTATTACCTCCCCCTTTCCATCCAATATAAGAAGTTAATTCATATGTTCCGTATGATAAAGCTCCTCCAACAATGGCAGACTTCAATATATCTTCACCAGAGCCTCCATATAAAGCCGTATTTAATCCAGAACCTACTGCACCACCAGCAAAAGCACCAACACCTCCTCCAATAGCTGCACCAACACCACCACCGACAAAACCAGATATTGCTCCAAATGCCGCACCTTTTAACATAGCTTGGCCATTCCAACCAGTCGCAAATCCATTAAAACCTGCGCCGCCGACTGCTCCTGCCGCTGCTCCCGCAAGCATAGCACCTCCTCCGGCTGCACTAACCCCAACTGCTGCACCTCCAGACAGCCCACCAATTAAAGCACCTCCGGCGATATAACCAGCCATATCCCAACCGGTAGCACCATTAGCATGACCAACCATATAACCAGATGCTCCGCCAACAACTGCTCCGATAATAATCGGTACGAACCAAACGATTTCTCCCGAAGGGTCAGTATATTTTAAAGGATTATTCCAACAGTAGCTATATCGGTTAAAGCTTTGGGTGAAATCGGGTGATTGCACATAATTGTCGGGGCTTAGGAAACGGCCAACAATGGGATCATACAACCTGCCATTCATATTGTACAGGTTAAACCATGGCAACCACTCGTGGCCGGTAAAGCCGCGGCTGGGTAACAGATCGTTTTGCGCGGCCACGCTGTAGCTCCAGTTGGTGAAGTTGCGGCGGCGGCCCCAGGCATCCCCGAAAAAGCGGGATAAACTCCACTGTATTCGTTTTCGATGCCACTATAGGCAGGGCTTTCTATCTAATTGTCAAAGAGCGATTTATAAATTCAAATATAGCGTATGTTTTTCATATTACCGATGTTGCTATAAATTTAGAATCAATCTAAATAGCTTCGTAAACAAATGGATTTCATAAAATAAACATGTATATTTATTTATATATATAGCGATACAAAGAAAATTTTAACACTTGCTGGTAGGTTAAATAAGATTCTGGTGAATCATTTTAAAATAATCAACTGTTACTAATCCTGACTATTTTTGGGGCGCAAAACCTGTTATCGGCAGAAAAAATGAATCTTACCCCTTTAGCCATCCGTTACATCTTCGGCTTTGTAATTGTTTTGTGCCTGTTCCCCTTTGTTACCCCGGCTTTTGCATTATTAACCGGACTCATTTTTTCATTGTTGAAGATCACCGACAAACCGGTAACCAAACAGGCATCTTTCCTTTTAAAAGCTTCTATTGTGTTGATGGGTTTCGGGATGAACCTGCAACTTGTTGTTGCCGCCACCCAGGCGGGTTTTGCTGCCACGGCTATTTCGGTTACAATTGTAATGTTACTGGGATGGCTGTTTGGGTATTTGCTTAAATCAGATTCGGGCACGGCAACCCTGATTTCGGCCGGAACAGCTATTTGCGGTGCAAGCGCCATAGCTGCCGTAGCCCCGGTTATCAATGCCAGGAGTTACCAGATATCCTTTGCCCTGATAGTGGTTTTTGTGCTCAATGGAATAGCGCTTCTTATTTTCCCTTCCATTGGCCGCTGGCTGGCCCTTTCAGAGGAAACCTTCGGCTACTGGATAGCAGTTGCTATACACGATACCAGTTCGGTGGTGGGCGCAGGTTCGGTTTATGGCCCCGTAGCCCTTGAAATTGCCACAACCGTAAAACTGGTACGCGCCCTGTGGATCATTCCGCTGGTAATTGTGCTTGCATTTTTCAGAAAAGATAAAACCAACAGCAAAATTCAGATCCCATGGTTCATATTCCTTTTTGCGGCAGCCATTGTTATTGCCTGGCTTGTGCCCGATTGGAACGATACCTACGGAAATTTAAGCTGGCTGGGTCGCAGGGGTATGGTCGCAGCGCTTTTCCTGGTGGGGGCCAACGCATCCTTTTCCGAAATAAGAAAAGCCGGTGCCCGAAGCTTTGTGCTTGGAATTGTTTTGTGGGTAATAATATCGCTGGGGGCATTGCTTTCAATTTTTTATCTGTTGTGATCTTTTTGAAATACCCAACCCCTGGTTAAAACCCGGTGCTATTGTTATTGAAACCTTTCGGGCTTAAATTCAAATTCTCACGAAACCCGATCTCGTCTAATGCCGAGACACAGCACCTTAAACCGGATAATCTGATAATCAACAATCCGATAATCAAACAATCCAAGTATCCCTTCCCCAAACTTAAAAAAATTCACAAAAATCCTTGCAAAAACAAAGCAATGGAAACAAATGATTTGATTGCGGTTTTTAAAATGGCATACATTTGCTTTTTGTTAAAAACCCAAATTTATTTCACACATGAGCATGAAACCTTTCTCAACATTCCTGTTCCTTGTTTTCGCATTTACAGGTATTACACTTAATAAAGCACAGTCTGCAGGCGGATATTCCAATCACACACAAACAGGCCAACGTTTAAGAGCCATTACACAATCACATCCAACCCTTGCACGGGTGCAATCCTTAGGCAAAACCAGCGGCAACAAAGATATTTGGGTGCTTACCATTGGCACCGGCGACATCGCCATTAAACCAGCAATTGCCATTGTGGGTGGACTATCGGGCGACCATTTGCTGGGTAGTGAACTGGCTCTTCAATTTGCTGAGAAGGTACTTGCTTCATCGCGCGACCAGCAAACCCGCAACCTCCTCGATTCAGTGGTTTTTTATGTTTTTCCTGATATGTCGCCCGATGCCCGGGAGCAGAATTTCGCAACGCCTCGCTACGAGCGTACGGGCAACGCCACCCCCACCGATCTTGATCGCGACGGCAGAGTGGCAGAAGATGGCTACGACGACCTGAACCGCGATGGAATGATCACCATGATGCGCATAAAAGACCCCACCGGCCAATGGATGACTCACCCCGATGACCCCAGGGTTATGGTGAAGGCCAGGCCTGAAAAGGGGGAAAGAGGAATGTATATGCTCTATTCTGAAGGGATCGATAATGATAAAGACGGGCAATTCAACGAAGATGGCCCTGAAGGAGTAATATTCAACAAAAACTTCACTTTTAAATATCCTGCCTTTTCCATTGGGGCTGGCGAGCATGCTGTTTCAGAGGTTGAAAGCCGCGCCATAGCCGATTTCCTTTATGAAGCAAAAAACGTTTTCGCAGTAGTTTCTTTTGGTCCAGCAAATAATCTCACCAAACCACTTGCCTATATCGAGCGCGAAGCCAACGCCAGGATATTTACCGGATGGAGAGAAAAGGACATAAAGATGAATCAACAGACAAGCCATCTCTACAATAAACATCTTGGAAAGCAAGCGCCTAAGGCTGCCTCTGGTTCTGATGGTGATTTCTTCCAGTGGGTTTATTTTCATTACGGAAGATTCAGTTTCTCTACCCAGGGATGGGCAGTTGCCGGGCCTGAACGCCCAGAACCGGAAGCTATTGCAAGCGATGAATACAACTTTCTGAAATGGGCTGCCGAAAATAATATCGAAAATGTTTTTGCCCCCTGGCAGCAGGTTAATCATCCCGATTTTCCAAATCACCTGGTAGAGGTAGGCGGTTTGGTTCCATTTGCCATGAAAAATCCTCCTTTTAGTATGGTAGATTCTATTGCCCGGAAGCACACTGCATTTATCATGGATATTGCCGCCCTTCGTCCAAGGGTAAACATTATTAATATAGAAACTGAAAAACTGGGGAATAACCTTTTCAGGGTTACAGTTGATATTGCAAATCAGGGCAGTTTCCCCACTGCATCGCAGGCCGGCGAACGTGTGCGATGGATGCAGAAAACTGTGTTGCGCACCACATTGGATCGCCGACAGGGACTTGTTAGCGGCAAAACGATTGATATTATTGGTGTTAGCGATGCCAACAGCTCGGTAAAAAAGAGCTGGCTCATACGGGGTAGCGGTACCGTAACCCTAAGGGCAGGGGCCGAGTCCGCCGGTTTCAGCGAAGTTCAGATAAGACTCTGATGCCAGGCACAACATCTTATATTTTAACATCAAAAGATACCAACATGACACGATTCATAATAACCTTTCTGATTATCATCTTTATACTTCCCGCCACAGCACAGTCTATCGATGGACGAGCCGTTGAGAACTTCTTCAAAGCACCCGGAACCCCAGTAAATCCAATGGTTCAGGTAGCCTGGAATCGGTATTATACCTCCGAGGGGATGCTCGATATATACCGCCGAATGGTAAGGGCCTACCCCGAACTGGTGAAGCTGGAATCCATTGGTAAAAGTTATCAGGGGCGCGACATCTGGCTACTTACGGTTACCAACCACAAAAACAAATCCCATTCAGAAAAACCTGGCTTCTGGATTGACGGGGCCATCCATTCCAACGAAATACAGGGTTCAGAAATAGCACTTTATACAGCATGGTACCTCACCGAAAATTATGGTAAAAACGCCTTCATAACAGAGCTGGTTGATGATAAGGTTTTTTATATTTTGCCCATCAGTAGCCCTGATGGCCGTGAAATGTTTATAAACCAGCCCGGCACCGGAAGTTCATCGCGCAGTGGTGCAATACCTCTGGATGACGATGGAGACGGACTTGCCGGTGAAGATGCCTTCGATGATTTGAACGGCGACGGCCACATAACCATGATGCGCAGGGCCAATCCAATGGAAGAATGGCGCACCGATGCGGATGATCCTCGCCACATGGTAAGGGCCAGACCCGGTGAATTTGGCAAGTGGGAAATGCTGGGAATGGAAGGAATTGACCGCGACGGAGATGGATTTGTTAACGAGGACCGTCCTGATGGGTTTTACGATCCTAACCGCGACTGGGGATGGAACTGGCAACCCGACTATATACAACGAGGGGCTTTCCGTTATCCCTTTTCTTTGCCCGAATCGCGGGCAGTACGCGATTTTGTGATGGCACATCCCAATATTGCAGGTGCGCAATCGTATCATAACACCGGGGGTATGCTTCTCAGAGGACCGGGAGTTGAAGAAGATGCAAAATTTTATTTGCCTGAGGATGTTAGAGTTTATGATTTCATTGGTGAACTGGGCGAAAAACTCATTCCTGGATATGACTATTTTGTGGTATATAAGGATCTTTATACTGTTTATGGCGGCCAGGTCGATTGGTTTCATTTAAAAAGGGGTATTTTTACTTTCACCAATGAACTCTGGACATCGTATTACTATTTCCATCAAAAGCCCGATGGATGGTTTGGCAGCCAGCAAACGGCCATGGAATTTGATAAACTTCTGCTTTTTGGCGATGCATTTGTACCCTGGCAGGATTTTGAGCACCCACAGTTTGGAAAAATACAGATCGGAGGGTTAAAGAAAAACTTCGGACGTATAAACCCTGGTTTCCTTCTGGAACAGGAAGCCCATCGCAACATGGCTTTTACCTTGCATCATGCCTGGCATACCCCAAAGCTCGAAATAGTTGAGTTCACATCGTGCGATATGGGGGGCGGTCTGCGCGAGGTAACCGCTGTTATTGCCAATACCCGCATGATCCCTACCCATGCTGGCATTGATCTGCGCTATAAAATTGAGCGTCCCAACCTCGTTTCACTGCAGGGGGGAAAAGTACTTGCAGGGATGATCGTTAAAAACCGCGATCTCAATGTAGTGGAAGAACAAAGGAACCAACCCGAAGTACTTAAAGTAGACAACATCCCTGGCATGAGCACTGTTACTTTGAGATGGATTGTTGAAGGTGGACGAAAACTTACCCTGACTGTGGATAGTGTAAAAGGTGGAAAGTTAAGCAAGGAATTGTAGTTACCTGTTGTCCGGCGGCGACTTCAGGCTCGCCACCGGACTCAAAGGAGAAACAAATCAAGTCAGGGTGGGAACTGGAAGTCCCACCCTGCGAGGAAGAACGGAAGCGGGAACTGGAAGTCCCACCTTGACAAGGGAAAATGGAGTCGGGAGCATCAATTTTTATTTCGAACTGGAAAATCAGATGACAATCCTTGAATGGCAACCGGAATATAAAACTTAAAGCAAATAAAAAACAAACGATTTGCAAATATCACAAACTGCTTTTAACAATTGCAACGGCATTTCTTCTTCCATTAGCACTTATAGGGCAAAGTATCGACAGGCGCGCAGTGGGCAACTTTTTTAAAGCGCCAGGCTCCCCTGTCAATCCGATAGTTGAGATTTTGTGGAACCGCTATCATACCAACGAAGGGTTGCTTGGCATATACCGGCAAATGGAACAGGCATTTCCCAACCTGCTGACCATGCAATCTATTGGCAAAAGCTCAGAGGGGCGCGACCTTTGGCTGCTTATTATCTCTCCGAAAGCCGGGAAACCACACAGAGAAAAACCAGGTTTCTGGATTGATGGGAATATTCATGCCAACGAAATACAATCGGCCGAAGTGGCTCTTTACACAGCATGGTACCTGCTTGAAACCTATGAAAAAAACGATTTCATTACCCAACTTGTAAATGAGAACGCTTTTTATATTTTGCCAGTAATGAACCCCGATGGCCGGGAGCATTTCATGAACAAACCCAACACCACCAACTCACCACGAGCAGGAACCATACCCCTTGATGATGATGGTGACGGATTGGCAGGAGAAGATGGTTTCGACGATTTAAACAACGATGGGCACATTACCCAGATGCGCCGACGCAATCCCATGGGCCAGTGGCGCGAAGACCCTAACGATACCAGGAGAATGATGCCAGCCCGTGCCGAAGAGTTTGGACAATGGGAGATACTTGGTTTTGAAGGACTTGATCGCGATGGAGATGGAACAATGAATGAAGATCCGTCTGCGGGTTTCTACGACCCCAACCGCGACTGGGGCTGGAACTGGCAACCCGATTATGTGCAAGGAGGGGCCTACCGTTATCCATTTTCACTCCCCGAAACCAGGGCAGTGCGCAATTTTGCTATAGCTCACTCCAACATTGCCGGGGTACTTACCCATCATAACACCGGCGGAATGTTCCTTCGCGGACCTGGGGTTGAAACCAACTCAAGATAATATCTGAACGATGACATATCTACTTATGATGCCCTGGGTGCTATGGGAGAAAAAACCGTGCCCGGCTACAACTACTACATCAACCACCGCGATCTTTATCCTGTTCTTGGGGGGCAGCGCGACTGGTTCCATCTCACCCGAGGCGCATTTTTCCTTCACCGTTGAGTTGTTTACCAGGTATTATTTATTTCATGAAAAACTAACAGAAGGGCAGAGGGGCTCAACCGACGATCTTTTTCGTTTCGACAGGTACCTTTTGTTTGGTGATGCCTTTGTATCCTGGCAGGATTACGACCATCCGCAGTTTGGCAGAATTCAGATAGGTGGATTTAAAAAGAACTATGTCCGCATAAACCCCGGCTTTATGCTCGAAGAAGAAGCCCACCGCGTTACAGCATTTAGCCTCTATCATGCCTGGCACACGCTACAACTCGAAATCACCGCCATTGAAACACGTGAAATTGAAGCTGGTTTATCAGAAATAACCGCCATAATAAACAATACCCGACTTATTCCCACTCATTCCGGCGTGAACCTGCAATTCAGGATCGACAGGCCAAACCTTATAAAGCTGGAAGGCCCAAAAGTGCTTGCAGGTATGATTGTTAAGAACCGCGACCTGAAAGTTGTGGAAGAACAACGCCAGAACCCGCATGTGCTTAATGTTGGAAATATTCCCGGAATGGCAGCAATTACTGTAAGATGGATCGTGGAAGGAAATGCCACCGGAACAATTGCCATCGACAGTCCCAAAGGAGGAATAGTTGTCAAAGACTTTTAATTGGCGATGCCAATAAAAGATAATCTGAGTTTAATAACTTCCCCGCCTTAACCGTATCATGAATTGATATAAACCCACATGGATAGGGCACCACTTAAAAACCTTTTCTGAACAGGATTTTCCATGCCTTCTGATATTCTGGCCAACAGATTATGCTCTATGAAGAATTGAAAATTGCGGTAATGATCACCACCAACCATCCTTTCAACAGCTCATGCCGCAAAGCGGCCCACATGCCTGGTATCAGAGTCGAAACAATAATCAACAACAATTATTAATCCGCCCGGTATTACAATTCTTTTTGCTTCAGAGAAAATAGCTTCAGCAATTTTTGCCTGCGTTTCATGGAGTGAAAAACTTATTATGGCAGCATCAAATGAATTACCGGCGAAAGATGTGTTGGATGCATCCATCTTCAAACAAACATCCTTTAGTCCGTTGCGCCATGCCCGCCGGAGCATATTGTCAAAAATATCAACACCTGTAACATGCCTTATACCTGCCTTGCGCAGCCATAAAACCTGGTTACCGGTGCCACCACACAAATCAACAGCATTATTAATATCTGCCTGTTTAATAGCATCAACAACAGCCCAGCGTATCTTCCTCACAGGGAAATGGAGTACTTTATCATAAATAAAAGCCATAAAGGTACCATAGTGGTTGTGTGATGACATAGTTTTGAAGTTTGGGGATAATTTAACGGCATCCAAAGATACTGGTTCTACCTGTGAAAAGATTTGAGGCACCTATTATCCCGGATTAGTCATTTGGAATTCAGAGAACTAATGACTTAGCCGGGTTTAACCCTACGGGGTAGCCGGTAAAGGCTGATTTGCAATCAGTAACTTTGCCTGGCCAAATTTTCGCAATTAATTGGTATGGTGTTATATGAATTGTAAATTCGATGATGTTCAGAGTGCCATTGGAAATAACGCTTTGCAGGGGAAGGATGCCGGTAAGAGAGAGGTGATTACGGAATAATGTGTGAAAATTTAATTTTGTTTGAGAAATCGCTGTCAAAAGGTTAAACTACTTTTACTCCTGATTTAGGACCGAAAATTAAATACATTATACCCCATAAAATCAGGAGAATCCATGACAACACAGGAAAAACTTGCAGCATTGCGCGCACTTATGCAGGAGAAGGGATTTTCTGCATACATCATCCCATCTACCGACCCCCATCAGAGTGAATATACTCCAGCTCATTGGAAAACCCGTGAATGGTTCTCTGGCTTTACCGGATCGGCAGGGACAGTAGTGGTAACTCACCAGTTTGCCGGAGTCTGGACAGATGTTCGCTATTTTCTGCAGGCAGAGAAAGAACTTGCCGGATCGGGCATCGAACTGGTAAAACTCAAGGTACAACATTCCCCCGAGTATATCGACTGGCTATGCGAAACTCTTGAACCGGGCGAAAAGGTGGGGATAGACGGAAAGGTATTCTCCCAGGCTCTGGTAAATACCATGAAAAAAAAGTTTGCCGATAACTCTATTTCCATGATATGTGCCCACGACCTTCCGGCGCAAATATGGTACGACAGGCCAGAGATGAGCCAAAACAGGGTTTATGAACACGAGGTAAAATATGCAGGTAAATCGCGTGTTCAGAAGATAAATATTGTAAGGGAAGAAATGGCCAAAGCCGGAACCGACTATCACCTGATTACTACTCTTGATGATATTGCCTGGCTTTTTAACCTGCGCGGCTCCGATGTGGATTACAACCCGGTTTTTATTGCCTACGCACTCATCGGTTTAAAAGAAGCATCACTTTTCATCAACCCCGAAAAACTCCCCGATGGATTGGCAGATAAGTTAAAAACAGAGGGGATATTGGTGGAGCCTTATGAAAAGATCAACGAAAAACTGCTGGACATTGAACCCGGAAAAACCATTCTTTATTCAGCAGCTAAAACCTCGCATCATATTGTTCTTAACCTACCTGCCCATTGCCGTAAAATTGACGATATCAGCATACCCACCATGCTAAAGGCCTGCAAGGATGCTGAAGAATTGCGGCATATCCGCAATGCACTGATTAAAGATGGTGTAGCACTGGTAAAATTCTTTAAATGGCTCGAAGAAAATATTGGCCGCACCGAAATCACCGAGATTACTATCAATGAAAAACTTACCTATTTCAGATCGCAGCAGGCCGGCTACATTGGCAACAGTTTTTCAACCATTGCCGGATATAAGGATCACGGAGCCATTATCCATTATTCTGCAACACCAGAAACTGCATATTCTCTGAAACCCGAAGGGATTTTGCTGGTGGATTCGGGTGGACAATATGTTGACGGCACCACCGATATTACCCGCACCATAACCCTTGGTAAATCCACTGAGGAACAACGAACCGATTACACCCAGGTATTGAAGGGGGTTATAAAACTTTCGATGGCCTATTTTCCGGAGGGGACAAAAGGTTTTCACCTCGATGCTCTTGCCCGTTTTGCGTTATGGCAGGAAGGCAAGAACTATGGACACGGCACAGGACACGGAATCGGGTACTTCCTGAATGTACACGAAGGACCACAGGTAATTTCACCCAACCCGGCAGCCAATTTTCCGCTAAAGGAAGGGATGATTCAATCGAACGAGCCTGGCTTTTATCCAGAGGGGAAATATGGTATTCGACTTGAAAATCTTATTGTGGTGGTACCCCATGTGGAAACACAGTACGGTAAGTTTTTGCAGTTCGAAACTCTTACCCTCTTCCCCTTCGACCTGAACCTGGTTGATGTGGAAATGCTTACCGAGGAGGAAAAGGGATGGCTCAATCGTTATCACAAAAAAGTTTTCCAGAACCTGTCGCCAAAACTGGGGCAAGAAGAAAACCAATGGCTCCTGGAAAAAACAAAATCGGTGAAATAACCATTCGCAAACCCAAAATGTAAGACCTTAATAATAAAATAATTAAAGGAGGCCGTCTCAAAAGATAAAATGAGACGGCCACTTTTTTTGTCAAACGTTTTTTTTTTGATTACATCCCGATTCATTTAGCGCTCTAGAGCAACTAATAGAACTCACACTCTGAGAATGTTTTCTTTATAGGTTTGCAAAGACAAAAAATTGGTGATTATGCCACCATTTTCTTTAAATTGTGGGCTATAGCAATTAAACCTGCTTCGATTTCGACTTT
The DNA here is from genome assembly GCA_037441525.1 of Bacteroidota bacterium. Classification (GTDB taxonomy): domain Bacteria; phylum Bacteroidota; class Bacteroidia; order Bacteroidales; family UBA7960; genus SKVR01. The sequence goes on from JBBISA010000070.1 coordinate 14,372, forward strand.
GTATTTTCCCTTGAGAATAAAGCGTTTAAACCCAAAATTTCCTTTAATTTGGCCAAAAACAGCTTCCACATCAGCGGGTCGCTTTTTACGGTGATATATGCCCTTCTCACTTAATAGTTTCTCCCGGGCCCTGGCTTTAAGTTGCCTTAACTTGTGATTTACTTGTATTTGTCTGTTTCCCTTCGATTTATGGCACATCCCCCTGAGCGGACAGCTGGTGCAGTTTTGTGCCTGGTAGATATTGTAATGTTGTGCAAAGCCATTATCGGTTGTTTTTGTTCTATAACCCACATGCAACATCTGTTGGCCCATTGGGCAATAATAGCAGTCTTTTTTACTATTATAGTAGAAGTTATCGCTACTGAATGGGTTGTCATGCTTCTGTCTTTGTTCTTTGTGGAAGTAGCTGTATTTCACATAAGCTTCTATCTTGTTGCTTTCAAGATATTCGTAGTTTTCTTGCGAACCATATCCTGCATCTGTAGTAAGAACTTCAGGACCTTGCCCGTAAAGCTCTTTATGTTGTTCTATGTGGTGCACCAGGGTAGTTGTATCGGTAGGATTAGGATGAATAGTGTAGTTGATAATGACCTGGTTATTGGTGCTTATTTGCCAGTTGTAGCCTGGCTTTAATTGTCCATTCTGCATGTAATCGTCCTTCATGCGCATGAAGGTGG
>JBBISA010000071.1:0-14820 GCA_037441525.1 Bacteroidota bacterium
TTGATGATTCGTAAAATAAAAATAAAGAATGCCTGTTTTTCAGAGACTTAAAAAAATAAAATCAAGCAATTTTAATTTTTACCGGACAATAGTGATTATAATTATTGATGATGAAGGTCTTTTTGCTGGCTCCTCAGGCAATTAGATTTCTGTGAATCGAAAAGAATCTGTATTTTTATTAGTAAAAAATTATCAATATAAATTCATGGAATTAAAAAGTGAAGTTTCATTAAAGGGGCTTTTAAAACAAATATTCGGTTACGACAGGTTTAAGGGAGATCAGGAGGCAATCATTCATAGCCTTATGGCTGGCAATGATACTTTCGTGATAATGCCAACAGGCGGCGGAAAGTCAATGTGCTATCAGCTTCCGGCTTTGATTAACAGGGGTACTGCTATAATAGTTTCTCCTCTTATTGCCCTTATGAAAAATCAGGTTGATGCCATCAGGAACTTTGCCACTTACGACAGCATCGCCCATGTTTTGAATTCTTCTCTTACCAAATCAGAGATCATACAAGTTAAACGCGACCTTACCAATGGCCTTACCAAATTATTGTATGTTGCTCCCGAATCGCTCACCAAGGAAGAAAATGTAGAGTTTTTGAGGAGTATCGACATCTCATTTGTTGCCATTGATGAAGCCCACTGTATTTCGGAATGGGGGCACGATTTCAGGCCTGAGTACCGACGATTACGGGCCATGATTGACGCCTTTGAAAAACGGATTCCAATTATAGCACTTACTGCAACAGCCACACCCAAGGTACAACAGGACATTATCAAAAACCTGGGAATGACAAATGCCAATATCTTCAAATCGTCATTCAACCGACCAAACCTTTATTACGAGATAAGAGAGAAAACCGAGGATGTAAACAAAGAACTCATTCGTTTTATTACCAACAACAGGGGTAAATCCGGTATTATCTACTGTTTGAGCCGCAAAAGGGTTGAAGAGATTGCCGAAACCCTCCAGGTCAATGGTATCAATGCTTTTCCATACCATGCCGGGCTCGATAATGCAGTTCGGGTTTCGACCCAGGACAAATTTTTAAAGGAAGACATCGATATAATAGTAGCGACTATTGCTTTTGGAATGGGGATAGATAAACCCGATGTGCGGTTTGTTATTCATTATGATATTCCCAAAAGCCTCGAGTCGTATTATCAGGAAACCGGCAGGGCAGGTCGCGACGATGGCGAGGGTAACTGCATCGCCTTTTATTCGTACGATGATATTCAGAAACTCGAAAAATTTCTTAAAGGGAAAAGTCTTTCCGAGCAGGAGATTGGCATGCAGCTGTTGTTTGAAACTGTATCGTACGCAGAATCATCTATTTGCAGACGAAAACTGCTTTTGAATTACTTTGGGGAAGACTATGAAGAGGATAATTGTGGCTCGTGCGATAATTGTTTACAACCACGCGAAAAATTTGAAGGAAAAGAATATATTTGCCTCCTGTTAGAAACCTTGCTGGCAGTAAAACATCAATTTACCATCAAACACATAATCAACATAATTATGGGAAAAGCTTCCGGAACTGTGAAATCGTGCAAACATCATCAATTGGATGTTTTCGGAAAAGGAGCAGAGAACGATGAAAAATTCTGGCAGAATATCATCAGGCAGAGTCTTATAGAAAGGCTCATCGAAAAAGACATTGAGAATTATGGAACCATAAAGGCTACCAAGAAAGGGCAGGAATTTCTTGATAATCCCAAATCTGTGAAGGTTAGCAAAGACAGGGAGCCTGGCGATGATGCCGACGCCGAAATGAGAGGCGGCAATAAAACAAGCACCACCGATAAGGTGTTGTTTATGCTCCTTAAAGACCTGCGCAAAGAAATTGCCAAGAAAAACAATCTTCCGCCCTTTGTAATTTTCCAGGACCCATCGCTGGAAGATATGGCTATTCAATACCCTATTAAACTTGACGAACTCAAACAGATATCTGGTGTGGGTGCAGGCAAGGCTGAGCGGTTTGGCAAACCTTTCGTTGAACTCATTAAAAATTATGTTGAGGAAAACGAGATTGAAAGGCCTATGGATATGGTGGTGAAATCAGTAGTAAACAAGTCGGGTATAAAAGTATATATCATTCAGAATATCGACCGCAAAAAACCCCTTGAAGATATCGCCTTTGCCAAAGGACTTGAATTTGACGAGCTGCTCAGTGAAATTGAAAGTATCGTTGCATCAGGAACCAAAATCGACATTAAATATTACATCGATGAGGTTATTGATGATGATAAACAAGAAGAGATTTTTGATTATTTCAAAACCGCCGAAACCGACTCCTATACCCAAGCTCTTGAAGAACTTGGCGAAGACGATTATACCGAAGAAGAAATCAGGCTTGTTCGCATCAAGTTTATGTCTGAAATGGGGAACTAATCCACCTGATAAACAAACCCAAAATTTTTATTTCAAACATTTTTTGTAATGTCAAACGAAAACATGAACCAGGAAAATACCCTGGAAGGCAAAACTCCTGTTCCTGCCAAATCAAAAATTCCGAATGTAACAATTATAAATGTTGTTTTGCTAACAGGGCTGCTGGTATTGTATGCCCTGCAGTTTTACCCCCATGGTACTGAAAAGAAGACCGAACCTACCACCGAAACTCAAATCGCTGATCTTTCTGAAATTATTGCCGAAGGTTCGTTTTTGATTGCCTTTGTTAATTCCGATACTCTGATGGCCAATTACAAACTGGCGAAGAAAATGAGAAGTGATTTTGAAACTGAGCAAAAAAGGCTCGAAGGCGATCTTAAGCGTCGCGAGCAGAGTTTTCAGGCCGATGTTGAAAGTTTTCAGCGCCAGGTTCAGCTAGGGATGCTAAACCAGGAAAGCGGACAGGCGAAGGAACAGGAACTGATGCTAAGGCAGCAGGAAATCATGCAGCTTCGCGAAACATATACCAGCAGGCTAATGGCCCGCGAAGTGGACATGAACAGAGAACTTTATCTGAAGATTACAGGTTTGCTTGATCGGTTTAATCAGGAAGCTCAATTCGACTATATATTGGGTTATTCACCAGGCGGTGGCATTCTCTATGCCAATAAAAAGCACGATATTACCCGTGAAGTTCTGAACAGACTAAATCAGGAATATGATACGACCAGGTAAGCTTTTTATCGGAATTGCCTGCAGTGTTTTTGCTTTTCTGTTTTTTATTAATCCAGAACAGGCAACTGCTAAGGGCAAATATGCGCTTGTTATTCATGGGGGTTCAGGCAATATTGACCCCCAGACTATTAGTCCTGACCTTTACGAACAGTATTTGATAATGATGGCCACCGCGCTGAAGGCGGGCGAAGAAATACTGCAAAACGGAGGTACAAGCCTTGATGCTGTTGAAACGGTGGTAAAAATACTTGAAGACTCCCCATTGTTCAACGCCGGGAAAGGGGCTGTATTTAACCAGGAAGGAAAAAATGAACTGGATGCTTCCATTATGTGTGGTGCAACCCATAATGCCGGGGCAGTGGCCGGATTAACCACCGTAAAACACCCGGTATCAGCCGCCAGAAAGGTGATGGAAAACTCACCTCATGTATTTATTGCGGGCAAAAGTGCCGAAACCTTTGCTTATGAACAAGGCCTCGAAATTGTTGGCCCAGGCTACTTTTTTGACCAAAGAAGATGGGAACAATACAGGGACTATATAAGAAACCGGGTAAACAAAACAAGAAGCCAGTTGAATGACTTTTATGACCAGGATATAAAGATGGGGACTGTGGGCGCTGTTGCATTGGATATTTATGGCAACCTGGCCGCAGCCACTTCAACAGGAGGAATGACCGGTAAATACCCCGGACGTATTGGCGACAGCCCAGTTATCGGGGCAGGTAACTATGCCAGCAATCTGTCGTGTGGTGTTTCTGCTACTGGACATGGTGAATTTTTCATCCGAAATATGGTGGCCTATGATATTGCTGCAAGGGTTCGCTACAACAACCAAACCCTTAAAGAAGCTGCTGCCGAGGTGGTAAACAAAAACCTTCGCCAGCAGGGGGCCTATGGCGGCATAATTGCCATCGATAAAAATGGTAATATTGTGATGGAATTTAATACCACAGCTATGTTTCGTGGCTTTGTAAACTCCAATGGGGAACGGGGCGCTTGGATTTTTGACAAATAGCTACTGGTTATCGTATTTCAGGTAATCTTCGCTGAAATAAGCCAATTCCACCCCCGCATCGCGAAACATGATTTCCGATTCGCTGCCGGCGTGATATTTTTTTTCGCATACCACTCGTTTTATACCACAGTTAATTATCAGCATGGCACACACCCTGCAGGGAGTCATCCGGCAATAAAGTGTTGCACCATCAATGCTGATTCCCAGCCGTGCGGCCTGGCATATTGCATTTTGCTCAGCATGCACAGTTCGCACACAATGCATAGTAGTATTTCCATCTTCATGTAAAACCTTTTTCATTTGGTGGCCTACATCATCGCAATGAGGCAATCCAATGGGCGAACCAACATAACCGGTAACCAGTAATTGCCTGTCGCGGGCAATGACACATCCGCTGCGGCCGCGATTGCAGGTAGCCCGTTTGCTGGCTGTATGGGCCATTTCCATAAAATATTCATCCCAGGTGGGGCGTATATAGGCAGGTGAGGGAGTTTTTTCCATGTTTGCGGGGTTATTTTTTGGTGTATAACTTCAGAAAAAGTTCAGTACTGTTTTGAAGCTCTTCAAGGGTGCCATTGTTGTTTATCACATAACTGGCGCGCCTTATACATTCAGACAGGTTTTGTTTGTTGGGGTCATCAGAGTGCATCTCGCGTTTTTCGTTGCTTTTAAAGGTTTCAAAATCAATCTTGTCGGTTTCTGAATTGCGCAAAACAATTCTGTCATACCTCACTCTGATGTCGGCATCAACTGCCAGTAACAAAAATCCGGGCTGCTTTTCAAGTGCATCAATTTCGCCCGGTGTGCGAATGCTTTCTATAATACAGTTGGCTTTGGTTTCGATAGCCTTTTTGAAAAGTTCTTCGATAATGAAGGCAGGCCCGTATTGCTGCCTGAGTTCATTGGCAATGTGGGTAAGGGAGTCCCGGTTTACTTTGTCTCCCCTTGCAGAAATTAAGTCGGCCAGATAACCCCTTACCGAATAATGGGTAAACCCTTTGCGGGAAACCAGATAATCTACTACTGTGCCTTTGCCTGCTCCAAGGGTTCCGGTTATGCCTATTATTATCATTCTGAAAGATGTTATTTCTGATTAGGATTATTAGTCAGATGCAAAAGTACTGATACTTCAAGAAATTAGTGCCTGTTCCGATACATCTTTCTCAATTTGGAATTGTGTGTATGATTTTCGGCAAGTTTTCAAATACCCTAATGCGGAGGTGCCCTGAAAATTTCCTGCCAACCAACAATTTGGGTAAATTCTGGTTAATAGTGATATCAAATGGCCACTATTTAAAGCCTGATTGTGGTTGATAATTAGATGTATATTATAATGGCTAAATACTACCGGCCCAATTTTTTTACACGGAATATTAAGGTCTTTTTTAATGTGGGAGCCGTAACCAACAATACATGCATGGAAAGAATAACGCTGGTATTTCCCCATCAATTGTTTGAAAATAGCCCTGCAATAAAAAAGGGACAAAAAGTATTCATGGTGGAGGAGCATCTATTTTTTAAACAATACAGGTTTCATAAAAGCAAAATTGCTTTCCAGAGGGCGGGGATGAAGTTTTATGAAAATTACCTTAAAAACCAAGCCCTTGAAGTGCATTATATTGAATCTGCGGATAGCCTTTCGGATATCAGGCAACTATTGCCCCATCTGAAAAAAATGGGCATACGATATATTGATGCCTCAGAACCTACCGATAACTGGCTGAAAAGGAGATTAAAATCGGGTTGCGAAGTCAATGGCATTGGTGTTCAGTTTTTCGAATCGCCTTTGTTTATCAATACCTTGCCCGAAATTGAGGATTATTATAAGGATAAAAAGCGTTTTTACCAGACCGATTTTTACATCCATCAGCGAAAGCAGCGAAGAATTCTATTAGATATAAACGGTAAACCCCTCGGTGGAAAATGGAGTTTCGACCAGGAAAACCGTATGAAATACCCCACTGGGATAACTCCTCCCCGGGTTAATTTCCCGGCCACAAACCCTTTTTATTCAGAGGCAATCAGATATGCCAATAAGAACTTTTCTGAAAATTATGGTACCCCTGATGACCGGTTCAACTATCCCTGCACCTTTGATGAAAGCCGAAAGTGGCTGCACAACTTCCTGAAATACCGTTTCCACGATTTTGGGCCCTATGAAGATGCTGTTGTTCAAAATGAGATTATTCTTCATCACAGCTTGCTCTCGCCGCTGCTAAATTCTGGCCTGCTAAGTCCGGGCTATGTTTTGGAACAGGCCATTGAATATGCCGCCTTGAATAATATCCCTATGAACTCACTCGAGGGTTTTGTAAGACAGATACTTGGATGGCGCGAATTTATCAGGGCAGTTTATAAACAGAAAGGTACTGAAGAACGTACCCGAAATTTCTGGGGGTTCAACCGGAAAATACATCAAAGTTTCTGGACGGGGAATACGGGTATTCCATCCCTAGATATTACCATCAACAAAGTTTTAAAAACCGGTTATTGCCACCATATTGAGCGCCTGATGGTTTTGGGAAACTTCATGCTGTTGTGCGAATTCGACCCCGATGAGGTTTATCGTTGGTTCATGGAGCTTTTTATTGATGCCTACGACTGGGTAATGGTACCCAATGTTTACGGCATGAGCCAGTTTGCCGACGGCGGCATCATGGCGACCAAACCCTATATTAGCGGGAGCAATTATCTGCTAAAAATGGGCGATTACCCCAAAGGCGAATGGCAACAAATCTGGGATGGGCTTTTCTGGCGGTTTATGCATAGGCACCGTGATTTCTTTACCCAAAACCCACGGCTGGGCATGTTGATAAAAACACTCGACAGGATGGACCAGGTAAAACGGGAAAAGCATTTTGATTCTGCTGAAAAATTTCTTGTTGAACTGGGTTTGGGATACTAAGTGCAGACCTTCAAATGGTTATTAAAATGGAAGGCGGATTAAATCATTAAAATCTGCCCTTATTCTATTTTGTATTGCCTGAGAATTGGTTTAATAAGAAATTGCCGGATAATCTATATACCCCTTTTCTCCGCCATAGTAAAATGTGTCTTTGTCCCATTCGGCAAGGGGGGCATTGTGTTTCAGGCGTTCTACCAGGTCGGGGTTCGAAATAAAAGGTTTGCCGAAGGCTATAAGGTCGGCGTAGCCCTTTTCCATAAAATTGGTGGCAGTTTCAAGGGTGTGGCCGCCACAGGAAATAAGAGTTCCCTTATAAATTTTCCGAAACTGGGGTACTATGCTTTTTTGTGGGTGCATAGTGCGGAATTCCTGACTGATCATTTCGCTAAGGTGAAGGTACGCCAGGTTGTAATCGTTCAGTTTTTCGATAATATACCCGTAAGTTGCATCGGGATTGGAATCGGCCATGCCGGGGCGCACCCGTTTGGGCGACAATCTCAGCCCTATTTTTGCGGCCGGTACTGATTTAATTATTTCATCAAGCGCCAGAAACAGGAATCTGCTGCGGTTCTCAATACTTCCGCCAAATTCATCCATACGTTTATTGGTACCGTCCATAATAAACTGATCTAAGAGATAGGCGTGGGCGCCATGAATCTCCACCCCATCAAAGCCGGCTGCCCTTGCATTTCTGGCAGCGCTGCCATAATCCTTAACGGTTTGGTAAATCTCTTCAATGGTCATTTCGCGGCTGCTTTCAAAGGGTATATGCCCTTGTTGGGTTAATATTTCCCCTTCGGGGGTAACGGGCGATGCCGACAAAGGCACCCTGCCATCGGGCTGCAATAAACGGTGCGAAAATGGCCCTACGTGCCACAACTGTAGAAATATCTTTCCGCCTGCTTCGTGCACCGCGGTGGTAACTTTTTTCCATCCATCTGTCTGGTCAGAAGTATAACACCCTGGTGTGCCGGCATAGCCATATCCGTGAGGGGAAATCTGGCTTGCTTCGGCAATAATAAGTCCGGCTGAGGAGCGCTGTTTGTAATAAAGGGCCATCATATCAGTAGGGGCGAGAAGGGGATTCTCTGCACGACGGCGCGTAAGGGGCGCCATTACAATACGGTTATTGAGCGAAATTTGCTCTGATTTAAATGGTTCGAATAGTTTTTGCCTCATAATACCTTGTATAACTTTCTTGAGATAATAAAGCATGAAGTACCTGAATTGTTTAGTTGAAGGTGTAATCAGTGCTTATCAGTTCTTTCGGTACAAAGTATTGAATGGGTTATTTGTTTACGTTCATTCAGGAAAAATAGACTCTTATCGGCATGTTATGCACCGCCGTCCTCTTCCATTTTATCCCCAGCTTAGGCCATAATACCTTTGTTGCGTTAATAAATACTATTTATCACCGCATTAAATTTAGCAACGATGAAAACAATAATGATCATTATGGCAACATTACCTATAATTTAGATAATCAATGTGTTAAGATGTGAATAAAAAAATTCTTAATTAGTTAGATATATCTAACAATAATTGTAACTTTGCAAGAAACTTTTAGATATGTCAAGAAATCTGGAGCAAATATTACAAACCATTCTGCATTTAAGTGAAATCCTTGAAGAGGATATGAAGCAGGAGTCAAATCTTAAGGAATTAACATCCAGGCAGTTGTACTGTATTGAGCTCGTAAATAAGTTACACAACCCGTCTCATACAGAGCTTGCTGAAAAAATGAATATTGCAAAGGCGTCGATATCTGTTATGATAGAAAGGCTTGAAAAGAAGGGGTTGATATATAAAGTAACGGCGGATGGTGATAGAAGAACTTCACATGTACATTTAACCGAAGAGGGTGAAAAAGCAGCTCTTTTACACACGGGGTTGCATAAACGTATAGCGCAGTTGCTAACAGATGGAATGACAGAATCTGAGAGGGAAATTCTGATTGTTTTGCTTAACAAGTCGGTGAATTCCCTTGAAAAGCACAAAACGGATAAAATATAATTAGACATATAAAACTATAATGAAAACTATAGATAAGGCAAAAGCTGGATATCTGGAAGGAACTATATCTGTATTTGTGAACAGCGGATTATTTATTTTAAAGTTCTGGGCAGGTGTGGTTACAGGCTCAATTGCCCTGACTGCAGATGCCTGGCATACGCTTTCGGATTCATTAAGTTCCATAATTGTAATAGTTGCAGTAAAACTGTCATCAAAAAAGGCAGATAATAAGCACCCTTTCGGGCATGGAAGGTGGGAGCAGATTGCTGCGCTCTTTATTGCCTTTTTACTTGGGCTCATAGCATTTGATTTTATGAAGGAATCCATAATTCAATTCAGAAACCATGAATCTACCCATTTTGGAACGCTGGCTGTTGTGGTTACAATAATTTCGATCGTTGTAAAGGAAGCCCTTGCACAGTATGCATTTTACATAGGCCGCAAAACAGATAACGTGAGCGTGAAGGCCGATGGTTGGCACCACCGGACCGACGCCCTTTCATCAGTGGTGGTGCTAATCGGGATTTTATTTGCCAGCCGTTTCTGGTGGATTGACAGTGTGTTGGGGACTATAATTTCATTTATACTATTCTATGCTACCTACCAGATTGCCAGAGAGGCTATTGGAAAATTACTTGGAGAAAAACCCAGTGATGAGCTGATTAATAAAATCAAGAGCTCAATCAGGGATTATGACGTTGATAACCTGCAGCTTCACCATTTTCATATTCATAACTACGTAGGCCATCAGGAGTTAACCTTTCATATCAAGATCAGAAACGATTTAAGCATTGCTGAGGGGCATAGAATTGCTACCGGAATCGAAGAGATTATCCTGAAGGAGTATGGGATAATTTCAACCATACACATTGAACCCTACAACTTTTATCATCATTCAGACTAATTTTTAAAATCTATGGAACTATTCGGAAAACCAAGCCTTAATCCATGGCTTTTTTACAGTGGCAAAGTATCTGGCTACATCGTGTGGATAGGTTTCTTCTTTTATGCCTGGCAGGACTATCAGTATGCAGGGTTTGACTTTCGACTCAGGGATGTTATTGCAATCAGCTTTTTTATAACTGGCCTGGTAATTTTTATGGTAAGTCTTTTTCACCTGGGCAGGTCAGTGCGTTTTGGTTTGCCTAACCAGCTCACGGTATTTAAAACCCAGGGTATTTATGGGTATAGCAGAAACCCCATGTATGTTGCGTTTGCTCTTTTTACCCATGCTTCAATACTTTATACGATGAATATAGTAATAATTCTCGTGGGGTTGTATAGCCTTTTAGTTTATCATCTAATCATATTGAGCGAAGAAGATTTTTTAAGAACCCGTTTCGGGAAAAATTATGAACATTATTTGAAAAATGTAAGAAGGTATTTTTAAAAAGACATGAAAAAGATTTTGATATCCGGAGCCGGAGTAATAGGGTCAACCTTTGGAGGTTTGATTGCCAGATCAGGCCATCAGTCAATTGAATCTGGCTTTAAAGGAGAATTTCGCTTTCCTGAAAAATCAGGAATTGGTATTAAGCCATTAAAACTTCATGTTTTTCTCTGGCTACCCTTTTGGGTGCTAAATCTTGTCATGAAATTGGTTTTTAATACCAAATGGGCTGAGACGGTAATAAGCAATCATGCTCTTGTTGCCAGAGAGGAAATGGAGGTAATTGCCAACGAATTTGTTACATTAGCCAGCTCCCCCGGATTTGAACTTATGGAGTTAATAGGCTAAGGGGGCAGTAATGCACCTTCAACCCCCAAAACAACTCCTTTATCATCTTTGATTTTGGCACCCATGGAGTCAGTTCAAATTTTGAACCGGAAATAGAACCCTTACATAAAGGTGGCTTAACCACCAGGTTTCTTCAATCAGATTCTGCAGCGATATTTTTCTATTGTGATTAATACTATTAAACTCGCAGCGCATTGATAACGAGTGAAAAACCAGAAAAACAACATCTCTATGGAAATATCTATTCAAAGAATAAAAAGGAAGGATTTTCTGATAACAGAAAACATTACCCGCGAAACATTCTGGAATTTATTTAAACCCGGTTGCGACGAACATCTGGTTTTACATAATCTAAGGAAAAGTAATTGTTACATATCCAACCTTGACATAATTGCGATATCGGATAATATAATAATTGGACATGCTATAACTACAAAAGCTTAGGTAATTGACAATCAAAAACAATGAATATCAGGTTTTATGTGTTGGCCCAGTTTCATCGTTTTGGATTTGTTAATGCCCGGAATTTTGGAATTACTACCAGGGAGGGGATGAATTTTGAGCCCTTTAGGGTTTTGGAATTATACCCAAATGCGTTGGCGGGTGCAAAAGGAAAGTTTTATGAGGATAGGGCATTTGAAATCAAGGAAGAAGAACTCAATGAGTTTGAAAAACTCTTTCCGGAAAAAGAAAAGGGCGAAGCTAAAATTGACATAAATCATCAAAAATAAAATGACATAACTCCAGTTCTTATCTTTTGATCAATAATTCAAACAACTTTGTATTTATGTAGTAATTCCCGGTGCCAAGTTTTTCTTTTTTCAGCATGTTGTCATCAGCCAGTGCGTTTAGGTAATTCCCTGCAGTTATTCTTGAAACTCCCAGGTCTTTAACCAAAAAATCGATTTTGGTGTAGGGGTGTTTAAACAGATTATTTAGTAAATCCTGGCTTTAAAATTTGTAATTGCTTCTTAAACGTTGCTTATAACCGAGCATTATTTCTCTGATCTTTTGAACCAGTTCAATGGTTTCCCTGGCAGTAGTCTCAATTCCTTTTATCATAAAAATGATCCATTCTTCCCAAAGGCCTTCATCTCTTACAAGTTGTAGTAATCTGTAATAGTCATTATTGTTTTTAATGATGTAATTGCTTAAATATAAGATAGGTAAGTTTTGCAACCCACAAATTATAAGGTATAAAATATTAATGATCCTTCCTGTTCTGCCATTCCCATCATAAAAAGGATGTATAGTTTCGAACTGAAAATGAATAATTGCCATTTTTATCAATGGATCGCATTCATGAAGTTCGGGTGTATTGATGTATTTTTCAAGGTTAGATATTAAATCTAAAATGTCATCATAATTTTGGGGAGGTGTATAATTGGTTTCGCCGATTACACTATTTTTCAAGGTTGTGCCCGGAAGATTACGGAATCCGGTACTGTTTCCCTCAAGTACCTCCTGAATTTCAAGTATGGTTTTACTTATTAGTAAACCTGTTTTTGAAACCAGTTCAAAACCCCGCTTCATTGCAGCGATGTAATTTTGCACCTCATTTGCTTCAGGGGATTGGAAGCCTGCGATATTCAGCTCAGACTTAAACAGTTCATCATGAGTAGTTATTATGTTTTCTACTGCTGAGCTGTCTTTTGCTTCCTGCAATCCCTACGTATTTATCAGAATGTTTTGATTGGAAATAGTTGATGCAATGCCCTTTAATTCGGCCAGGGCTGCATGTGCTGATGGCAATGCTTTTAGAACCTTTCTGGTTTCAAGGTCAATATCAGGCGGTAAATGTTTTGGTTCCCTGGGAGTCACTTTGTAAAGAAATTTGAATTTTCTTTACAAAGATAATCGGGTTCGTATAATATTCCCGAAAATCTTTACATAGTTCCTTGCCTGTGTAAAACCGCTTTACATAATCTTTTCCGGTCTTTCTACCCATTTTTCTGAATTCCGGCAACCTTCCTTTCAACTTCATCCCCCAAAACGGCACCTTCATCCACATTCATTGTATGTTGCCTGCCGTGAGGGCTAATTTTGCATTGAAAACAAGATTATTCATTTTAATTCTCCACAAAATGCAACCACAGGCAATCAGAAAAACTTACATATGGCGCTTTACAAGCCTATTTGAAATAATGTACAAAACTGGATACAGACAGGACGCATCTTGCAAAGCTTTCTTCTGGAAACTACCCGGCTGGGTATTTCTTGTGCATTTATGAACCAACCTTGCGAAGTAGCCAGGCTAGCCGCCCAACTTCCGGGTGCACTGGGCCAGGATGGTGAAATACCGGGCATCCTGCTCCGGATTGGATTTGCCGACCCTTTGCCATTTTCGCCCCGGCGCAATATTGACGATATATTCACGTATAACTAATAAGCAGATAATTCATGGCCAAGCCGGTTAAAATGGCCAGTCCGATACTGAGAAGGGTGCCGATGAGAAAGTATTCGGTAAGTTTCCGGTTGGGTTGCCCTTTGATATCGGCAAAGCGGAAAACAGATTTTGCTGCAATCAGGAAACCAACCCCTTCCCATCTCCCAATCAAAACAAAAAGCAGTATAAACAAACGCTCCAGCATGCCGATAAAACTGCCTGCATTTTGCAAGGTGTCATCATCTGGTGGCCGGGCTGCCTCGTACCATTTCGCTACCATTATACGGATTATTACCGAAGTTGGCAGGGTTACAAATACAATCCCTGTGGCATAGATAAGGAAAAAGGGGCTATGGAGAAAGCCCACTGACACTGCAGTGTTTTCCCACCACAAAACCACACCTGCCAGCACAACGATGTGAAGAGCCTGGTCGAGCAGGAAAAAAGTCACATTGCGTTTTTTTGCCGGGATATAGATACGCATTACATCGATCAGAAAATGAGTTGCCATAATTACCAGTGCCGGAAGCCAGAAATTAAGGTCCCACACCAGGAGCAGGATCAATAACCCGTGAAGCAGAATATGGATGTAAAAGGCCGGAGAGCGCATTTTATTTTTCTGTTTACTCTTAACAACTGCATTGGTTTGCAGTACGAAATCGCCCAGTATGTGCGCAAGAAAAAGCTTTAAGAATAAGATCATAGCTTTAATTTTTGAGAAATTTCTTCACGATAATACAATTCCATGTCCATTATTTCATCGTAGAAGGCCCTTTTTTGCCTCGCACTGGCCGATGACTGGCTTATGCCAAGTTTTTCGGCCACCTGCAATTGGTTTAATTCAGGATTTGCCATGCGAAGATAAACATACTCTGCCGATACTCTGCTCCATGAATCAATCGTCATAAGCCCAAGACGGATCATAAGATTAAGCTGCCGGTTAATCCCTTCCCAGGGTGTTTCAACTGCCAGAGTGGTCTTCTCCTTTTTAAGCTGTTCGTACCTGGTGCCCGATAGAATAAAGGCTTCGCCATTGCTTTCTGTAATTTTTGCTGCAGCATGTTCCTTTTTACCAATACCTATGGCAATGCGGGCATCCAGCCCTGCTTTGCTCTTTACCAGTGCTTTAATTCTTAGTGCTATACCCAGCACCATGTCGGGTGGGACTACTTCGAGCTGAAAGGCATCGCCACGATAAATATCCCAGATCTGTGGTTGAGAACCCAACTCATTAAAAAGGTTTTTAAGGGGGGGCATCCACAATTCAGGATTTTTGAGTTTCCTGGAATCAATAATATCGCCGGTAATTATGCTGGTCATGGAGCAAATATAGCTAAAAATATCAATATATTAAAAAATTGACAAAATAAACGATATTCTGATATATAGCCTTTTTGGTGAATTACTTTGAATGGGGGGGTAATTTTTTAAATGTCCATTGATGTCGCAGACATTTTGCAATGCAGATTTTTTATCCCGGATTAGTCATTAGGAATGTAATGAACTAATGACTTAGCCGGGTTTAACCCCGCTTTGGAAAAACTGGTTCTACTACCATTTTTGTGGGAACGATTAGTTTTGAATAAATATTAGCTGTATGGATTTTACGAAAGATTTTTTCAATTTGCTT
>JBBISA010000072.1:0-14524 GCA_037441525.1 Bacteroidota bacterium
AAAGGCCGCTGAAAACATTGCTGGCCTGCCAGTTGGTACCGTTTACACTGTATTCTACTCCACTCTGGGTATTGAAGGAGATGGTGCCGGTGGGGGTGCTGCAAGTAGGTTGCACAGGAGGACCGGCAGTGGGCACTGAAGGGGCATCGGGGACGGTATTGATGGTTTGGGTGGCGCCTGCCGTAACACAACTGTTATCTGTGGTGCTGCGAACACGAAGGGTGTAACTTCCCGGTGAAAGGCCGCTGAAAACATTGCTGGCCTGCCAGTTGGTACCGTTTACACTGTATTCAACCCCTGGTTGCGTTGCAAAAACTATTGTTCCGGTAGGATTATCGCAGGTGGGTTGGATGAAAGTAGAGGCGATAGGCGAATCAGGAAACCCGGGTGAAGGGTTTATAGTAACAGGGGTGGGTGAAATATTGAAACAGGCTTCATCATTAACATCCCTTACATACAAAAAATAATCATCAGGGTCTAACAGCTGAAATACATTTTCTTCCTGCCATTTGATTCCATCAAGACTGTATTCCACATTGCCTTGTTTATCAATGGAAATTGTACCGGTTGCATTGGCGCAAGTAGGTTGAATGACCAAAGCAGCAAAAGGAACATCAAGCGAGCAATCTTTTTGGTATAGGAACTCAACGCCCAATTCTCCAGATTGATACTCAAAGGCTACTTCCTGAAAAACTATTGAAAAGAAGGATTGTCTGATATCTGATTTAAACCTGGCTGTTGTATAATTTTTGGCATAGTAATTATTCCCCCATCCCGATGTATAACAGAGTGATAAAATAATTAATCCAGACAGGAGCCTGACTCTTTGTAAAAAAAGCATTATTCAAGCATTAATTCTTCGACAGCTGTTCAAATTTTGAAGACAGTAAATTTATCTTAATTATCAGTATTTTCAAACTAAATAAGATTTTAAATAGCGTTCACCGAATTTTTAACTGTGGAACTAGAATCTCGCCTTGCCGGGGCAAACAAAGAAGTAATAAAATTACTCTCATGCGAGTTCTCCGGTAACGACCAAACAAGGTCTCTTACCAATTAAATACTAATGATTTCCACATAAAAGGCCTGGAAATTATCTGGAAAAATTGCCATGAGTTTTATCCATTATTATTGTTAGGTAAAATGACAATTCATGGTAGTTAATCAATCTATTTGATGATTACCTTTGTATATAATCACACAAAAACCAATACCTCATGGAAGTTTCAGAAAAAAAACCGGAAATTATCCCCATTTCCCAATGGCTAAAACCCAAGGCAAGCCCGTTGATTATCAGCGGACCATGCAGTGCCGAAAGTCGTGATCAGGTAATGGAGAC
Organism: Bacteroidota bacterium; assembly: GCA_037441525.1. Taxonomy (GTDB): domain Bacteria; phylum Bacteroidota; class Bacteroidia; order Bacteroidales; family UBA7960; genus SKVR01. Next base: position 1,340 of record JBBISA010000072.1, read on the forward strand.
CGCCCGGTTATTACATCAAACCGGCATTGTTTCGGCTTTCAGGAGCGGAATCTGGAAACCACGTACACGTCCGGGTGCTTTTGAAGGAAACGGAGTTCCTGCACTCGAATGGCTCAAGGAAGTAAAGCAAACCTATGGTTTTCCCCTTACCGTGGAAGTTGCAACCACCCAGCATGTTGAGGACTGTTTAAAAGCAGGGATCGATATTCTATGGATTGGTGCCCGGACCAGTGTGAACCCTTTTTCAGTGCAGGAGCTGGCAGAATCTCTCAGGGGTGTAGACATTCCGGTAATGATCAAAAATCCGCTGAACCCTGAATTAGCCCTATGGATTGGGGTAATTGAACGTTTTCTTATGGCAGGAATTACCAAATTAGCAGCTGTTCACCGTGGATTTAACACTTATGAAAAAACCCGCTACCGCAATGAACCTCTGTGGGATATCCCTATTAAACTTAAAAGCGCATTGCCCAGCCTGCCCATTATTTGCGATCCAAGTCATATTGCCGGGCATCGCGATTACCTTAAGGAAATTGCACAACAGGCATTACTGCTCGATGTAGCCGGGTTCATGATTGAAACTCATTGCAACCCTAAGGCTGCACTAACAGATGCTGACCAACAAATTTTGCCTTCAGAACTTGTTGAACTGGTAGGTAATTTAACCATTCCGGTGCATACTGAAGACAATCCCTGCCGCGACCTCGATTTTATCCGAAACCGGATTGATGAACTCGATAACAGCCTTATCACAATTCTTTCGCGCCGAATGAATCTGGTTCGGGATATAGCACGCATCAAACGCGATTGTAAAATGACAGTTCTTCAGGTAAACCGTTGGAATTCAATAGTAGAATCACGAACCAACGATGGGATGAAAAAAGGACTTAGCGAAAAATTTATTCGCAATGTGCTGGATAACATACACCAGGAATCCATCGAAATCCAGTCCCGCATTATTTCCTGATTCATATTGCCTTAAATCAAGGTGAATTTTTGAACTGATTATTTTAAGCGGCATCAGGGAAGGATTTTCCTGGTGCCGTTTTTTTAAGGAATGACATTTTGTGCAATGTTATCATAAATTTCATTTGATAATATTTTAACACAATTATACATTTTCAACTCTTTTGGGGTGATTTGTATGAAATTTAACCTGAAAAATAATTTAAATTTAGTAGTTTTACCCATAGAAACACACTCACCCTTAAACACAATAACTTTATGAATGTCACCGAATTAAAACATGGGTACAAGACACTCAGGGAATATAGCTATCTGCTCAAACCCTTATTCAGGGGGTATACCGACAAGATACTTTATATCAATGTCGGAACCCGTGAAATTGTTGAAAAACCAGTGCCGCCATTGATGAAGGAAAAATTCATTGGCGGAAAAGGTTACGGATTAAAGCTTTTATGGGATGCTACCCTTCCCGATACCCGCTGGAACGACCCGGAAAATGAGATCATTATTTCAAGCGGTCCCGTTGGAGGCATTACACAATACTCAGGCTCCGGTAAATCGTTGCTTGTAACAATTTCACCCCAGACCGACTCTATCATGGATTCGAACGTGGGTGGATTTTTTGGTCCCTTTTTAAAGTTTTCAGGGTTTGACGCACTAGAACTACAAGGAAAAGCAGAAAAAGATATTATCATTTATATTGATGCATCAAGGCAAAAGATTGAAATTATTGAAGACCCTGGCTTTTCAAAGGATACCCACATTCTCGCAGAAGAGCTTACCGAACTGTTTGCTATCGATGAAAAAGACGCTAAAAATATTGGTATAGTTTCAACCGGAGCTGCAGCTGAACATTCCCTCATTGGAATGATAAATTTCACCTTCTACGATGTAAAACGTAAAAAAATCAGGTTGAAGCAGGCTGGTCGCGGTGGTATCGGTACCGTAATGCGCGACAAAAAAATAAAGGCAATCGTTGCCAGAGTTGAAGGAGTTTCGGGCAATATGAACAATGTGGCCGACATTGAAACCATCAAAGAACGCGGCCGCCGCTACCAGCAGGAAATCCGAGAACTCGACGACCATCAGTGCCAGATGCGCAAAAAAGGAACTGCCAACATTGTAAACGTAATGAACGATTACGATCTGTTGCCTACCCATAATTTTAAATTTGGCAGTCATACCGATGGACTCAAAATCCACAGCAACATTTTCCGCGATAAGTATTTCACCCAAAACATCCCCGATGGTTGCTGGATTGGTTGTGCTATGTCGTGCTCAAAAGGGGTAGATGATTTTATACTGAAAACAGGCCCTTACAAAGGACAAGCCGTGATAGTTGATGGTCCAGAATACGAAACTGCTGCCGGTTTGGGTTCCAACCTGGGTATTTTCGACCCCGAGGCCATCATAGAGCAAAATTTCTATTGCGACACCTATGGTGTTTGCACCATAACATGGGGAACGGTTGTGGCGTTCATAATGGAATGTTACGAAAATGGCATTCTGAATCTTGACCGCACCAGTGGTCTCGACCTTAGGTTCGGAAATTCGGATGCTGCCCTTGAATTGCTCCATCAACTTGCCCGTGGCGAAGGATTCGGGTTGGTGGCAGGTATGGGTGTTCGTAAAATGAAACAGCTATTTATTGAAAAATACGGTGCTGACCCCAAATTTCTCCACGATATAGGCATGGAAAACAAAGGGCTCGAATACTCTCAGTATGTTTCAAAGGAATCGCTGGCCCAGCAAGGTGGTTATGCGATGACCAACAAAGGCCCTCAGCATGATGAAGCCTGGCTTATATTTATGGACATGGTAAATAATCAGATTCCCACCTTCGAAGACAAAGCCGAAGCCCTCCATTATTTCCCCATGTTCCGCACATGGTTTGGTCTTGTAGGAATGTGCAAACTTTGCTGGAATGACGTGGTTCCAAAAGGGAATGCCCAAACCGACGAACCTCACAAAATTCCGGAACATGTTGAAAACTACGTGGCCATTTTCGAAGCTGTAACCGGCAAACCCTTCAGCAAGGAAGAACTTATCTGGCAAAGCGAAAGGGTTTACAACTTCCAGCGCATTTTTAACATTCGCCGTGGTTATGGCAAACGGGCCAACGATGCTCAGCCCTATCGCGCTTGCGGCCCCGTTACTATTGAAGAATACGAATCAAGGGCCCAAAGGTATGATAAGCAATTGCGCGAAGAAATTGGCTTTAATCCGGATGGCAAACCGACCACCGAAAAAATATCTGTTTTGCGCAAATACCGCGAAAATCGTTATGAGCAACTTCTCGATGCTGTTTACCAGCGCCGGGGCTGGACCCGCGACGGAGTTCCCACCATCGAACATCTTAAAGAACTGGGAATGGACCTGCCCGAACTGATAGAAGTGGTTAAGCCACACCTCCATTAACCAACTCCGAAACAACGAAAAACCGGAAATTCTTCATCGAACTTCCGGTTTTTCGATTTATGACGGTATTGCTGTTTCAAAAAATCAGATGCATGTGGCGTTCAGAAGCCAATTATCCGAAATCACCCCCCGGGTGCACCATAATAATCCTGCGATGATCGCCTCCCCTTGATCTTTTCAACTACCTCAGCCTTTTGCTCTTCGGTCATCATTTTCCAGTTGGCCATTTCATCAAGGGTACGGTAGCAGCCAATACAAACCCCTTCGCGGGTTACACACACATCAATACAGGGAGATTTTATGGGTTTATTGATAAGATTCATTATTGTTGATTATTATATAGATTTTACTTTAGCCGACCCGTTTGTCCTTCAAAAACACCCTACATCCCCGGATGTTCTGCAACAACAAAATTTTTCGGACAATCAACTCCCATCATTATTAGACCACTGGAAAATTTAACCCTCATTTTTGTCGGTATTTTCCTATTTTTGCACCCAACAAAACAAGGTCTAACTGTTAAATAAATAACACTATTATGAGTAAGGTTTTGATTATCGGAGCAGGTGGAGTAGGAAACGTGGTTACCCGCAAATGTGCTGCTGTACCTGAAGTATTTAGCGACATACTTCTTGCCAGCCGTACTTTGGAGAAGTGTGATGCCATCGCCCACGATATTGGTGGCGACAGGGTAAAAACCGCACAGGTAGATGCCGACAATGTTCCCGAGCTGGTTGAACTTATCGAAGATTTCAGGCCCGACCTGGTCATCAATGTGGCCCTGCCCTATCAGGACCTTACCATTATGGAAGCCTGTCTTAAAACCAAAACCCATTATCTCGATACCGCCAACTACGAGCCCAAGGATGTAGCCAAGTTTGAATACAAATGGCAATGGGCCTACCACGATCGATTTAAAGAAGCAGGACTGCTGGCAGTATTGGGTTGTGGCTTCGACCCGGGAGTAACAGGAGTTTTCACAGCCTATGCCGCCAAGCACTATTTCGACGAAATCCAGTATCTGGATATAGTTGACTGCAACGCCGGCGACCATGGTAAATCCTTCGCAACCAATTTCAATCCCGAAATCAACATTCGTGAGATTACACAGAATGGCCGCTACTGGGAAAATGGCAAATGGGTAGAAACAAAACCCCTCGAAATTCACAAACCCATTGAATACCCCGAAATTGGACCGCGCGAATCGTACCTCCTTTACCACGAAGAACTCGAATCTTTGGTTAAGAACTTCCCAACTCTGAAAAGAGCCCGCTTCTGGATGACCTTCGGCGAAAAATACATCAACTTCCTCAATGTTTTGCAGGAAGTGGGTATGACAAGCATAAAACCCATCAACTTTAAAGGAATGGATATTGTTCCGCTCGAATTTCTTAAGGCGCTGTTACCCGAACCATCATCCTTGGGCGAAGGCTACAAGGGCCAGACTTCCATTGGCTGCCAGATAAAGGGGATTAAGGACGGAAAGCCACGCACCTACTTTGTTTGGAATAATTGCTCTCATGCCGAAGCATACCGCGACGTGAAAGCTCAGGCCATTTCATTTACAACTGGTGTGCCTGCCATGATTGGCGCCATGATGATGCTTACAGGAAAATGGACAGGTGCCGGAGTTTTTAACGTTGAAGAATTCAATCCAGACCCTTTCATGGAAAAACTACCCATTTACGGACTTCCCTGGCACGAATTAATTGATGAACCACTCCCCGTTGAAAAATAATTTATTAAGGTTAGGGTTCAGAGTTTAGAAATTTGATAACACAAAGTGATATTTTTAACAGCCTTTATAAAAACTAAAAAAGAAACATGGAGTCAGGACTGAAAATTTCGTAAATCCCATTTAGGGATAATCGCTTTCTAAACTCTGATAACTAATCTCTAAATTCTAACTATAATTCCATCATCCCTTGTCAATATCGTTTTCTGAAATACCTTCCCCATGCTTTGTTCTGGATGAAAGCCTGTTAAGGATTAACCTTGAAATCCTTGATCTGGTTCAGAAGGAAGCAGGGGTTGAAATTATCTGCGCTTTAAAAGGGTATGCCATGTGGTCAACATTTCCAATGATCAGGCAATACCTTAGCGGCGCAACTGCAAGTTCGCTCAACGAAGCACGACTCATTTTTGAAGAGATGGGCGTTCAAGCCCATACCTATTGCCCTGTATTTTTCGACAAAGAATTTGACCAGATTCTTCAATACAGCAGCCATATTTCCTTCAACTCCATGGGTCAGTTTGAGCGTTTCCGCCAAAGAGTCAAAAATTACCCGAAACCAGTAAGCATGGGCATTCGGATTAACCCCGAATACTCCGAAGTGGAAACCGAATTGTATAACCCTGCCATCCCCGGCTCAAGACTGGGAATTACCCGCGACCAGCTGCCCCAAATACTGCCTGAAGATATTGAAGGGTTGCATTTTCATGTATTGTGCGAAAACGACTCTTATGTGCTTGAAAGAACACTCGAAAAAGTTGAAGAAAAGTTTTCATCCCTTATCAAACAGGTAAAGTGGTTCAACATGGGTGGTGGCCACCACATTACCCGCAAGGACTACGATGTTCCCCATCTGGTGAAACTATTGAAAGATTTCAAAACCAAATATCCCAATCTTGAAAAGATAATCCTGGAACCGGGAGAAGCTGTGGGATGGCAAACCGGTTACCTGGTCTCAACCGTTCAGGATATTATTGATAACAAGGGAATCAAAGTGGCCATGCTCGATGTAAGTTTTTCGGCACATATGCCCGATTGCCTCGAAATGCCATACAAACCCAAAATTATGGGTGCCACCGATGCAGCAGAAGGCAAAACCCGATACCGTATGGGGGGACTTACCTGCCTGGCAGGCGATTACATGGGAATGGGTGATTATTCCTTCGAAGAAGATCTGAAAATCGGCGATCTTGTTATCTTCGAAGATATGATACATTACACTATGGTTAAAACAACCTTTTTTAATGGGGTTCAACACCCATCAATCGGTATCTGGAAAGAAGACAGCACCTTTGCCCCCTGCCGCTTCTTCGGTTACAACGACTATAAAAGCAAACTATCCTGATCATTCAACCACATCAACTTCCTCAACCATCTCAACTTTCTCAACCATCTCAACCAGTTAAATGTCAAAGTTCATCGAAATAATGTCGCCGGTAGGTTCATACGAATCTCTCATGGCAGCCATTCAAGGTGGAGCCAATTCGGTTTATTTCGGGGTGGGTAAACTAAATATGCGTTCACGTTCGTCGCAGAATTTTTCGCTCGATGATCTCGATCAGATAGTAACCATGGGCAGGCAGCATAATCTGCGCACCTACCTTACCCTCAACACAATTATTTATGATGAGGAGATGGCAGAAATGGAGAAAATCATTTTGCGGGCCCGTGATGCCGGAATAACCGCTGTGATTGCTTCCGACCTGAGCGTCATAGAGTTCGCCCATAGCCAGGGAGTAGAAGTGCACATCTCAACCCAATGCAATATAACCAACTTGCAGGCAGTTAAATTTTTCAGCCGGTATGCCGATGTTATGGTTACCGCCCGCGAGCTAAGCCTGGAGCAGGTTGCAGCTATTGTTAAGGGAATTGAACAAAATCAGATCAAAGGTCCTTCAGGACAATTGGTGCAAATCGAGATTTTTGTGCACGGAGCTTTATGCATGGCAATAAGCGGCAAGTGCTATCTCAGCCTCGATAACATGAACCACTCAGCAAATCGTGGCGCCTGCCTGCAACTGTGCCGCCGGGGGTACACCGTACGCGATAAGGAAGAAGAATTCGAGCTCGACATTGATAACCAATACATTATGTCACCAAAAGACTTATGTACCATCGGGTTCATAGATAAAGTCGTACATGCTGGAGTTTCTGTGTTTAAAATAGAAGGGCGTGGAAGGGGGCCTGAATACGTTAAAACAGTTACCCGTGTTTACAGAGAAGCGGCTGATGCCTGTATCAATGGTACATTCAACCATGAAAAATCACAACATTGGCTGGCTGAACTATCTAAAGTTTACAATCGTGGATTCTGGGATGGATACTACCTTGGCCGAAATCTCGGAGAATGGACCAGTCAATATGGCTCTCAGGCCACAACCCGCAAGGTTTATGTGGGCAAGGTTACTAACTATTTCTCGAAACTGGGGGTTGTTGAAGTAAAAATGGAAACCGGGACATTGAAAATCAACGATTCTGTTTACATAACAGGCCCTACAACCGGCGTTATTGAACTTCCCATTCAGGAAATCAGGGTTGATTTGAAACCAGTTGAAGAAACCCGAAAAGGAGAAATGTGTTCATTCCAGGTTCCCGAACTGGTAAGACGTGGCGATCAGGTTTATAAAATTATTGATATTACTACCTAGTAAAAGAAACATTTCTGAAAATCATTGGAACAAGTTTAAGGTAGTTTTAGGCTTCACCCTTTTGGGCATAATTTATGTTGATTTACATCAAAATATATTTAATATTTTGAACACCTAAATTTTTCTGAATTGGAAAAAATTGTCTTTACATTCATCGGCATTATAACATTCCTTGTTACCAGCACCAATCTTTCTGCCCAATATCCATCCCGCAATCCAGATTCAAAAAACAAATCTGAAGATTTACGCCAATTGCTGGCCCCGGCCAAAGATGCCCGGGCCTCCAGCCATCAAGCCGAATTCTATTACCAACGTTATTACAATGAAGCTGTTAAAAACGGGTACTATTATGAAGGTTTTGAAACCTGGATTAAATCGCAGCCCTGGAAGCTCCCGCAGGGATGGAACCGCTATCGTACTACAAGCCTTACAGGAAATCCTTTTTCAAACGATATTACCAACCTGGCACCCGGAACAGGAAATCTTAACTGGTATATGAATAACCCTGATCTTTACCCCTATAACGATGGCGACCCATCCGAATATGTTAAAGCCGGGTCAGGATCAATCGGTTGCTTTTGGGATGCAAAAGATTTTACCTGGGCTGTTTCCCCAACAATTGCCCTGCCAACAAGCGGCAATAATCTGGTTGTTAATTTCTGGGTTTGGGTGGCAAACAATTTTACCGACGGCTGGTACTCGCGCTTTCACGTCAGGGTTTATGCTGATGGGCAATGGACAACATTATACTCATACAACCCACAGACTGAAGGAAGTAACTTATTTGACGCTCCCACGTCGCTAAGTCTTAATGACTATAAAGGCAAAAATGTAAGAATCGCATTCGTGCACCAGTGGAATAAAGGCATACAAATCGCCATTGATGAGATTTATGCAGGCCCGGAACTTAAAAACGATTTCGGATTGTCATTTCTCGAAATAGCGCCATCTTTTGGATTACTCCCTGGCGACCAGGCCTATGTATGGGTCCATGCCGAAGCTTTCGGTACCAATGGCGGGCCTGTTACAGTGACCCTTAAAATAAACGGGCAGGTTCGCGATACCTTCACAACCGGAACTCTTGCCAGGGGTGGAAACCCTGAATTGGTTACCTTCATCTGGACACCCCGCAGACATGGAGAGCACCGGGTTGAAGTAACTATTCCCGATGATGACTTCAACCAGAACAATGTACTTTCCCAAACAGTATATATAAACCATTATTACAACCTTGCACAGGATTTCGAGAATTTTGGCCGAGATGAGCAGGGAAACCGTATCGTTGTTTCCCCCCAAATGACTGGACAACCAACGACATCGACTGGGTTTTCGAAACTACCGAGTGGCAGATATTTGAAGGGGTAAGTGCGGTTCTGTCGGGCAGACTGGGCCAATCCGAGAAAATCCAGGTCACACCGCCGGTAAACATAAGATCATATGACAACTTTATTAGTTTCTATATGGAAGGAGTTAACAATAATATAACCAGTTCTTCGCAGGTAGTGCAGGGTTATTCAACCTTTCAGCTTAAATATAGTGCCAGCCCAACAGGCCCCTGGAACAACCTTGGCGATCCCGTCAACTTCCAGAATAAATACGATGGCAACAACCAGCTTATCGAAGAAGCAAATGCCCTAAGATATAAAACCTACGATATTTCATCGTTGCAGCGAGGCACCTGGTATTTTGCTTTTACAACTACAAGCACATTTGGTCTCATCGAAAACCAAATATCCTACCGCTCATTTGTAATTATCGACAACATTATGATCGGCGAAGACCCCACCGGACTCGAAATCCCTGAATTCTACGAGCTTACCATTCCTCTGCCGGCTGGAAATTATCAATACAAATATTTCCTGGTAGCAGATAAATCAACCTGGGAATTAGGCGATTGGGCAGGTGAACCCAATCGAAGCATTAACATCAATGGAGCCACCGTTGCGGAAGATCAATGGAGTAAAAGGCCGGGCGCAGGCAAAAGCCAGCTATTTAGCACCGAACAGGGTGTTTTTAATACTACTTTCAGGGTAAATATGGCAGGAGCAAAAGCTGGCGATCTGATTTTTAACCCTTATATTCACAAGGTATTTGTTTCTGGTAATTTCGGTGGCGACATCAACTGGATTCAGCCCGGAGCCAATCCCAATCTCGAATTAACCCTATGGGGTGGCATCCTTGATGCTGGAAGGCAGAATAACATCCCTAAAAGCAAAACTCCCATCATTTTTCCTAATCCGGCATCAACGCTTGCAACCATTTCGTCGGATGTAAACATTGGCATGATTGAAGTGTTTAACCTTGCAGGAGCAAAAATACATGAACAAATTATCAACCAACCAAGTTTCACACTGAGCACAGCCAGTTACCCAAATGGGCTATATTTGCTAAAGGTTTATTCCGGTTCAGGTGTTACGGTACATAAACTTCAGGTAATAAATCGCTAAACTTGTAAAATAATCAGCCTGGCTGCATCTTTTTTTATTTAACTAATTCGCAAATGAAATTCAGAGTCCCAATTATATCCCTGCTATTCATATTTATTTTAAATGGCATTTCAGCTCAAATGCGGCCCTCTGGGATTGCTCCAGGAGTCGTATTTCCTCCGGGGGAAAAAACTATACGGCATGAATTTGCTCTTCAGGTGCCTGTAAATAAGCTAATGGCCGAAGATATTATTGGCCCTGTTGATGGCATCCCATACAGAATAGGATATGCAGTGCCGATATATAAAGACCTTTTTCAACTGGGACAATGGATAAAGCTCGACGATGGCAGATTGTTTTTCAGAGCAGTACTTAGTTCGCCAGGTGCGTTGGGAGTAAATGTTGCCTTTGAAGAGTTCTACCTGCCCGATAACTCCCAATTGTTTTACTATGGGCAGGATATTTCAACGGTGTATGGGGGATATAATGAGGCCGACAACCACGAAAGCCGCATGTTCCCGGGGCCATTGATTGAAGGTGCTGATGTTGTTATAGAATACTTTGAGCCCGATCCTTCCAAGGTGACAGAAAAACCCGTTTTGTTTGTCAAAGACATTATGCACTATTACAGACCGGTTTTCGAAACCTTGAAAAACAACACCATCGGGAATAGCGGTATTTGCCAGGTAAACATCAACTGCGTGGAAGGTAATGACTGGCAAAATGAAAAACGAGGAATTGCCCGGATATTAGTCAGGGCAGGCAATAGTGCCGGATGGTGTTCAGGAACACTTATAAACAATACTGCTCAGGATGGCACGCCCTATTTTCTTACTGCACAACATTGCGGCAGCGAAGCATCGCCATCCGACCATAATTTATGGCAGTTCAGGTTCAATTTCGAACGGCCCGGTTGCGAAGAATCCGGAATTCCAATAAACCATACCATTACCGGAGCAAGTTTAATTGCTATTTCCGAAATGGCAGGAGGCTCAGATATGCGATTGCTTAAACTAAACTTCATACCACCGGCATCCTTTCAACCCTATTATAATGGCTGGGACCGTACCCCTATCCCTGCCCGCAGGGGGGTGGGTATTCACCATCCGGCAGGTGATGTTAAGAAAATATCAACCTTTGTCACCACCGCAACCAATGTACCTTCACCGGTTATTTCGGGCAGCACAATGGCAGCTAACTCAGCATGGAATGTAAATTTTACCAGTACCATCACCAACCATAGCATAACCGAAGCTGGATCATCAGGCTCACCCTTATTTAACGAAAGTAAACTTATTATAGGGTCACTAACCGGAGGTAGTTCAAGTTGCTCCAACCTCTCAGGGGCCAATGTTTATGGTAAATTTCAATTCCAATGGGATCAGAGTGGGTCAGCCAACATCAGGCAATTGCGTCCCTGGCTTGATCCCATTGGTACTGAGCAATTAACACTAAATGGCCTCGATTTATACCCCATCCCTGTAGTTGAAAAAATTAATGCTCAGATACAAGGTGACGAAAACGTAGCTATTTCCTTATTCTGGGAAAAACCTGCATACTCTCTCACCGATAATTGGTTCGGGTACACAAGCAGCTATTCAGGTATAAGACAAGACATTCCTGAAAGGGCAACTCTGTTTGATTTTAAAAAAACACTGGGCATAGAAACCTTTTACATCAAAAGATTATCCCATATTTTCTGGCAAAACCAAAATTTCCCATGGGGTGTCAACACAAGATTCAGGTTCAAAATTTATGATGAGGACGGCAAAACTCTGCTCTTTGAGTCTGCTGAAACAACCGGAGTTAATTTTCAGACCACCAACCGGGGTGTATTTCTTAACCTTAACCGGGAGATTGCTCTTACACGCCCGTTTTATGTGGCAATCGCACCGGTCGCAACAAGCTACCCATCATCATTAACAAGAGAAATCACAACCCCTTCGCGCTCATTCTTTGGGTCTCCCGGCAATTGGAGGCCTCTTGCCGAAAACGGAGTTTTCTACGAACTTTTTACCAGTGTATTTGGGTCAGACAAACCATCATCTTCAAAAACAAATACAGAAGATTCTGAAGAGTCAGAAATAATGCTTGGACCAGGCCCGGGTCAGTTATTGGATGTCATTACCACAATTCAATCATTACCAACTTCAACAGAAAAACTTATCTCATCCATCCTATATTACAACATTTATCGTAATGGAGTTTTTATTGGGAAAACCAGCAATACAACCGACCTGTTTTATGTTGATAATAGCGGTTTGCTATCCGGTGAAACCTACTCATACCAGATATCATCGGTTTTTAACACCAACCCATCCGATCCTACCTGGCCTGTAAGTGAATCAAAACTATCTAAGGCTTTCATTATTACCATTGCCAATGCCAATAGTTTCAATGAGCCTGATAAACCGGTTCAGGTTTATCCAAATCCGGTAAAAAATAACCTAACCATCAGATTCATAGAACCTGCGAAAAACGCTTATATAAAAATAAGTTCTATATCCGGTACAATAGTTTTTTTAAAAGGCATAGAATCAGAATCATTGACATCCGTTGATGTATCATGGCTCGCACGTGGAATATATTTAGTACAGATAGTTTCAGATGGATATTCTTATATCGAAAAAATTGCTGTTAAATAATCGGATTTCATCTCAGTTATCCCCTAATCAGTTTTCATTCATTGTTTAACACATTCTTTTCCACTCTCTACACAGTATTTTTTATAAAAAAAACTGGCACATAATACAATATTAACCCTGATTAGTCATTAGGAATGTATTGAACTAATGGCTTGGCCGGGTTTAATTAACCCACTTGCAGCAATTTGGAGTTTTGCGAATCAATTATATAAATTGGTCAATTTTATTTTTGTTAATTTTAACAAAAGCAATAGGTTGATCATACTAAAGAACTTACAATAAGATTGATTGAAACAAAGGACAGAAATCGATCTCAGGACAGATTCTCGGTTCTCCCAGTTCGAACAATT
>JBBISA010000073.1:0-14509 GCA_037441525.1 Bacteroidota bacterium
CATCTCAACCTATCGCATGAAATGCGAAGAATGCGAACGAATCAGAAAAATACAAAAACTATGACACTGTTACTCATCATCTACACACTTATCATTGTGGCCATTGTTGCCGCCGCAATTATTTTCGTGAAAAAGTATTTCCTGCCATTGCAGCAGAAAATGATAGAAATACAGCAAACCCAAAAAGATTGCAGTGTGGCAACCTTCCATGCCCGAATACCACAAATATTAGATAAGATTGAAGACCTGCCCAGCGCACAGATACTCGTTCATGATCTGGAAGGGATTGCAACCAAGATGAACAACAATTACAACCTTCACCACGCCGCCATACTGTCGTTCAGTAGGCGATTAGAAGAATTTGAGAAATTCTTCTTACAGGTGAAAAACATTATTGAAGACTTCCAGCACAAAGACGACCTTAAGCATGATATAATTAATCAACGCCTTATCGCCCACGACCTTACTCTTACCGAACATACCCGTGATATTCGCGCCATAAAAAAACACATTCAAACACAAAAAAACAGAAGCCATGAAACTAACCGTTAACCGTATTGACCAAGATAAAAACCGCACTCTGTCAGAATGCGCAATTACCGACAACCAGGGGCGCACCCTGTTAACCTTCAAAGGGATTGAACTGCCGTGGGTCAACAATGAGCGCGGTAAATCGTGCATACCCACTGGCACATATAAGGCGGTGGCCGTGCGCCGGGCCAGTAATGCAGCCTATGCGCTTCATGTGCTTAATGTTCCCAACCGAGCCGAAATAATGGTACATACAACCAACTTCGCCCGCGATCTTCGCGGATGCCTTGCCCCCGGAACCAACTTCGCCGACATTGACCGCGATGGCATTACGGATGTAACCAACAGCCGCGCCGTAATGAAACAGATAGAAAAAATTATTCCCTTGGGTATGGTAGTTGAATATAGTGTGAAGCAATGAAAACCGCCCGCCTTATTTTCTATATGGCAGTTGCCGCAATAATGGCAGCGCTGTTCTACCTGTTATTGATCAGGCCAATACCGGTCGATACTTCACACTTTCAGCAAACCATCGACAGTCTAAACACCCGTATTTCCGGGCATGAAAAAACGATAGAACTCCTGAAAATGCATCGCGACACCATCCGCGATACTATATATCGTACACGGGTAATCAGAGAGCAGATACCCGGACAGGTAGCCACACTGCCACCAGATCAGCTATTAACCACCTGGGACACGTTGACAGGCGCCGGCCCCCAAACCCGGCTAACAACCGATAGTGTTGCCATAACCACCCTGCCAAGGCTCAGAGCAGGCACAATAGCACTGCTACAGGTACCATTGTACGAAAAGGAGATAGGTCTGCAACGCGCCGAAATCGCCAATATCGACAAGCAAAGCGCCCATAAAGACACCATCATTTCCGAAAAAAATACCATCATTTCCACCCACCAGGCACACAACCGGCAATTAGCGGAAACAAACGGAAAATTGCGGAAAAAGGTGTTATTCTGGCAGGTTGTGGCGGGTGTGCTAACAATAATAGCTATATGGTAAAAACTTATGCAGGAAAGAGAGAGCATACCATTTTTATTACAGTAGATGGTAAGCAGAGATCGGTAACCTTTGAAGGGTATAGCCGGCATAATGGTTATTACAAAACAGGCTGTATTAAAGAGCAGTTACAGGCAAGTGCTTTCTGATATGGCTGGTGTAGAAGATTTAACAGATTTAGAAAAATAGTACATGACTCAACAATTTCAGAATTAAGGAAAGAAAAAGGCCAGTTGCCAACACACAATATAGCCAATAAGGGTTTCAGTGGTATGCGAAGGTTTGTAGCCCGCTTCAACTTTTCGTGTACTTTGATAGGAAATAACCCGCAATCCCTTACTGGCCATATTGTCAAACGTTAGCTGCAACCCTAAAAGACGACACAACAAACAAAATGAAACAGAAAAAAGAAGGACAATATGCCAACGCTTCAGCAAAAACAAAAGAGCTGCAACCCAACCCACAAGCCGACACAGTTGCAGCACATTTGTTTTTGCCCCAACGCACAACTACTTTCACCGACAGTTTGACAATTAAATAAACCAAAATAGCAAAAGACGACAGATGCAGAATAGAGAAGTTCAAGTAATTACAGTTCCAGAAGGAAAACTGAGGGACTACATTGACGGAGTTTTCCGAAAGGACACCCCCGAAGAATATGTAAGACAGAATATTGAAAAACGACTTGTAAATGAACACCAATATCCAAAAGCACTTATAAAAATTGAACTTCCAATTAAAGTTGGCTCAACCAATAAACGAGTTGACATTGCAATATTTCCAAAAGGTTGCACAGACTTTACACTAGAGAACATTCAACTAATTGTTGAGTGCAAAAAGGAAAACATTAGCCCAAACGACAAGAAAGAAGGCGTTGGACAACTAAAATCCTATATGCAGTCTTGTGGTAATTGTGAGTGGGGTATGTGGACTAACGGCAAAGACAAGGAGGTATTCAGAAAATACACTAACTCAAAGGGCAAAATTGAATTTGAGGATTACATTGATATTCCTTCGTTCAATACACCAGTAGAGGAAATTGACAGACCAAGCAGAAAACGCCAGCAAAAAGCCAGTGGCGACAATTTGCTTTATGCTTTCAAAAAATGTCATAATCACATTTACGCAATTGATGGACCTCAAAAGCAAGTAGCATTTTTTGAACTTCTTAAAATTATCTTCTGCAAAATTGAAGATGAAAGAAATTTGTTTGAAGAACCTGAATTTTTTGTTTCTACAAAAGAAAGAGACAATCCAGACGGACAACTTACAGTTAAAAAACGCATTGAAAAAATCTTTGCCAAGGTTAAGACCAAACACAAACAGATTTTTGAAGCAAATGACGAATTGAAGTTATCACCAAGGACAATTGCTTACGTTGTTGGTGAACTTCAACGATACAGTTTCCTTGACACAAACATAGACGTAAAAGGAAAAGCATATGAAGAAATTGTAGGTGCAAACCTAAGAGGCGACAGAGGAGAATTTTTCACCCCAAGAAATGTGATGAAAATGTCCGTAGAAATGGTTGCACCAAAAATCGGTGAATACGTTTTGGATAGCAGTTGTGGGACTGGCGGTTTCTTAGTTCAAGCTATGAACTATGTTATTCAGCAAATTGAAAACAAGATTGCTGACAAATTGGGTAAGCCAAAAGAAAAGTGGACTGAAAAACACAGACAAACAGCAAACGAAGAAATAAAAGCTATTGCAGGAAAATACTTTTTCGGCTTTGATATTAACCCTGATTTGGTGAAAGCTACCAAAATGAATATGGTAATGAATAACGATGGCAGTGGAAATATTTTACGAGCCAATTCATTACTCCCACCCCACGAATGGGATTTAGATTTTAAGAAAACACTTGCAGACAGATTTGATTTAGACCACAAAGAAATTAGAACTGCAAAAGACATTGCACTCTTTGATGTGATTGTTACAAATCCGCCATTCGGCAGTAAAATTCCAATTCAAGACCCAGCTATATTAAATCAATATGAAATTGCTCAAGGAAGCAACTCAATGTCGCCAGAGGAATTGTTTGTTGAAAGGTGTGTTCAACTTCTCAAACCCGGTGGACGACTTGCGATAGTTTTACCTGACAGCATTTTAGGAGCACCCGGCAAAGGTTTTATACGCCAATGGTTAATTAAAAACTGTTACATTATTGCAAGTGTTGATTTACACCAAGACACTTTCCAACCTTCAACAGGAACTCAAACTTCTGTTTTAATTGTGCAGAAAAAAACAGAAAAAGAAAAAAGAGAACCTGACCACAGTTACAATATTTTTATGACTTTGGTTAATAAAGTTGGACACGACAAAAGAGGAGCAGACATTCTAAAGAGAGATAAAAACGGAGAAGTATTGTATTTCTCCAGAACACAGATAAACGAAAACGGAGACCTTGAAACATTTGAAGAACCTGAATTAGACGACCAAACAGTTGAAGTTCCTGCAATATTCAAGCGTTGGAAAAAACACGAAGGAATACAATGGTAGAAACAATAAAATATGCAAGTGTAAGCATTGAAGAAGTTATTGCTGCCAAACTTCGTTTGGAAGCTAATGTCTTCAATGTTGAGGGTAAGAAAGCAAAGGAAGTTTTAAAAAATTGCAAATGGGAAGTAAAAACATTGTGTGGTAAAAATGGTGTTGCAAAAGCTTACCACAGGGGGAGATTTAAAAGAATTTTTGTCGAAAAATCTGACTTCCCAATTTTTCAACCAGCCCAAATATTAGAACTTTATCCTAAACCGTATAAATACATTTCAGACCTTACCAAAACCGATATTGAGGCATTAAGAGTAAAGAAAGGGCAAATATTAATGTCGTGCTCAGGAACGATTGGCAAGTGCATTATTGCTACTAAAATTTTTGACAACCAAATTTTCAGCCACGACCTTCTTAGAATTAACGCCAATGATAAAGAAGATATAGGTTTTATTTATGTTTACTTAATTACAGACATTGGGCAAAACTTAATAAAAACTAATAATTACGGTGCAGTAATTCAGCACATAGAGCCTGAACATTTAGACTTTGTTCACATTCCATATCCTGACAAAAAAATTAGGCAAAAAATAAGTCAAGTAATTTCACAATCATTTGATTTTCGAGACCAAGCCAATGACTTAATAGATGAAGCAGAAAGTATTTTAATAAAGGAACTTCAATTACCACCAATTGATGAACTGTCGCCTGATTTCTTTGACAATAAAGCAGAGGTAAGAACATTTTCCGTAAGACTTGAACTATTGAATAATCGTTTTGAGGGTTCATATCATAATCCTATTGTATCAAGTATTTTAGATTGTTTTCTTGACAGTGCTGAAAGTATAAAGCCACTAAGCAATCTTAGCAAGGAGATTACAATGCCAGGGATTTTTAAGCGAATTTATGTAGACGAAGAAAATGGAGTTCCATTCTTGGGGACAAATGATATTCTTGAAATAAATCCACGAGTTGAAAAATTCCTTTCAAAGGTTGGACATAAAAAACTTATTGAAAAAGAACTTTCAGTAAAGGAAAACACAATTTTAATTACCGACAGAGGAACAATCGGAAACGTAGTATTGGTTCCTGAATACTATGAGAAAGAAAGTTGGACAGTAAGCCAAAATTCTATCAGAATAGTTCCAAACTCGAATGACATTGCAGGTTACATTTATATTTTCCTAAACAGCGACTATGGAAAAGCATTGAGCAAACGTGAAACTTATGGTGCAGTTATAGATATGATTGACCCAAGTAACGCAGGACAAATACCTATTCCAATTCTAAAGAATAAGGACGCAATGAAAAAAATAAATGACCTTGCATTGAAAGCAAACAAATTAAGAGCAGCAGCATATTACAAGGAGAAAGAAGCAATTAAAATAATGAATGACGAAGTATTTTATGCAACTGAAGATTGACTATAAAGCCAACGCATTTGGTGGCACATTTGCAAAACCGCACAAGCCAACGCTAAAGCCAAGTTTTGCAAAAGAGCCACCAAGCCAACGCACCAAAGACAGACACGAAATGACAAAGAACAAACACGACAGACAAGAAGGGCAGCAGCTAACAGCGGTTTGGCGTAATGGCGGGTGCAGTGCTCCGTATGACAGTTTTGTGGTAGGTTCAAGTGCAGTTCTTCGATTGAACTTTTGTGCTAAAAATCCGCCACTACGCCAAGCCGCAATCCGTTATGCCCAATGCTAAGAACCCAACTACTCACCATATTTGAGCAGAAATTCAGGGTTAATAGCTTTGAAACTTACACGACCATTATTAAAGTTTTCGTTTGACAAAAGCAAGTCTATTTTTTCAGCGTATGGACGAATAACAATGCCTTCTGCCCAAACATCTTTTAAAATCAAACTTCTGATTGTAGCCATTTCTTTAATGTCGAAATCCCAAATCTTTTTTATTTCGATATCGGGGGCGATGGTTATTTGTTTGCTGGCATAGGGTATGACTGACCATACCCTGGGTGAAAATTTGTCTCCAACTTTCCAATGTTTTCCGGTGCGAATAGTATGGTGTTTGGGGTGAAAGGTTCCTACTACAGTACCAGTCCCCCATTCCAATTAGTAAGCCCGCGAACGTTTTCGCCCACAACCCATGTCGGCTGAATTTCCCGAATTGCTCAAAGCATTTCTGGCCAGAGATGGCGGTTATCTTCCTTTCCAAGTCGTTTTCCTGCCTGGCTGTATGGTTGGCAGGGAAATCCGCCTGTGAGTACATCAATTCGTCATCTGTGAATAGTGAAATCTGTTTTGGTAATGTCGTCATAACTAATAGTATTAGGCCAATAATATTTAAGTATTTTTTGAGCAAATGGATTTATTTCGCAATGAAACATGTTTTTCCAACCTATCCTTTCGGCTGCAAGATCGAAACCGCCAATACCAGAAAACAGGGAACCATGAAAAAGCGGTGTTTCCATATTTATTTTTTCGCTTTGTGATAGGTTTTTGTTTTTTCGCGCAGTATTATTCCCATGAAGAAAACAAATAATGCTACTACGAGGCTTCCAGCCATAATTGATGCGAAGAATAAAAGGAATTTTTCCATTTTAAGTTGTTTTAAAAGTTTGAAAAAACCGCCGGCAGTGTTAAAGAACAAGCGTATAAAGAGCGTTAGGCCGGCGGGTTGATTAAATTTTGTTTCCGCACCAGGGGCAGAAGTTTGGTTTTATAGTTATATCGGTTCGTTTAGATGACCCTGAGAATGTTATTCTTATTCTGGGGTTCATAACAACAGCTTTTCTTACGTTTTTACCATTGAGTGGGTTTGTAACGGCTGCTGTTTCTATAGTTAGGTTACACTGACACATGGCGCGGCCTGAAATGATATTCGTGTTTAAGCATAGTTATTGTTTCCTGGTTTTTTGGGAATATTCTCATTGACCTGGGATCGTTTTCCCATTGCCAGTGATGCTTTGAGCAGAGAATATTTATGTTTCGCGGATCGTGTGCCATTTCGGGATAACCTTTACGTGAAAGGATGTGCGAAACAAATGCTGACGAATAGGAGTTGAGTGGTGTACCGCACTCTTCGCAGTGCCTTACAGGTCCCCTTTTTTGCCATACCCACTGGTAGAACCTTTGATTGCCTTGTTTTACGTTTCCTTTAGACAGGAATGATCGTCCGAATAGTTCACGTTGTATATCGATCCTAAGCTGGTGATCGATAATAAAAACAGAATTCATTAAAGGGTTGTAGCCTTGTTTGACTACATAGTCGAATTCTTCTCGGTCGTTAATATTTACTTTCATATACTTCCTTTAAAATTATCAGATATAAATGGAATTGGTCGTTTTTGTGTTTTGCTGAGAATAAACCTTGATTTTGCGGCTTCGAGTTTAAGTTTGCGCAGGCTACAATTTCTTATTGCCATAATATAATCTTCGGCATTTGCAGCCTTGGAAAGAGAGAAATTTGCGTCGCTGAGTTGTTGTTCGCGCAGTTTAATTTCTTTCAGTTTGTCCCAATGGTGTTTGTCCATAGTTTTTCAATTTTATCGATCTGGCAGCCGGCAGCAGATTTATGTCCGCCACCGCCAAAAATTTTAGCAATAGCACTCACGTTAATATCTTTCGTGGTGTAGAAAGAGACCCTGAACGATTGGCCATTGAAGGAGTAGGCCACCATTATGTCGTGTTGGGTTGGATCGTAGCAATAATCGAACGCCATAGAGTTAATTTCGGATTGATTAAGTATTATGGCAGAGTAACCGTTTATTTGCCTTACAAATGCGTTGGAAGCAAGGATTCGGTTTTGCTGGTTAATATACCTGATGATGTGTTTGCCGGGCTGAATGTAGTTAACCAGTAGTTGGGCCGGGTGCTGATCGAACAGTTCAACCGGGAAGGTGTCGGGGGTGTGGCATAGCGACCTTATGAAATACTGAAACGGGAGAACGAGTTCGGTCCATGGGTTGTCAATATCATAGACGCCGGGTTTTTCGCTTGTTCGCCAAGTATCGTAAATACCGAGCAGATGAACAGCTACGGGCAGCATATGGTCGGGGAAAAATTTACGCCATGTTAGTTCGCAGGCTGCTTTTTCCTTCATAAGCACAACATCGTTTTCGGGTAGATTACGGGGGAATTTTTCATACTCTACAATTGCTGAAAAGTGGTGATCTATCCAGATGATGCGTCCCGGGTAAGAGAACATTTTTTCGGGGTGCAGAGAGAAATCGACAATGATTATGAGTTCGGCCTGGTTAAGAATTTCTTCGGGAAGGGAGTCGCCATAGTTTACCCCATATAGCATGCAGTCGGGGTGTGCTTTTTTAACAATAGCAGCAGAGCATACGCCATCGAGATCGGCATTGTGGTAGATGCAAATCTTTTTCATCAGTAGAGAATATAGCCGTGTTTATACCTGATTATTTCGCGGAGTTTGTCGACGTCGGCCTGATCTATTACATAGATTTTTTTGCCGCTTACAACAACTTCAGAACATTCGAGAGAGTTGACCCATTCGTCGATAAAGTCGAGTTCGGGCGATGGGTAGTACCATGCTTTACGGGGAATTCCTTTTTTAACCGGGACCCAATAGGTAATACCGATAACCGATTGTTTGAGAAAATAATTTTCATTTTTAGGTTTGAAATAGTTTTTTACTTTTTCGAATGCGGTAATTGCCAGAATAACGAGAACCACAATGCCGAGATAGATGAATTCTTTCATGGTTATGAGTTTAGGATAGTAATCCGGATTTTTTAAGATGTGAAGTAGTTACAGTTTCGAGCACGTAGTTGGCCGGGAGAATTTCGGGGACACAACTGGCACAGAAAACATCGGTAGATTTCTGGTTTGTTCCGCTGTAGGATTTAGTAACTACCTGTTGCGGGTGTGCCGGTTTTTTACATTTACGGCAGAGTTGGGTTGTCATGTTTTTAATTTTTAGTTTGTGAATAATTCTTTTGGGGTTATTTTAAGCGATTTTACCCACGGCAGGGGTGTAATACCGCAAAGGGGGTAGAATGGCTTAAAATGGCCTAGAATGGCTTATTTTTAATTAATGATATTTTCGATACTTAAACCCTGGTTAATTAGGGAAAGGAAATAGTCTTTTAGGGCAAGTCTTTTACCTTCGGCAATAATTCGTTTATGCTTGGTGTTGTTTTTAAATTCTTCTATGGCCTTTATTTCGTCTTGCCTTATGTCGTAGTTTAGGCTGCTGCGGCGTATGGTTTCTTCGGCGATTAATCGTTTGGCGGCTAATTTTTTAAATTCGGACCGTTGTTCTTCGGAGTAATTGATATAGCCGGCTTTAGCCAGGAAATCGTAAGATGGGTTTCCCCAGTCGTTAAGAACACCAGTTTTCATGAACTGGTGAAATTTGTTAATGATGCCGGTTTTAATGATGTTGATCTTTTCCTGATCGGAGACAGTAGTTTTAGCCGGTAGTTGTTTAAGGTTATGATTTGAAACGGCCTTTGCCCTTTCTTCGGAAGTAGCGTAGGCTTTTACGAAGTTGAGCAGGGAAACGTTGTTTATGCCGTAATATTCGCCATACTCACCCCTTATGCCCTGTTCTACGGCGTAGCTTACTTCTTCTAAAGTAAGGTTTGGGTATTTACGGCGTATATCGCGTTCGAGAATCTGGGCCATTGCGGCAGCATCTTTAGGGGTAGTATAGACGCCCTTAGTGAATACGGCAGAGTAGATAATGGTACGGAATTTTTCGGCTACACTTTCGGTTATGTGCCGGATTTTGCGTTGGCTTACAATTTCAATAAGTTCCATTTTGAATATGTTTTTCGGTTTGCAATAGAGAGTCGATACGGGAGTTGATCCGTGGTTTTTTATTGCTGTACTGGCCTTCAAGAATTTTCACAAATTTTGATGCGGTGAAGATGAAATCGAAATCGGCGGTCCAGCCTTTATCGTTGTTGCCGGTAAGGAAATTACTTTGCGATGTTATTTCAATGACTTTTTTTACGTCGTCGATGCTATGTTCACGTATACGGGCAAGGACAAGAGACCTTCTCTGTTTTGTAATTTTCACAACCCTTGGCAGGGATTTACATTTTTCGTGAAAAAAATCGACTATTTCATCTATAATACCGTTAGTACTTTCATTATCATTTAAAGAATATAGTAATTCATTTTTATTTATAATTGTATTTCTATTTCTATTTATTATATGCTTAAGCATTGCTTGAAGCATAGCTTCAATGTTCCCTTTTTCGCTTATTTCGATTTCAGATAAAATTTCAAACTTCTCATTTTGAGACAGTTTATTAAATTCGTTTACAAAATCTTTAAACTTCAGAGGGGGCAAAAAGGCCTTTAATTTTTTTAAAATCTGGCCAATTTTTCCGTTTTTTGATTGCGTTTCGGTGTAATTTTCCCGGTGAGAAATTATCTTGTTTAATGTAGGGTTTAACCAACCCTTATCGGTAAGCTTAAACTTTGCTTCAAGGGTGGCTTTAAGGGCTGCTTTAGCGATGCCTGTGCAGTAGAGAGAGAGACGTTCGATGTCGTTAGGAATAACACCTTTCTGGTGCTGATAGATCATTAGGTCGACCAGGCATGCCCTTTCTTCGGGGGTCATTGTCCTGGTACCTTCGTAAAAGTTGGTACTGTAGAATAAAAATGCCGGGTCTTTCATATAGTTGGTAGAAAACAGGGCAGCGGGCTTGCTGCCCTTTGGTTATGCGGTTCTGATGATAATGATATTTGGCTGGGCGGCTGCAATGGTTTCGATCATTTTGTTAATTTCGGTTTCGGCAACAGATTAAAATATTGCTTCGAGTTCGTAGGATGTGAGGAATACTTCTACTTCGCGTCCGCGGACGTTGAAGTTTACATCTACCCTGAATCGTTATTTGGTTTCAGTTCCCTGTATTACCGGGCTTTCCATTATAAAGAATTCGGGCAGGTTGCTTTTTACTTCCTGTCAGACCTATTGATAGAGTTGGCGCGATCTTCTTTGTGTTTTTCAATTTTCTGGTTAACCGTTGCGGTGAGGGTGTTGAACTGTGCTGCGAGAGTAAGGCCAGAATCGACAAACAGGTTACGGTTCATTTTAATGTGATTGCCCAGTTTTTTGAGTTCCCACATAACATCTTTATTGATGCCGAATGATGCCAGTTTTTCGAAAAGTTTAAAGGTTGCAGCGTATTTGTCGCTGCCCTTTTGTGAAGTGCTCTGGATGTTGGTTTCTACTTCGATGGTTGCGGTAGTGAGATTATACCCAACCAGGGTTGATGCCGGATCGAAGATTTTTTTATTAAACAGTTCTGGAATAGATACAGGCAGCAGGGAGACGTTTTGCCCTACGGGGATTATAACATCGGGGGCAGAGCCTTCGCGGATCCCCAGGTCGGTGGTTGGGTAGATGTGAATATTATCCATTATTAACGGCTTTAAGTTTAATAGTAGTTTGACGTTCGGTAGGTAGCATTGGCCGGGTTTTGATAAGTTTACCGGATGGGGAGTATTCGCCGGCTATGCCTTTATCGTGGTTGAAAATGGTGTAAACATTTCCTTCTACTTTGCGCACTCCGAGGCGGAGTTGTTCCATGAGTTCGCTGGCTTCTTCGCGTATGGGTTTAAGGCGTTCATTGTATTCGGCCTTAAGACCTTCGAGTTCTTCCATTGCGCGGTCTATCTGCATAACGCACTGGATGTATTCGTCCTTTACGGATGATAGTTCATCGTCTGACAGTCTTTCGACGTAGACTTTCTTTTCAATGCGGTCGACTATACCTTCAAGGTTGTCGGTAATGACCACGGGATTTTGTCCTGCAAATAATTGTTTTTCCATATTTAAGATTGATTATAATTATCCTGAAGGTATTTCTTCAGGTTTCCTTCGGTTATTCTATATCCCATACCCGGGTGGCGTTTAAGGCCGTATTTTTGTTTAAGAATGGTTTTAATAATTACCCATCCTTTTTGCTGCGGTTTAAGCCCCAGGCGTTGTAATACCTGGTGGGTTGTAAGCAGGCGCTCGTCGCTTACAAAGGGTTTTTCTTTTTCCCTGATCATTTCGATGATCTGGGATTGTTTCTCTTCAATATGGGATAGTTTCTCCCTTGTTTCTCTTAATATTTCTTCAATGTACATTTTATGTTGATTTTAGAGATTTGTATACCCATTGCACTGTACAGCAGTGTTTTTCGGCGGCCAGCCTTGCGGCTTCGAGTGAGCCTTTGCCTTCAATTACATGCTTGTTGTAGGTTTTCACTAAATTGAGTTTAAGTTTTTCTGATCGTTTTTTTCTTGAATTCATACCTTTATTTGTTTTGACATGCTGATGGTTGTATCTTTGATGTTATTAAACTGGGTTTAACGATTTGTGCTACGTTTTTTACTGCATTAACGTAGTGCTAAACTAAGTAAAATACATAACAAAGGTAGTTAAAAAGTGTTAATTAGTCATGAAAGTTATGGAAAATATAGAAAAAGACTCTGTTCTGCTACGTTTACGACTTTTACGCGAGGAACTTGGCCTTACACAAAAGCAATTCGGAGAAGCAATAATGTTGCAACGTACTAGTTATGCCAGCATAGAACAGGGGCATAACGCATTAACTGAGAAACATTTGAAATTAATGGAGAAGGTATTTAGGATAAACCCTGAATATATAATGAAGGGTTTAGAGCCGGCCTTATTAAGGAAAGACTATGCAGAGCCGGAAGAAGTTGGTTGTGTAGTAGACATAGGAGAACTGGTGAAAAAAGTAAGAGAGTTGGAAGAAGATGTAGAGATGTATAAAGGAATAATAAAGAAAATACTCCATTAAAAAAGGCCCTTAAAGGGCCCCGTATTTTTTCATTACTGACTGAATTCTTTTTTCGGTTTCGGGCGATGGTGATCGTTTGCCATCGATGTAGAAATACAGGCTGCGGGTGCTGATGCCCGCTTCATGGCAGAATGCTTTTTTGGAGATTGCCGGTCTGTCGGTAAAGAATTTACTGAGATTTATCATAGAAGAATATTTTTTGGCATTGGTTACGGAATTCAATAAAGTTATCGTGGGTGCCGGTTATAACATCGCGGGTGCCTGCTTTAATAAAACGGAATTCGTTTTTGCAGCCCAGAAATTCGATGATATAATCGTCGAGTGTAACCCGGTTAGGTTGGTATAGATTTAACCAGGGGCCTTCGAATGCCATGGCGTTATGATGGTCGGTAATATTCTCTACCAGCTTTAACCAGTGTTTGTATTGCTTTTTGTGGAAGTTACCTTTAGCGTTACAGGAGTGCGAATATTCTATTATTTCGTAGAATTGCCTGCGCGATTGCAATTCCTTACGCGCTGCGGCAATAAGGAATTGCAGATCGGGGGTGGGTAGGGTTTGGATGTTCATTGCTTTACTTATTATAATATTCTGACATTCCAGATTTTACCCATATCTGTAAGGGATTCCAGGTCTTTAAGGGTTTGATCATCATCTCCGGTAATTTCATTGTCGCCACCTTCGTCAATACCATTAAGTTTTTTTGCGGTATTAACCAATCGCCAAAGTGTAGTAGTATCTTTATTGATGGTTATTTCAGCGTGGTATGTTTTTTCAACATACTCATTGGCTTCTTCTATGGTAATACCCATGGCGTTTGCTACATCATCGTTTTCGATATTCCATCCAAGATCGATAAGATCATTGACATTAACACTATAGATACCTGGCTTAATAGCCGAACGTTCCCATTTGATTTCCTGTGCTTCTTCTATAGTCTCAAACCATGAAGTATCTCTTTGGTCATCCTGGGCAAAATCATATGAATAGATTTTTTCCCATATAAATTCTTCTGCATCTTCTTCTTTTTCAAATTCTTCGATAAATTTTGGATTGTTTCCATTGACTCCCCATGTCCAGACTTCGAAAAAACCTTTATCGTTGTTTACGCGATTTCTTAAGTTATACCTGCATGAAATATCTTCATGCCTGATGTGAAGTCTCCCCATTACGCCTACTGGACTTGTGGTTTCATCTCTGCTCTCTATAGCATGATCATAGAGTGTTGTTTTTTCAATTTTTCCGTTGTGATTGAAAACAAAAATGACCTTGTTTTCTGCTTCTTTCTTTTTCATAAGATTGACGTTTAGGATAATTACTATGCCGTAAATAACGGCGTTGGTTTATGTTCACATATGTGCGAACAATAAATGATATAACCAAACAAAAAGGGCAAAGAAGAGTGTTAAATAAGAGTTAATATTGATTAGGTGTATAGTTTTTGCAGATTTATATAAATCATTGCTGTGTCTATTTTGGTTATCCCGGTGTATTCCATGACCTTGAATGGGGACTGTGTAATGGAAGCAATCATTGTGCAGAATGTGTGCCTGGCAACATGAGAAGTAACAGGAAATGGTATGCCGGCCTGGATGGCTATTGATTTAATATTGCGATTATAAACGGTATCGGCAATATAAGGGAACACGATATTGCCTGTATGAAGTTGTTTTAATCGTAACAGAATTTTCTGGGTGCAGGGGAAA
>JBBISA010000074.1:0-14326 GCA_037441525.1 Bacteroidota bacterium
GCAGCATTATCTAATTGCATTTATGAGTGTTTACACAATCTTTTTTATACTACCGGAATGAATATGATATTACCAATGAAACCGGCTTTTCGGCAATTCCTACCGGGTTATTTACTCAACCTGCCCCAGGTGGTTATGAAACATTTCCGGTGGGTGTAAGAGAATTAGATCAAACCGCTTATTATATTACATCAACTGAGGCTGATAATAACAGGGTTTGGATCCGTCATATTAGTTCACCATATTTTATTTTCCGCCAAAGATTACCTGTTACATGGGGCTTTGCGGTAAGGTGTGTGAAAGATTGAGTGCTGATTTAGACTTTACTATTTTTCAATGGCGCTATTTCAGGTAAGTCTTTTGTGAATTGTTAGCCTGAAAAATTTGGAGTTTTAGAAACCATGGTTATTTCAATAAAACCTAAAGTTTTATTTGCACTTTTTTATGATGTAACCTAAATCTTCTCCATTTCCGATACACTTAGCCCGGTAATGTTTCGGATATCTTGGTTTGACAAGCCCATCTCTTTGAGCTTTCTGGCTATTTCAGTCTGTTTTCTTTTTTCACCTTCTATTAAGCCTTTTTCTCTCCCTTCTTCTCTCCCTTCTTCTCTCCCTTCTTCTCTCGCAGTATCAAGGGAATTTTTCAGGTCGCGGTAGTATTTAAGGCTTTCTTCGTATTGCATATATTCATCCTGATTAAATTTTGCAATTTCAGCTTTTTCGAAAAGTTTAAGAAAGATACTCTCCCTTAATTTTTCTGGCACCCTGTCGAGTTTATGCAGGTTTTTGAGTACAAATAACCATTTGTCAAAGCGGTTCTCCAATTCATCAATACCCTTGTTGAAACGGGGCATAGCTAAATAAATAAACGTGAGCTTGTCATAAAATACCTTGTTGGTTTCTATGTCGCTGAGTTTAACATTATACCTGAATTTATCTGGCTCTGCTTCATCTTCATCAAAAACAAAATCGAGAATGGCTACCAAATAAACCTTTTGCAATTCAAAATTCCATTCGGTTCCTTTTACTGCCTGCTCTCTGATTGGGAAAGTTGAGTAATACAGGGTGCGATCCTTGAAATATTTTTGCTTGGTTTTTTGTAGTTCTACAATGAATTTTTCTCCCCTTTCATTGGTGCAATACAGGTCAAATACGGCTTTTCTATCGAGCCCGGTATGGCCTAACAGTTCATTTTTAAGGTAAGTTAATTCAACAATTTCACCCTGTTCTTCCCTTAAAAGTTCATTCAGGAAATCGAGTAAAAGATCTTTGCTGGGCTCCTCGCCAAATAACCTTTTAAAACCATAATCGGTAAAGGGGTTGATATATTTTTCGCGAAAAACTTCCATTGTTGATTGATTTACAGGCAAAGATAATGAAAAAGCAGCGCTTTCAAACGCTGCTTTTTCTATCCTGGAACAAATTCTAGTTTACAAAGAGTTCTTTATCAGGCTCGCACACTACCCTGAAACCGATGCCCCGCATATCGGAGTACCACCACAGGCTTCGTGGTTGCTGCGGGTCGGTTTTAAACCATGCTTCGGTATCGGTTTTAGCCCTTGCTGCTGAGCGCAGTTCACCGGCTTTTGATTCGAAACTGCCACCCCTGATAACCCGCTCAGTACCATGTTCAGGGCCTTTGGGGTTTGTTACATGACTATCGGTTTGTCTATAGGCATCGGGAGCATACCAATCGGAGCAATACTCAAATACGTTACCCAACATGTTTTTCAATCCGAAGGGGTTTGCCCTTACTGAGCCTGGCTCCATAGTGCGACCCAATGAGTTTTCGGCGTACACAACATAGGAGTTGATGGTGGTGGTGTCGGCGCCAAAGAACCAGCCTCTCAGCCCGGCACCGGCAAATCGTTTTGGATCTCCTTCGAAGAAGTAAGGTGTTGGGGTACCTGCGCGGGCTGCGTATTCCCATTCGGCTTCGGTTGGGAGACGATATTTTTTTCCGGTTTTTTGCGACAGCCACTGGCAGAATACCTCTGCTGCGTAAGGTGTCATGGTAATAGCAGGTCGCTCGCCACCGCCCCATCCCTGTTCAGGAATGCCAAAGGGTGGGGTAGGGCCGCTTAAGGCATCGGGCATTGATGCGTTGTGCGCCATTACTATGTTGGGTGCTATGCGGCCTTCCGACATGGTTTCACGATAAAATGCCCAGTAGGCATCCCAGGTAACTTCTACCTCGGCCATAAAGAATGGTGAGAGTGTAACTTCTCTTACCGGCCCTTCGTCGGCATTGCGCAGGGGTTCTGAATCGGGGCTTCCCATTTTGAAAGTGCCGCCAGGTATAGCAACCATATTAAATGAAACCGGGGTATTGGGTACTTTCTCAGTAAAGTTTTCGAAACGTGTTACAGTTGTTGCATCGGCAAATATCTCCCGTTTGCCATCGCCTGTGGCTGGAAGCCCGGTCATTCGCTCGTGCTTGAAATTGGGGTTGTAGTGGCCGGCATCGAGATGGCAGTTAAGGCAATTGAGATTAAGCCGTTTTGAATTCTGCTCATAATGAAGGTGGGCTTTTTCGCCATCGGGCGATAAGCCGCGGGGAAACAACTCCTGGTGGCAGGTTTTGCACGATTCTTCATAGGTGTGTTTCACTGCTGCGGTAAGGGTACGTTTGGCATCCCAATTTATTTTATCGGTATCCTTAAAAATCATGGCATACACATCGCGGGCGCCGGTATTTGCTTTGGCTGTGAGATTATGAAGGGTTCCGGGTGGAGGCAGGTGGCACTGTACGCAGTGCACCACAATGCCCGATTTATTGTCGTAGTGGGTAGATAATTTCCAGGCATCTTCGGCATGGGGGTGCACGTGGCAACTCATACAAAACTCGTCGGTTGAGGTGTACTTATAAACCCTTACTGACAAAACCACAGAGGCTGATCCCAGCAGGAAAGCAAAAATTACCCAGAATTTAAACGGAAGGGGTTTAATGCGCAAACGTAATCTCATTGAAGTAGATATATTAGTGGTGTTTATTGGGATTGAAAAACAAAAGCATCCTCCCCTATTCTAAAGCATGTTCTCAATGATCGGTTAAACAGGGAAGGATGAGATGAAGGTTTTTTTACCAGGCGGCTCTCGGATCCTGGCCTGGCCGTGGTGCTACCCCTTCCTGGTAAAACGGAAGATCAACCATGGCATACTCGGTTGGACCATAATACAGGTCGGAAGCCATTATTTCGTCCCAGGTAATTTGTTTGCCACTGTAGGCGGCTTCGCGGCCCATAATGGCTACCATGGTTGAGTTGGCAACGTCTTCGAGTTGATTAATCTTTTTGTTGGTACGGATGGCTTCAACAAGGTGTATATGCTCCTGCACATAAGGATTTTTGAAGGGATTCGTTTCGTAATCGTATTTCCATATCACTTCACCTTCAAAGTTTTCAATACGTATGTTATTGCCTTGCAAATAGCAAACCCCCTTGGTGCCCATTACTGATTCGGAAACGTTGTTATCGCAGCCGTCTATCTGGCGCGCGGTAGCAAGCATACGTTTGTTTTTGGGGTAGGTGTAATCAACACTGAAAAAATCGAAAATATCGCCTGTAAGTCTGCGTGCCCTGCCACCATAGCCGGTTGCCGAGGTGGGAATCATACCGGTAAACCAGGTTGCAATATCAATGTTATGGATTCCCTGATCGAGAAAATGGTCGCCGCTGAGCCATTTTATATTGAACCAATTGCGGATGTTGTATTCCATATCGCTTTCGCCGGCACGTTTGGCACGGTTCCACCAGGCTCCCTGGTTCCAGTGGGCTGTGGCAGAGAGCACATCTCCAATGGCGCCATTACGAATCTGGAGGTAGGCTTCCCAGTAATCGCGCTGATGGCGGCGTTGATTGCCGGTAACCACGCAAAGGCCGGCCCTGTCGGCATGACGGGCAGCTACAAGCACCGTGCGTATCCCTACTGGGTCAACAGCGGCTGGTTTTTCCATAAATACATGCTTGTTGGCTGCAATGGCAGCTTTAAGTTGTTCGGGGTGAAAATGGGTAGGGGTGCAAATGAGGGCAACATCAATGTCGAGTTCAAGCACCTTCTTGTATGCATCGAACCCGATAAAACACATATTGTCATCAATCTGATTGTTCTTTTCTGAGGCAAGCCTTTCGCGGCACCTTTGCAATCTGTCATTAAATACATCGGCAAGGGCAACAATAGAAAGGCCATTGCCGGCATCAATAAAATTGAAGGCAGCACCTGTTCCCCGGTCGCCACACCCAATAAGGGCTGCTTTAAGGGGTTTGCCATCGGGGGCAATTTCGGCAAACGAAGGCATTCCAAGTTCGCCGGGAGTAATTTGCTTACCTGAGCGGCTGCATGCTGCCACAAATGCGCCCATTCCAAGGGTTAACCCTGTTCCGATAAGGGCTGAATTGGTTAAAAAATCCCGTCTTTTCATTGAGTATTTGATTAGAATAATTGGTAGGTTGGTTAAAGGGTATTTAGTACCTTAACTTTAAGGCCGGCCAAATATAGGATTTTTTTAGCATTCGTTTGGAGTTGGAATGTATTTAAACGGGGGGTAATTTCCTTTATTTTGCCCGTTTGACTATTCACAAAACTTACCCATTAGATAGGGTTATACCTTCTAATCACGATAATCTTGCAAAAGAAAATGAATTGGCTAATCAGGATAAATATTTAGCAGGTTGTTTTTCCTGATCAATCAAAATAAAGCTTATTTCTTTGCTCCTTTAGGTTGTTATCATTGATGTATTCATCGTAGTCCATCTGCTTGTCTATCATTCCATTGGGGCCAATTTCAATAATGCGGTTACAAACGGTCTGGATAAATTTCTGGTCGTGCGATGACATCAGGATGTTTCCTTTAAACTTGATAAGGGTGTTATTGAATGCCTGAATGGATTCCAGGTCGAGGTGGTTGGTGGGATTGTCGAGAAGCATTACGTTGGCATTGCGCACCATCATTCGGGCAATCATGCAGCGCACCTTTTCACCTCCCGAAAGCACGTTGGCCTTTTTGTAAATTTCTTCACCCGAAAACAGCATTTTCCCCAGAAACCCCCGCAGGTAGAGCTCTGTGGTGTCCTGGGTATATTGTGCAAGCCATTCAACCAGGGTAAGGTCATTGTTGAAAAGGTGATCATATTCAAGTGGCAGGTAAGCTTTGAGAATAGTCTGGCCCCAGGTAAATGTGCCGCTATCGGCCTGGTCATGCCCTTTCAGTATCTTAAACAGTGCAGTCATGGCACGGGTATCTCTTGAAAGGAAGGTTACCTTGTCGCCTTTTTGAAGGGTAAAGCTCAGATCATTGAAAAGAAGTTTTCCGTGGATGCTTTTTTGTAATTTGGTTACTTCAAGGATGTGGTTGCCGGGCTCGCGTTCCGGGGTGAAAATTATGCCCGGATATTTTCGGGTTGATGGTTTTATTTCTTCAATATTCAACTTTTCAATCATCTTTTTACGACTGGTAGTCTGTTTCGATTTTGATGCATTGGCGCTGAAGCGTGAAATAAACTCCTGCAACTCCTTTTTACGTTCTTCTGCCTTTTTGTTGTGGGCCATTTGCTGCCTAAGGGCCAGCTGGCTCGATTCGTACCAGAAGGTGTAGTTTCCGGCAAACATCTGGATTTTATTAAAGTCAATATCAACAATATGGGTGCAGATGGAATCAAGAAAGTGCCGGTCGTGCGACACCACCAGAACAGTATTTTCAAAATTGGCAAGAAAGTTTTCCAACCAGTTTACAGTATCAAGGTCGAGATCGTTGGTGGGTTCATCGAGTAGCAAATTGTCGGGCTTGCCAAAAAGGGCCTGTGCCAGCAAAACCTTCACTTTTTCCTTCCCTTCAAGTTCACTCATCAGTTTCTGGTGCAGGCTTTCCTTAATTCCCAGGCCACTGAGCAGATTGGCAGCATCACTTTCGGCATTCCATCCGTCCATATCGGCAAACTTTGCTTCAAGGTCCGATGCCCTAAGTCCATCTTTTTCTGTAAAATCAGCTTTGGAGTAGATCATGTTTTTTTCATTCATCACTTCCCAAAGGTGGGTGTGTCCCATTAGAACTGTATCGAGTACAGTACAATCGTTGTATTGCGAATGGTTTTGCCGCAGTACCGAAAGACGCTCACCTGCTCCAGGGCTCACGTGGCCTCTGGTATATTCTATATCGCCACTTAGCATTTTAAGAAAGGTTGATTTGCCGGCACCATTGGCGCCTATTATGCCATAGCAATTGCCTGGTGTGAACTTCATGTTTACATCCTGAAACAAAACACGCTTGCCGAATTGAATACCCAGCTCAGAAACAGTAATCATATAAAATCAATGGGATTATTTGATAAAAAATACATTTGAAAGGAGTTGCAAAGGTACACTTTATAGGCGGGACACCAAAGGATAACGGCCCAGACAATTTTCTTAATAAAGATGTTGCGTGGCATCAAAGACTGTTTTACACCCCCGTTTTACGGTTCCACAGTACAATATGTTCTCGTGAGCAGTACCTTACATTTTCTTTTACGGCCATTTCTACAGCCAAATTTCGGTTTTCATTAAGTTCAACCCTGTCGCAACCCAGCGGCATCAGAATTATCTGATGTCGTTGTATAAGTCCTGGATTGAGAAAAAATTCTTCAATCTCATCCCAGTCCTTTTCTCTGGCCATTACAAACTTAAACCATGCATTGGGCAGGGATGATAAATATTTAATGATTTCGGGTTTATAGCGAAGGTTATCCGGATTGCCGCTGTGCCAAAGCTTGGGGCTGTTGTTCCATATATCAATAAGTTGCACAAATTCAGGGTCGGGCATGAGTGTGCATTCATTTTCTATTTCAATAAATGGCTTAAATCCGTAACGTTTCACAAACGCGTGCAGAAAAAGTGTAAGCCCTATTTGTTGTTTCACAGGGCTGCCTCCGGTAAGCACCATGTGCTGACCACCCCTGAGTTTTTCGATGATGGATGTGGCGTCCATTATCACGAAAAGTTCATCAAAAGAGTAGGGATTACCAGCACGCCAAACCGCTTTGGTATCGCACCACCAGCAGTCGAGGGTGCAATGTTGCATACGCAGAAAAGCCGCCGGATGCCCGAGGTTTATCCCCTCACCCTGAATTGTATCGTAGAAGAACTCCGCAATTTCGAGATAGGGCTCAGCTTGGGGAATGGGTTTTTTGGTGGCAGGATTGGAAGCTATGATGGTTTTTATAAAAAGCATGATGGTGTATCTTGATGCAGCCAATTTAAGAAAATAGTGAATAGCCTGGTGCAGCAGGGCTTAATTATTCGTTTCGGGCCTCAGAAACAGGTTCAGATTGTGATTTTGACAGACTCATAATGTTGCATCTGATAAAACACTAAAGCAAAAAAATTCATCAATTCCACCTATCTTTGCCAGGATTTTTGTTATTGCAAGGAGTAATAAGCCTGATCAAAATACAACAATTTAAACAATTTACCAAGTTAATTACTTTTGATATTCGAGAATCTCAATACGAAAATGATACTACTGAATTTTTTTTTCGAATTAACTCCCCTCGAAAATCCGGTATTTAAGTTTCTGGTTATTCTGGTAATCATCCTTTTTGCTCCCATCGTATTTAACAAAATAAAAATTCCCCATATCCTTGGGTTAATAATAGCAGGTGCTATAATTGGCCCCAATGGCATTAATCTGCTCGAACGCGACAGCAGTATTATTATGTCGGGCACTGCCGGATTGCTTTACATCATGTTCCTGGCTGGCCTTGAAATCGATTTATCCGAATTCAAGCGAAATATTGTAAAGAGTTTTGTTTTTGGAATGTATACTTTCATTGTACCGATGGTTTTAGGAACCATCACCGGCCTTTACATACTCAATTATTCTGTTTATACATCGGTATTGCTGGCAAGTATGTTTGCTTCACATACACTAATTGTTTATCCCATATTGAGCAAATATGGCATAACCAAGAATAGGGCTGTGAGCATAGGGGTGGGGGGTACAGTAATAACCGATACCCTTGCCCTGCTGGTGCTTGCTGTTATTGTTGGCCTTACAACCGGTGAAGTAAACAATCAATTCTGGGTTCGGTTAAGCCTTTCTGTTATTGTTTTTGCCCTGGTAGTCATTTTTGTTTTTCCATTAATAGCCAGATGGTTTTTTAAGAAATACGACGATAATGTTTCCCAATTTATTTTTGTTCTGGTAATGGTTTTTCTTGGGGCGGTATTTGCCAAACTGGCCGGTATTGAAGACATTATTGGCGCTTTCCTCGTAGGACTTGCACTCAACAAGCTCATTCCCTCATCCTCACCCCTTTTGAACAGGGTAGAATTTGTAGGGAATGCCATTTTTATCCCCTTCTTTTTGATAGGGGTAGGAATGTTTGTAGACTACCGCGCCTTTTTTACCAATATGGAAACCATTGCTGTTGCCATAACAATGACAATAGTGGCATCCCTGGCAAAATTTATTGCAGCCTGGCTGGCTCAAAAATCATTCAGACTTAGTATTGATGAACGAAGAATTATTTTTGGATTGAGCAATGCACAAGCGGCAGCAACACTGGCCGCGGTTACTGTAGGGTACAATATTATCATGGGCCAAAACCCCGATGGCACCCCCATTCGCCTTTTAAATGACACCATATTGAACGGGACTATTGTGATGATTCTTGTAACATGCACCATTGCAACGTTTGTGGCACAGAAAGGTGCTCATAATATCTCAATTTCAGAAAGACCTGAACATGAAGATGATGAAAACGATTTGGACGAACGGTTTTTAATCCCTGTTAGCAATCCTGAAACTGTTGATGAACTGGTTAACCTTTGTGTTTATCTTAGAACCAGGAAAGATAAAAACGGCCTCTATGGTTTAAATGTAATCAATAATACTACCGACGATCCTGGTTTGGAGGCGCAGGCAAGAAAGGTGCTTGAAAAAGCTGCCCATGCAGCCTCTGCCACCGATATTCACCTGAACAAACTCCTAAGATACGATATCAACATTGTAAACGGAATAACCAGTGTTGCCCGCGAACACCACATCAGCGATTTAGTTCTTGGATTGCATCATGAAGAAGGAATATCAGAGAATTTCCTTGGGAATCTGGCACAGGGAGTTCTTTTAAAAAATAACCTGACAACATTTATTTACAAGTCTGTTCAACCTTTATCCACCGTCAGGCGCCACATTGTTATTGTGCCCGAAAAAGCCGAATATGAAATAGGTTTCCTGCTTTGGGTAGTAAGGGTCTGGAATATTGCCCGAAAATCTGGCGCAAAACTGGCCTTCTATGGTTCCAGTGAGAGCCTTAAGGTAATTCAGGAAATTAAAACCAAACACCCCATCGATGCTGAGTTTTGCCCGTTCGATGACTGGAATGATTTTCTCGTTTTATCAAGAGTTATCAAAGCAGATGACAATATCATTATCATTCTTAGCAGAGAAAACAAACCTTCCTACCACAAAAACATGACAAGGATACCCATCTATCTTAACAAGTATTTCAAACAAAATAGCTACATACTTATTTATCCGGTACAGATTGGAGTTTCTGAAAATGAATCTTTAATTTTCAGAAATCCATCAATTCTCGAACCTATCAACCGTCTCGAAGAAATTGGGAAAACGGTTTCCAGACTATTCAGGCGTAAGTAGGGCTTTCCTGTGAAAATCATAAAATCTCAATCAGAATCTTATGAAAACCACTCCCGAGCACGATGAGCGAATGGCAAAAATGACTTTTGCATCGGTATATCCGCATTATATTAACAAGGTTGAGAGCAAGGGCAGAACCAAAGAAGAGCTGCATCAGGTTATTAAATGGCTTACCAATCTTGATGAAAATAAACTTCAGGAGCTTGTGGCCGAAAATGCAACCTTTGAGACCCTTTTTAAAAAAGCTGAACTTAATCCCAACGCTCATCTTATAAGAGGAGTAATCTGCGGTTACCGCGTCGAGGAAATTGAAAACCCTTTAACACAGCAGATAAGATATCTCGACAAACTGGTTGACGAACTGGCCAAGGGGAAAAAGATGGAGAAGATACTCAGGGTTTAATAAAGGGGTATTTATTTTTTTATTTCCTGCAGGGTTAATTATAAATATTCCTAAGTAATTATTAATTAATTACTTGCAGTGCTTCTCATAGGGCCCTTTACAAAAAAAGTCTCAAAACAATTACACACAATTCCAGCCAAATGCCCCACGAACTAAAAACCAATTTCAATTCCTAAAGATACATTACGGATGTAAGATTTACCGGCAAAACGAAGGTCGGGGTCGTAAACTGGTGTGAGACCATGGTTGTAAGTAGCTACAACTCCTATTTTCCTGATTAAAAGCCAGGAAGCACTCAATTCGGTGTTGATAAGGAAGTTCGAAAGACCATCGCTCGATGTGTCGGTATATTCAACATATCTCGACCCAACTGTGATGTTTGATTCGAACCTGTTCTTAACCTGCCTTGACCATAACATTAAATTTCCTGATATTCCGGCACTTAATATCAGTTTGTCATTCAGGAATCCGTAGGTTATCCCAACAGGAAAAATCAGGTACAGAATGTTGGTTTTACCTATATTTTCGCTGGGCCATGGCACTGTTGATGAAATGGGGTCTATTCGCACAATACCGGGAACCGGAGTTTCCTGCATGCCAAACATGCTCCCGATGGGCTGTCCTGTAATGGCAACCAGGTCTGAAATGCCTGAGTAAGTTGACGGCATTTTAACCTTCACTGACCGGTGGAAACCAACCCACGAAATTCCGGCGCCTGTTTTCATACCAATCCCGTATGGAAGTTTAAAATGGTGGCCGGTAGAGATATTGATTCCTGGATTAGTTTTATAACTTTCGAGAATACTGTATCCGATTGAAAGTGGATAGTAAGATGAATACGAGATTCCCTGATTGTGAATTTCTATCTCCGAAATAATAGGGTATTGAGTTGAAACTTCAACAAAGCGCCTGGTTTGTGCATTTAATGGCAATGACAGTGCAACCGCTGCCATTGCCACAATAATTCCTCTAATCATAATCATAAACTGTTAAGTTGTTTATTATTAAGTATAAAAATCAGAATTTCAGATTCTTCAGGTATTCAGCACTTACCCGCAGGCAACCCAGTCCGTCTTCGGCGCGGTCTCTTTCAACAAAATAATGTTTAATACCCTGATTGAGCGACTCATTGAAAACTGCTGGCCAGTCGATGATCCCTTCGCCGGGGCAGGCAAAATCCTGCTCTTCGCCGGGTGCCATATCTTTAACATGAAGAATTGGGTAGCGGCCCGGATATTTTTTCATTGTTTCAACAGGGTCGGCGCCACCTTTTTGTGTCCAGTAAATGTCGAGTTCGCATTTAACCAGTTCAGGGTCGGTATTTTGCATCAGATAGTCAAATGGAAGACCTTCTTCCATAGCTTTGAACTCCATATCGTGGTTATGCCAGCAAAATACCATGCCGCGGCTTTTGCAAACTTCACCCATTTTATTGAGAATTTCTGCACTGCGCTTCGACTGTTCCAGGTCGAAAGGAGGGCCGCCGAACCAGGGCCAGTAAGAAATTGCATACTGGAGTTTTAGTTCCAGAAGCTTGTCAATGGCTTCGTTTACTTTGTCCATGTTATCGGTAAAGTTGCCTATGCCACCAGCTATGGGCTTCAGTCCAATATCATTGAGAAATGAAAGATAGGATTCGGCCGAATCGCCCAAGTAGCTCCCGGTCTCTATTTCAGTATATCCCATCTCGGCAGTTTGTTTCAGGATGGATTGCCAGTCGCCTTCACGCAATGAGCGACCCAGAATACCTGTTATGTATCCAATATTGCCAAGCTGGCGTTGGGTAACAGAGCTGCAGGCGTTTAATACGTTACTTCCGTAGATGGCAGCGCCACTCAAAGCAAGGGTTTTCATAAAGTCTCTTCGTGTTTGCATATTTTTTTGGTTTAGGGTTTGGGTTCGGGTTTAGGTTATTGGGTATCGGGTATCAGGTTTCTGGTTTATAAACATATTCCATTTTATTCTAAAAATATATTAGACTTTGCCTGATGTTAATAACAAACACCTGACGCCTAACCCCTGACACCCGATACCAGATACCTGACACCTAATATTATACCACCGGCAATGTCCAGGGAGAACGATATTTTGGGGTAATCAGTTCATTGGCTTTCCGGCTGTTTGTAAAACGTTTTCTTCGGTCGTCCCATATAAGCATACTTTGGCCCACACGGCCGGCTATATTGGGGATGTGGGCATGCAAGGCTGCTGCATAACCCATTTCTGGTGTACAAACTGGTTTGCTGCGCGATTTAACACAATCGAGAAAGTTTCGTACATGTTCAGGATGTGATTCCTGCAAATTGGTAACTTCCTTTTCTTCCCCTTTAAAAGTGCGGGTATCGCCATCCCATTCGGGATATAATTTATAACCGGCGCGATTTACAACCAGAGTGCCATTATCGCCAACAAATGCCAGCCCGAATGGTCTTTCCCACGGGCCACTCTGAATTCCGGCGGTCATATCGAAATTGATAACAAAATCGCTTTTTGGGTAAATAACGTTCATGGTATCGAAGGTGTCGCGCATACGGCGTTGTGCCGATGTGTCGGCAGCATAGGTCATTACCATGTTGGGGGCTTCCACAGTGTCCTTAGCCCACAGAGCCATATCGATAAGATGCACACCCCAGTCGGAGAACAAGCCGCCACCGTAATCCCAGAAATGGCGCCATGAGCCGTGGTATCGCGATTGGTTGAAGGGGCGGAGAGGGGCTGGCCCGAGCCACAAATCGTAATCAACGCCAGCAGGTACAGGTTCATCGGCCCTTTGCGGTGCACCAATCCCGTAATTGAAATTGGCCCAGATGTTTACCTTGCGCAGTTTGCCAATGCCACCAGTTTTAATTATCTGCATGGGTTCTATAAATGCCTTTCCACTACG
This sequence comes from Bacteroidota bacterium, assembly GCA_037441525.1. Lineage (GTDB taxonomy): Bacteria > Bacteroidota > Bacteroidia > Bacteroidales > UBA7960 > SKVR01. Next base: position 12,924 of record JBBISA010000074.1, read on the forward strand.
TTGCTGTTGCCCCACCTGCACTACGCGGTTGTAACGGCGGGCGGCACGCACCATTATATCACATTCGGCAATGGTATTGGCAAGGGGTTTTTCAACATACACATCTTTCCCGGCCTGCAGTGCATATACGAAATTGAGGCAGTGCCAGTGATCAGGCGTTCCAATCACCACTGCGTCAATATCTTTTTGCTCCAGCATTTTTTTGAAATCCTTGTAAAGTTTTGGAGTTTGGCCATAGCTTTCGTTAATGGTTTTAGCCCGTTCGTTCAGAACATTATCATCCACATCGCACAGAGCAACACACACGGCGTCGTTGTAGTTTAAATGATCGCGCAATACTTTAAATCCGTGATTGCGGCAACCAATAAGGGCTACATTCACCTTGTCGCTGGGAGCAACATCGGCACTCCATACGTTCGACGGGAGAATGGTGAATACTCCGGCACCTGCGGCACCTATTGATACATTTTTTATGAATTTCCGGCGGTTGGTTTCCATCTTCTTCTCAGGTTTAAGTAACTAAATAGTAGGGGATGAAACCACAATATTAACATAAAATAAAGAAATAATTGCATTTTAATCAGAAAATTACCATCCTGAACGAAATATTTCGGTTTTGACTTGAAAATAAATATGGTTATCCGATATCCTGCCAGAAGCTATAAATAATGCACAATTGCCGTTGCGCTGACATCAAAACATGATCATTTTTAAACCATTCTACCGCAGCACCATAATTGTAGACCAATTTATTTTTACCAAGGTTTCGGGCCTAAAGCCCTGTTTATAAACTAAATAATACCATAAGGGCCATCGGCCTGGTAATTTTTGCAGCAGATGTATATGCATTGTGGTTTGCGCTGTGAAAAAAACCTGGCCCAGGAAACATAGGGTTAGCCTGTTTGATTCATTACATATCGCACTTAGAAACCAAACTCCCTTGTTTCTCACAGGCTAAACAAATTTTCACCAGAGTGGTGGGCACAGAATAGCTCACAAATATAATGATATGGGCAATAGTTAATTGCCATGGTTGGAAGTATGATTTTACTGATTGTTATGCAGAAAAGTCGTGCGGTGTTACCTATGAAAATGTCGACGGCAAAACCATGACGCAATTATATTTTCTTTCACTACTGACCGGATAAAATAATATCAAAAAAGGGGCTGCGCCATTAAGGTTTCGCCCCATAGTTGTAAGTTTGCTTCTGGTAAAAATAAATTACAACATGGGCAAAGATACAGCAAAGAGTTTAGTCGGTCAGCCGATATTCAAACACGTTATGAAAATTCTTCCAAAGGAAAAATTTGATTTATTAGTAAAGCAATGTGATAGCGACCGTTATTACAAGTGGTGTGCTCTGAATGAAACTACATCGCAAGATGGAGTTTCAATGCTGTAA
>JBBISA010000075.1:0-14182 GCA_037441525.1 Bacteroidota bacterium
TGAATACTTCATGAACACAAAGATACAAATAAGTGGCAAGAAGTAAATACCCTAGTAGAAATTTATTATGTTTTTCAAAAACAAGGGTTTACTTCTCGAAGAAATCTCCAAAAAGTGATTTTGCTTCTTCCCAATTTTCACGGTTAATGCAATATTTGATAAATGGGGCATTGATTTCGCCCTGGATTAGTCCTGCTTCTTTTAATTCCTTTAAATGTACCGACAGGGTTGATCGGGCTATAGGAAGCTCTTCGGCCATATTGCCACTGTAACAACACCCACCTGCGCTGCGGGGCAGATAGTCAATGATAAAAACCCGGGAAGGATGACCCAGGGCTTTGGCTAACCTTGCTAACTTTTTCTGTTGTTTTGTATATATTTTTCCGTTGATTTTTAGCATATTTCGTATTTCGTAAAAAGACGTAACGAATTAATGATTTTTTATTTATCATAACAAATCTTATTCGTCGGCACAATAGTTAATTTTACGACATGAAAAACCTTCAGATCATTACAAAAAATAAACTGAGCGACGGTCATACCTTTAAGGTGTCACAGTTTAAGGAGCGGATTATGAAAACCCAACCCCATAAGCATGATGAGTACCATGAAATGATCTTTCTGAGCGATGGTGATGGTTTTCACACTATTGAAGATCAAAATTTTATAGTAACAGCCCCCGACTTTTATTTTCTAAAGCCTGGGCAATTGCATTACTGGCAGTTTACTTCAATCCCCAGAGGATTTGTGGTTCTTTTTAGTATAGAAGAGTTTGATAATGTGAAAGAGCACCACCTGATAGAGATGCTCCGGAAACTATCAGAAAATCAAAGAATAATGCTTATTGGTGAAAATGCTTACTTTATCCTTCTTAATGAAATGTTGGATGAATACCGCAAGAATACTATCTATTCCAAAGAAATAATACATAGTTTCCTGGCTGCGATTGCTGGCAAGTTGCTTCAGCATGTATCAGCCAATTTATCTGAACAACAGCCTGTTCCTTCAGTTCTCGATAGATTCCAGACCTTATTGTTGAAGGAATGTCCGGGATTACGAAAGGTAAATCAATATGCAGATTTGCTGAATATGACCCCGCAAAACCTTAATACACTTTGCCGCCGACACAACGGGAAAAATGCCAGTGAACTCATCGTCAGCCGTATCATGCTCGAAGCCAAACGATATATCCTTCACACCGACTTTACCATTAAAGAAATTGCGGATATGCTTAAATTCAGCGACACATCCAATTTTGTAAAGTTTTTCAGGAAAAATGAAGGAATAACCCCCTTACAATTCAGGGAGCATTATTTTCAATAATACCATTTTATAAGGCTTTCATACCACGGGTTTGGGTTTCAATTCCTTTATATTTGTTACCTGAATGTTCAATTTATCTGTCATGGAGATTTTAATCATTGCCATTGCAGCCTTTGCAACAGCCCTGCTCACATTCTTTTCCGGATTTGGACTGGGAACGATCCTAACCCCTGTTTTCGCAATTTTTTTCCCCATTGAGGTGGCCATTGCCCTCACGGGGGTTGTCCATTTTGCCAACAACCTGTTTAAAATTGTTCTGGTAGGCAGAAATGTGGACAAAACAGTTTTGCTCAGGTTTGGATTTCCGGCCATCCTGGCTGCCTTCGCCGGGGCATGGCTCCTTCTGAAGTTAACTGTATTGCCGGCTTTGGTGCATTATCAACTCTGGGGAAGGGAATTGGAAATCACTCCCATTAAACTCATCCTTGCCCTGCTTTTAATAACCTTTTCGGTACTTGAAATAACTCCCGCCCTTAGCAGGCTTCAGTTTGGGCGCGAAAAACTGATATGGGGAGGAATGCTGAGCGGTTTCTTTGGTGGATTATCGGGCATACAGGGGGCTATACGCAGTGCCTTCCTGATAAAAAGCGGGTTAAGCAAGGAAGCGTATATTGCCACAGGTGTGGTGATTGCTTCCATGGTCGATTTTACAAGACTTACGGTATATGCTTCCAGGTTTGCTTCTGCAAATCTCCACGAAAATATGATTCTTTTAATAATTGCTGTCCTGGCGGCTATTTCAGGGGCATTCATTGGAAAAAAACTATTGAAAAAGGTTACCCTGCGAAATATTCAGCTGTTGGTGGCCTTTATGCTTATCATAATATCCCTGGCCCTAGGTGCAGGATTAATTTAAACTAATACGATCATTATGAACAAACTTCAAAACGTAATTAAACGACTAGTAAGTTCACAAAGCGATTACAGGTCGTTGATCCCACGTTTGGTAGTGGGCTTGGTTTTCCTTTCTGAAGGGATACAGAAATACCTTATCCCTGAGGTGGAGGGTGTAGGCCGTTTTACAAAGATCGGGTTTGAGAACCCTGAATTCCTGGCCTATTTTGTAACAACTTTTGAAATTATCTGCTAAGTTCTGTTGCTGCCTGGCATTTTGGTACGTCTCTCATCCGTTCCGTTGCTGATCATTCTGTTCACAACCATTGCCACCGCAAAGATCCCGATTCTGATGAACCATGTTTTCTGGAATAGGGCCCCTGCTTACAGGATAGAATTCTTTGGTACCCTGCTGTTGATTTACCGTATAAAAAACCCGGATTAGTCATTAGGAATACAATGAACTAATGACTAATCCGGGTTTAACCCCGTCTTATAAAAACTTCATTTGTAAGCATTTCTGATTACAAATATTCGGTTTTTCTTTAACGATTTGTCAAAATGGAAGTCAAATAATCAATAACTTAAGACTGAAAATTTCTAATGACGGTCATTAGAAAAATCGGCAAAAGACAAACTTGGGATATTTGGTGCAGGGAGACTTTCATTTGACCTAAGGGTGAGGGCAAGGGAAGGTATGTGTTATGGGAATTAGATACTGTGATGCAGTGAGCAGAAGCCATTAAATTCGTATGGCTCATAACAGGTAGGTGCCCACAATTATGAATACAGCTGCCACTACCAGACGGAACCATTTTTCGAACAATCGGAGATTGTTGTAATATTTGCCCACACTGGACAGGCTAAAGGCTACAACCCAGGCTATAAAGCAGACCGGCAATGCTGTTACCAGTGCAAAAATGGGGGGAAGTGTTAATCCTGCTGGAGATGTAACAGCCAGTGGAATTAGTCCGCCAAAAAAAAGAACAGCGGTGTTGGGGCAAAATGCATTGGCAAACAAAAGCCCCAGCAAAAAGGAACCCCACCACCTTCGGGGGTTGATGCTTTTTTCCAGTCTTTCCGTAAAATGACTGAAAAGTGAAGTCTTAAACCTGAAAAACCCCATCATGAAAATGCCGGTGATTATAATCACCGGGCCGGTTAGCCTCTCGCTCCAATTGGTAAACGCTCGTTGAAACTGAAAAATTTCAGTGCCCTGCCTGATGATCAAGATAAGTAAGGTTCCCAGAACGGAATAACCTATAATGGTTCCCAGGGTATAAAGCAGTGCGTTGGTAAAAACCTTTTTTCTGTTTTGTATATCACGGCCAATAAACCCAATGGCTGCTATATTTGTGGCCATGGGGCATGGGCTTATGGCAGTTACAAGCCCCAGTATTGCTGCGGTTACCAATGGTAATTGATTACTTTCCAGTAGATTATGAAGGTATTCCATAACAGACAATCTCAGGTTTTAATGTCCAAGAAACCTGTTTACTTCCGCATTAAGCCCTGCTTTTACCCTATCGGGATTTCTCAGGATTTGCGAAAAAGCAAGTTCGGTAAGGTTGGAGAAATCATCTCTGCCTGCTACGATCAAAGCGGTGTAGGCAACGCGATATTTATCAGCCATTTCGCGGTTCAGAGGATCGGTATAATCAAGAATAGCAAAATTCACCGCTTCACCAGCAATGAAATTTTCCGTCACATATTTCTGTGCCATTTCCCTTATTGCCGTGCAGGTGGCACAACGGTGTTTACCATGAAAATAGATGATATTTACTGTGGCCTTGGGGTCAAAATGCTGGTTGCGGGTTGCTTGCCTGCTATCGGTTGACCCGCAGCCAGATAATATAAAACTTACCACCAACAAAATGACATAATAGGTTCTTTTCATGTTTGCTTTTTTATGCTAATGATTTTATTCTCTGGCATCTGAGATCCACTGCCTGATCTCGTCCTTTTCGGGTACCCTCCCCCAAACCAGCAACTTCCCGTTTACCATCAATGCCGGGGTACGTATTACTCCACTGTTGATAATATCCAGCAGGGCTTCCACCTTCGTAATGGAAGCATCAAGACCCATTTCACCCACCACCGCCCTGGTGAATTGCTCAAGGGTATTGCATTTATGGCATCGAGTGCCAAATATTTTTATTTCCATGTTGCAAAACTATTGCTAAAACCTTGCTAAATTACCGAATTATCTGGTAGTTGCCTAAAGGTTGAATGACCGCAGATGCCAAGAACGCTGATTTTTTTTTGATTAAATTCTTTAATCTCTCCTCAAGTATTAATAGTGGAGCCTGCAATTTAACTTTATTTAGTTACCATAATGCATTTACCCCTTTTGGAGTCTGCTAATTAGAGAAAATGGCTGATTGCTATCAACACCCGACTCCAACTGGGGCCGAATACTAAAAACTTAACGAATTTCATTCCCCATTCCTTATTCATTCACATTATGTTATAGTCCAGATGTTTCAGTTATCGAAAAATAATGAACCCATATCCGGATATGTCGTATTTTTGTCTCCTTGTTGCATTAGTTAATAAAGATAGAAGCCGGTGCAGGATAAATATTATATCATAACTATCCGCGTCACTGTGTCTCGGCCACAGACGAGATATGCGTTCCAACTATTTAAATAAACACTATTTTAACAGCATCACATCTGCTTTTCAAATAATAATGGAAATAAAACTAAATAGCCAGCTTATAGATACTATTGATCTGAAAGCCTTGCTTGTAAGCCGTGGAGTAAAAGTATCAGGGCGGGTATACAAGAAATTTGTCGGAAGGGTTAGGCTGTCGTCCAATCCCCTTGAGTGCAACACAATGATCTTCCCCGATGGCACAATCGTGCAACTTACAGATCTGGCTTTTCATATGGCTTACATAAAATCGGCAATTTCATGGAATACCCTCAAACAACTGAAATACCTCTCACAGCTCAAAACTTACTTCCGACTTGATCTGGATGATGAAGAAAAACCTGCCGTTTTCCATAAAAAAGAAAAGTTACTGAATGTTGCTTTTCCACCCTATACAGATTTTTACAATCAAAAGACATCAACCGGGATCCCCTTTTTAGGAAATGCCGTTTTGCAGGGAAATCAGTGGCTTTCTTTTCAACTGCTCTGGAAATGCGAATATGCCTGTGCCGGCCAGCCCTGCGAGTATTGTTTTTCGGGAGGTGAGCTGGAAAGCCTTGCTCGCCACGGTAAGAAATTCCCTGCATATCCCACTCCCGACGATGTTGCCGAGATTGTGGAATATACCGTGGTGAAGGAAAACTACGCCGATAGTATCCAGATCACCGGGGGATCAACCTTTAATGTGCAGGCTGAAATAGACAAGATCGTAGATATTTTGCAGGCTATCAATATGCGGGTTGGCAAAGAAAACATCAAAGGTGAAATACTGGTTTACACCACTCCGCCCAAAGATCCCACGCTGTTGGATAAGCTATTTGAAGCCGGAGCTGATCGTATCTCCATGAGCCTTGAAATATGGGATGAGAAGCTGGCACAACAGATTATGCCAGGGAAAATGAAATTTACCGGCCGCCAGCGCCATCTCGATGCCCTGGAGTATGTGACGCAAAAGCATGGCAAAGGGAAAGTGTGCAGCAATTTCATAGTAGGGCTTGAATCGGCCAAAAGTTTGCTCGAAGGAGCTGATTATCTGGCTTCAAGGGGCATTGTTCCCGTCGCCTCGATATGGGTCCCTTTCGGAAGACCTGTTATGGGTTCCATGAAGGCCCCATCGCTGGAATATTACCAGGAGGTGAAGTATGGATTGTCTGATATATACTGCAAATACGAACTTGTGCCACCTGGTGCACAGGGGTTGAATGTTTGTATGTGCAGGGATATTTATCTTTCAACCGTTTCAAAGCCCGATCCGTTTGTTTCATCGGACGAAGAGAAAAGTTTAGGATCAATGTCGTTTAGTTAAGCAATGCTATGAAAAGGCTTGATTTTATTGACATTTTGTTAGAATGGTTTAACCCCTGCATTATCAGGCTTTATACCTTCGGAATAAGTAAATTATCTTTGAATGTCTTAAATAACAGCTGAATTACTTCAGAGCGTTTTTCCTTTTGCTTATCAAAACTCACAGAATATTCTACCTTAAGCAAAAGTTTTTCATTTACCATGTCAAGCTGTAATAATACATTCTCTGATTTTTGGGTGAGGGTGCCTATCTCACCTTTCATATCTTTGATAATGGCAGTGGTGTTTTCGGGTATATTTACCATTTGAAACGTGATGCGTTCCTGGTAAGTGGTGCTGCCCAGATTGGAGATGCTTTTTTCGAGGAAAAGGCGGTTGGGCACCCTTATAAAATCCTGGGGCAGTTCGGGGGTATTATCAAGCAGAACATAAAAGGTTCCTATGTGTATCACTTTCCCAACGTCATCGCCAATACGTATATGATCGCCAATGCGAAAGGGTTTCTTGTTCAGCAGTATCATCCATCCGAAAAAGGAAAGCAAAACATCTCTAACCGCAAAGGCAAGCCCAGTGGCAATAAGCCCCAGAAAGATGGTTATATTGCCGAGCGACACACCGAAGTAATGCAAAATTACAAACAAGCCAAAACCATAGAGAGTCCAGCTGAATATTTTGGAATAGAAAATACGCTCTTCGGGTTCGTCAAATAATTTTGTAAGGCGTTTGATGGTAAGCCTGATGAGCAAACTGGTAATAAACAGGGTTGCTATTACCACCGAAACATTAATCAGAATTCTGTTGAGAAAGGCTGGGATTTGGATAATTCCTTTGTCACTCAGGTAAAGGACCCCCTGAATTAAAATCAATAGCACTGAAAAAAATATTACCGAAGCGCTGTGGGTTCTGGTTTTTGGCTCTTTTAGACGGGGTTTTGCCATCATGAATATAGTTGTTTACGGTTTGCTGATTCAATGGTGCAAAAGTAATCATTTCATCCTGTTTTATCGATTGAAACCAAAGTGTGCGCATGGGCTTTTTTATTGTTTGCTATCCATCACAGATCAGGTGAAGTATAATTCTGTTTTCGAAAATCTGGAATAATTGCAGCTCTGTGGAACACATCAAAAACCTGCACTCATTTTACTTTTTGATACCTTTGGTACTGTTTTACCAGTTTGTTAACTCAATCCCGGTTTTATGTCAAAGATAATTCTCGAAAACGTGGAGTTCTTCGCCTACCACGGCTGCTTTAAAGAAGAACAAATAATTGGCAACCAGTTTATTGTAAATCTTGAACTAGAGACCGATACCAACGTTGCTGAACGGTCAGACAACCTTAAAGACACCCTGAATTACCAGGAAGCTTACAATGTTGTGAAGGGACAGATGCAGCAGAAAAGCCATTTGCTGGAGCATGTTTGCCGGCGCATTATTGATGCATTGTTCCGGAAATTTCATACAATAACTCATCTGAAAATAAAAGTGAGCAAAATGCACCCGCCCATGGGGGGTAAAATGCGCTGTGTAAGCCTTGAAATGGAAGAGTCTAAACAATTGTGGGCCGGAAATAATGCTGTATAAATTTTCTTACTTTTGCACCCTGTATTTCTAAAAAAAAGCATAATGGAAAAGGTTGATATGAATGTGAATGAGACCAGGGCGTCGCTGAATTTCCTGGAGCAGATCATCGAAAACGACATACGCAATGGTGTGAACAATGGGCAGGTGCTGACCCGTTTCCCGCCCGAGCCCAACGGATATCTGCATATTGGCCATGCCAAGTCCATTTGCCTCAATTTTGGACTTGCCATAAAATACGGGGGTAAAACCAACCTTCGTTTCGACGATACCAATCCTACCAAAGAGAGTACCGAATATGTAAATGCCATAATGGAAGATGTTAAATGGCTTGGTTTTCAGTGGCAGGAGCCGGTGCTTTATGCCAGCGATTATTTTGAGCAGCTATATCAATATGCCATTTACCTGATAAAAAAGGAAAAAGCCTATGTGTGCCAGATGAGTGCCGAAGAAATAAGCAAGGGGAGGGGCACCCCCCAAACCCCCGGCGTTGAAAGCCCGTGGCGCAACCGTGCGGTGGAAGAGAGCCTCGAGGAGCTTGAAAAAATGCGCAATGCCGATTACAGGGAAGGGGAGCGGGTATTAAGGGCAAAAATCGATATGGCATCGCCCAATATGTGGATGCGCGACCCTGTTATGTATCGGATTATGCATGCCCATCATCACCGCACCGGCGATGCTTGGTGCATTTATCCAATGTACGATTGGGCGCATGGCCAAAGCGATTACATTGAAGGGATTACTCATTCCATCTGTACTCTCGAGTTTGTTCCCCACCGGCAATTGTACGACTGGTTTATTGATAACCTCGACCTTACCGGCATCCGTCCGCGCCAGTACGAATTTGCCCGCCTTAACCTTACCTACACCGTAATGAGCAAACGCAAATTGCTGCAACTGGTGGAAGAAGGATTTGTGAATGGCTGGGACGACCCTCGCATGCCTACTGTTTCGGGGTTGCGCCGCCGCGGGTATACACCTGCTTCCATCAGGGAGTTTGCCGAAAGGGTAGGGGTGGCCAAGCGCGAAAACCTGATCGATGTATCGTTGCTTGAGTTCTGTATCCGCGAAGACCTTAACAAAACCGCTCCACGCGCTATGGTTGTAATCGACCCGGTGAAACTCATCATCGATAATTATCCCGAAGGACAAACCGAAGAATTGCCCGCGGTTATTAATCCCGAAGACCCTGATTCTGAAAAACGAATGGTACCTTTTAGCCGCGAACTATATATTGAACGCGATGATTTCATGGAAGAGCCACCTAAGAAATTCTTCCGTCTGGCACCGGGGGCTGAGGTAAGATTGAAATATGCCTACATAATTCGCTGCGATAGTGTTGTGAAGGATAAAAATGGCACCATCACTGAGATTCATTGCACCTACTTCCCTGATACCAAAAGCGGAATGGAAACCACCCGTAAGGTGAAAGGAACTCTGCACTGGGTAAGCGCACAACATGCCGTGGAAGCCGAAGTGCGTTTGTACGATCGCCTTTTTCGTGTGCCCGAACCCGACAATGTGGAAGAAGGACAGGATTTTAAGGATTTTGTTAACCCCGATTCATTAAAGGTGGTTACCGGTTATGGCGAGCCATTTATTAAATCTGCTTTGCCGGCACAGGGATTCCAGTTCGAACGGATTGGATATTTCTCTCTTGATAAAGATTCAACCAATGGTAAATTGATCTTTAACCGCACAGTAACACTCAAGGATTCCTGGGCGAAAGTGGGAAATCAGTGTTGATTAGCAAGGCATTAGTTGCTATTAGCCAGCGATGATTGATGGATTTTCCATCATCCAAAAGGATTTGGTAACGTCTGGCAGGAAGTTAGGAAGACTTAAAAACAAAAAAACCTGATGTTACGTTTCCTAAAGATATTTTCGTTGCTGATTACCGGCCTTGCGGCCGGCGTGCAGGGGCAAAATGCGCCGCAACGTATTGTTTCATTGGCTCCATCTCTCACTCGTGCACTCTATTATCTTGATGCAAAAGATAGGTTGGTTGGGGTTACATCTTTCTGCAACATTGCCAGGAACGACAACAAGGAAGTAGTGGCAACGGCCATAGCTGTGAATGTGGAACGGGTGATTACCCTGCGTCCTGATCTGGTGGTAACTACCGCTATGACTAATCCCGAAACCATAGACTTGCTCAGAAGGGCCGGTATAAAAACCGAGGTCTTTCAAACGCCTCGCTCGTTTGAGGAAATATGCACCCAGTTCGAACGATTGGGAACCCTTGCCGAGAAACGTGACAACGCCCTTAAGATCAACGATTCGGTGAGCAAGCGGGTTGCAGAGATAAAGGCTTTGTATAGCTTTCGCTCAAAGCCCTCTTTCTTTTTTCAGATTGGGGCAAACCCTTTGTTTACAGTCTTGGAGAATACTTTTATGGACGATTATATCACCTTTTTCGGTGGAAAGAATATAGCCGCAGGACTTACACGCGGTACTCTCAACAGGGAGTATGTGCTTACTGCCAATCCCGATGTAATTATTATTGTGAATATGGGGATAACCAGCGATGAAGAGAAAAAAGTGTGGGAACGGTATCCCTTTTTGAAAGCCGTAAAAAATAACCGCATTTTCTTCATTGAATCTGACATGGCTTCCACCCCCAATCCGCCCGATTTTCTTAAAACCCTGGAAGCCATGAGCCAATACCTTAAGCCAGGCTGGTGGAAGGATTGAAAGATTAATAAACCACCGTATTATCACCTGCCAAAATTTAAAGCTACTTATCCCCCCAGATGAAAAAAAAATATACCAGATGGATATTGTTTATACTGGCCATGTTGCTGATTTTGGTAGTGTCTGGTATTTTTTCCATCACCATGGGCGTTGTCAATATTTCTCTGGGAAACCTGATACCGTTATTACGCCAGGGCGAAGGGATTGAGTATTTTATTCTTACTGAAATAAGGATGCCAAGGGTTTTGCTGGCGCTGTCGGTGGGTGGTTCATTGAGTTTGGCCGGTGCTATTTTGCAGGGAATTTTCCGCAATCCGCTGGTCGAACCCTACACCCTGGGAATTTCGGGCGGCGCCGCACTTGGGGTTGCCCTCACCATTGTTTTGGGCCTTCATATTACCCTGGGTATGCTCATGTTGCCTCTTGCCGGATTTGCCGGAGCTATGGCCACCATTTTACTGGTTAGTCTTCTGGGATTTCTAAGGGGGGGAACCGACATCAACAAAATGCTGCTTATTGGTGTGATGATCAGTTTTGTGGCCTCTTCGTCCATGATGTTTCTCATGTCGGTAACCACCTCAGAAAATATGCATGGCATCATTTTCTGGATTATGGGGTCACTGGATGAACCCAACCATCTGCTCATCCGTATCACCTTCTATACATCTGTTGCCGGGTTGATTATCAGCTATCTGTTTGCCCGGTCGCTCAACGCCCTGAGGTTGGGTGAAGTCAAAGCAACTAATTTGGGTATCAACAGCAAATCGGCCATTCGTATCCTGTTTCTGCTGGCTTCACTGCTTACCGGTATTTGTGTTTCTGTGGCCGGGGTAATTGGTTTTGCCGGCCTGGTAATACCTCACCTTGTTCGCATTGTGGTCGGGTCTGATTATCGCTTCCTTCTGGCAGGTTCCTTTCTGGGTGGCGGCATATTTATGATTATCAGCGATGTGATCGCCCGAATAATTATTTCACCCAACGAGTTGCCCATTGGGGTAATAACCGGTATGGCCGGGGGTATTTTATTTATAGTTGTGTTGACCCAACTGAAGAAAAGCCGCAAACATGGAATCTGATTACCTGAAAATAGAAGGATTATCCTGTGGTTATAGTGGTGGGTTTAATCTCTCCAATATTTCCCTAGTTCTGCGAAAAGGCACCTTTGCCGGTATTACAGGCCCCAATGGCTCGGGTAAAACCACACTTTTCAGAGGCATTTCGGGCAATCTGCCCCTTAAAAATGGCACCGTAGTTCTCAATAACCTAAACCTTGCAAAGCTTACCACCCGCCAAAAGGCAACCAGGGTTGCCGTTGTGGCACAGTTCCCTGAGGTGGCCGATATAACCGTTGAAGATTATGTGCTCATGGGTCGGCTTCCATACCGCGACACCTTCCAGTTTTTCGAAACCCCCAGAGATCTTGCCATTGCACGTAAATATTTACGATTGACGGGTATCTATGACCATCGCACCAAACTCATGACCGAACTCAGTGGTGGTGAGCAGCAGCTGGCAGCCATTGCCCAGGCTCTTTCGCAGGAACCGGAATTGTTATTGATGGATGAACCCACTTCCCACCTCGACATATCTCATACTGTTCAGATTCTTAATCTTATTCAGAAACTCAACTGCGAAACCGGGCTTACAGTGCTTATGATCATCCACGACCTGAACCTGGCCGCTGAGTATTGCGATTTTCTGATAATGATGGACCAGGGAAAGATCTTTATACAGGGCACTCCTGCCGAAGTACTCACCTATCAAAACATTGAAGATGTTTATAAAACAGTAGTGGTTACCCGCGAAAATCCCCTTTCAGGAAAGCCGGTTATTTTCCTGGTTTCAGAGAATATAATGCGTGAGCAGCGCGAAAAGCATGGCGGGATTGACAGAGATGCTAAGCCATCTTAAACAATTCCCTTCTGTAATCCCTGGGGGTTGTCCCCGTATTTTTTCTGAATTGCTTATTGAAATGACTAAGATTGTTAAAGCCGCTCTCCATAGCCACTTCAGTTATGCTCATGTCGTTGTTCATCAGGAGTTTGCAGGCAAGGTCGGTTTTTATCCGGTTAAGATATTCAAAGGGTGTGCATCCCGCTTTTTCTCTGAAAAACCGGCACAGCGATCCTTCAGCCATGTTTACCAGGTCAGCCAGTTCTATAAGATTGATTTCCTTGCGGTAATTTGCCAGCAGGTATTGGTGGATCATTGAAATACGCTTGTTATGGTTATCGATGCGCTTTTTTACATACTCATCACTGGCCAGCGAAATATAGTCGGCACTGCTTCCAATCACATTCAGCAAACGCAAAAACTGCAACATTCTTTCAAAACTATCAAGGTATGGCATCTGGAGCATAATCCCGCTGGCTTCGTTTAGAGTATTCCCCGTAATCTGAATCCCTCTTTCGGCCAGTTCGAGCGCTTTCTTTATGCCCGAAAACTCAGGAAGGCTGAGCATACCTGGCGGTAGCACATCTAATGTGAACTGTAGCGATATCATTTCGAGGCTGCGATCGGGCACAAACTGATACTCCCTATCTGAAAGCCAAACATGGGGAAGCTTCCTGCCAATAAAAACCATATCTCCAGGATGGAAATTTAGGATTGAATCGGCCACAATACGCTTGCCTGCACCTTTGGTTATAAAACTGATTTCATAATGATCGTGGTAATGAAATGCATTTTTATCCCTATCGTCCTGATAAATATCTATCGCCACAGAACTACTGATCTTGTTGCGATTGCCTTTATGCAAATGGGGCATACTGGTTTATTTTTGTCAAATTTAATAATTAGGGTTAAAATAGCATTGGTATTGGTGATTTTTGTTGTTGAAATCAATTACAGGACAATTTACTTTTACACCCACAACCTAATTGTTTGCGCTGTAAATCAAATTATATGGATCAGGTACTCGAAAAATTGCTCGAAGCCGTTGAGAACGGAAAAATTGATATAAAATCTCCATATCCCCCGGCAATGAAGGGGCAGGATGGCGCAGCCGAACTAACCATACAGGCACTTGATACTGGGATTGCCCCCCAACAGATTCTTGACCAGGCGCTGATACCTGCAATGGGGAATGTGGGAAGAAAATTTTCTGAGAATAAGATTTTTGTACCCCAGATGCTGATGTCGGCAAGGGCAATGGGAGCTTCAATGACGCAGCTGAAACCTTTTTTCACTTCAGGTGAAATAAAAACCAAAGGAACTTTTGTAATTGGTACTGTGAAGGGCGACCTGCACGATATTGGCAAGAATCTGGTATCGATGATGATAGAAGGTAATGGCTGGTCTGTAATTGATCTTGGAGTAGATGTTTCGGCTGAAAAATTCCTTGACACCCTTAACTACCATAAAGGTGCTGTTTTAGGGTTATCAGCGCTTCTTACCACTACTATGGTAAATATGCAGGAGATTGTAACAACTATAAAGGAGAAAGTACCCGATACCATTATTCTTGTTGGAGGGGCCCCTGTAAATTCTGACTTTTGCAGCAAGATCGGTGCCGATTTCTATGCTCCCGATCCACGAGGCGCTGTTGAATTCCTTGACAAGCTCGTTGCCTGAAAGGGAAATAGTTTCCATTTTATTGTAATCACCTGAAAGGCCGCAAAATGCCGGCACGGCATTGTTATGTGAAAAAACAGGTACATATATTAATTCAAAAAATTTAAAAATCAATTAACCCAAATTTGTCTTTAGTCGTTTTTTCTAATGACCGTCAATAAAAATTTAAAGTTTTAAGTTATTGATTATGTGACTTCTATTTTGACAAATCGCTAAAGAA
>JBBISA010000076.1:0-14009 GCA_037441525.1 Bacteroidota bacterium
CAGCATTATCTAATTGCATTTATGAGTGTTTACACAATCTTTTTTATACTACCTTGGAATATGCTACGATATCAATAACAGGCTTGTTTACGAAGGCCAGTTTGCTGATGATAAACCTACTGGCACCTACCCCAACCGATAGATTAACTTTCCATATGGCCATTAGGCCTATCCTTCCCAGAACCCCGCCAATGAAAAAATGCGGGGTTTTTCATTTTAACCCCAATCCTCTTCATCTATAGCAATCTATAATCTGTTCTTTGTTCTCAATTCACTGATCTCTGCATTCTGATTTCTAAACTCGAATCTCTGATCCCTATTGTCTAATCTCTAATCCCTGATCCCTAATCCCTAATCCCTAATCCCTAATCCCTACTCCCCCAACAGCATCCCTTCTACCCTTTCCAGTTTTCCATCCACAGGTGCAGGTGCCAGCCCCATTATGCGGGCAATGAGAGGATAAAGATCTACCACTTCTATTGGTGGATGTTTGTAGGCGCGCTTGAAGGCCGGACCCATGGCGTAGAAAATGGTGTGCATATCCTTTTGGGCATTGTCCCAGCCATGCGCTCCACCTGTATAGTAATCGGCACGGGGCTTCCCCCAGCCTATGCTCCAGGTGCTGTCGGCAAGTATAACCACCTGCTCAATCCTGTTATTGGTTCCATAGTTGAGCCGCGATGGAACATCCTGTTTTTTCCACACGCCTATATTTTTTACCCTGGAAAGGATAGTTACCACCGAATCGAGCATCCCTTCGCGTGGAGTAACATGCAGCATAGGATTACCTCCGTGTGAGCGCACATACCAGTCGCGGGGCGTAAATGTCGAAATATCAACATACCGGTCGGGGCTGGTTTCGCTCATGCCATGGTCTGATGTAATGATAAGATTTATGCGTTCGTAAAAGGGAAGTTGCCGCAACTTTGTGATAAGAGAACCTACCAGTGAATCGAGTTGTGTTACCAGGCGGTCAACTTCGCGGCTTTCAGGTCCTGCGCTATGGCCGAGTGCATCAGGCTCCTGAAAGTAGAAAGTAATGAGCCGCGGCCGTTGTTCCTGCGGGCGGTTGAGCCATGAAATAACGGTGTCGATGCGGTCGGCAAAAGGAACATTGCCATCATAGCGTTTCCAATAGGTGGGCTGAATACCCTTTACCGGCGCCTCTGAACCAACCCAAAAGAACGAGGCAGTAATTACCTGCTGTTTCTCGGCTGTAACCCATATAGGTTCACCATCATAGAAAGCCCCATTCTCCACCGAACTGCGATCGCCAATGCGGTAGGTTCCCAGGCGTGGGCAGGTGAAGTTATTATCCACTATTCCGTGATTGTCGGGGTACAAACCGGTTGCCATGCTGTAATGGTTGGGGAAGGTTTTTGAAGGGAACGCAGGCTTGGAATACTCCGCCATAACCCCATTCTTTGCAATATAATCGAGCCATGGAATGGATGTCCGCGATGGATAATCCCACCGGAAACCATCCATAGACAGCATAATAACATACTGCTCAGAGGGGGAATATTGTGATTTGCTTTTGTTTACCTGGCACGAAACGACAGCAAGGAATATTAACATCGCCAGGGTAATGAATCTTTTCTGCATTATTTGACAAGGATTTACAGGGTGAGTAATATTTCAGCTTTTGTTTTGATAAAAATATTCTATCAGGTTAATAACCAAGCCGTTTCAAAGTCTCGTTTCTGCGTGGATTATCAGTTATCCCCATCCCAACAGAAAATTCAAGGGCATTGCCTCCTAATGGCGAACCCTTATCGTGCTTATGGTTGAGCAGGGTGTATGATGCCTTGAAAGTGATCCTGCTGCGGTTTTCGCGGATATATTCTCCCCTGAAACCGGTATGCAGAGCCCATGAACCAAAGGTTTGCCGGGTAGGGTTTCTGATGGTTTCAACCATATCTATCAGGTCGTAACCGCCAGTAGCAAAAACTCCCCAGCGGGTATGGCTTCCTGTAATCATATACTGGATAAGTTCCAGCCCGAGAAATCCACCCTGATGATGCCGCGTAGAAACCAGCGTATCCTTAACGGTCATTTTGAAGGGATTGCTGCTCTGACCCATCCGAAGGCCGAAGGTGGCATTGATGGAAGTATTTTTCAGGGCAACACCGGCATAAACACCCAGCAAAGGCCTGATACCAATCACCGTCAGGTCGCCATGAGGCACCCATGCCCCCAGCTGAAGCCCAAAATTGTATTCCGGCATTCGCTGCAGGGTGCGTACCCTTTCGGCATACTCATGGGCCAACCGGGTTTCTTTCATCCCTCCATTTTTAAGAGTCTGGAAGAAAGATGCCGTTTCGCCTGCGTACATTCGAACCAGGGCACCCACAGGAGTGTTTGCAGGAGCACGAAACTTCATGGTCTGTGCTATAAGACGGGTTTGACGGTCGAAATTGCCATCAATAGGGATATGACCAAAATATTCGGGATATAGCGCGAAGTAATCATCACGGGCTTTTATGTCATCCTGGTTGATCAGATTTTGCCTCACATCAAAAGCGATGGCAAAATCGAGCAGTTTTGCCGAATCGGCCAGGGTTATGCTGTTGTCAAGACTGTAATGATAAAGAAGTCTTGCTCTGAACAAAGGTTCTGTCAGCCCGCAAAGCGATTCCCATTCGCCAAGCGCTTTAGTTATCCCCGCTGTATCGCCTTGTTGCAATTTGACCAGAAACTCATCGGCCAGGAATTTTGATTGGCTTGCACAATCATTTTGCATCGATTCCTCTGCATTGACAGATATAGTCATCAATAAAGCAAAGAAAAGAAACAGCGGCAAACAACGGAAAAAATTCATGGGTAAAAGGTTTCAAATTCTTATTATTGTAAATAGTTACTTCCTGCAAACATAATTCAATGCGTCGAAATTACATTAAATATTTGTGAATGAATGTAAAATGCCTGTTACCGCAGGCGAAGATTTGCTGATTCATCAAATGTAAAGGCACTTACACAATTATTGACACTCTTTAAGGATCGGTTTTATCTGATTTATCAATAACTTTACCGGCCGTTTTAAAACCATTTGTCAACAAATACCAGCCACCAATACCATGAACAGCCAAAACAACCATCCCCCAAGGCCGAAAGAACAAATAGAGAAGCAGGGACTGCAGAAAATTCATCGCGATCTGAGAGCCATTATGGATGCATTCAGGGAGGTACTTTCCGGACAACAGGAAGAAACAGTTGCACTGGCACTGAAAGATATTGACGGTTGCACCAAAAGTGAAGGTGAAATACAACACGATGCCAATGAGGAAAAGATCATCCAGGCGCTGAGCATTAGTTTTCAGTTGATGAATCTGGTGGAAGAAAATGCATCTGTTCAGTACCGCCGCAAAATAGAAAACCATGCCGGCATAGATGCCATTAGGGGTTCGTGGGGCGAGACCTTTCAAAAACTTACCCGCATGGGGCTAACTGAGGAACAGATTGCCCAAATGCTTCCGAAAGTTATGGTAATGCCTGTGCTTACGGCACACCCTACCGAAGCCAAACGCACCTCGGTACTTGAGTTGCACCGCGAATTGTATCTGCTGCTTGTAAAAAAAGAAAATCAGGTGTGGTCGGTTTCGGAGCGGCAGGCTATAAATGATGAAATAAAAGCTTTGCTCGAACGCTGGTGGCGCACCCGCGAAGTGCACCTCGAAAAGCCCCATCTCGATTCTGAACGCAACAATGTGCTTTACTACTTTACCAAGGTATTCCCCCTTGCTCTCGAAATTAGCGACCAGCGCCTTAAATACACCTGGAAAGCCATGGGTTTCGATGAAAAGCGGTTATCCACACCTGAGCAGTTTCCCATTCTTATGTTTGGAAGCTGGGTGGGTGGCGACCGCGACGGCCATCCGCTGGTTACTGCGGGCGTTACACGTTCTACCCTTATGGCACATCGCAAAGCAGCTATTACCATTCACCGCGAGGCACTGGTGCAGCTGGCTGCACGCACCACTTTCTCTGACGGGCAGAACGAAGTACCCCACCTACTGAAGAACGCCATCCATCAATACCGCGAATTACTTGGCGATGCAGGCAACAAAGCCGTAAAACGCAACCCCCGCGAATCCTGGCGACAGTTCATCAACCTCATGGTGGTTAAGCTCGACAATACACTGGCATCTAATTTAGATGATGAAAACCCTGCCACCTGGTACCCATCTGCAGCTCACCTTCAAAAAGACATTGATATTGTGAAATCGACCCTTTTACAAATAGGAATGTATCGCATTGTCGAAAACCTTCTGTTTCCTATCGAAAGGAAAA
This sequence comes from Bacteroidota bacterium, assembly GCA_037441525.1. Lineage (GTDB taxonomy): Bacteria > Bacteroidota > Bacteroidia > Bacteroidales > UBA7960 > SKVR01. The sequence continues at coordinate 4,291 of JBBISA010000076.1, forward strand.
TTCAGTGTTTTGGGTTCCACCTGGCCACGCTCGACATAAGGCAAAACAGCGCCTTCCACGAAAAAGCCCTTGAGCAAATGCTCAAGGCCGCCTCCTTCGCCGATTGGGAATACAGCACCTGGAGCGAAGAAAAACGAATGGAATTCCTGAACCACGAGCTGCAAAGCAACCGGCCCTTTGTGGTTGGGGGAGTTGAGATTGGCCCCGAAGCCGACCGCATTATCGATTGCTACCGCGCCGTGCGCGACCATGCACTTGCCTTTGGTTATGATGGCATTGGTTCATTCATTGTTAGCATGACCCGCGAACTGAGCGACCTGTTGGTGGTTTACCTCTTTTTCAGGGAGCTGGGAATGCAACACATGCCTTTTCAGATAGTACCCCTGTTTGAAACCATCGACGACCTGCAGCAAGCGCACGAAATTCTCGATGCCTTCCTCTCCCACCCCATGACCCGCGATAAATTAAGGCAAGGGCGGCAATTGCAGGAAGTTATGCTGGGCTATAGCGACAGCAACAAAGATGGTGGCATAATGGCCAGCCGGTGGAATATTTACCGTGCCGAGCAAAACCTTACTACTGTGGCCGAAAAGCATGGCATACGGCTGCGCTTCTTCCATGGCATTGGTGGCACCATAAGCCGGGGCGGTGGCAAATACCACCGGTTTCTCGACGGGATGCCCCAGTTTGCCCTTACCGGACAAATGAAACTTACCGTGCAAGGCGAAACCATTGCACAGCAGTTTGCCAACCTGCTCAATGCAACTTACAACCTCGAAATGCTGCTTTCGGGCACGGCACTGCAAACCAGCTACACCACTTTTTTCAGAGAAAAACGATATTACCCCTTCGACACCATCAGGATGCTGGCCGAGCTTTCCATACGCAAATACCAGGACCTGATAAACCGACCCGGTTTTATAGAATTTTACAGCCAGGCTACCCCAATAGACCTGCTCGAACGCAGCCGCATTGGCTCGCGGCCCGCACGCCGCACGGGCAAACGATCGCTGACCGACCTCAGGGCTATACCCTGGGTTTTCAGCTGGAACCAGTCGCGCTTTAATCTTACAGCCTGGTACGGCGCAGGATATGCCCTGGCCGAAATCAGGAAAAACTACCCCCAGCAATACCTCGAACTGCAGCAATTTGCCAACAAATGGCCTTTTCTGCGCTATACACTCATTCATATAGAAACCAACCTGCTCAATGCCGACAAGCAGCTTATGAAACATTATGCAAACCTGGTAAAAGACGAGGTACTACGTACCGATTTCATCAAACTTATCATGGATGAATACACCCTGGCACGTGAGCAACTTATTGAATTGCTGGGCGAAGAAGCTGTAAACAGGCGCCACAGCCTGCTCGACAATATACAGCGCCGCCGACGGGCTTTGTTAAAACTTCATTATCTGCACATCGACTACCTGAACCAGTGGCGCCAGCTGCCCGACGAGCAAAAAGACGCAAACCCCGAACTGCTCGACCGCCTGCTTATGATCACCACAGCCCTGTCGGGCGGGCTTAAAAGCACCGGTTAATATACGCTAACAACCATTGCCTTATTACAATCTTTCTTTTGAAGAAAAGCTTACTGCATCCTTTGTTCCCCTGCTGTTCGCTTACAGCAAATTAACCCGGATTAGTCATTAGGAAAGCAATGAACTTTTGACTTAGCCGGGTTAAATGCCTTAACTCCGCTAAAGAAAAACTAAATATTTGTAAGCAGAAGTGCTTACAAATATTTAGTTTTTCTTTAGCGATTTGTCAAAATAAAAGTCACCTAATCAATAACCTAAACTTTAAATTTTTAATGACGGTTATTAGAAAAAACGGCTAAATACAAATTTGGGTTTAATTCACATACCTGCAAAGATTACCAGTCCGCTGGCCCTTAGGGTATTTACCACATTAGAAACAGGGCTGTAGGTGATTATTCCGGTGATACTGACCCCCTAATCCGGTCATATTGCCCCCCCTGAGGTTTTGGTATCAAAGAGCGGGATGGCTGACAAATTTACGGTTTTTTTCTAAGGCTTTCTCCTTTAAGTTCTATGCGGTATGAAGAGTGGATGAGTCGGTCCAGGATGCAATAAGATCCCTGATTAATTGGTATGTAAATGATAATGAAACTCATCCATTGGTTAAATGTGCATTATTTGCTTATGAATTTGTGAGTATTCATCCATTTCAAGATGGAAACGGACGACTAAGCAGATTGCTTTCAACCTTACTTTTATTAAAAAAAGGATACAAATGGATTCAATATATTAGTTTCGAACATGAAATTGAAAGTCGAAAAACCGAATATAATAGAGTTTTAAGAAATTGTCAGGCACAAAGACCCAATGAAGATGTTATGGATTGGATTCGATTTTTCTTTCATGCTCTTGGAAATATTCAGCATCAACTAATGGTAAAAATTGAAAGCAAAGGTGTTGAAACAAAGTTATCCCCACGTGAAAAATCCATATTGACTTTTATTGAAAATAATGCTGGATGTAAATCAGGAGAAATTGCTAAGAAATTAGGTATTCCTAATCCAACTGTTAAACGAATTTTACCAGAATTATTAGAGAAAAATTTAATAGAAAAATTTGGAACTGGACCTGGAACAAATTATTCGATAAAATAAAAAAAACGCTCTATCATAAACAGAAATATGAGTCCAGTGCATACGGCGACCCAGCGATTATTAGCTTCGCTGAGCTCGTCCTTCGGTCTCTGTTTCCGGTTGAACAAAATCCTTGAAATCAGTTATGTATTTTACGGCTGTTTTTTAGAGTTTTTGGGGAAAGATAGCACTGTTACGAGCAATGTAATTCAGGTATAATTAACCCGGATTAGAAAAATTTAATTTTCAAGCATCTTTTATTACAAATATTAGTGTTTCCTTGGCGAGTTTACAATACCTGCGAACGAGATACAATGAACGCCCCGATTTATTTACACATTGGTCTTTGGTACGTCCATAAATAATAGAGATATTTGAAGTGACTTATCAACATGAAGAACTCCCGCACAAAAGCGTGACAAACTGTGCGAAGGGTTACTTTCACGCACAGATCTGTGGGAAGGCAGGGGTGAGATTCCATTGCCTGACCCCCATTACAGGTAACGCCAAATAATTATTGTATGACAAAAACCTATATTGATATTTATAAGGACGGCACTTATTTAAGTAAGAATCCGAATTGGAATGCCGAAGATTCGGAATTCAAAGCTAACAAAGTTTTAAAGCTATTAAGTAAACATCAAATTCCTTTAGAATCAATATGTGAAGTCGGGTGCGGAAGCGGTGAAATATTAGTTCAGTTAAGCTCGAAACTGCCTTCAAAAACAAATTTTATTGGATTTGATATATCGCCTGATGCTATTAATATTGCAAAGAAAAAAGAAACTTCACAAATAAAATTTGAATTAAAAGATATTTCAGATTTTGAATTAAATCAACCAGTTGATCTAATTCTAATAATGGATGTTATAGAACACGTAGAAAATTATTTTAAATTGTTAAGAGACCTTTCATCAAAAAGCCGGTATAAAATATTTCATATTCCTATTGATATGTGTGTATGGTCACTTTTTCGGGAAGCCATGCTTATTGATTCTAAAGAAAGAGCCGGGCATATACATAACTACACGGAAGATTTCATAAAATCAATTTTAAAAGATTGCGGATATAAAATAATTGATCAATTATATACTGAACCCATCTTTAAGCCAACAACAATAAAGCAAAAAATTATTGAATTAATACGAGCATTGCTTTTCAGGATAAATAAACGCTTTTGTTCTAAAACCATAGGAGGAATTTCGATTATGATTCTAACAGAAAATGAAAAATTATAGCGCTACTGCTAACATCTTTTTGGCAATAGCTGGCCAGACAACCTTATACCGGACTTGATTAACGACTAAACAGAACATATCGGACGACTGACAATAAAGACTAAAATTTAAATCGTTAACTATTAACCCTTACTAAAAAGGGGAAGCCTTCAACCCAAACCAATGCGCCGCATGCGAATGATATTCATAATTTTAAAAATTGGCTTACATTTGGAAAAAATTGCCAATTCAACCGGTGGTTTTATCAGAAACTGATTTATACAGTTTTTTTAAGAAAACTACAATCCGACATAAAACTTATGAATAAACGTAAACTATCAAAAGCTGTAAAAAGATTGCTTCATCTGCCCGGGGGAAAGTATTTTTTCCTGTATTCAGCAAATAAAATCAAGCACTTTTATTACAAGGCTACAAAATCTGCAAAAGTCGCTTTCCCATCAACAATTATTCTTGAACTAACCAATTATTGCAATCTTTCGTGCACTACATGCGCACGGGAGTATGGGTATGGGAAGCAAATGGATAAAGGAAATATCCATTTGAAATCAGCCAAGAAAATTATTGATGAAGTATGGCCTTATCTCGATTCTATTGGACTCACAGGTATGGGTGAAACATTTATGTATAAAGAGATTGATGAAATTGTAAATTACATTAAGAAAAAAAACAAAGGAATAATTATTACAGTTTCTACAAATGCGGTGTTGCCTGATTTTATTGAAAAAGCGATCCGTCTAACAGGCAATATAGACACTATACAAGTATCGGTAGATGGTATTGAAGACACCTACGATATGATACGCCAAAAATCGGATTTCAAAGTTTTGGACAAAAATCTCCGAACCCTTACACAAACAGCACACAATACCGGTACAGACATCATGCTGAATATGGTTGTTACCAAAGAAAACTATAAACACATGCCGCTGCTTATCAAATATGCAAAAGAAATAAATGTAAAATACGTCGATTTTACCTTGTTTAACCTTGCTTCGGTTACCAACATTGAACAATCATATTACACTTTCTATCAATCGGCAGAATTTCTTAAAATAATTGAAGAACTTGAAGAGACCATAAAGAGTAATCCTGAAGTATTAGTTACCGAACGTAATTTCAAAACAGATAACAGTTTTCAGAAATGCCCATTCCCCTGGACTCATTTTTATATATGCTGGAATGGGTTTGTGCCTCCCTGTTGTGCCAAACCATTTCCCAAAGAGCTCCATTTTGGAAATGTTTTTGATTCGAAGGTAATCGATGTTTTAAACTCTGATGGATATCAGGAATTCAGAAAGCTATGGTTTAAAAACACACCTCCCGTCTTTTGCAACAAATGCCATTTTATAGATATAGAACCCATAAAAACAACCGCTGATAAAGTATAAACAGCAAAGGCTCACTAACTGCAAAACCGCGTATGTGTCGCACTCCAAAATGGTATTGGTTGTATAAGTTTCAAGGCTGCAATCGCCTGCCTGGCATTTACTTACCCATTATTGAAGTGTCTCCCCTGGTTTTTAAAAGTTACTTTTATATCCTGGCGAATGACCAGAAAATTTAAGGTTTTGATTATAACTATCAATTTAATAAACCCCTAAATATGAATGTTTAACAAAATACCTGATAAGAGTTTAAAGCCCTGTTGGATAAAAGGAAGCGATTGTGAAAAAATTCGCATACTCAATATTAAGGAATATATTGCAGAATGATAAAATACAGAATTGATATCGACGGACTGAGAGCACTTGCCGTAATTGCTGTTATTTTATTCCATTTGGGTTATCTGCCCAATGGATACCTGGGAGTTGATATATTTTTTGTGATAAGCGGATACCTTATTACAAGCATCATTTACAAGGATTTAAACGAACAGAAATTCTCCATTTATCGATTCTATGAAAGGAGAGTCAGGAGAATAATTCCATTATTGCTTTTCATTACTACCATCTCCTTAATTTTTGGGGTTTTTCTGATGCTGCCCGATGATTTGGAAAATTTAGCGCAATCGGTGGTGGCAAGCAACTTTTCTGTCAACAATATTTTAATGCTAATAACCTCGGCAGACTATTGGGCAACAAAAAATGAATACAAACCACTCATGCACACCTGGAGCCTGGGAATAGAGGAGCAATACTACTTAATTTATCCTTTCCTGCTTCTAGTGATTTCAAAGATTCGATTAAAGTGGATAAATCATTTTCTTGTTGTTACATCTCTCATTTCCATTGTTTTATTCCTGTTTTTTGGTAACGCTGCCAGTAGATTCTATTTATTGCATTTCAGGTTTTTTGAACTATCTGTTGGCGGCCTTCTTGCCGTAATTTCTTTCCACAAAAAAGTTAACCACCCTTCCATTAAGTATTTGTTTTACTTTTCTGTAACCGGAATTTTGTTGCTGCTCCTTGCCCCGGATATTTCAAGCCGGTATCTGGTAGTTTTTACAACAATTTGTACCGTTTTAGCTGTTACTACCGGTGGTTTTGTTAGCCCGAATGATGTTGTTCTTAAATACTTATTTCAGAACAAGTTTGCAGTTTATTTAGGCAAAATAAGCTACAGTTTGTACCTGTGGCATCAATTAATCTTTGCATTTTCACGATATGCTTACTTTGAAAAAATTGGCTTTCAGGAAACCATTTTTCTTATCTCAATTACCTTTACATTATCAGCTTTTACCTATCACTTTATTGAAAATCCCTTTAGAGATAAACATAAAATATCAACCAAAAGAGCTTTCATGCTATTAGGCTTTATTTTTATAATAAGCACATCTTCTGCTCTTTACATTTATTTTATAGGCGGTGTTTATAAAGATTTTCCTGAAATCGGGCTTACCAGAGAAGATGTCAGAAAACAAGGTTATAATCTTTTTTCCGGATCAGATAATATTCATATCCACTACAACGAAAAGGTTCGACAACTGGATAAGGACTTTGAAGAGAATGACAGGTTCAAGGTTTTAATAATTGGTGATAGTCATGGACGCGATGTAGTAAATATTTTTTCAGAAAGCTCAATTGATAAATATATTCAACTGAATTATTTTGACATACTTAGGATAAAAAACGATGAAACCATAGCTGCACGGTGGGAAAAAGCCGATTTGGTAGTGGTTGCAGCCAGCGGAGTTCTGGATAAAAAAGAAATAATGGAAATTGGCAATGCTTTTCACTTTTCTATTGACTTGGAAAAAGTAGTTGTGTTTGGGATTAAAAATTTTGGATATAGCAATGGAATACAATACAATAATATGTCTTCGATAAATGACTTTTCGAAATACTATGCTTCCATGCGGGAAGGCACCATGGCAACAGAAGCTAAATTGCAACATGAATGGGGCGCAAGTTACATCAGCTTAATTACCCCGGTGATAAATGAAGATGGTAAAATTCGCATTTTTGATGGCAACGGCAAATTTATCAGTCAGGATACGGTTCACCTAACCAGAGCAGGAGCAAAATTTTATGCTACCATACTGGCAACCGAGATTGAACGGATATTAAACCCAAATTATTCATCAGAAATTTGGTGAACGAATCACCTGGCCAGGTTTAACCCCACCCGTAGAGCTTCTCTTTTAGGAATGTAGCAAATAGATAATTCTCAAAGATGGATATCAACAGGCAGGAAAATCAATTCCCGGCAATGAAGTTGTGATACACAGGTATGTTGCCAAACCCAATAACCACAACAGTATATAATCTATGGTGGAGAAAGAAGTTGAAGCCCCAGAGTTGAAAGGTTATTCATTTTCAAGATATTAATATTTAAATTAATTTACTCTGTATATGTTTATTTTTACAATTGATATATATTTGCTGATATAAACAAGTTGGCGGCAAGTTTTGGAGACAGAACACAATGTAAATGACTTGAAAATTTTTAAAGGTAAACTCACAGAATGACAAAATATTCCAATACTGACTTAATGAAAATTGCTATTGAAGAACATTTGAAGTGTACCGAATTTCCTCGTGTTGGGGCAGTAATTTCTAAAGGTGGTGTTTTACTTTCTACTGGCTTTAGAGGAGAGAGGAAAGGAATTCATGCAGAAAGAGTTGCTATCGAAAAGCTAAGCAAAGACGATTTACAAGACGCAACTATTCATACGACATTGGAACCTTGTGTAACCATTCAGCAAGAACAAATTACGGAATGCTGTGCAGACCTAATAATAAATTCGGGAATTAGAGAAGCTGTAATCGGAGTATTAGACCCAAACGGAACTATTTATTCTGAAGGGTATCGTAAATTACTCGAAAATAAAATTAATGTATCATTTTTCAACCGTAAATTAAGAAAAGCTGTTGAAGAAGAAACATTTGAATTCGGGGACATTCATAAATTAATTGGACCAGGAAAAAGACGAATTCCAGTTGTACATAGCGGGACTCATTTAGATGTTCAATTTTCTGAAAAAGATACAAGAACAATAAATATTCGATGGAGCAACTTACAGACAAATCATGGAATTGTGGACTTGTTAAGTGAAAACGGAGCGGTAAGAGTTGCGGCAGGTGCCACAAACTTCTCTGACATAACAGACCCAATGGTATTTAGATTTCCAAGTCACTATGCAAGACTTCACAGAGGCGAAATAGCTATTGTTAAACCAAGCAACGCTACATTTTGTGTTCTAATCAAATTACTCGAATTATATGACAATGATATATTAATTCAATGGGAAGTACGAAATGATTAAACCAGCCGCCAACAGGCGTTTGGCTCAATGGCGGGTGAAGTGGTTAATTGAACATTCTACCTCGCATCAACTTTTGTGGTGTATTGACAGTTTTCCCGCTATTGCGGGACAAGTCGTGCTCCGAAACCCGCCCGAACGCAAAGCCCGAAAACGTTGTGCGTCATTCCCCTTTTCCACAAAAAATGATTTCGCAAGCTAACGTGGGCGGATTGAAACAAGGAATGTAGTGCATGAACCCCAAAGGATATTTATTCATACATTAAAAAAGAAAGTTTGGACTTGTGAAAAGAATAAAAAAACAAATGGTAAATTTGGCCCTACCATCGAAGATTTTTAAATTTCAATCGCCTGAATTATTGGCGATTATACAACAATAGTCAGAATAAGAAAAATTAATATATTCATTTTAATTTTTTAAATGAATGGGGAATTAAAAGAAAAAACAATAAACTGCTGAATAAAGAAAACACTTATGAAACCCACATGTTTTTGCAAAACACAAACACCGATGAGAATAAGTTTTAGAACATGTGTGGTTCTCCCGTATTAACGGGCGACCTTAACTTAAAAATTATTTACGGATGAAAAATAGCAATGATAAATCTCAAAATTTTCGTGAGCTTTCAATTATCACGAAAATAAGTCAAAGAATTATTAAAACACTTGACTATCAAGAAATTTTGCAGATAATCTGTGATGGGATGTCAGAATTGCTAGATATTAAAAAAGCAGCAATTTATATTTTGGAGGATGAAACAAAATTATTTCTCATGGCTGCCACTCCGCCTTTAGACCCTGGTCTGCCTGATATTTTCAGAAAAGCACATCTCCCTGACCATCCTCATATTGAAACTGCAATATCCACACGAAATTCTATATTTATTTCAGATACTCAAGATGCAAAACTGTCAGAGGCAGAGAATAACATTATAAAATTAAGCAATGCACGGTCACTATTATATTTGCCTTTTATCAAAGGGGAAAAAGCTTTAGGTGTTTTAATCCTCACAGCATGTGAAGAACCTAAAAGATATTCTCAAAGACAAATAGAACTTGGTCAAACTGTCGCTAATCAATTATCGGTTGCCATTCAGAATTCGCAACTTCACAACGACTTAATTAAGCAAAATGATACTTTAGAACTATTAGTTTCTGAGCG
>JBBISA010000077.1:0-13937 GCA_037441525.1 Bacteroidota bacterium
ACAAGTTATAATAACACTTCTAGTCATGTGGCAAGATGTAAATACCCTAGTAAAAGATTTTGTTTCCCGGCTGCTAGTGCATATAATTGGTCAAACCACGTGTATTTATTGGAAGCCGGAATTATTTTCCCTTAAAAAATAAATTCCCTAACTTACTATCTGTTTCATTAAAGATTCTATTTTTGTACAATCGATTGTATAAAACCCGTTGTATGGCCCGATTTAACCGCATTCAGACATTTTTAGCCATGGAGGCTGCCGGTGTGATACCGGTTTTTTATCACCCCGACCCCGAAATCTGTTTTCAAATTGTAAAAGCCTGTCATCAGGGTGGGCTCAATGTATTTGAATTTACCAATCGTGGCGACTATGCGCATGAGGTGTTCTCAACACTCAACAAAAAAGTAGCCAAGGAATTGCCTAAGGTGGTGCTGGGTATAGGTTCAGTGCTGGATGCAGCTATCGCTTCGCTTTATATTCAGTTGGGGAGCAATTTCATTGTTTCTCCGGTATTGAAGGAAGATATTGCCATTGTTTGCAACCGCCGCAAAATACTTTGGGCACCAGGGTGCGGGTCTGTTACAGAAATATCGAAAGCTGAAGAGCTGGGTGCAGAAATCGTAAAGATATTCCCTGGTAGTTCTGTGGGTGGCCCCGACTTTATTAAATCAGTAAAAGGCCCTATGCCCTGGACCAATATAATGCCAACTGGCGGCGTTACCCCCGACGAGGAAAATCTAAGAGCATGGTTCTCAGCTGGCGCTACCTGCCTTGGGATGGGGAGTCAGCTGGTAAGCAATGATATAATTAAGGAAAAAAATTTCGCACTCCTTCAGGACCGGGCCATGCACATTTCCATCCTGTTAAAAAAAATCAGGAAGTAGCATCGCACTTGCCTTGATACATTGTTCAGTATTCAATTCTATTTCAAGTTTCATGACCAAAAATTTTTTTTCTCGCAATCTGTTAATCATCTTTTTAGGGATTATTGTTTTTAACACAGCTTGCGTTCAGAGAGAGCATGTTACCGTTCTTAAACTGGCTCATGGGCTCGACCCCAGTCATTCGGTGCACCAGGGCATGGTTTATATGGGCCGGAAAGTATATGAGAAATCAGACGGACAGATGCGCATCGATATTTATCCAAGCGGACAATTGGGTTCAGAACGCGAAAACGTAGAAATGCTCCAGATTGGCAGCCTTGCCATAACAAAGGTTTCGGCAGCTATTATGGAAAGTTTTGCACCATCGTACCGTGTTTTCGGATTGCCTTACATCTTTGTTAGTCGCGAGCATGCGCAGAAGGTATTCGATGGTGATGTGGGAAGAGAAATTCTCAGCGATGGTGAACAGTTCTGGTTGCGCGGACTTACCTTCTACGACGCCGGAAGCCGAAGTTTTTATACCAAGGACCGCCCCATTATGCACCCTTCCGATTTGCGTGGTCTCAAAATCAGGGTTATGCCCAGCCCCTCTGCTGTAAATATGATACGAGTATTTGGTGGCTCTCCCACACCTATTAGTTGGGGCGAACTTTATACCGCTTTGCAGGGGGGGGTGGTTGACGGTGCTGAAAACAATCCGCCAAGCTTATATTTATCTCATCATTACGAAGTTTGCCGGTATTACTCCCTCAACGAACATTCTACCATCCCTGATGTGTTGCTTATAAGTACGAAAATTTGGAACACCCTTTCACCTCAGCAACAACAATGGCTGCAGGAAGCCGCTGATGAGTCGGCCATTCATCAACGCGAACTGTGGCTAGAATCTGAGCTTCACTCACTGAAAATGGTGGAAGAAGCCGGAGTTCAGATATTACATCCTGACAAACAACCTTTTATAGATATAGCCCAGGGACTTTACGAACAATACAAACAGGATGCCCGCCTTTTTGAGCTTATCAAACGAATTCAGGCTCTGAATCCTGATGAAAAAACCACCCAAAACGAATTAGATAACAACCAATAGACCATTAAACAAAACTCCGACTATGAAGCATCGCATTATAATAGACAAGATTCTTGGCTGGGTTGTAACCATTTTAATGGGCGTATTGGTTCTCAACGTATTGTGGCAGGTTACAAGCCGTTTTGTAATCGGGCATCCAAGCTCATTTACCGATGAGTTGGCTGGCTTTCTGCTTATTTGGGTAGGATTGATGGGTGCAGCATACGCCACTGGGCAAAAACAACATCTTGCCATTGACCTTATTTCTGGAAAGCTTACCTCTCAAAATAAAAAGCGTCTGGGTACATTGATTAATTTGCTCATTATTATTTTCTCTTCAATAATTCTGATGGTAGGGGGTGCAAACCTGGTTTATATAACTTTCCACCTCAACCAGATTTCATCGGCCTTGCAAATACCTGTGGGCTATGTTTACATAGTGCTGCCCCTGAGCGGCTTGTTCATTATTTATTATGCCATCACCGATATTTTGCTAATATGGCGGAATGTACAAGAATAGTTGTTGCGGGCGACAGAAATCGGAAATCGTTGGTTGAATGTGATAAATTCATTGATTATCAGATCCATAATTCACCCCTGACTAAAGATACTGGTAATACACAAACTGGAGTAGGAAGGTAAATGGTCGGTAATTTCAAAAAAATAACATTGAATGGTGCTTAAAGCAAAAATCAATTAAAACTATAAAACCTGAATACAAATGGAATATTTCGAAATACTGGTACTTGTTATTTCCTTTGTTTTATTGCTGATTCTTGGAGTCCCTATTGCCTATAGTATTGGTATTTCGGGTGGATTAACCCTGCTTATCAGCATAATGCCACTGCCGGCCTTTACCACCTTTGCCCAGCGAATGGCAACTGCCATGAATAGCTTTGCGCTGCTGGCCATACCCTTTTTTATTCTGGCAGGCCAACTAATGAACCAGGGAGGAATTGCTCTGCGACTTATAAATTTTGCCAAGGTGCTGGTTGGAAGACTACCTGGCGGCCTTGCCTTTGTAAATATAATTGCCAATATGCTTTTCGGAGCTATTTCAGGTTCCGCAGCAGCATCAGCATCGGCCATCGGCAGCTTTATGACTCCTAAAATGAAGGAAGAAGGTTATGACCCGGCTTATAGTGCAGCGGTAAACATTACTTCGGCCACTACAGGTTTGGTAATTCCACCCAGTAATATTCTGATTGTTTACAGCCTTGCAAGTGGTGGGGCATCCATTGCGGCCCTGTTTCTTGCAGGCTACATTCCGGGAATTCTTACCGGTATATTCCTAATGGGAGTAGCGGCTGCCATTGCTTATCGAAAAAACTATCCGGTAGGCGAAAGAGTAACTATCAAATTCGGAGTGATTAAATTTCTTGATGCCATACCCAGTATGTTCCTTTTGGTAATTGTTATCGGCGGAATTATAGCAGGTTACTTTACGGCTACAGAAGCATCTGCGGTAGCAGTGCTTTATACATTAGTCCTTTCAATGATTTATAAGCAGATAAAACTCAGTGATCTCCCTGCCATTTTATTGCGTACAGTTACCACCACATCTATTGTGCTTTTGCTGGTTGCAACATCTATGGGGCTTTCGTGGGTTATGTCATATGCCAATATACCTCAAAGTGTAAGTGAAGGACTGTTATCGGTAAGCTCCAATCCCTTTATTATACTTCTCATTATCAACCTGATATTGTTGTTCGTGGGAATTTTTATGGATATGACCCCGGCCGTTCTTATTTTCACTCCCATTTTCCTTCCTGTAGTGGTCGATCTGGGCATGGACCCAATCCATTTCGGAATAATCATGGTTGTAAACCTTAGTGTGGGGCTTTGTACACCTCCGGTTGGCGCAGTATTATTTATTGGTTGCAGTGTGGCTAAAATTGGTATAGAAAAGGTAATACGGCCGCTTATGCCCTTTTTTGCTGCCATGATTATTGTGCTGATGCTCATAACCTATCTGCCGCAGCTTAGCTTATGGTTACCAAAGCTATTTGGGTTTTAATCCAGTTTTATAAGCATAATGGAGGTCGGGATTTGAAAATCACCCCAATCCCGTAACAGGAATTCTGCCACAAAACTATTCAAACAACAATTATCCTGCCTAGACCTGGCTCAATGATTTCGCCTATTATCTGGGCTCGTATGCCATATTCTGCTAATGTCCGGGCAATATATTCTCCGGCCTCATTGGCAGGAAGGGAAATAAGCAATCCGCCCGATGTTTGTGCATCGCAAAGGATCACTTTCATAATGGCAGAAATGGTTGGAGCCCATTCTATGTGTGGTTGCACAAAATCGAGGTTGTTCCGGCTCCCTCCGGGAATAGCACCTGCCATGGCCAGTTCGTAAACACCTTTAAGAACAGGCACATTTTCCGATTTAATTATACACGATACACCCGAACCAGCTGTCATTTCATTCAAATGGCCCAGTAAACCAAATCCGGTAATATCAGTGCAGGCATTCACAGAGAATTGCTCCATGATGGCAGCTGCATTGGCATTAAGTGCCATCATCACTTCGAGGGCGGCAAGAGCAATAGTTTCATCGGCCATGTTTCGCTTTATGGCGGTAGATATTATACCAGTGCCGATAGGTTTAGTAAGCACCAGCACATCGCCAGGCTTGGCGTTGCAATTGGTGAGTATTTTTGCGGGATGTACCATCCCTGTAACCACCATTCCAAATTTAGGTTCGGGGTCTTCAACGGTATGGCCCCCCAATATGCTGATGCCTGCTTCGGCGGCTTTGTCTGTTGCCCCTCTTAAAATATTCTTCAAAACCTGTTCCGGTAACCGATTGGTCGGAAATCCTACAATATTAAGTGCAAACAAGGGTTTTGCTCCCATGGCGTATATGTCGCTTAGGGCGTTGGCGGCTGCAATAGCACCAAATGAATAGGGGTCGTCAACCACAGGAGTAAAAAAATCTACGGTTTGTACCAAGGCCATTTCATCGCTGATTCGGTAAACAGCGGCATCATCGGAAGTATTGGTGCCTACAAGCACATTTTTATCAGTAACCGGGGGCATATCCCTTAACAGTCTTTCAAGAAACTGTGGTCGTATTTTGCAGGCACAACCCAAACCCTGGGTATAACGGGTAAGCTTTATCTGACCAGACACCATGGTCTCTTCTGCGGGCAATTCTGCACCAGGCTGAAGACGTTTTACAGCATCAATTACCAAACGGGCTGCTGTGTGTATTTCGGTTATAGTGGTGCTTTTTCCGGTCGAAAAACGTAGGGTTCCTTTAGCATACTCTTCCGGAATTTTCATGGCCAGCAGTACAGGTGAAATATTTACACTGTCGGAGTGGCAGGCGGCACCGGCCGAAGCAGCAATACCCGCGAGTTCATCCAGTAATATATTTGCTTCCATCCCCGGGAAACTGATATTTAGTGTGTTGGGGAGTCGCAGTTCAGGATGCCCGTTAAGTTTTATACCGGACAATTCATCAAGGAGTAGATTGTATAAATGGTCGCGGGTTTTTCGCATTTGCCCTGTGTTTTTTTCAATGTCGCGAAGGGCGATTTCAGCAGCTTTTCCCAACCCCGCAATTTCAAGAATATTTTCGGTACCTGCCCTGAGATTTTGTTCATGGTTGGCGCCGTGCATAAGTTTTTCGAGTTGCACACCCCGTTTTACATATAGAGCTCCCACCCCTTTGGGTGCATAAAACTTATGGCCGGCAAGAGAGAGCAGATCAACGTTCAATCCTTTAACATCAACCGAAATTTTACCTGCCGACTGGGCAGCATCGCTATGGAACAGAATACCACGGCTTCGGGCGAGTGCCCCAATCTCTTCAATGGGCTGAATGGTACCTGTTTCGTTGTTGGCATGCATAATACTTATCAGGATGGTGGACGGGGTAATTGCCTGGGCAACATCTTTAACATCAATCCTTCCAAATTCATCTACAGGCAACCACGTAACAGAAAAACCCTGTTCCTGCAAATAAATACAGACTTCGGTAACAGCGGGGTGTTCAATTTGTGAAGTTATTATGTGGTTCCCCTTTTTGCGATTCTGGAAGGCTGCCCCTTTAAGTGCCCAGTTGTTGGCCTCGGTGCCTCCGCTGGTAAAGATCACCTCATCAGGAAAACAATTCAGCAGTTGGGCAATCTGGATGCGGGCATCTTCGATGGCCTGCCGTGTTTGCACTCCGTAAATGTGCGAACTTGACGGGTTTCCAAAATATTGATCAAGGAAAGGTTGCATAGCTTGCCTCACCTCCGGGTCGATGGGTGTGGTTGCATTATAGTCGAGATAAACAGGTTTTTCCATAGTGGTATGAAATGGCTAATACTTTTGGATGCCGGGTTGTTCCAGAATTTGCCGGGCTATTGAGTTGGCATCAGAAGTTTGTGTATTTAACATCAGGATTTCAGCACCTTCCTTTTTTTCAAGGTCGTAGGTATAGGTTTTATCGTAATAAGTGAGCACAATCCCTATAGCAGTGGCAAAATCACCATTTTCAATAGCATCAGCAGCTATCTTCACTTTATCGCCGCCCAGCCGCCGACTAAGGTTATTTAGAGAATGGAGAAGTAATTCCTTCGGATAGCGTGTATAATCTGCAATAAGCCTTTCAACACGCAATTCAACCGGCATTTCTATACAAATGGAAAATGAACGTTGCTTAAGGTTATAAAGCCTTTCGGGGATATTTACTTTGCCTATAAACCGGCTTTCATCCTCCACCCAAACTGGTTTAGTGAAATCGAGTTTTAACCATGAGTCGCAAAGGTTGTTTTCAAACTGCTCATTGGTAGGCTGTGGCGATTCACCAATGGCCCCAAAGGCTGAACCTTTGTGGTTGGCATGCTTTTCCAGATCGAGCACCTGTTGCCCCATAGCTTCAATTGCCCTGAGTATTTCGGTTTTTCCTGAGCCGGTTTTGCCCGACAGTACAATTAGCCGGCACTCCTTTTCCCATGAATCTCGGATAAATTTTCGCCAGGCTTTGTATCCACCCTGTAGCAGGCACACATCGAAACCAGCTGTTGAGAGCAGCCACGCCATGCTTTCTGAGCGCATCCCGCCACGCCAGCAATGAACAAGAATTTTTCGCTCGGGAGCAATCCGTCGTGCCTGTTTCACAAAATTCTGAAGTTTTTTCCCGGCAATTCCCAACCCTTCCAGAACTGCTGCCTCTTTGCCTGAATTCTTGTATAAGGTCCCAATTATGCTTCGCTCATCATTATCAAACAAAGGCAAATTAAACGTGCCTGGAATGTGCCCCTCAGCATACTCTCCAGGGGAGCGCACATCAATTACAGGGGTAGTTTTGGCATTTTCCAGAAATATAGATGGGGAAACAGAAGCAATTTTTTCCATAATATACCTTCAGGCGTGGTGTGTAAAATTAAATGAAAAATCCCCCGGATAAGTATTGCCGGAGGATTTTTAAGCTGAAAGAATAATTATTATGATAATATCACTGACCCTGACCAAGCGAATAGCCCTGGCGACCATTGAATGTATAAAGATTTTCTGTTTTTACCACATCTATGCCCACCTTATGGGCCAATGCAAGAAGTTCGATGATCTCTTGTTTGGTGAGAGTTTCCTTTCTCTGTGGTTTAAATCTGCAACGCCAGTGGTCGGTGCAGAAAGTCTCTTCAAAACCCTCGGGCCAAACTTTGATGCCCCTATTGGTAATCATAGAAAGTTTCACATCTGCTATTTCCACATTTTTTATTTTGGCGGCCAGTTCATCGGGCTTATATCCATCCCAGTGCACAAAAAGGTCAACCCCAACCAGTTCTTTTTTGGCAGGTGCCCGGCGCTGATACTTAGGAAGATTAAGACCCCGGCCTTTTGCATAACTTACAGCCTTGAGTTTATTAGGCATATTTCCCAGGTTGGCAATTACTGCATCGGCAAACTCACTGGTACCCACCTTGCGGGTGCTTACGCCTTCTTTAAATATATCGTAAGTATGTACTCCATCTTCAATGGTTTTCAGCCATGCATTTTGCACCTTTTCGGCTGCTTCGGTCTGGCCAATGTGCACCAGCATCATAACAGCACCCTGCAACAACCCTGAAGGGTTGGCAAGGTTTTGTCCGGCCCTGCGGGGTGCAGAACCATGAATGGCTTCAAACATGGCGCAGGTTTCACCAATATTGGCAGACCCTGCCAGACCAACTGATCCGGCTATCTGAGCTGCCACATCAGAAAGCACATCTCCATATAGGTTTGGCATTACTATAACGTCAAAAGCTTCAGGAGTATCTGCAAGTTTGGCAGCGCCGATATCGATAATCCAATGCTCATTTTCAATATCGGAATATTCTTTGGCAATCTCATCAAACACCTGATGGAACAAACCATCTGTTTGTTTCATAATATTGTCTTTTGTAAAACAGGTTACTTTCTTGCGTCCATACTGACGGGCATATTCGAAAGCATACCTTACAATCTTTTCGCAACCCGGCCGGCTTATGAGCTTAAGGCATTGAACCACCTCGTCAGTTTGTTGGTGCTCAATTCCTGCATACAGGTCTTCCTCGTTTTCACGTACAATTACCACATCCATGTCGGGGTGCTTAGTACGCACAAAGGGATGAAAACTGCTGCAGGGACGAATATTGGCGTACAATCCAAGAAATTTGCGGGTGGTTACATTAAGACTTTTATAACCTCCGCCCTGTGGGGTAGTTATGGGCGCTTTCAGGAATACCTTATTTCTTCTGATTTTTTCCCAGGATTCTGGCGCAATACCTGCTGTATTTCCTGAAAGATACACCTGCTCACCAACGGCAATTTCATCAATTTCCAGTCGTGCTCCTGCTGCTAAAATAATGCGCAGGGTAGCATCCATTATTTCTGGGCCTATTCCATCACCCTTAGCTATAGTTATTCTGGTCATTTATCTATAAATTTAAATTTTTAGTATGCAAATTTCACGTTTTAAATAAAGAAATCCAAATTTTAAACGATAAAGATATCTCAATGTTTAATGATTACCCATTCAGGTTTTCAGGATTTTTGGCTTCCTAAGGGTTATCTTTTATTAATTGTTCATCGAAAAGCTTATTGATGTGTAATCCCGGCCAATTTTCATTTGTTCCAGAGATCGGGCACAGGGTCGTAACCACGGGCACGTTCCACCACCTGCCCGAAAGGGTCAAGTTGGCCCAGATGCACAAAGTACAACCTGCGCGAGGTTGCAGAGATTGCTTCAACAAGTGGTTTATAGGGCCTGTCGGTTACATCTACCAGACCACAATTGTAGTTTTCGCCATCATAGCCCCTTCCTGTCATATCCTGATCGGCCCACTGAAAGTAGGAAGTGCCAATAAGTGCCGGATGGGCGTAGGCTGTTTCAGTATAATGGCGGTAGGCTATGCCCCGTTCTTCCTGGCTGTCAACCTGCCAGAGCGATTGTGCCATGCCACGGTCAACGGTCCCGAAATGGAATTCACCGATTAAAAGCGGCATACCGGTTCCTTCAGCGAGCCGGTCCATTGTTTCGTGAGAGGGGGCAAGGGTGTAGGAGTTGAAGCTGAAAACATCGAATACACCCTTGCAGGCTTCCAGAATTTCGGCCTGGGCCACACCACCAAAACGGATTCCCAGGTTAAGATGGCCGGGGCTATGGCGTTTCAGGGCTTCATCAACAGTGGTGATGAATGTCCGGAAGGATTGGTAAACAAAGGCTTTACGTCTTTCTGGGGTGTCGCCAGCAGCCAGAAATTTTTGAAGTTCTTTTTTAATGGGTCGGTCATTTTCACTTTCGAGGATAAGTTCGCACACCCTTAACTCAAGGCCCTGCCATGAAGGCTCGTTGCCCGTAAAAAAGCCTATTACCCAGGGGTTACCAATGTAGGGTTCCACAGAGCGCTTCACGGCATTGTCAATTTTTTCTTTGAAATCTGAAGTATATACATCTACCAGCCCCATCATGCTGGCGTCCATACCCAGACCGCCAAGTTGCAGCATAAAAGGCTTGCGGTTCTGAAGCATTACTTCTCGGCTCGACCAGTTGGCAATGGTGTTTAGTCCCCACCGTTCCATGCGTGTAAAGATGTTGTCGGTAGCTTTTTCGCGGTATTCTTCGCCATAGCGACGGTGCAGGTTCCAGGTGCCGAACGATGCATTGCCAGGCCGTTCGGGGTTGAAACCCTCCCCCTCGGGGGGAAGTTCCTTATAGAGATTGGGTCGCTTATCAATGCGCACTGCACTGCCGCCACCTCCATAACTTACACAGTTTACACCATGCGACAGGAAAAGGTATCCTTCGGGGTCTACAAACCACCATTGCCCATTTATTTGTTCGGTGCGAAAAAATCCCGTTCCTTGGTCGATGCGGGCATGCTGGTAACCACCGTACTTGGAGTAATTATATTGAATGCCTCCGCGGGCAAGGTTATCTTCTGCTTCCCACTCGCTAATCAGTTGCTCAAGTGAGTAAATTTTACCTTCCCATGTGCCCAGTTTCCACTGGCCAAACTCATCCACAACAGGAATATCACCCAGGTAAACATCACCAGGATCTTCAACTGAAAGAGAGATTGACCTTATTCTGAATTCCGGATTGCCGATGGGTACCCTCATTCTGATGCCAATGGAGTCAACTCCTCTTAGTGGACCTCGCTGTCCGCCGCCCAGGTTAATCCATCCTGTATGGCGGGGCTGGTTGTACATTCCGGCCATATCGTGCCAGGCACCGGGCAGTTCGCGGTAAAAGCGAAGCGGGATGGCTAGTTTGTTCCATCCGTTGGCGGTGTAGCTCATTACCCTTAACTCGTTGTAACCTGTTTCGGTGGTAAAACCCACCTGGAAACGCTGAGGAGTGGTTATCATAAACTCAATCACTACATAGTTGTATTCATCCCAGTCGCGGGGCAAATCAGGCGAAATATCCTTTATTGCAAATTTCTTCCCCGACACTTCATGGCGGCTGTCGAACTTCACCACAAACTCATCAGATTGCTGGCAGGAATTAAGTAAAAGGCTCATTATCATTAATAAACCGATAGATTGTTTAGTGACAAATTTCATGTACAAATTTTTTTTTGGTAAATAATTACATCCAAATAAATCATAGGGTCTAACAATAGATGTTTTTCGACTATTGCAAAAATTATTGTTGACAGCACTTTACATCAAACTCAAATCCTTCATGCCTAACACCTGAATTCTGATCATTACACTATATCCTCAGAACCCTGATCTCAAAACCTTTAACTCTGTCATCCGAAATCTCAACGCGGCACTCTATTTGCCTTTCTGCTCATACACCCTCACATAATCAACTACAAACTGATGGGGGAATAAGCTATCATCAATGCCTCTCCTGCCACCCCATGAGCCCCCAATTGCCAGATTTATCAACAGGTATTGTGGTTTGTCGAACGGCCATACATCTTCACTGTCAGCTTCTTTTGAAAATGAAAAGTACTTCAGACCATCTACAAAAAAGTCAATCCGGTCGGGAAACCATTCAATGGCATAAACGTGAAAATCTTCCCAGGGCTTTTCCAGTTCGATCTTGTCGCCTTTGTTGGTTCGACGAGTGTGGTTGTATGCGCGGGTATGTATATTACCATGAATCAATTTAGGTTCGAAGCCCACATGCTCCATAATATCAATTTCGCCGCACCGAGGCCATCCCACTTCACTGATATTGGTGCCAAGAGTCCAGATGGCAGGCCAGGTGCCTGTACCATTGGGTACCCTTGCCCTTACTTCGAACCGGCCATAAGTCCAGTGGGCTTTGCCACGGGTTACCATTCGGGCCGAAGTATAATCAAAACCTTCCAGGGTTTCGCGGTGGGCTTCTATTACAAGTTTCCCATCCTCAATACGGGCATTTTCTAATCTTTCTCTGGTATAATACTGTTTTTCGTTATTGGCTATGTATCCCACATCATAATCCCATCTATCAGGGTCAGGCAATCCTTCATATTCAAATTCGTCGGTCCAGACAAGTTGCCATTGAATTTGCTGACAATATCCCGCCTTTACGAATAAAAAAAATATATAAATTACTATAATGTATCGCATAGAGAAATACTTTCGGAAATTAACATTAAACGTGTATTAACTTATGATGACCTGCGAACAAATATAACTAATACTCCAATGAAATTAACAGTTGATTTTCCAAAACAAGAAAAAAACGTTTCAAATCATGTCAACCCCAAAATTACAACACATTATCCGAAGAGATTGGCTCTTATTGGCTTATCCTGAATTGCCAAATGGTTACTTTTACAACCCTAAAAAACAATGATTATATTCGAGAAGTCCAACAACAACTTTTCCATTATTATGAATTGGACAAAGGCCCAAATATCGGTTGTAGGGGTAGTAGCCATGACCTCCTTTTTCTCAACTTTTTTAATTTCTTCTGTAAATATTGCTCTGCCGGCCATTGAAAAAGAGTTTATGCTCGATGCAGTAACCCTTAGCTGGGTGGTTACCGCTTTCCTGCTGGCTTCGGCCATGTTTCTGCTGCCCATGGGAAAATTGGCCGATTTGGCAGGTGTTCGGCAAACTTTCAGGGTTGGCGTGCTGATCTTTACAATCGGATCATTGCTATGCGGATTATCAAATTCAGGTTCATGGGTTATTGCATCTAGATTTTTACAGGGGATTGGATCAGCATTGTCGAGCACCACAGGACCGGCAATACTTGTATCAGCCTTTTCAGCAAAAAACCGTGGCAGGGTTCTGGGGATTTCGGTCTCGGCAGTTTATCTCGGACTGGCAACCGGTCCGTTTGCCGGTGGATTATTAACACAATACCTGGGTTGGCGATCTCTGTTTTTTAGTGCTTTTGCCCTGGGATTGATCATAGTTTTTTTGGCTTTTGCGTTTCTGGGTGAAGATGAACAAACGCGCAAAGGAAATATTAAGCCCGATATGAAAGGTACCTTTTTTTACATGGCGGGATTGGTGGCATTGGTTTTCGGCTCATCGCGCATACCAGGTTTGCAGGGATGGGCAATCATGGTATCGGGGGTGGTATCATTAATAATCTTCTGGATAATTGAAAGTCGTTCGCAAACACCGGTATTCAATACACAGCTTTTTACACGAAACAGGTTGTTTGCCTTCTCCAACATCGCAGCCCTTATCAACTATTCGTCAACTTTCGCAATTGTATTTCTGCTTAGTCTTTACCTGCAAAAAATAAAAGGTCTTTCTCCATTCGATGCCGGCACAATCCTTATAGCCCAACCTGTTGTCATGGCAGTTTTCTCTCCCGTAACCGGCCGTTTATCTGACAAAATTCAACCCCGCTATCTTGCCACTCTGGGTATGGTAATTCTGGCAACCGGATTACTTGCCTTTGTTTTTCTTGAATCCCATACACCCATCACCCTTATTGCTGGTATTCTGGTATGGGTAGGGCTGGGATTTGCCCTGTTTTCATCACCCAACATGAACACCATTATGAGTTCGGTTGACCGCTCGCAACTTGCCACTGCCTCCGGAACATCGGCAACC
Organism: Bacteroidota bacterium; assembly: GCA_037441525.1. Classification (GTDB taxonomy): domain Bacteria; phylum Bacteroidota; class Bacteroidia; order Bacteroidales; family UBA7960; genus SKVR01. The sequence goes on from JBBISA010000077.1 coordinate 13,434, forward strand.
ATGCGGGTGGTGGGGCAAATGCTGAGCATGACCATTGCAGCTCTGGTTTTTGCTGTTTTCTTTGGTAATCAGGCAATCAAGCAGGTTTCTGAACCTCTGTTTCTATGGGCCATGAAATCGGGATTTTTTATATTTTCTCTGATAAGTCTTTCGGGGGTTTATTTTTCGTTTGGCCGGGGAACCATGCACCGCCCTGATTAAATTTACTAATTTGTATTAACGTAAGCACGCAGTGGCATAAATCGTAAAAAAGTTATCTTTATCCCGAAAATTAAAAGGGATAATCTATGATAACAGCCGGGATAATTGACGGTGAACCCAATGTTGCCGATAGTCTGAAAAAGATCATCGGAAAATATCTTCCAACCGGTTGCGGGTAGCCATTGTAGCCGGGTCGGTTAAGGAAGCCATTACCCAGCTCAACATTCATAAGCCTTTTGTTATTTTTCTGGTTCTACTACCATTTTCGTGGATATAGTTCTAACCCACCATTAAAAAATAGTA
>JBBISA010000078.1:0-13936 GCA_037441525.1 Bacteroidota bacterium
GACAGGCTTTTAATAGCAGCGTCAACAGTTCACTGGCAAGATTGCGGATAATCATCTTCGTAAAACATAAAACCGGATAAATGGGGTTTTACAGCTATAAATTGTTGAACTTTTCCAGGGAGTTTTCCAGAAATGAAATGAGGAGCAATCCAACCATTTAAGAACAATTGATTTACAGGTAGGAAAAAAGTTTTAGGATGCCTTGGTAATTCTTTGTATATCGGCCGCCACCTCTTCCATCAACCACATGGGTGTTGAAGTAGCCCCGCAAACACCGGCACTTTGCTTGTTTACAAACCATGATGGTTGCAATTCTTCTTTCCCCGATATAAAGTAGGTGTCAGGGTTGCCCGACCTACAAATTTCGAAAAGGTATTTCCCATTAGAACTTTTCGGGCCGCTTACAAAAATGATTATATCGTGTTTGGTTGCAAATTCAGCCATTTTTGGTCCCCGGTCTGACACTTGCCTGCAAATGGTGTTAAATGCTTTTAAATCGTCAGGATTTGCTTCGCTGCAATTACAGGTTTTTATCCGGCTCCTTAAAAGTTCTTTCAGTTGATTATAGGATTCTTTATCCTGGGTAGTCTGGCTGTAAAGAGATATAGGTTTTGAAAAATCAATTTTTTCCAGTCCCGCAAAATCGTTTCCAATTACAATGGCATTATTATCTGTTTGCCCCATCAACCCAACCACCTCTGCATGGCCTTCCTTTCCAAAAATAACCACCTGTCCATGCCTTTGCTGCATTTCCTGGTGGCTTTTTTTTACTCGTTGCTGAAGTTTAAGTACAACAGGACAAGATGCATCAATAAGTTTTATATTGTTTTTGCGGGCTATTTCATAGGTAAAGGGGGGCTCGCCATGGGCTCTTATCAACACTCTTGTATTGAACAGGTTTTCCAAATCGTTGTGGCTGATTACCTTTAAGCCCAAAGATTCAAGTCTTTCAACTTCCTTATTGTTATGAACAATATGGCCAAGACAATAAAGGCTTCCATATTGTTTCAGGTATTCTTCGGCTGCTTTAATCGCCTTGAGAACTCCGAAGCAGAAACCCGAATTCCGGTCGATATTTATAATCATTGTTCTGTGCGGATTGATGGTTTCGTTCCAGGACGTACAAACAGGGTTTCCATGTTGGTGGTAATGGAGATATGGTTGGGTGAACCTGCCAGATGGTAATTTGCACGGCCATAATAAAACCTGAAGTGCGACACTTTAAGTCCAAGTCCGAAAGAAAGCCCCACCGACGAAGGCCGGCTGCTTACCATCATTTCCTGTCTGCGGCGATAGTTGTAGCCAATATTGGCCGAAAGGTTGGCCGTTGGGGTAAACTCAATGCCAAAAACCAGGTGCCTGAACAATTTATCTGTAAACTGTCCGATGCGGTCCCTGGCTGGGTTGGTAGGTGTTTCAGTGGCAAGGGTAATTTGGTCTGGATTCACAAAGTCGGGGTAGGTTAGGTCGGGCCGATGCAGGTTGTGGGCAACCATTGAGAAGCGCAGCGGTGCATTGATTAGCTTTTTGCTGATGCCAAGCACTATATCAAACGGTATATTTTCGCGTGTGCTGTTGTAGGTGGTTATTTGTCTGCCAATATTTCTGACAACCAATGATGTGGCAATCATTCGGTCGGAATCGAACCATGAAACCGAAACATCGGCTGCCAACCCGGTGGATGAATACTCTTCGAAATAAGAAAAGATGGATTTAAGGTTGCTTCCAATGGATATTTTTTCTGTAAGTTGCCTTCCCCAACCCAATACAACTGCGTATTCGCCTGCCGAAAAATTGCCATAGCGATTTCCTAATTCGTCGGCTTCGGTAAAGCTGCCATAACTTATGTAGTTAACTGCCAGCGAAAAATGACCTGCCCTATAAAATGAGCGGTTGAATGCAGCAGTTCCATAATTGATATCGCCAAAGTAGTCGGCAAAATTTAGGGAGAGTTGGCTGTTTATTTCTCTGCCAAGAATGGAAGGGTAGTAAAGTGCCATACCCAAATCGTTTTCGAAGCCCGGAACAGCATATCCTCCTGAGGCGGTTATACGGGCGGTTGATGGAAGATTAAGAAACTCATAAACCCTTCCACTTTGGGATTGTCCTGATGAAGGTAAACTGATTGCCAGAATAATTATGGCAATAAAAATAGAAGAATATATATATATTGACAGAGAATACTTATTCACGTTGATGCATTTTCGGGTGGGTGAATTTGTAACCCGGTATCAACGGCAAATATCTGAAAAAATTGCTATCAAATTATCCTGCCGGTATTAAATCCTTGCAATTGGCTGCAACTATTGGAGCATGTTGGCTCGTATGCTTAGTATGGGTACAGGACTATTGTTGATTGTTTGTTGGGCAAAAATGTTGGAGATGGGATGGCCTGATGTGTATTCCTGATCTGTCATGAGAGAAATAAGGTCGCCGTTTCTTTTTACTGAATAATCGATGATGGCCTTGGAAAGGTTATCGGACACCTTGCGTTCGTTTATATAGCGCAAGCCGGTGGGTATGATAAGGTCCATGGCAGCTTTGGTGTTTTTCTCCACCTTCTCCTCAATATTCTTTATTTTGGAGCTAACCAGTGAAAGAACATTGATCTGAGCCTTGAAAAGTTGGGCAAGCTTTACTGTAAAGGGAACTTTTAGCAGCGTTTCTGATGTACTGTCGATGGGCAGAATGATTTTTTCAATCAAAGGGTCTTTTATTCTGAAGGTCTTTTTAACAACTATTACCGGCTTTTCGGCATGGAAAATAATTTTAAGTGCGTTGTTTCCTATCCATTCCTCTTCAAAACCCGACATCCCGTGCGCCCCGGCAATGATGAGGCCTGCATCGGTATATTTGGCCTGGTTGGTTATCTCTTCATAAATTTTACCCAATAGAATTTTATAACTAATTTTTCCGGGGTTCAAACCGGGCACATCCTGCAGCAGCTTATTGAAGCTATTGGCAATAGAAAGTTCCATCCCCTTTTCATCTTTAACAATATTCCAATCCTTATCGCGGGCCTTACTAACGTAAACCATTTTAATGGAGCAGCCACATGCTGTGGAAATTTTGGCTGCATATTGCAATGCCTGAATGGACGATTTTGAAAAATCAACGGCTACAACTATCTCTTTCATGGCCAGTAATTTTAAGGTGGTAACATTGCTCCGAAAGTACGAAAATTATAAATGGAAGCATCAATTATTCTTAGCTTTTTTTAAGATAATTAATAGCTCGCAATAAGAAGAGCAAGGGCTTAGTCAGGCAGGTTCCCTTCGGCATCATCTACCTCCGGAATTTCGAGAACCGTGCGTCGCTGTTTTCTGAACAGTTCATTGAGGCTATCGAATTCGCGACGGTAAAAAATACCCACCCCCTGGGTATATGGGGCATTGGAATTCAGAATATCGAAGGTGTTTGACCTGTTAAAGGCTTTTACCCTGAATTTTCCCTCGGGAGTAATTTTTATTTCCACGTTTACATCGCCGATAATATTACTGGTTCTTTGGGTTTGTGATGGATGGTTTCCTGCCACTCCGAAATTGCCATCAATCACTACCCTGTCGTTAAAAAGCTGGGTCGAAAGTGCAAGTTCTACTTCCTGGGCGCTAAGCTCATCCCCTGGTCTTATATTCACACCAATATCAACATCGGAGCTTATCTGCGAAAGCCAGTTGGATAATTGGTTTGAAAGCAGCTCGGCCGATGTGGTACCCATTCCGTAGCCCAGGGCATTATTAATACCTTCGTCTGGTGGAACAAACCGGTTAAGGATAAGAAGTGAAAATACCTGGCGGTTCATCTCCTGTTCAGTAGTGATAAGCCTGTCTATCATTTCGCGGGTTGATTCATCGCTGCCCGGCAATTGTATGCTAAATGATACCGAAGGGTTGAACAACTTATTGGTGAGGTGAAGGACTGTCTCTACCGGCACTCTTCGTCTCAGAACGTCAGAGGTATCAGTCTGGCTGGCAGCCAGGTCGAAAAGTGTGGTGCGCAGGCGGTAAATGGCTTTCAGGTCTACATCGGCATCATAGAGGTCGCCTGTCCAGCGAATCATACCACCCTGTTCAATGCGAAACCGTTTATTGATAAGATTCTGAAGGGTAAATAGGTATTCTCCTTCCTGAATATTATAGTCGCCATACATGGTAATAAAACCCTGTTTGTCCACTTCAACTTTCAGATCCCCAAACCCCCTGCCGCGCATAATATCGCCAATTTTTGAATCAAAAATTATCTGTATCTCTGCTTCGGGGGTTACGGTAAGGTCGAAATTAAGAGTAAGTCCGAAATTTGAAGGTTTCTGGAAAACTGCCTGCGAATGTTTATCATGGCCTGGTTTTACGAAGGAAATAAAACTCGATTCGGAAACTTCGCCCAGGTAATCAAGCGGAAGGAAAAACTGTGTTCCCCGGTTGGCGGTTGCGGCAACATCAATTTTTATATCGTTTACAGGGCCATGCACATGAACAAGCCCTGTGGCAAATGCTTTTCCATAAAATAGTTCATTGTGATGGGGCTGGGTATTCAACACCACCATTCGTTCAGGTCTGATAGTAACATCTACACTGAAATCGTAAAAATTCCGGTGCCTTAATATGCCTGTTACCCTTCCATTATTTCCCAGGGTATCACTAAGCAGAAGATTATCAAAACGGATATAGTCCTTCCCGATTTCCACTTCATGGGCAAAGGAGTAGCTGGTATTGAGGTAATCAACCCTGAACCCGGTTCTGACAAGCCGGGCCCTGCCACTAAGTTCGGGTGCCGAAAGAGGGCCACGGAGTTTAAGCCGGCCCGATGCAAGTCCGCGAAAATTGGACGCAAAATCACTGATATAGCGTCCAAAAACCGACATTTTGAAATTTTCAATAACGATATCAAGATCAAAATTATCGTTTTCCCTTTCAGGATAAAAGTAGCCACTGGCAATCACTGGTTTGTTTGAACCCACATTCCCATGATAAATTATTTCAGTATTTATCTTAAAGGCTTTCTCAACAGCATCCCAGGTGCTGGAAAGCGAAAGATCGCCCAGGTGGTCGCGATTGAATGCAAACCGGTTTATTTTAAGTTCGGCCATTACACCCGGAGAGTTTTGCAGGTTCGATAATTTGAGGTCGCCATTGGCAATGCCGCTGAAATGTATTTTTCGTTCGCCAAGTAAAAAGTTAAAGCTTTCAATGTTGAAATTCTGCACTTTAATATCCAGAACATCTTCGGGCCGTCCAGTCAGGTTACCATTAACCAGCAGGTATTCATCCTTTTTGTAAACCCTGAAATTACGGATGGAAATGGCTGTTGAATCAACAATAATCCTGTTGTTGGGGCTGAAGGTCCATAATGAGTCATTAAGGTAAGCATAAGATGGCAAAACGGAAAACTCTGCTGAACGTGGCGACAGGAGTCTGCCACGGGTTTTTATGCTGCCCAGGTTGCGGTTTTGCGAGCCACGGTTTTCCCATTGGGTCAGCATCATCAATGTGTCGCTGAAAAGCATGCCCGAAACAAAGAATTGCTCCATTCTCAGGCTATCGGTAAGGAATAGATTATTTCCCCTGAGCGTTAGTTCAAGGTTGGCCGGGTCGGAGTAGATGTTGATTTCAGGTCTGTCAAGCAAATATCCCCCAAGCCTGAGATAATCAAAATGGCCATTAATTGCCAGTTCATTGATAACCGATTTGAAATGTCCGGTTAAATAAGTATGGGATGATATTTCTAACCACGGAAAGAATAATGATGTTAGGGTGGATGTTTTTTTCAGATGGATGGAGATATTGGCATCTTGTATACCCGATGAATTGTTCTCAGTATCTTTGGGTGCTGCAAAAACAGAGGGAGCAAAGGTGTGAAAAAAGCGGTTGAAATCAGAAACTACTTTGCCCGGGTCTATGGTTCCTCCTATCATCACATCAATAAAGTCAGAAAATAGTCTGAATTCGCGATATCCATTTTCCTGTATTGTATTTTCAATCCCGAAAACATCAGTATGGATAAGTTCAACAGGCGGTTCATCAGTGTTTTGTATTTTCTTTTCAGAGTAAACAGCCGAGTAAGCATTTGCTTCACCATAAATATTGTCAGGGTTGCTTCCTTTAGCGTTTACATGCACTTTGGTTGATAAAATGCTGTAATGGAGTGAGTCGCGCTGATAAATATTTAAGCGGGTAAGGTTGGCATTGTCAATTTGTGCTACGAAGTTCATTATGGGTAATTCGTCTCTGAAATCGACCACTCCGCTGAAATCGAGCATAAGATGCGGGTCGTTTACGTTGAATTTTCCACTAAACATGCGATTGATAAAGTTGCCGGCAATCTGCATTTTTCTGTATTCGTATCCCCTGAACTGCAACAGGTCTATCTGGCCTGTAATACGCAAATCAAGCTTATCGATGGTGTGACCGGTTCCCTCTACTGACGCATTCAGGGCAATATTCCCGAAGTTTTCGGTGTCGCCAATTAATTTACCAAACCGGAAACTTCTTGTTGAAATTTTTCCCCGATAATTAAATTTCCGGAATTCATTGTCGCTGATGATGGCCAGATTGGTCGAAAAACTGCCCATGGAGGTATTGAAAAGGCCGAATGACACAAAGTTGTAAAGGAACCCGGTAAAATTGCCTGAAAATGAAGTTACTCCCAAATTGGCAAATTCTGCAGGAATAAAATGTGCTGCTGTGCCCATGTTTTTGGGCAGTTTGAAGCTGGCCAGGTCGCTGTGAAAGGTAACCAGTCTGTTGATACTTAAATTGATAAAGGTTTCATATATATCAGGCAATCCAATCATGCTAAAGTTGCCTTCGAACTGGGTGAGTGCCCCATATTTAAGAACCAGGTCATTTCCCCGCAGATTCGATATTTTTCCTGAAAGCCTTCCACTTATATCAATCTTGCCATCCATCCCATACAAACCGGGAGTAAAATAGCCAATATCATATAGATTCAGGTACGATGGGCTAATGTCGGCTTCCATTGACACAGCATCAATAAAATCCTCAAGGGCAGCATAGCCTTCGTAGTTCAGTTTAAGATTAAGAAAAAGCAGGCTTTTTTCAGTTTCAATGCGTGTTTTTTTAAAGGTGCTTCCCTGTGGTGAAACCATGATATCGGAGGTAACCGATTTAACCGAAAAGCCATAATCCTCATCAACCGAAAATGATTTCAGGCTGGCGGTAAGGGTATCCTGCACCAGGATAATATCTTCAACCAGCATATTAATATTTTTAAATGCGAAATTGTTGGGGTCGAAACCAAAGCCAATATGTTCGAAATTGTAATCTGTCATACAAACGGATGAATTTCTGAATTCGAATGACCTTACGATAACATCCCAGGGTAGTCGGTTTATGGTGTCGGTTGAGCTATCTTTGGCGAGATAATCAATGAGAAACTGAAAATTAAAGCTTTCTTCATTGTAATGCCTTAAAGCTGTTACATTTGCTTTATCGAACACCACCTTGTCGAGCAGCAAAAACCGACGCCCTGGCAAAAATCTCCGAAGGTCAACTATTATTCTTTTACTGTCAAGTATGTGATGTTGATGGCGATCGAGAATTTCAACTTCTTCAAGAATAATGTGTAGATTGCGCGATATATTGACCCCACCTACTGTAATAGTGGCACCTAATTCGCGCGACAGATATTCGGCAGCCTTTCCGGCAATATAGGTTTGTATGGCAGGCGATCGAAGTGTAAGATAGGCCATGGTGGGTATTAACAGCATCACCATCACTGTTGTAAAAACGGTGATGGTTGTTTTTTTCATACCTTTGCCTGCCTTGAATTTTTGCACAACTGTATTTTATAACTTCTTAAATACCAAATGGATATCTACATACTCGGGATAGAATCTTCATGCGACGACACATCTGCAGCGGTGCTCAAAAACAACAAAATACTTGCCAATGTTATTGCTAATCAGGATGTTCACAAATTTTATGGTGGCGTGGTGCCCGAGCTTGCATCACGTGCCCATCAGCAAAACATTATTCCGGTTGTTCACAGGGCACTTGATGTAGCAAAGATAACCAAAAACCAACTTAATGCCATAGCATTTACCAATGGTCCGGGGTTACTGGGCTCACTGCTCGTGGGAGGATCGTTTGCCAAGTCATTGTCAATGGCCTTGAATATTCCTCTTATTGAAGTTAATCACATGCATGCGCATATTCTCGCTCATTTTATTGATGATGACCAACAACCCAAACATCCCCGGTTTCCGTTTCTGTGCCTTACGGTGTCGGGAGGACACACCCAGATTATGTTGGTAAAAGACCACTTTGATTTGGAAGTGATTGGTCAAACCATTGATGATGCCGCAGGCGAAGCCTTTGATAAAGCTGCCAAGATAATGGGGCTTCCTTATCCTGGTGGACCACTTATTGATATTCTGGCCAGGGAAGGCAACCCGGAAGCAATAAAGTTTCCACACCCCAATATACCAGGACTCGATTTTTCATTCAGCGGATTAAAAACTTCTATTCTTTACTTTTTGCGCGATCAGCTCAAAAATGACCCTGACTATATCGAAAAACACAAGGTTGATCTTTGCGCATCCATTCAGCATACTATCGTTGAAATATTAATGAAAAAGTTGCGCAGGGCTGCGCGCGAAACAGGCATCAGCCAGGTTGCCATCGCCGGCGGAGTTTCTGCCAACTCAGGCTTGAGAAAGGCAATGGAAATTGAATCTGAAAAATCGGGCTGGAATATTTACATCCCAAAATTTGAATACAGTACTGATAATGCTGCAATGATAGCTATCACGGGCTATTTTAAATATATGAAAGGGGATTATGCCCCGCACGACATAACCCCCTTTACACGATATTCGGGCACTTAAGCCTTATCCTATTTTTTATTCAGCACTTTTTTCATGGTAATGCCAATTTCGGCAGGCGAATCAACGTATGTTACTCCACATGCCACCAATATTTGCTTTTTGGCTTCGGCGGTGTCATCCGTGCCGCCGATTATTGCTCCGGCGTGCCCCATAGTACGCCCTTTGGGTGCGGTGGCTCCTGCAATAAAACTCACCACAGGTTTGGTTCCAAAATCGCGAATATAATAAGCTGCTTCTGCTTCCATGCTTCCTCCAATTTCGCCAATCATAATTATTCCGTCTGTGTCGGGGTCGTTCATCAGCAGTTCAACGGCATCGCGTGTGGTAGTACCGATAATGGGGTCGCCGCCTATGCCGATACAAGTCGATTGGCCCATGCCGGCCTTGGTAACCTGGTCAACAGCTTCGTAGGTAAGTGTTCCAGAGCGCGATACTATTCCGATTCGGCCAGGGTTGTGTATAAAACCAGGCATAATACCAACCTTACACTCTCCGGGAGTTATGACTCCGGGGCAATTGGGGCCGATAAGCCTCGATTTTTTTGAGCGAAGGTACTCCTTCACCATCAGCATATCATTTACAGGAATCCCTTCGGTAATGCAAACAATTACATCTATACCGGCATCGGCAGCTTCGAGTATAGCGTCAGCCGCAAATGGAGGTGGAACAAAGATAACACTCACATTGGCGCCTGCTTGTTTTACTGCCTCATCAACCCTGTCGAAAACCGGCAGGTCAAGATGCTGTGAACCTCCCTTGCCAGGGGTAACACCTCCAACAACACGGGTTCCATACTCTATCATCTGGCTGGCATGAAAAGTGCCTTCCGAGCCGGTAAATCCCTGCACTATAACCCTGGAATTTTTGTTTACTAATACACTCATATCTTTAGTTGTTTGTTTTTGTTGGTTTTATCTGACAGCTTAAGTCTTTGAAATCATAGCTTATTATTTTCAAAAATACAATTTTATCGTTAGGGGATTCCTGAATATTTTTCAGATTGCACTGCATAAACCTCGATTATTTAACTCTGATTAGTCATAAGGAATGTAATGAACCAATTACTTAGCCGGTTTTAATCCCGCTTCAGAAAAACTTAATTTGCAAGCATTTCTGCTTACAAATATTTAGTTTTTCTTTAGCGATTTGTCAAAATAGAAGTCACATAATCAATAACTTAAACTTTAAATTTTTATTGACGGACATTAGAAAAAACGGCTAAAGACAAATTTGGGTTTAACAATCCCACCAAGAAGAATGTTGTTAATTTCCAACACTTGCGGAATAACAAGAGTTTTATTATCGTTTACAATGCAATAGTCGGCCAGTTTTTTCTTTTCGTTCTGGGGTAGCTGACGGTTAAGTCTTTCAGTTACCTGTTCGGCAGTAGAACCATCGCGCTGCATCACCCTGCTGATAAGTAATTCATCCGGAGCTGTCACCAGGATTGTTTTATCCATTTTTTTGTAATTCCCGGTTTCGAAGGTCAGGGCTGATTCCTGGATGCAGTAAGGTTTGTGGATTTGTTGCTGCATCCATTGACCGAATTTTTTAAATACAAGGGGGTGTATCAATTGGTTTACAAATTCAAGGGAATTATTATCCTTGAAAATAATTCCACCAAATGCTTTAAAGTCTAATTGCTTATTTTCATTGAGAATTCTCTTACCAAATCTATCAACCAGAATATTAAGAACATCCAGGTCGTGGTATAGCTTTTTTGCTTCAGCGTCAGCATAAAAAACGGGTATCGACAAAGATTCAAAAATCCTGCAAACAGTGGTTTTGCCACTTCCCATATTCCCTGTAACTGCAACTTTCAGCATCTGCAATAATTTTTAGGCAATTGGCAACCAAGCGCAATTTCAATTGTTTTTTATAAGCACATACTCAACTTCGGATGGTTTTGATCTGATAATCTCAACAATTCCGGGGTGCTCTTTAATATGTACCTGCAATCTGGCTGTTTCCCTGGCTAATGTATCGGGGCAGCCAACTGTGGCCTTAAACATTTGGTTTGAAATGGCCTTTAAATCCTTGAGTGCAACCAGGTAGGTAGTGGTTACTTTGTCGGGGAACAAAAATATTCTGCTTCCGGGGAATAACGAATCAGTTTCAGGACAATCTACTGATAGGTCGAGTTCAACAGAGGCTTCGGTAAACTCTTCAATGGGGATAAAAACGCTTACCTGGTTTGTTGAAACTGCAAAATTATGCTGTCGGAAAGGGTTTTCAAGACCAACGTTTAATTGAATATTTTTATCAACATTAGTTGCTCTTATAATATCGGTCTGTATAAATTGCATTGAGTCTTTGAAGGCAGCCGGTCCCCAAATCCATACCGAATCGGGTGTAACCACAGGAAAACTGTAAACGCGAAATCCTTTTCTGAAATCCAGTTCCTTGCGAACCACCACCGGAATTTTTTTACGGAATGCAGGAGCAGTGATAATATATATTGTATCGGGCTGAATTTTTAGCTGTTGTCTTGGTATATCGTTGGTTAGCGAATATCTGATTTCGGCCTGATTGGCGGTGAAAAAATAAAGATTATCATTGTTTCCTCTTGCCTTCTGAAACAGGTTGAAATCTGCTTCCAAAACTCCCATCCGTTTCATTGAGCGATTGGTGAGCAATCGTATGCCGGTGGTTTGCAATGAGAGAGTAAAAGTCGAATCGGGGAGACTGGCGATAATAAGGTCATTCGGAACCCCGCTTATTTGAAGTTCAAGTGGTATTGTTGAAACTGTTTCACGCGATATCTTGATGGAAAGCCAGGCAAGGAAACTAAACATCAGGCAAAGCAAAAATATGGTTATTTTGCTTCTAACAATCCTTGATTGAGACGAAAAAATTGCCATTGCTTTTAAATATCCGTGAAATAATTACCTGTAAAAAGCCCACATTTGCATTTACACAACGAAAAAAAATCACCAACAACTCATATTCACCATGTTTTCAATGACTTATCGGGTTTCCGCGGAATAGCAGCAGATGTGGGCTGTTGAAGCGTGATTATTTATTTTCGCCCAGGTTTTCCTGCGGGCCATCCATTGCCACAGCAGATTTTTCAATCCTGAAATGAATATTGGGAGCTACTTCAATTGTAAAGGTTTTTTCCTGCACTTCGGTAATTTTACCATGAATGCCACCGATTGTGATTATTTTGTCGCCTTTCTTAAGCGCTTCACGATATTTTTTGGCTTCTTTCTGCTTTTTCATTTGCGGACGAATGAAAAAAAAGTAAAATACCACAATGACTAAAATTAAAGGAATAAAAGTGGCAAAACCGCCACCACCTTCAGCGGGTTGGGCTGCAAGTAAAATGTTTAATAGGTTCATGTTCAGATTAATTAAAATGTTAAAATACAAATTGAAATTATATATTTATCACCTCGGCGGTTACTCTTACTATGGTGGGTGAACTTTTATCGTTGCTAAGAACTGTTACAGCTTCGCTTTGAAACCCGCGTTTGCCTGATGAATTAAAAATTACATTGATTCTGCCGGTTTGACCGGGAGCAATAGGATCTTTGGGGTAATCGCCAACAGTACATCCACACCCGGTGCGCACACCGGTAATAATCAGGGGTGTTTGTCCTTTGTTTTCGAAACGAAAAGCATAAGCAACCCTTTCTCCCGATTCGATACGACCAAATTCATGTACCGTTTTGTCGAAACTTATCACTGCACCTTCTTCAATCTGATCAGAAACAGTAGTATTTGAAGATGTTTTGTTTTCGCTGCATGACCAGCCAAAAAACAAGAGTGTTATCAGTGCAACGACTTGATATTTAGCTTTCATAGAAAAAAAGGTTATTCTGTTACTTTATTAATAGTTTTGTTGGCAATAAGTTCTTCTACGAGTTTATCCAGCACTCCGTTTACGAATATTTTACTCTTGGGGGTGCTATACATTTTCGAAAGCTCAATGTATTCGTTCAAAGATACCTTGACAGGAATATCTGGGAATTTGATAATTTCTGTCAGAGCCATTTTCATAATAATAATATCCATCAGAGCTATTCGTTCAATATCCCAATTTTGGGTTTTTGCAGCAATCAATGGGCTGAATTCTTTATCATTAAGAATAGTTTTATGGAACAATTCAATGGCAAAACGTTTGTCGTCGGGGTCCTTATAAAGGGGCATTACCTCAAAATCTTCATCTGGTTTGCCAGTGAGCGATTTTATGCTTTTTATTATCATTTTGTTGATAAGTTCCCAGTCATCAAGCCAGTAAATTGACCGCTCTTCATAAAAATAATGTAGAAGCTCGAACTCGCACACATTGTTATTTATCAGTTTCAGGATTATTTCACGATCTTGTTCGAAACTGGCTACCTGAGATGCCATGTATTCGCTGTAAGCCCTTGATTCTCTGAATTGAATAAAAATCTTGCGTGGAATTTCACTATCACTGCTCCATGATATTTTGTGCTGTGCCAGTTTTTTTTGAAGTTCCCTGTTCCCGGTTAATGCTTTAAGGCATAAATTATTAATAAACCGCAGGCTGGGGTTTAAATCTTCTCGGGTAGGAATTTTTTTTACTTTATTTTCTTCGATTATACGTTCAGCCTGGGTACCAATCTCACAAATTAATCCCAACTGATAAAGATATAGCTCGTATATTTTATCGATTCCGAAGAGTAACTCTTTTTCACCTGCAATTAGGGATGAGTTGCCCGATTGGAAAAATGCATACAAACTTTGAAGAACTTTTACGCGTAGATGCCTTCTGTTTAACATAAGGTGGTGTCAATCTTATTTTAGAACCTTTTACCGGAACTACTCCGGTTTTGGCAAAACACTTTTAAAAACCCTTTAAAAACAAGGATTACTTAAAACCTGTGTTTCCGCCAAAAACATTGCAAAAGTAATTCATTTTTAAAAACTTTCTTAATCAGTAAAATAAAATCAGTCGCCTGTTGGTTTATTGGTAGTTGAAAGGTTTTCTCAATCAACAATTAAACATAATCTTTATCAGAAACCCCTGTCGGTTGAGTTTTAATAATTGAAATTATGCCCGAAAATGATGATCTGCTCCTGAATACTCAGGTAATGAAGTATAATGAGAAGAATTTGCTTTTA
>JBBISA010000079.1:0-12991 GCA_037441525.1 Bacteroidota bacterium
CATCTCAACCTATCGCATGAAATGCGAAGAATGCGAACGAATCAGAAAAATACAACAACTATGACCACTGCACTTCTTATTGTACTTATTGCCATTGTTGCCGCTGCCGTGTTGCTGGGCGGCAGGCGAATGAAACGCCTTGAGCGAAACATTACATCGTTCCATGAAACGCAGAATCAATGCCAGCTAAGCCTTGCACATATGCGGTTGCCCAAGGTAGTAGAAGATATTAAGCAGTACCGCGATGCAACCCGTGTTATAGAGCAGTTCAACAGCCTTACACAGCGCATTGAGCATAACTTCGAGATATATAAGAACGTATCAACCCAGTTCATCGAAAAGGTAGAAGGATTAGAAACGAAAATAGAAGGAATAGCAACAATAATGCAGACAATGAGCCAGGAATTTCAGACACACCGCACGCAACAGAACAAGGAGATGAAACGGGTATTCCGCCGCCTACAAGAAAGCGACAAGCGCATTGCAGCTATAGAAATCGAAATATTAGAAATCAAGAAAACAATTAATAAGCCATGAGAACCCAGATAATTGAAAAATACGGCCAGCCCGGCGACGAGCGCAACCTGGTTATTATCAATCTGCCCTACCCAATGAAACTGGCCTGGGCACCCGAAACCACTGTTACCCGTATGCGCTGCCACCGGTTGCTCGCTGCCACATTCCTGAAAATATTCCAGGAGATACTTACCCATTACGGACAGGCCGAAATTTCACGCCTGCGCATCGACCGCTTTGGCGGTTGCTTCGAAAATCGTGACGTGCGCAACGGCACACAAAAAAGCAAACACGCCTGGGGCATAGCCATCGATCTCGATCCCGATAACAACCAATTGCGCTGGGGCCACGACCGCGCAACCTTCGCCAAACCCGAATACAAACCCATGATCGATATTTTCTACCGTAACGGCTTCATTAACCTGGGAGTGGAAAAAAACTTCGACTGGATGCACTTTGAAGTAAAACTCTAACAATATACCCACATGGCAACAAAAATAGAATACACAGGCGAAATCTACCAGGGTACCACCCTGCCCGCTAAGGAAATTGACGTTAAGATCAACGATCAGCCGTTAGACTTCGGCGATTGCAATATATACATGAAATTCAAGCACGGCACTAAACAGGGCAGCACAATACGCTCCGTTTCGCTGGTAGATAGGGTTGCAAAAGGCATTACAATAGTTGATGATGCTACCGGAAAATTCCGCATCGACAGTTTCAGGATCAACTGCCCCGAAGGCCGGGTATATTTCGACATCCTATTTATTTTTAAAAGTGATCGCCGCCGCAGGCTATACTTTGAAGGCGATTTTCCCGTAAAACAAACCGTAACCGATATTCCTTAATAGCATGGATACAATCGTAATTAATATAACCGAAGTGGTTGAACAGATCAGTGCGAATGTTTCCGAAACTTCCACCGAAGTAACCCGCGAAATTAAGGAAGCTACCGGCTTTGAAGGTCCGCAAGGCCCACAAGGCCCCGCAGGTCCACAAGGCCCGCAAGGTCCCGCTGGTCTCGCCGGAGCGGATGGTGCACCAGGACAGGATGGTGCGCAAGGTCCACGGGGCGAAGTTGGTCCGCAAGGTCCCGCAGGTCCCGCAGGCATTAACGCCTGGGGAAGTATAACAGGAGCTATTACAAATCAATCCGATCTGGCAGCGGCCCTTGCCGGGAAAACCAATATTCCAACCCGCAAAACCCCCCTCGTTCTTGAAACTGACTGTTATTCGCCGAACGCTTCTAGCCTTGCTCCTTTTTTTGGCGTTGCACAAAGTTCAGGAATCATTACCCAAATTAATGGTGAAATTGAACACCCGGGTATAATTTCATTAAGAGACAGTACAACGGCAAACGGTGGTTACAGAATAACCACCGACCCGCTTAGCCTGCTTATTGCCGGTGGCGAAAAACTTGTTGTTACTTTCCAGGTGCGCAATGCAAGGTCGGGTATCCGTATTCATATTGGCTTTTTCGACAGCACCACCAATGCCGACCCCACCGACTGCATTTGCCTTGTTGGCACTGCTAATGGTTCTGCCGTAACCCTTACACCCCGCGCCCGTGCTAATAATACGGCCCAGGACGTTACCGCATTTACGCCAGCACTTAACACATGGTATACAGCTGTATTTGAAGTTAATGCCAACGCATCAGCTGCATCTATTATCATATATAATGATGCCGGTACAGCTGTATTTACAAGCGAAACACTAACCAATCTTCCCACCGCCGCTGGACGCCATACAGCTGGCGGTATTGCTGCATTCGAAAGCTCAACCGACGCCGCCGCCGACATTGTGTGGCTCGATTATTTGCGCCTTGAAATTAACAGAACATTGGTAAGATAATATGAAAACCGCCCGCCTTATAAATTAGATATGCTAAAACTAAATCCGCCTCCACAAATAGTATTCACCGGCAATGTTGTTCCGCTATCGGTTGAAACCGATAGCGAAAACAACGATATTATTTTCAATAACACCCATGCATCAATTGCCATTGCTGTTAATGAATTGTACTACGGTGATCCTTCTGTATGGCCAACGCTCGATCTTAGGTCAGGAGCCGTTACTCATGTTTTCACGTTCATTCATCCTTCGCTGTCGTGGGTAAACCTGCCCAATATTATTCAAACAGCATCGGAAGGCATGGATATGCCCACCTGGCTCGAATTGCAGATAATGCCTGTTATAAATAATGCGCTTATTCAACAACATGGCCCCGGGAAATATAATCTTTCGCTCCTTTTTCCTGGCAATGCCCATTTCCCGGCAACCTTTGTAATTCTAATTGAAGCCACCGAACCAGGGCAGGCTTTTAATCTCGATATTACTAATATTTCAGCCCCGCAGGAGTTTGCTGATATATGGGATTTTAATGCAATTCCGGTTCTTGCCCCATCAGGATCGGGTATTACCAACCCACAATCGCCAGGACTTTCTCCTGCCGATTATCTTCTTAATCCGTTTGCCCGGGTAAATCTGAGAATTGATGTTTTTGGCGAGTTTACCCAACTTGCGCTTCCGGCCAGGGTTGCTAACTCAACAGATCCTATTGCTGTTTTCGATTGTTCGCCTGCCATTTCTATGCTGGTGTCTAAGCTTCCGGTTCCATTGCCCCAAAGGTCTGCAGAAATTTTTTCGCTATCTGCTTACAGTGCCGCTGTCTGGCTAAGCTATGGCAACAACATAAGCGGATCTTCACCCCTAACCGGGTACTATTATGCTATTGCCGGAAGGGTTTTTCCCGATGTGCTTGCGGGCTTTTTCGACCGCATGCAAAATTATTTTTTTACCTTCCAGCCCTGGGAAAATATTATTGCAATTAACCAGCCTGTTAAGCTGTATTATCTTAACCACGATAACCCACGGCAAATAAATGTGCGGTATAATATTGTTTACCGCAATGGCAGCAGAATTACCCACGATGAAATTTTACCCACAGCTACACCCGCTTTCTCTTTCCTTTGCATTGATGCCTGCCCGGCATCTCTTCCAAATTCAGATGATATACAATATTTCAATGTTAAACTTGTTGATGAAAGCTTTGCAACACTTTGCAATGCCAGACGTTACCATGTTCTGAGCAGTGTAGCTGTTGAGCCTGCATGCCTTATTTTCAGAAACAGCCTGGGTGTCTTCGATAGTATTACTCTGCCAGGGCGCAGTATATATTTCGATAAGATTGAAAAAGATTATCCTTTCGAGAGCAACAAATCGCAGCAAGCGCAACAACTGTCTGGAATCGAAACAAATGCTTTCATTTACAAACGCGATCATAAGCAATATCTTACCGAGCTTCTCATGAGCCCCGAAATTTATATTGCAGAATCAGGAGAGTTTATTCCGTTAAGCCCTGTAACATCCGATTCTGGCTCAATATCATCGGCTGCACTTTCTTTCGAAACCCGTTTAACCTTCCATTATACCAAGCGCAATGAATATATACATCAATAACGAGCCTGTTGTACTGTTTGCCGATACTAAAATTCCGGCAGTTTTTTCTAATACGTTTTTCAGTGCCGATGGAAGCCACTCCTTTGAGATATCTATACCCTACCACGACAACGCACGGCTTTTCGGTTTGCCGGCACTTCCTTCGTCGGCTATGCGCAATGTTAATGATCTTACTGCTGTTATTGATCTCGATACCCGGGTTATTGAATGTGTGTGCCGCCTTACAAAAGCCAATAAGAATAAAATAGGGATAATGTTCCTTTTCAACGAAAGCTCATTTTATAAAACCATAGAAGGGATCACCTTAGATCAGCTTCCTTTTCCTGATGATATTAATATCAACGTTCCGCAAATTTCCGCTGCTACTGCCAGCATGACAGCCCCTGTTACTGATCCCGAACTTTTCCTTTTTAATATCTCGCAGCCAATTCTTAACCCTTCTAATGCCTTTAACAGCCAAGGCAATGATTATATGGTTTACCAGATCAGAACCGATCAGAATGCTTCGCCAAATAACCTGAGAATGTTATTGTACATCGATCATTCTTACATTAAAATGCCCAACGATGCCAGGAAACTTTATCTGCGCGTTTACGAATACGACTCTGTTACTACCAATACAAATTATTATCATATTGATATTACTGATAAAAGCCGCAGGCTGATCCTGATTACTGCCAACCTTCCTGTAAATTCATTTATTTATTTCAGCATTGGGGCTGCAATTCATCCCTGGTTCCTTTTCTCCACAGCAACAGTACCTTACTTTGTTAATTTTTTCAGCTGTACAGTTTTAGAAACTTACCCTTTATTACAGCCCGACCATCAAAAGAATGATTATAACTTCTTTCCGGCTCAACTCGAAAGTGTTTCCCAGAAGGTGGAAGATCTATCACTCCCAGGAGTGTCGTATCCCGGGTATGCAAATTATTTCGACGGTACCGGTAAATTTCCCTGGGTTATGGGTGTAGCTGGCAAGGACCCATTTCTTAACCTTCTGGTCCCTTCCCTTTTTATTCCTTTCATTCTCGATGCAATTTACCGGCTTACCGGTTATCGTATTGTTCTGCCCGATAATATTCCCGATTTGCAAAACATGGTTATACCCGGCACAATAAGCCTGGTAAACCTTGAATGGTTCTCTACCGGTCAGAACGGCCTTTATCGTAATGTTTTCAACCCTTCTCAAATATTACCTTCAAAATCGATAAGTGATCTGCTTGCCGCAATCGAAAGTTTAACAGGCAGTTTTATTTCAGTTAATGAAGAGCAGAAAAAAGTTGAATTTATTTTGCGTCGCAATGTTCTCTTATCAGAACCTGCCGACGATTTCTCTGATTCCCTGGTTGATATATCCTTTGAGAACGAAGAAAAGCCAACCGGTTTTATATTGAAGTATGCTGATCATGCCGACGAGTTTTTCACACAGCGCTTTGCATCTCTTTCTGAACTTAATTTACTCGGCACCACCAATCTTTCACCTGCCCAATTACCTGCCACAGGCAATAAACCGGCCGATTGCTGGCTTATACAAAACTCTATTGATACCGATGCAAATAATTGTTACTACGCCTGGGATGGTAACTTCTGGTCCTTCGTGTCAAGGTTTCCAACCATGGAAATTCTGTTCAACCATAAATCAAAAAAGGTTTTCGAATACATTATCTCTTTCCTTCCAATATTAAGTATAAAAATAAACTCACCTTCAACTCTCAATCATGTTGTACCGGTTACCCGGCTTCAGTGTGTGTTTATTAATGATGCCATTGCTGAACACCGCAAATCAATGCCGCTCATTTTTTCAATGTATCGTGGGTTGCAACCATATATTGGTTTTGCGTATAATTACATGATGCTTTCGCACGATGTTTACAACAGTTTAGGCGAACTAATTCCCGGCAATCTTTTCTCTGCCCAGATCAATACTGAGCACGGCATTTTCCCAAAATTGCTGGAACAGCATCTCTTTTTTCTAATGCACCGTAACGATAAATTTGAGTGTTACTTTGATGGCTTCCCCGATATGGTTTTCCGGAAAGAAAAAATCACTGTCAACGGCAGTGATTTTATTACTGAAAGCCAGGAATTTGACTTCTTCAATCGTAAAGTTTCGGGTATAAGGGCAATACTTCGGCAGGTTAATTAAATCTTTGGTCCCTTTTTTCTAATGTGTTCTGACGTTTTACCAAGCAGATCAGTTCCGTACTCAATTACCTGGTCGAGACTATGATGGCGCAGCTGGTTCTTTATGTCAAGCCAGTCGGCCCCACTCCTTTTCAATTCGGCCACTCCTGAATGTTTTAATCCATAAAGTATAAAATCTGACGACAAACCGGCTTCATCTCTGAATTTGCAAAACCTCTTGTAAAAGTAGTTTTTGCTCACAGGCTTTGTTCCCGGGATCCGCTTTGTTGTGAATACAAAATGCGAAGGATTTTCTATATGATACCCGCTCAAAATCATATCTTCCATTATATACTCTGGCACATCTACCCAGGCATCCTTTTTATTCTTACTTATATCGGCTGGTATCAATATGCGGCTTGCAACAAAATCTACATTCTCAATTTTCAGGAATCTTAATTCATTGGGTCTTATAAAAGAATTAAACAATAACCTAATCATTATCCAAAGCTGTTTGTCTTTCGGCTCAATTACACTTCCCAGCTTCCTGATCTGATTCATGTTGTAAGGCCTTGGCTTTTTTACCTTATACCGGTATGTTTTTATTGACTTAAAAACATTGGAAACTTCTCTCTGGTCCGACATCAAAATAACATTGATGTAATCCCAGAACTCGCGCATTAATCGTATATACTCGTTTACCGATTTATTGCCTAGCTTTCGCACAGTAAACAGGTACCTTATAAAGCCATCGGCCTTTTCTGTATTGAAAGCGCTTACATCGCTTTCCTTCAGTCCGTTTGCTTCGCAATACTCCTTAAGATATCGCATTTTACTTCGGTAAGTATGCTCACTCGAAAGCCTCAGTGTGTTTTTTTTCGACTCCATAAACAGGCTTGCCAGGAAAGGAACACTTCTGAGTTTTCCTTTTTCCTTTTTGTAAACATGGGCGGCATCGCGATAGCGCAGATCATCCTGGTAAATAACATCATCCTTCACAAAAGGGTTATAGCCTGTTTTGAGCTTCTGTGTTAAATCAGCAATAATTTTTTCTGCATGAGCTCGCCTCAGTTTTTCAGTCGGCAACTCAGCAAAACCATCGTAAACCTTAAATCGCTTATTTTTTCCCGTGTGTGGTTCCCTCGCAGTATAGTAAACAAACCACCTCTTTGCCGGTTGGGAAACATCCCCTCCGGCATCGTACAATTTAGGAAGCTTTACTATAATATTAGCCTGTTTCATAGCGGTTTTTGTATTTCACTGATTATGAGCAGCGAAACAATTTTTTGTCTTTACTTTAACCCCTGAGACAAAAACCAACAAGCTAACAGTTTGATTTACACGTTACTTGTGTAAATGTTGTGCGGATGAAGGGAATCGAACCCCCACGCCTTACGGCACCAGATCCTAAGTCTGGCGCGGCTACCAATTACGCCACATCCGCGGTTCGTTTTTGGGAGTGCAAATATACAACAATTATTGCTTGACCTTATTCAATGGAAAAATTATTTTAATGACTGAGTAATTAATCACTTAGCCGCTTGATTATTTAGGTAAAAGGTTCCAATTTCAATAAAAAACAGTTGGAAATGATTGAGTGGGGTATTGAACTGATAAAATTAATTGAGCTTATCGAGCGGAAGGCTAAATGTGAAGGTAGTGCCCTGGTTGAGCTGACTTGTAAAAACAATTTCTCCACCTTGTTTTTCTACAAACTCCTTGCACAACAACAAACCTAATCCACTTCCCTTTTCATCCATGGTACCGTAGGTAGAATGAAGTGTGTCTACCCTGAAGATTTTGTTTTTACTTTCTTCTGTCATGCCAACGCCGGTATCTTCAACAGAAATAAACACCTTATGATCCCTTATTTGGCTATTAACCACAATTTTGCCGCCGGCATCGGTATACTTCAATGCATTGGAAAGCAGGTTTCGTATTACAGTATCGGTCATGTTGCGGTCGGCCCAGACTGGTGTATTGTCATCTACCTTATCTATAAGAGCAATTTGCTTTTCGCGGGCATTATTCCTGAAAAGTATCAGATTTTCCTTTACAATTTCGTGTATGGCAATATATTCTGGTTCGTAATTGATTTTTCCTGTTTGGGTGCGAGACCATTGAAGAAGGTTTTCCAACAGGTTGTTGATCTTTAAAACAGATTTATCAAGTTCAAGAGCTAATTCTTTCAATTCTTCTTTTGTAAGGTTATTAATGTCACGTTTTAGAATCCTGGAAAAGCTGACTATTGCTGCAAAAGGGTTTCGAAGGTCGTGGGAGATAATGGAAAAGAACTTGTCTTTGGTTGAGTTGATCTCTATCAGATTTCTCTCAGACTCCTGAAGTTTTTCATTGCTCGAATTCAATTGATTGTTTAGTTCTTCAAACCTTTTTTTCTGTTCTAAAAGATTCTGGTTCAAAGAAATGAGTTTTTCATTCGCCTTGTATACTTCGTTTTTTTGTTTTTCAAGTAACTGATTAGAGCTTTTTGCCATCAAAAACCTGTTATAAAGCAGAAATAATGTAATGAGTATGAGAATAACCCCCACCACAAGAAAATTGCGGAGTAATTTATCCTTCTGTGAACTTAAAAAGTTTATCTGCTCGTTTTGCCTGATTAGTCTAATCTCACTCTCTTTCTGTTCTTTATCGTACATTATTTGCAACTCTTTGGTTTTTCGCATGCTTTCTTCACTGTAAATACTATCGTTTATTTCGATATGTTTTTGTTGAAAGTTGTATGCCTGTCTGTAATCGCCCAATGTTGCCATGAGTTTTGCCAGATATTGATAATTCGATGAGATCATGGGCTTTGAGCCGATACTACTTGCAATGGATAGACTATTGTTAAAGCTTTCCCGAGCAGCCTGCAATTCTTTTGTTTGAAGATATAGTTTACCTAAATAATTATAAATTCTTGCAATACCACTTTTATCATCTACACCTTTATAAAGCTCCAACGAGCGAAGCAAATATGCCTTTGCGGTGGTATTGTTTCCCAGGAGATAATAGAGGTAACCCAAATTGCCTGTAGTGTTGGCTATTTCTCTTTTGTCATTAAATTTCTCTCTTATTTCTAATGCTTTATAAAAATATTCCCCGGCTTTATCAGGCATATTCAGCCCCTGATAAACCAAACCAAGATTGTTGTAGGAAAATGATAATCCTTTTTGGTCATCAATTTCCTCGTTTATAGCCAATGATTGCATGTGGTAACGCTCCGACAGGTCATAATCCTTCTGGTACTCATAAACCAACCCAATATTATTGAGCACAGCCGCCATTCCAACTTTATGATTGTTCTGTTCGTAAATCAACAGTGCTTTGAATAAATTCTCCAGAGCTTTTTCATAAAAACCTCTTTCAATAAAAATTACTGCAAGGTTGGAAAAAGATCGGGCTATACCTATCTGATTATCAACATCTGTATATATACTTAAGGCTTCGAGATAGTAATCAAATGCCATATTAAAACTACCAAATTGCCAATAAATAACACCTATATAAGAGAGAGCATCAGCTGTTTTGCTTCTGTCTTTTAGCTTTTCAGCAATAGCAAGAGCTTTACGGGCATAATCCAATGCATTAGTAGGCTTCATGGATTTTAATTCCCACCCAAGGTTAAAATAAACTCCAAACAATACTGAATCGGGTTGATTCCCTGCTTCTGCAAGTTGCAACAGACTATCAATTTTGGGTTGGTTGTTTTTGGCTGATAAGCAGTGGGGAAAGGAAAATAACATAATGCTTAAAACCACCAGGTATCCTTTTTTTAAAGACAACATAATTATGCCGGTTCAGAGATTATAGTTTGCAATTAGACGAACAAATTTAAAAAAATATTATTTATTGAGTCCTTTTTATAAAACTAGAAAAACTCAATATGATTATCCGCAATCCTGCCAAAAGCCTTTAATATTATTCAATTGCAATTGCGCTGACATTACAAAATAATCATTAAATGTCCATTCTATCGCAGTGCCAAAATATTTGACTATTAATCAATTTCTACTAAGGTTTTGGGCCTACAGCCCTGTTTCTAATCTGGAAAATACCCTAAGGGCCAGCGGATTAGCAAACTTTATATGTATGTGAATTAAATGTAATGTTAATCTGCAAAATAAACCTGGCCCAGGACATTTAATTCATTAACAGCGCAATTCGCATAATTTTTGGAATAAGAAGTCTATCAAATTATAACTGGCAAGATTGCGGATAATCATAAAACTCATCACGGTTAAACATCTAAAAAATTGATTTTGTTATTTTCGGCTAAAAAACGGAAATATACATTTCCAGCTATTCCGAAAAATTTTTACAAGTCTGATATAAGTAGGCATCCCACAAAAAGGGCTTCAAATAGCCAATTTGTTATTTAGATTCATTATAAATTAATAGTGCAGGCATGTTTTCTTTGGCTCTTACCAACTATTATTATACATTTGAGTACCTATTTTCTTATTTAAGAATTTAAACTTAAACAACTAAATATCAAAGCATTTACAATTTACTCAGAGAAGAATACAAAACGCCAGATGTGAATATATCCAATACACTATTAAAAAATACAGGTTATGAACATAATTAAAAAACTGATCAGAGTGGTTGAGCCCCCGGGAAGTTGGAAATTATGGGTAACAATAACACTTGGTATCCTTACGGGACTTTTTTTTCTGCTGTTTCATATTTCAAGGGCAACATCTTATTTATCTGATAACCCTGCTACGTGCATTAATTGTCATGTTATGTACCCCCAGTATGCATCGTGGGGCAAAGGCAGCCATGCAAATGTTGCAAGCTGCGCCGACTGTCATGTGCCTAACGATAATATTTTCAGGAAGTACTATTTTAAGGGCTCTGATGGTTTAAGGCATGCAACATGGTTTACCATGCGCTGGGAACCCCAGACTATAAAACTAAAAAGTGCGGGTGTTGGGGTAGTACAGGAAAACTGCATACGTTGTCACACCCAATTGATTGACATGACCACCCTTGTTGCATCTTCAGCAATGAATGTTGCAGTTGGGGATGGAAAACTGTGCTGGGATTGCCACAGAGAAACACCACATGGTACAGTAAGAAGTTTATCAGCTGCACCGCATACCCTGGTAGAGAGGCTGCCGTCTGTTATGCCCCAATGGCTTCAACGTTTTATCCAGAAGCAAGGAACTGAACCTTAAAAATATGTTTTGAATCATTCATACATTTCACAACTAAAAATAAACACCAATGAAGACTTTGAAAGAATTAACAAAGAAAAAACCCTGGCTAAACTGGGTGATTTTTTTCTCCACAGTAGTTGTTGTGTTTCTGCTGGGGATACTTGCATCATCAATAGTTGAGCGGCGCAACGAATCGCAGTTATATTTCCAGATGGTAAACCAGATACCCGACTGGGAGCCCAACAATGCTGCCTGGGGTGGGAATTTTCCGAGGCAATACCAGAGCTATATCAGAACCCAGGACACCACTTTCCAAAGTAAATACGCCGGCAATGTAATGATTGATTACCTTGAAAAATATCCTGAACTTGTGGTTATGTGGGCCGGGTATCCTTTTTCGCGGGACTATAAACAGGGGCGAGGACATTATTATTCCGTTACTGATATTCACAACACCCTGAGAACAACGGGTCCAATGCCCGCCACATGCTGGACATGCAAAAGCACCGATGTTCCGCGGTTGATGAACGAAATGGGGGTTGCTGAGTATTACAAGGGAACTTGGGCCAGCCTTGGGCACGAAGTAACCAATCATATTGGATGCCAGGACTGCCATGATCCACGCACCATGAATTTAAGAATTACCAGGCCAGCACTTGTTGAAGCTTTTGCCCGGCAGGGAGTAGATATTGGGAAGGCATCGCTTCAGGAAATGCGTTCGCTGGTATGTGCCCAGTGCCATGTTGAATACTATTTCGGTAAGGAGAATTATCTTATGTTTCCGTGGGATAAAGGTTTTTCGGCTGAAAATATGGAAGAGTACCTCGATGAAGTGAAGCATACTGACTGGGTGCACTCTATAAGCCGGGCTCCCATGCTAAAAGCACAACACCCTGATTACGAGCTATACAAAACCGGAATACACGCGAAAAGAGGCGTTTCTTGTTCCGATTGCCATTTGCCTTACCAACGCGAAGGTGGAATTAAATTCACGAATCATCATCTTATGAGTCCGCTGGACAATATTGAGGCCACCTGCCAGGTATGTCACCGCGAAAGTGAAGCCACTCTTAAGGCCGATGTGTATGAACGTCAGGATAAAATATCGCAGTTGAGGCGTATTGTAGAGACAAACCTTGCTCAATTGCATATTGAGGCAGGAAAAGCCTGGGAGTATGGTGCTACCCAAGAAGAGATGAAGGATGTGCTGCAGCTGATCCGCCATGCCCAATGGCGTTGGGATTGGGTAGCTGCCGCTAACGGTTATGGAATACACTCGCCCAATGAAGCTTTGAGGGTTTTAGGAACTTCAATCCAAAAGAGCCAGCAAGCCCGCATAATACTTGCATCGTTGTATGCCAAATATGGCCAGAAATATCCCATTGAAATGCCCGACATTTCAACAAAAGCCAAAGCCCAGCAAATAATAGGGCTTGATATTGAAAACCACAGGAAACTTAAGAGAGAATTTAAAGAGAATGTTCTTCCGGGATGGTTGAGTCAGAAATAAAAAATATGAACAAAACGCATTGCTGAAGGCCAAAATAATGGAATATAATCACCCGTATTTTTTACAAAAACCCGCAAAATTTCGTTTTTGCGGGTTTTTTATTTAAAGAAAAATGGATTCTTCCGTGCGGATGGGTAAAAAATTTTAATTTAGTTAAATAAAATGTCTTAACCCCCTAATTAGCTGGACATAAATTAACATTTTAATTTTGTAC
>JBBISA010000080.1:0-12522 GCA_037441525.1 Bacteroidota bacterium
TTGTGATATTTAGTAATTGAAAAAAGAGTTATTTTAATTTAATCGGTCAATACAGATTACTTTAATAGCAAAATCCTGGCTTTTTGTAAATATAACCAGTTATTGAACAGGCCTAAGATTCTTAAATTCTAATAGTTAGCCTTTCTTTTTATCTCTTGCTTTAAATTATATTGAATACCCGTATCATCTTAAAAGGCTTGTTCAAAAAACCAGGTCGTTATGCACACAAATAACCCTTTTCGATTGCAAATTGCAACTTCTCTTTTAATTTTATTAGTCACCCTGATGTTTAACACATTTTTCTCGTGCTGCTCTAACGTACCAGAAAAACGCATCTCATTACTTTAAACCCATTAATCATACCCTGATGCAAATAAACGGAAGAAGAAACTGAAAGGATTTTGCGCAAGCGGTGCGAAGGGTACGAGTAACTTCGTAGCGAAATGGTGATGTGTGACGAAATTGATGTAATTTAAACAGAAAGCTTGATTTTTTGTTGTAATGATATGCCATTTGGTTTGATTCTTTGCCATTGGAAATAAAAAAATGTTTAACTTTACATGTACTAACTACCAGTATTTTAAAGCCATGAGAAAGATTCTGATATTTCCTCTTGTTCTGATAATTATTTCAGTTGCATCCTGCAAAAAGGAAGAGGAGTTTCCACCATACCTTAAGGGATTAGTAACATTTAAACCGTATAATCTCAATTCAGGCGCTCAAAAATTAATGTATGCTGATAGGGAAATAAGATTTCTAATTGATATGGAACTGGCCACCACGGCAAAAAATGTTGATGTAGTAATAAATTACCACTTGCTCGACGGAACATTGAAGATTGGGGAAGGGAAAGCGCGCGTTAATATTTTACTTGATGCGGGATTGGGAATTCGCTGGGGTTCGAATGAAAATTATATACCCATTGATGCGATTGCAATGAAGGGAAAAACCCTGACCGTGTACCTTGACCCTGAGAATAAATATACCGCAGATTACCACACCAACCCATGGAAGGTGGATGCATACAAAAAGGCCCGCATTACTATTCCATAATTGCTTGAAAGAATGCTGGATTCTTTTTGCTTCACCTGGTGTTTCAGCCCTTATTAGTATTATCCTTAAACCGGAAGCCCCATCAAAACCATTTGCATAAATCTTGAAAAACCTGTGCAATATAAGAAAGGGTTTTTTTCCACCCCTGTTTTTTTCAAACAGTTCAATGTTCAACATAAAGGTTTTCAGTTTTTCTTCCACTGAAATAGTATCTTTCTCAGGGTTGAAATGCCATGGATTGTAAAAAAAACCCCGGCCAATCATCACTCCATCAAACCCAGATTAATAATTTTTGCCTTCGAAATTCTGCACCTGCAGGCGCTCAGGCAATTGGGGTTTTTCTAATATGTTATACCAATGCATAGATAAAACATAGAAACATATCTTTCCTCGGAGTTACGAAAAAAGGAGGTATGTGTTTGGTGCATTTAATCCAGCTTCGAAAGGGAAGATTTTTTTCACAATGTATAATATATTGTACATTGTGTAAAATAATATTATCTTTGTGTCGTTAATTTCGTACATTCAAAAATTTACAATTATGAAAGAACCTATGTCATACCAGGAAAAACAGGCAATCCTTTCGCTGGTAAATACCATTTTAATTTTGGTAATCTACTCATTCTATGTCTACTCAAGGTACATAGCTGTTAACCCTGAAATTATTTACGACATGAAATTTCTTGGGAAAGCCTTTGTAATACTGATCCCCGTGACCATTGTTGTGCAAATTGTGATGCATATTTTGTTTGTATTTGTGAACAAGGTCGTAACTAATGAAGATCCGCCCAATCGCGAAGATGAAATGGACAAACTCATTGAACTAAAGGCCCTGCGTGCATCGCATTGGGTCTTTATTGCCGGCTTTTTTGGTGCCATGGCATCGCAGGCCATTGGCCAGCCTCCCTATGTTATGTTCCTGGCATTTATTGTATCAGGGTTCCTTTCGGGGATGATCTCAGATGTGGCCAAACTCATTTATTACCGGAAGGGGGTATGAAATGGCCAAATGTATGATAAAAAATAAAATACGAACCTTGCGGTTTATGGCCGGTGAAATGACCCAGCAGGAACTGGCAGATAAAACTGGCGTTACGCGCCAAACCATTGTAGCCATCGAAAACAGTAAGTACTCGCCCACGCTCGAACTTGCTTTCCGTATAGCGCATATCTTCAACCAACCCCTTCAGGATATCTTCACCTTCGACCACGAAAATGATCCTGTATTGAAAAGTAACAAATCAAAGGAAAGGAATGAAAAATGACACACACAACCATGAAAGCAGCAATTACATCCGAATACGGCCCACCCAGCGTATTGAAACTTACTGAGGTTCCCCGGCCAAAGCCAGGCAATAACGACGTTTTGATTAAAGTTATAGCCAGTTCGGTTACCGCAGGCGACTGCAATATCCGGGGGTTCACGTTTATCCCCAGGGGTTTCGGCCCCCTGCCACGGTTGATGTTTGGATGGAAAAAACCCAAACAACCTATTCAGGGCTGCAACCTGGCCGGTGTGATAGTTGAAGTTGGCAAAGATGTTACCAACTTCAGAAAGGGCGACGAAGTTTTTGGCATCAATTCCATGAAACAGGGAGCTTATGCCGAATATGTTTGCTGGCCCGAAAAGAGTGTGCTGGCCCTGAAACCCACCAATTTATCCTTCGAAGAGGCAGCGGCATTGCCTTATGGCGCGCATACTTCACTCTATTTTCTCCGCGATCGGGCCAGAATACAACCCGGACAAAAGGTACTCATCAAAGGAGCTTCGGGTGGCGTAGGGATGTATGCAGTGCAGGTTGCGCGTTATCTCGGGGCCGAAGTAACGGGTGTCTGTAGTGCTGGCAGTTTCGATTTTGTAAAATCGCTGGGGGCTGCAAAGGTTATCGATTACTCACTGGAAGATTTTACACAAAATGGACAAATGTATGATGTGATCTTCGACACTGTATTGGGTGATGTATCTTTCAAAAAGGTGAGAAAATCCCTTAAGCCCGGCGGGTTCTATGTTACTGTTGCTGGTGGCATCCACGAAATGTTACAGTCCATCAGAACTGGAATTGCAGAAGGAAGGAAGGTGATCTTTGGCACCCCGCCATCAAAACCCGAGAACCTGATTACCATAAAATCTATGGTTGAAAAAGGCGAACTAAAACCCTGCATTGATACTGTTTATCCAATGGATTCCATAATTGAAGCCCATATCCATGCCGAACGCGGGGGTAGGAAAGGAAGTGTGGTGGTGCAGTTATGAGGAGCATAGAATGGATTATATTCATGCCATAAGCAGTTGAAATACTAAATTCGTATTCAGTATTTATTCAGTAGATTTGTATTCTACAAGTATCATTTTCAAAAATCTACAGATACCATGGAACATGATGTAAGATGGAAACAAAGGCTTGAAAATTACACTGAAGCACTAAATCAACTCAGGTTTGCTGATACTCAAATTAATAACCCCAACAATCTTGAAAAGGATGGAACTATTCAAAGGTTTGAGTTTACCCATGAACTGGCATGGAAACTTATGAAAGATTACCTTGAATATGAAGGAATAACCGGCATTGCTGGTTCCAGGTCTGCTATAAAGGAAGCCTTCAACAAAGGATTAATTATGCAAGGGCAAATTTGGATGGATATGATTGAAACCCGCAATACGACAGTGCATACCTACCCAAAGGATATTCTCAATAAGGAGTACCATTCTATTAAGTTTAGATACTTTCCTTTATTGGAAGATTTTTGCAATAAAATGAAGCAGATGTTATGAGCTTTGGATTAGACAATGAAACCATAGAAAAATTCCATTCGGTTTTTAATAGGTATCCTGAAATCGAAGAGGTTATTATTTATGGCTCCCGTGCCAAAGGCAGCTATCGCGAAGGAAGTGATATTGACATAACCCTGGTTGGAACAGATGTTACTGAAGGGTTCCGAAGAAAAGTTTGGCTTGACCTTGATGAGCTTAATACACCGTACCTTATTGATATGTCAGTATTTCATCTAATAACTTCTGAAAACCTGGTTGAGCATATTCAAAGAGTTGGCAAAGAGTTTTACCGAAGCATTAACGGGTAAATTAAATATCAGATAAAACAAATATTTTTAACCGGTTAATTTGAGTATTAATTCAAATCATTTAAAAATCACAACCATGAGCAAACAACAACATGCATCAGGAGGAGCCGTTTACGGGCTCGGGTTTATTGGCGCTGCCATTTATTTCATATCAACAGCCACCGGGTTCTGGATGGGCGTTGTAGGATTTTTCAAAGCCCTGGTATGGCCGGCATTTCTGGTTTATGAAGCCCTTAAGGTTTTGGCGGCATAATACAATGTTCCCAGTAAATTTAAAGTTTCTTTTTTCCCCGTTTAATCAAGGAAAATGAAAAAATTCCTTCGGATTCTGGCCATTGCATTGCTGTTTATTAATGGTGCTGGAGCACTTTGGGGCGGCATTGGATTAATATATGATCCAACCGGCGAATTCATGCAAATGCCACTCGAATTTATAAAACATTCCCCATTTAAGAGTTAGATCCCTGGCATTATACTTTTGTTATTTAATGGAATTCTGAGTTTATTTACCCTGTTTCTTGCCTTGTCAAAACACAGGGTTTATCCATGGATGATTATTTTTCAGGGAGTGGTACTGGCCACCTGGCTAACAGTTCAGATCATAATGATCAGAATATTTTATCTGCCATTGCATCTTCCCTTCTTTATAATAGCTATCACTCTGGTAGGTTCTGGATTTTTTCTTTTGAGAAGGTCTTCAAAATACTGAAATATATTTATTTAGAATCAAAACTATATTTATTGTTATGTTTATTTGTACGGTATTGGTACCGTTTAATACTATTGTTATAATCAGTAGTTTTACTATGTTTTTAATCATTAGGCTTCAATAATTTTGATTGTTTAAATTCATTTTAAAGATTTGCCAATTGGTGTATTAATAGTTAATTATATTTTGACTGTTGTAAAATTTAATATTTAAACCAATGAAGAAAGCTGTACCCATCAGAATGATTGTAATGCTGTTGTTGATTGCAGGATTTATATCAACAACCTTTGCCGGGCCTTATCCTTGGAGCGAAAGCGGGCAGGGATCGTTGTTCGAAGTATTCAATAAGCACCTTTACAAGGCTGCCCCCGACCAAGGGAAGAGTGCAAATCATGAAAAAGATTGGATTGAGAATCCTTATTTCACGCCCGATCCAGCGTATTATGAACTGAATAGGCCAGGGGATGTATTTTCCCAGATTTACTGGGGAGGAGAAACATCCATTGAAAAAATCTGGGCATACACCAACAGCTTTTTGCCAAACAAGGCTGGAATTGAGCTAAGACCTGGAGTTGATTATACAGTTGTTGGTAACGTTTTGACCATCAAATCAGAGTTTATCGAATCCCTTGCTCCAGAGCCCTTTACCTATATCGAATTTGAAGTTCATTTCGCATTGGGAAGTGTCGCCTGGTTCGATCTTTCAGTGGTGCCATCTACCTCACCCTTTCTGTATCCCGCTGGTTTGGTCTACGACCTGTCTAATCCCAGGTCGGTATTTACCCACTTTATCTCGTTTTTCGAACCTACTGCCATAATCGGTATTACCGAATCAGGAACTCCTTTGGTTGCGGATGTTGATTTTAAAATTGATGGTATGTGGTTAACCCTGGCCGCTGGATTTTTTAATGGAAAGACTTTGAATCCTGGAGATCAGGTAAACTTAACAGTTGCACTTAAATCGGGGGCATCACTTCCGCTGACTATTAATATTGTGGAAACCGGCATAACCAATGCCAGCATTAGTCCTGAATCTGCCACTCTCACTGATTTAAATACTGAATACTTTGATATAACCGTTACCTGGAATGAAGCCAATAATGTGGAAAAACTCAATGTATTTGTGGTGACCCCCTGGGAAGTTAATTCCTTCGACTATCCTCTTTTCGATGTTAGCGACAATGGTGATGGGACAGCGAATCTTCGTATCTACTTTGGGGCGAAGAGCAACAAAAACTTTCCCAAGTATACCGATAAGACACAGTGGATTAACTATGTTACCATCTCTGTGTTTTTCAACAATGGTGCACCAGCCAAGTTCTTACTGAAAATTATTGAGGAGCGTTATACTATAAATGTTGATGTAAAACCCCAGGAAGGCGGCTGGGTGAATGGTGAGTGGAGCTATAGTCCCGGAGAAACTGTTCAACTGGAAGCCTACCCATACCGGGGTTTTGTTTTTTACTCATGGCAGGATAAACAGGGGAATGTCATTTCGACCGAAAATCCATGGATGTTTGAGATGCAAACAACTGATCTTGATCTGGTAGCTGTATTCAAACCAGGACAAACCGATTTAATTACTGTAACCTTTGCCCCTGAAGGGCCAGGAGGCAGTATTATTGCCTTCGAAAATGGGTTTAACTACATCCCATCTGGAGCCATGATTCAAAAGGGTAGCAGTGTCCTTTTTCAGGCACAGACCTTTTTTCAATACAAAGTGGTTGAATGGAAGGTAAATGGACAGGTTGTCCCCGATTATACCGATCAGACCCTTAATCTGTTTGATATACAGAAAAACATTGCTGTAACGGTAAAATTTCAGAAGTTCAATCCACCGGTCATCGACCCGGAAACCAACTATTTCAGCCTTGCAGAACCCAATAATGTTGAATTCGGCATTTCGTGGAACGATGAAACCCAGATCACTTCGGTACAGTGGAATAATCACCATGACTGGAGTGTGGTTCATCTAACAGAAGGTTTAGATTATAAGGTTGAAGACAATACCCTTACAATTATGTCAGGTTTTCTGGTTTCAATTGCACCCGAAGTGAAGGATAATCTTGGTTTCACAGTGGTTTTTGGAAGCGGATGGAATAATTTTATTGATATTAGGGTTGTATCTTCTTTTATACCCGCCCTTATTCCTGTGGAAGGTGAATTTGATCTGACCAACCCCGGTAATGTTTTAACAACCCTGGTTTACTTTAAACCCGTTGTAGTTGTAAGCATTACCCATGGCTCGGAAACCCTTGTTCAAGGTGTTGATTACACCCTAAACGGCCCCTGGATCTTATTCAGTAAAGATTATGTCGCCGGGCTGGTCAGTGCACCCGGGCAAAGCCTGGAGTTTCTGATCAATACATCTACCGACCATTCACTTAACTTTACCATCAGCAGTATTGAAACGAATATCGTAAATGCAACCTTAACTCCCGAATCGGTTGAGTATGTAAACGATATTCCTGAATATTTGGATGTGGTTATTACATGGAACGATGCCACCATGGTTGAAAAACTGTCAGTAATGGTGATGGGAGGTGATGAAACAGAATTTATTGAGAGCTGGCCATATTATCAGGTTACAGATATTAACGGATTAACTGCCAACCTGAGAATATTCTTTGCCGACAAGAAATTGAATTCTGAGAAAAACATGGAAAAGGCGGCCGAATATACAAGTTATGTTAATATTCAGGTTCATTTTGATAAGGGCTCACCGGCAAATATATACCTTACTTTAAGGTTTGTCTTTTATTCAGTAAATGTTTCTGTTGTACCTGATGGTACTGGTTGGGTAAATGGTAGCTGGGAATATCAGGAAGGTGAAGAAGTTACTTTGGATGCATGGCCAGAGTTCGGGTATGTATTTGTTCACTGGACCGATCAGGATGATAATATCCTTAGCACCGACAACCCCTACACTTTTACCATGTCAGGCAACGACCTTTACATTAAGGCCGTTTTTGAACAGGGTTCATTCAAAACCATTAAGGTTACTTATTCAACCGCCACCCCCCATGGCGACATCTGGGCATCAGTGAAAGGCAATTTTGTAGTATCAGGATCAAATGTTCCCAAAGGCAGCGAAATAATATTCAATGCTTTTCCATATTGGGGTTATAATATAAAAGGATGGCAGGTTAATGGTGAGATTGTACCAGGCGAAACCAACAGTTCCCTGAAAATTATTAATGTTGAAAAAGATATAAACGTAACAGTAGAATTCTTTGAGTATTTCTATCCTGAAGTTTTGCCAAATTCGCAGGAATTTGTTCTGAAAACTCCTGAAGATATTCATTTTTCCATTAGCTGGGGCAGCGAAACTGAAATTGCCGGTTTGTATTATTTCGACTGGAGCGATAATTTGAACCCCAGAAAACCTGTTCCTTTTGAATCGGGCTATGAAATCGTTGGAAATACACTTATCATCAAATCAGATTTTATTCTCCAACTTAATCCATCTCCAGGTCAAACTTTTCAATTTAATGCCGAGTTTGGAACAGGATATTCCGCATGGTTCTATATAGATATTATCCTTTCAGATGAACCCGAATTGCTAACGGAGGAAGGACAGTATGATTTATCAAACCCCGGTGATGTATTTACCGCATTTATCTTCAGAAAACCTGTTTCTGTTACTGGTATTATGTTTGGCGAAAATACCCTGATTCAGGGTGTTGACTATGAGCTCAGAGGGGTTTTAATTTTCATTAAGCCAGATTTTCTTGCAAAGGAATTAACCCAGGAAGGACAGCAGATTTTCCTGTCTGTTGAATTTTCAACCGGACATTCAAAGTTATTTACAATCCTCTGTGTTGAAACCGGAGTAAAAAGCCCCACCATCAATCCAAAAGAAGTTACCTTCGAAAACGAGTTTCCTGATTATTTCGACATTGCAATAACATGGAACGATGCTAAATCTCTCGACAAAATCCTTGTTACTTTACTAAATGAAAGTGAAAGTTTCGAATGGCCGTTCTATCTGGTCACAGATAATAATGACGAAACCGCTAATCTCAGGATATTTTTTGAACCCCAGAAAGGTGATAAATCCCTTTTGGCTGATAAAGCAGAAAGATACACATCCTATGTGGTGGTTAGCCTCATTTTTGATATTGGTAATCCGGTGTATTTCTTTATGACAATAATAGAGGATTACTATGATGTAATGGTTACCATTGAACCTGAGATAGGTGGTTGGGTTTCCGGTACAGGTCGATATTCAGAGGGAGATGTGGTTAGTCTAAATGCCGATGCATCCCCTGGATACAAATTCCTTCACTGGAAGAACAAGAACAATGCTGTGGTAAGCAGTGCAAATCCTTATGAGTTTACAATGCCTGCCGGTGACATTGAATTAATTGCCGTTTTCAAGGCAGATTTGCCCGGAACCAGAGTTGAATTTGTGGTAACCCACAATGGCGTTCCAGTTCCCAATGCAACTGTTACTTTGGGTGGTGTTCAAGGGCTAACTGATAGTAATGGCATTGTGATTTTCGAAGATGTGGCACCAGGTTCACAGAATTATTCCGTAACTCATGAAGGCTTTGCGAATGTAAACCAGATAGTAAATGTTTCAGGCGTAACGCTTGGTGTGCCGATTTCGCTGATACCCACCAATCTTGACGAATTTGCTGACATTAAGTTAAATGCTTATCCCAACCCCTTTAAAGACCGTATCCGGTTCACATCAAACGTTGCTGTAAGGAAAATATCTGTTGCGGGCATTACCGGCCAGGTAGTTTTTGAAAGAGAACTTGGCGGAAATGAAACCATGGTTGTAACCGGTGAATTGCCCAATGGTGTTTATTTTGTAAGTTTCTGGCTCGAAAATGGCGAACGGGTAATGCGAAAACTTGTAAGGCAGCAGTAAAACATCCTCCTTTTTCTGCAGATATTGCAAATAAATGCTGGAATTTAAATGCAAACTGCCGGGGATTCATCTCCGGCAGTTTGTTTTTCTTTCATTGCTTGCCTGTATTAATCTATGGCGCCGAATTTTGCCTTGAGACGCTAATTATTAAAATAAACC
Organism: Bacteroidota bacterium; assembly: GCA_037441525.1. Lineage (GTDB taxonomy): Bacteria > Bacteroidota > Bacteroidia > Bacteroidales > UBA7960 > SKVR01. The sequence continues at coordinate 9,882 of JBBISA010000080.1, forward strand.
TGATTTTTCTTGCCAGAATATTTAGAAAAAAAGGGTCTATTTTGAAATATTTCCTGATAAATAACAGACGCTATCTCTGGTTTAAAATGTAATGGGTCATTAAAGTTTTCATCTTTAAGAGTAAGTTCTGATGGATAATCGAAATGATACAAACATCCTAATGTGTTCAAATCATTTTTAAATAAACTGTCATATTTCATTAAACCGAAGTCTTTTTTACGATTTTGAAAATCTATATGACTTGGAGGAATCCAAAAAATTAATTTAGTATTGTTGTTTTCACAATGTTGAGCCATTTTTTGAAGCTCACTGAAATAATTGTCAGGATAATCAAATTGTTTATAAAACTTTTCAGCTACATTCTCAACCTGATAACTCCAAAACTCTTCTTTTGACGAATGGGTTGGTCTAATAGAATAATCTTCTTTTTTAATAGCACTTTTTAAATATAACCACGCTGATTTGAAAGTATACTTGCTAAAAGCATAAGAAAAAAAATTGCTTTTTCTTGCTATAGTTTCCTGAATCCAAAACCGACGATTATACTTGTTATATAGGTTTAGGTTGATTCCAACCAGAATAGTATCTGCACTCCACCTCTCTGTAATCCACCAAAATGTATCAATTATTTCTTCGAGGCTGGCTCCTCCATAAGACATGTTAGCCCATTTATCTGATTGTATTTGTCCATATAACCCGTTTGACCGTGAGTCCCCCAAGACCACATTTCTTTTTGGGTGATTCTCAAAGTTTATTAATTTAAAAAGATGCGGCTCTACAGTATTGGCAATATTTGATTTTTTTTGAGACTTAATTAATGAATGGTTGCCAAGGTAATTATAAGGATCAATACACAGAATTACCAATAGGTAGACAATTAATGGGATAGAAAATAAAAATAAGTCTCTGATAAATTTTTCCATATTTTAAAACTGAAAGTAAATAAAGTCCTGTTGAACACCATTCATGGTAAAGCAATACATTATCAATATAAAGTAAAACGACCATCTTAAAACTCGTGGTGCTTTTTTAAAATTAGTTTCTAATGAGTGTTGTTTGCCTCTTTGCAGCCATTCTGTAAAAATTAACAAAAGAAGGGCAAAGGATAGGTAAATCAAGTGATAACCTGTATTTATGGACCAGAGATCATAATAAGGTGAATCGAGTATAGATTTTGAGAATATATTTTTAATATAAGAGATGGCGGTTGTAAGATTACTTGATCTGAAAAAAATCCATGCAAACAAGGTCAATAGAAAAGTAAAAAGGATCTGAATTATTTCCTTAAGTCCTGGCAGCCATCTGTTTTCGGCAACAACATTTGTGTTGGCTCTGTTTAAATTTAGCAATAACAATGGAATAAAATAAAACGCGTTTATCAACCCCCATACGATAAAGGTCCAGTTTGCCCCGTGCCAAAAACCGCTTACCGTAAAAATGATAAGCGTGTTTCTTAAGGCAATTATTTTACCTTTTTTGCTCCCTCCTAAAGGATAGTAAAGATAGTCCCTGAACTAGATTGATAAAGAGATGTGCCATCTTCTCCAAAATTCAGCAATATCTCTGGAAAAATAGGGAAACGCAAAATTTCTCTGAAGGGTAATACCAAACAAACGTGCAGTCCCTATTGCAATATCAGAATAACCTGAAAAATCTCCATAAATCTGGAAAGCGAAGAATATGCTTCCTAAAAGGAGAGTGCTTCCGGAATAATCGTCAAAATTGTTAAATATCTCATTTGCATAAATTGCGCAATTATCGGCAATTACAATCTTTTTAAACAAACCCCACAATATTTGTCTCATCCCATCGGTGGCCTTGGTGTAGTCAAAAACCCGTGAACGATAGAATTGGGGAAGAAGATTCGCAGCCCTTTCAATGGGGCCAGCAACCAATTGAGGAAAAAAGCTTACAAAAGCTGCAAAGGCAATAATATCTTTAGTTGGTTCTAGTTTTCGACGATATATATCTATCGTATAACTCATGGTTTGAAATGTATAAAAACTAATACCAACCGGAAGTATAATGTCGAGAGAATTGGATTTTATTTCTTGACCAAAAAATGAAAATGCGGTTACAAAATTCTCCTGAAAGAAATTAAAGTACTTGAAAAACCCAAGAAAACCGAGATTAACTAAAATACTAATCCATAAAAACAACCTCCGTTTTATTTTGTCTTCACTTCTAAATATATAAATACCAGATAAATAATCAACCAAAGTACTAAATGCTATTAAGGATAAAAATCTCCAATCCCACCATCCATAAAATACATAGATCGAAAAAACTAGAAAGGCATTTTGAAGTTTAATACTTTTTTGCAGTAAGAACCAATATACCAAAAACACGATTGGCAGAAATATCGCAAAATCAATTGAATTAAAAAGCATATTTGCTTAGATTAAAATTCCCCATAAAAGCAATTGCAAATATATTTAATTATTAATATAATTAGACTAACAGCCGATAGAATTCGGCTAATTATTTTTATTATAATTGGTAAATATCACTTTACCATTTATAAAGGTAACATTCTGAAATTTTAGGCTAATCTTTTGTGCTTTTAAATAAAGCCCGGAGAGTGGTTTTTGTCTTAACCCCCTAATTAGCTGGACATAAATTAACATTTTAATTTTGTACA
>JBBISA010000081.1:0-12487 GCA_037441525.1 Bacteroidota bacterium
CTGTACAAAATTAAAATGTTAATTTATGTCCAGCTAATTAGGGGGTTAAGACATTAACTTTGATCTATTATTTGCGTGTGAACATTGGTTTATCCTGATAAAATTGTGTAAAAAATCAATAATTTCGTCAGAAAAAATAGAATCCTGAAAATCGAGACGAGCATGATTCGTTTAGCACAATGAAGGATAATTATTATCATGCAATAAACATCCTATAGAAAATAAATAACTACATTATGATGAACCGTATACGCACCCTTATCTGGGTTGCTGGCCTGGCATTGCTTTGGGCTTGTAATCCCATGGCCCGGCAAGAAAAAATGCAACCACCGCTTGCCAGTAAAATAGAGCAAATGCTCGTAATGCACGGCGATACACGCATCGATTTTTATTACTGGCTGCGCGATCGAAACAATCCGGAAGTAATCGCCTATCTTGAAGCTGAAAATGCTTTCACCAGCCACAAAATGGAACATACAGCTGAACTGCAGGAGCAATTGTTTCAGGAAATGATGGGACGTATAAAGCAGGATGAAAGCACCGCCCCTTACTTTGAAAATGGCTATTATTATTACATCAGGTATGAAATGGGTGGGGAGTACCCTTTGTATTGTCGTAAAAAAGGCACACCCGATGCTCCCGAAGAGATAATTCTTAATGTGCCTCAAATGGCTTCAGCTCATCCCTATTTCAGAATAGGTTCTTTCACAATAACATCCGACAACAACCTGCTTGCCTTTTCGGTGGACACAGTTGGCCGGCGGCAGCACACCATTCTTTTAAAAAATCTTCAAACAGGCCAGATTACTCATACAGGTATTGAACATGCAGCCGGAGATGTGGTTTGGGCAGCCGATGACAAAACCCTTTTCTTCACAACCCTTAATCCTGAAACCCTGCGCTATGATAACGTAAGAAAGTTCAATACTGAAAATGGTGGCGAGCCCCGGATTGTTTATTACGAGCCAGATGAAACCTATTACTATATGGATGTTTCCCGGACAAAAGACCGTAAGTTCATTGTCATAAATTGTCGAAGCAGTGTAAGTAATGAAATCCGGATACTTGAATCAGAAACACCCACCGGTAATTTCAGGATATTTGAACCCCGCCGCCCTGGGCATGAATATTCCATTGAACATCGAAATGGTCAGTTTTATGTTCTGACCAATGATCGGGCACAAAACTTCCGTGTTGTTAAAACGGCGGCCAATAGGACACAGAGCTCCAACTGGCAGGAAATTATACCCCATCGCAGTGATGTATTGGTGGAAAACATCGAGTTGTTCAACAATTTTCTTGTTCTTCAGGAAAGAAGTAATGCGCTGGCACAAATGAGAGTGATTGATTTAATGACAGGAAAAGCACATTACATAAGTTTCGATGAGGAAGCTTACAGCATATCTATTAATGTAAATCGCGAAATGAATACTGATGTTTTCAGGTATGGATACACATCCCTCACAACTCCATTTACCATTTTTGATTATAACCTCACTACACGCGAAAAAACGCAAATTTGGCAACAAACTGTTTTAGGCGGATTCAATCCATCCAACTACGAAACCCGACGAAAATTTGTTGATTCCCGCGATGGTGTCCGGATTCCAATCACGCTGGTTTACAGGAAGGATGCTGATAATAACCAGCCAAAGCCCTTGTTGCAATACGGCTATGGTTCTTATGGAAATAACAGCAATCCTGGGTTTAATTCCAATATTATCAGTCTGGTCGACCGTGGGTTTATTTATGTAATTGCCCACATAAGGGGAGGGCAGGAAATGGGTAGGCAATGGTATGAAGATGGCAAATTCCTGAATAAAATCAATACGTTTAACGATTTTATCGATGTGTCGGAATATCTGATTAATAACAACTATACCACTGCTGAAAAGTTGTTTGCATCGGGTGGAAGCGCTGGTGGTTTGCTGATGGGTGCAGTAGTAAATATGCGCCCTGAACTCTACAGGGGTATTATTGCTCAGGTTCCATTTGTTGATGTGGTTACAACCATGCTTGATGAAACTATTCCGCTTACAACTGCCGAATACGATGAGTGGGGCAACCCCAACGACCCGGTTTATTATCGATATCTGCTTTCCTATTCACCTTACGATCAGGTTACAAGCCAGGCGTATCCTAATATGCTTATTACTTCTGGACTGCACGATTCGCAGGTCCAGTTTTGGGAACCTACCAAATGGACCGCAAAACTGAGACAATACAACACCAGCAATAACCTTATTCTGCTTCAAACCAACATGGAAGCCGGGCATGGTGGCGCATCGGGACGATTCAGGAGATTGCGGGAACTGGCTTTACAGTATACCTTCATCATTGATTTATTATAGCAATGCTATAATTTTGCAAAGAACAGCCGGCTTTTGAAATGTGAAAACACCCCAAAGCCGGCTGGTTTTTTCAGATGGGTAATTTTCCTGTATTACGGATTATTTTGTGCCCTGCCCATCAACATGTTCTCAAGCCTTTCCATCCTAACATTAAGTTCTGACTGGCCAGCTCTTAAGTCATTATTCTCAATGGTTAAGCGGTTGTTCTCATTTTCCAGGGTCTCAATCTTCTTATTCAGTTCCTTTATGGCGGTTACCAACGCAACATTTATGGGATGTATGTTATAATCAAGATAGCCATCTTCAGCTTCTGTTACTTCTTCTGGGAAGATCAATTGAACATCCTGTGCCACAAATCCGGTTTCTTCCTTTTCATGGTGGAGCTGGCGCGGATTATAAGCATTATAAATAAATGTTACTGGTTGCAGGGAAATTATCTCCTGCAGGCCCTTCTGATAATGGCCGGTAACTGTTTTTAATCTTAGGTCTGATGATGTTGCCCATGTAGTTCCGTCCGATGTTTTATAGGCATTACCCACAACATGTAAGGCTTGTGTGGGAGCACTTGTATTGATACCAACCAAGCCATTGCCTGAAATTGACATAATATCAGCACCCGATGAACCATCGAAGTAAAAAAAGTTTAATCTGGCACTTGAGCTTGTGCTGTGTGGTAAGCCCGCTATTGAACAGTTCCGGGTGGTTGACTGGTTATTTTTAAACATTAACCGTGCGTAATCATTTTCGCTTTCGGTTAAAAGAAGTTGAGGCAAAGCAGAATTGGAATTAAATGTCATGCCCAGCAATGCCTTCGGGTCGTTCTCATTTATACCTATGCGGCCAGTCGATTTAATACTCATTCTTCCTGTGCCATTGGTGCCCAGGACAAAATCGCGCGGGCTTGCCTATGTAAGAAATCCATTGTCGGGGGTTAAACCAATGCGGTTTCCTTCCTGCCATCGCCGAAAACAAGAAGCATGAAATAGATGCCAGGATGCAGCGGTGTTAATGAAAGTGTTACAGGATAAACATTGAGCTCATTACCTGGAAAACTATTAACCAGAACTCCCCGAAGGTCAGTTAGATATATGTTTCGGAGATTGAGCTGAAGTGTTTTATCCATGAAAATATTTACCAGACCTCTCGTAGGGTTGGGATAGGCTTTTATTTCATAAGTTAAGATAAAAGTCAGTAAATTGGTCGGTTCATCCAATAATAGCATATTTGGTTGATGGAAACCCACCAAAAAATGAAAACCACTTGCGTTGTAATAGCCCGTTGTTACCTCCCCAATGCTTGATTCAATAATGAGATTTCCGTTTGTTGATAGACTTCCTCCAGCCGAAACCAAAGCTCTTTCCTTTATCTGACTCTGGACGCCAAATCCGGTTATTAAAAAAAAGTTATAAAAGCAATTCTCATATTATCGGGTTTTTTAAAATGAATTCTGATTTTATTGCTAAAAACATCCTGCCCTGGTAAAGCAATTCAATAATCCATATTATAATTATTTTCGTTTAATTGAATAAAATATTCTATTAAGGGCAGATATTTAATGAAGTTAGCAAAAGTTTAGATTACTTATTAAAGTATTTTATACGATAGATTTAAACAGTTTCATAATTAAATTAATAGCTAGAAATGAAAATTTTAAAGTGTTTATATTTTTTTCATTTTGCGGCACCCTTCAAATCATTAATATGGTAATTTTGCCGGTAATGGAATTTTCTTTCATTTCCGAAGACGTAAATATTTGATAATTAATATTATAAAAACTTACAACATGAGCAAAGAAAAGGATAAGGAAAAGAATGTGAACCTGGATAAATTAAAGGCATTGCAGCTCACTCTCGATAAAATTGAGAAATCATACGGAAAAGGAACAGTAATGAAATTGGGAGATTCGCCCGTAGAAGCCATAGGCTATATTTCATCGGGAAGTATTTCTCTCGACCATGCCCTGGGTATTGGTGGATTTCCAAGAGGGAGAATTGTTGAGATTTACGGACCTGAGTCGTCAGGTAAAACAACTCTGGCTATACATGCTATTGCCGAAGCACAAAAAGCTGGTGGGATTGCTGCATTTATTGATGCAGAACATGCTTTCGACAGCAGTTATGCCAAAAAACTTGGAGTTGATATTGATAACCTTTTTGTTTCGCAGCCCGATAATGGTGAGCAGGCCCTTGAAATTGCAGAAAACCTTATCAGATCAGCAGCTATTGATATTATTATCATCGACTCTGTTGCAGCACTGACCCCCAAAAGTGAAATAGAAGGGGAGATGGGCGACAGCAAAATGGGATTACAGGCGCGCCTTATGTCGCAAGCCTTGCGAAAACTGGCTGGTACAATTAATAAAACAGGTTGTTGCTGTATATTTATCAACCAGTTGCGCGAAAAAATTGGGGTAATGTTTGGCAATCCTGAAACTACCACAGGCGGTAATGCCCTTAAGTTTTATGCCTCTGTAAGGCTCGATATAAGGCGTATCTCACAAATAAAAGATGGTGATAATGTTACCGGAAACCGGGCCCGGGTAAAAGTGGTAAAAAATAAACTTGCGCCTCCTTTCCGCCAGGCCGAATTTGATATTGTTTATGGCGAAGGAATTTCCAAAACCGGTGAAATTATTGACCTTGCCGTAGACCATAACATCATTAAAAAAGCCGGATCATGGTTTAGTTATGGCGACACCAAACTTGGACAAGGACGTGATGCCGTTAAATCATTACTGCTCGATAATCTGGAATTGGCCGATGAACTGGAAAAGAAAATTATTGAGGTACTGTCGCAAAAATAAACTGCCAAAATCTTCTATTCTAAACAAGACTGTCTCAAAAGCCTGAAAATGAACGGAAACTGAGCTTGTCGAACGCATTATTATCGGAAATACAAATGTTGTTTCGACGAACCCGACAACCAGAAAGGAGTTCTGAGACAGTCTATTGCTTTTTTGGAGTGCCAGATTAACCTACTTTTCATGCTGCTGCTTTCAACTGCCTATTTACCCCCTGTGGAGTATGTTTACCTGCTATATTGCCAGGGAGAAGCTATTATTGATCTTCATGAAACCTATCGCAAACAAACATGGCGAAACCGTAGCCTTATCCTTACCGGAAACGGCCCCCTGAGCATTTCTGTACCGGTTGAAAAACCCAATGGCAACCATACTATAACCAGGGATGTTTTATTGAGTAATCATTTCAACTGGCGAGGCAACCAATGGAAAACAATTGTCTCGGCTTATCGGAACGCTCCATATTTTATTTACTATCAGGAGCTTTTGTCAGATGCAATTTTCAATGAAAGCATTCATCACCTTGCCGAACTCAATTTCTTGCTTCTGTGCGAAATCCTCAAAGAAAGCGGCATTATAGCAAGCATCGGTTTTTCTGATTGTTTCATTGCCGATAAAGGAGATGAGTTTGACTTCAGGTTTAAACTTACTCCCAAAGCAAATTATCGCGATTTGTCTTTTAAAACTTTGTTTCCTCCCTACTATCAGGTTTTTAAAGACCGTTTTGGTTTTCAGCCCAATTGTAGCATTGCAGACCTGTTATTCAACCTTGGACCCGATATGACCGGTTACCTCGATGAAATGAAACAATTAAATGAAAATAATCGGGGATAGATTAATTCAAGGATGGGTATGCAACCCTGACATGGAAAATATGCATCAACCGGTTTTTAAAAACCCTTTTTACAGTCACAATGTCTTTCAGGGTAATATTTGCATTATCAAATTGATTTTCATGAAGCTGTGTGTCTATTATGTTGTCAACCAGTTGGCTAAGGGTTTCTTCAGTAGGTTTTTTCAGGCTTCTTGATGCAGCTTCTACCGAGTCGGCCATCATTACCACCGCAGTTTCTTTGCTGAATGGTTCGGGACCTTTGTACCTGAATACTTCGGGGTTTATCTCTTTATCAGGGTTCTCCTTTTTTTCCATGGCATAAAAATACCGGGTAGTAGTGGTGCCATGGTGGGTTCTGATAAAGTCGATAATATATTCAGGCAAATTGTGTTTACGTGCTTTTTCAATCCCTTTTAATACATGGCCGATAATGATTTCTGCACTTTCCTGGAAGCTTAAATCGTCATGAATATTGATGTCAGATATTTGATTTTCAATAAAATACTGAGGTTGTTCCATTTTTCCTATATCGTGATAAAGGGCACCGGTACGAACCAACAGGCTGTTTCCACCAATAATATTTATGGCTTCCTCGGCCAGATTTGCTACCTGAAGGGAATGTTGAAAGGTGCCCGGAGCTTCCATATTTAGCTGCCGCAGTAAAGTTGAATTGGTATCAGCCAATTCGAGAAGTGAAAAATCAGTGGGCAGTCCGGAAGTTCTTTCAAAAATAAAAATCAAAGGATAGGAAAACAGGGTAAGAAGAGCGCTTCCGGCGAAATAGAGATAATTTACGGGTTCAATGGAAGTAAAATTACCCGATTGTGCCAACAAAAGCCCTGTGTAAATTGCCGAATAGGATAAAAAAACAAGAAATGCAGTAGCAAACAACTGGGAGCGTCTTCGCAGATGAGCAATACTCAAGATGGCAACCATACCTGCAATAAATTGCAAAAAAACAATATCCATTTGCTTAGGAATCAAAAATCCCATTAGCAGAGTTGTAATTATATGAACATAAAGCGATAGCCTGTTGTCGAAAAAACTTCTGATGATTACCGGAGCAATAACAACAGGAACGAGATATATAAGCCTGCCATCAATTCTGGAAATATAACTGATAAGAAAGATGATAAGGTAAAGGGATAGGAAAATTACCAGCAACTTTCTCGGATTCAGAAACACTTCTTTCTTGAATATGTAAAGGAAAACTGCAAGCAGTAAAAGTGCAACAGCCACAAGAATAAACTGGCCGGCCAGCAGAAGGTAATTGAGCGATGAAGGTCCCAACTGGCGTTGATATTCGTTTTTAAACGATTCGAGAATATTATACTTTTCGGCCGTAATGATTTCTCCTTTCGATACTATTTTTTCTCCTTGCTGAATCATTCCGCGTGTTGGAGAAATCCTTTCAAGAGCAGTTGCCCGGGCTCTTAGATTGGCCTGTTCATCCAGGAAGATTGTCTGGGCTATGGAGCTTTCGATAATTTGCCGAAGCATGGTACTGTACTCAGCAATTGATTCTTTTTCTGAAAGTATCTGGCCAATAACCTGAAAGGCTTCACGAATGGTAAGAAAATCGTTGATTTTTTTTCTTACCGCAATATTTCCTTCCAGTAACAACACTTCGGTTTCGGGTGAAGCTCCAACTAATTCGCCTTCAAGAAAAATTATTCCGGTGTTATAAATAGAATCAAAAATGCTGATAATCAGTTTTTTCTTTTGCTCCTTTAATGAGGTATTAAGGTTTTGTTGATTGTGTTTTTCAAACCAGGCCTGTTCAAAACGGTTGATAAGCAAGGGAAATTGTTGGTCATACATTGATCGATCGTGAGTAAAAAATGGGGTAAGTTCGCTGAGAACTTGTTCCTGCTCGCGGGCCAATTCAGTTGGACTCTTTTGAATAGCAAAATCAAAAGGGGCTATTAAATCGTCATGCATCCAGGGGCGTGCCTGCGAAAAATCGCGATAAAAACCCGTCTCTCGCGGGAAAAGCATTAATATTAATATCCCGGCAATCACAAAAAGGAATACGCGCACCAGATGCGGAAAGTTAATTTGTGTCCACTCTAAAATCTTGTTCATCGGAATGTTTAGCTGAGCTTAAAGGCTGGTAGGGAATTATACAGAAAAAACATCAAAGAAGTTTTTCAATGATTCCAACAGTCATTTTATTTATAATAATTCCAAAAATATATTTTCCTTAAATTTACCGCAAATTTATACATATATGGATTTCGGAATAAGTATTTTGAGCGTTGTTCCGGTCAGGGCATTGCCCGACGACCGAAGTGAGCAAGTAACCCAAATTTTATTTGGCGAACTGGTTTATATTCTTGAAAAGCGAGAAAAGTGGCTTTTTGTTCAGTTGGCAGCCGATAATTATCAGGGATGGGTGTCTGCAGGGCAGATAAAACAATTTGATAAGAATTATTTTGAATTTTTGCAAAATCAGGAGCTTTGGGTAACTATCGATCTTGTACAGGTACTTTATAATGTAACCCGCAACTTTAGCATGCTGGTAACCGCAGGTTCGAGTTTTTACCAATGCCGCGATAACCGGTTTAACCTTGTGGGCGATGAATGGGAATATTATGGAAATATCCGGCAAGTCAAAACCTTCGATATCGGATTGGTAACCGACGCTGCAATGCTGTTTTTGCATGTACCCTACATTTGGGGAGGCAGGTCGGTAATGGGTATTGATTGTTCTGGGTTAACACAATTAGTATTTAAGATGTCTGGAAAATCTATTCATCGCGATGCGTCGCAACAAGCTACGCAGGGCGAAATGGTTAACCTAATTCATGAAGCTCTTGTAGGCGATCTGCTATTTTTCGACAACGGTGAAGGGGTAATCATTCATACCGGAATTTTGTTGCCCGAAAATAATATCATTCATGCTCACCAAAAAGTCAGAATTGACAAGGTTGACCACCATGGAATTTTTAATACTGACCAAAGCAGGTATTCGCACAAGCTTCGCCTTATAAAACGAATTACCGATTATATAGGTTAATCCGGTATAATTATTTTATTTTCAATTACTTACAACTTATAGTTGTACCCTTTACATCAAAATCTTTTGTTTGATTTTATGGCATGCCAAATTATTAGAGATTCAGCACTTTTGTTCTATTTTTTTGTTATTCGGATAAATCAATAAAAGGATATTTTTTGTACCTTTGCCGCCTTGAAAATTAAAGTAACACAATGATTACTATAACTCTGCCGGATAGTTCACAACGCCAATACCCCAAAGGTATTACCGGATTAGAAATAGCCAGGTCAATCAGTGAAGGGCTGGCACGCAATGTTTTATCCGTAAATGTTGACGGTGAGGTATGGGATTTGACTCGTCCCATCCATTCAAATGCCCGGGTTAAACTCAATACCTGGGATGATAAGGACGGCAAAGCAACTATGTGGCATTCATCGGCACACCTTATGGCCGAAGCTATTGAGCAATTGTATCCCGGAACAAAATTTGGCATCGGACCCGATGTGGAAAATGGATTCTATTACGATATAGACCTTGGCGATAGAAGCATTTCGAGCAACGATTTTGAAAAAATTGAACAACGGATCCTTGAGCTGGCCAGAGAAAAACAAACCTTTCACCGAAAAGAAGTATCGAAGGAAGAAGCGATTAAATACTTTGCCGGAAAAGGAGATGAATATAAGCTCGACCTTCTGAAAGACCTGGAAGATGGCTCCATTTCATTTTATGAATCAGGTACATTTACAGATCTTTGCCGTGGGCCCCATTTGCCCGATACAAGCACAATAAAAGCCGTGAAACTATTGAGCATAGCTGGTGCATACTGGCGTGGCGACGAATCACGAAAGCAGCTTACCCGGGTTTATGGGATTACTTTTCCAAAACAGAAAGACCTTACAGTGTACCTGTTATTACTCGAAGAAGCCAAAAAGCGCGATCATAGAAAAATTGGCCGCGAACTGGAATTGTTTGCCTTTTCACCAAATGTAGGGCAGGGATTGCCATTGTGGTTGCCCAAGGGTGCTCAGTTGCGCGAGAATCTCGAAAAGTTTCTCAAAAATGTTCAGCGTAAAGCCGGGTATTTGCCGGTTATAACTCCTCATATAGGCAACAAAACTCTTTATGTTACCAGCGGGCACTACGAAAAGTATGGGAAAGACTCCTTCCAACCCATCCAGACTCCGGCCGAGGGAGAAGAGTTTTTGCTTAAACCCATGAACTGCCCCCATCACTGCGAGATATACAAAACCAGACAATATTCCTACAAAGACCTGCCCTTGCGCCTTGCCGAATTTGGCACCGTTTATCGTTACGAACAAAGCGGCGAATTGCACGGCTTAACAAGGGTTCGTGGTTTTACCCAGGACGATGCTCATATCTTTTGTCGCCCCGACCAGGTAAAAGAAGAGTTTCTTAAGGTAATGGATATCATTTTATACATTTTCAAAGCACTCGATTTTAAAGACTACAGTGTTCAGATTTCCTTGCGCGACCCCGAAAATATGCAAAAATATATAGGTAGCGAAGAAAACTGGGAGAAAGCCGAAAAGGCTATTATTGAAGCAGTTGAAGAAAAAGGGATTAAGGCTGAGGTGGAAACTGGCGAAGCTGCCTTTTACGGCCCCAAACTCGATTTTATGGTAAATGATGCTCTGGGGCGCCGCTGGCAATTGGGAACCATTCAGGTTGACTATAACCTTCCTGAGCGTTTCGAATTGGAATACACCGGAAGCGATGGTTTTAAGCATCGACCAGTAATGATTCACCGTGCTCCATTTGGTTCAATGGAGCGATTTGTAGCTGTATTGATTGAACATTGTGCCGGAAATTTTCCTTTATGGCTTACACCTGAACAGGCTATAGTGCTACCTATCAGCGAGAAGTATGAAGAATATGGTAAAAAAGTTTTAACTTTGCTCAATGATGCCGAAATCCGGACGCTCTACGATGAGCGAAGCGAAAAAACAGGTAAGAAAATCAGGGATGCCGAAACACGTAAAATTCCCTACATGGTTATTGTAGGTGAAAAAGAGGAAGCTGAAGGAACCTTATCCATCAGAAAACATGGAGCCGGCGATATGGGAACTTTTACACCTGAAGCATTTATTAAACTTGTACAGAACGAAATCAGCCAGTTGACGGCCTTTTAATAATAAAACAAATCAAAGTATTCACTAAAATAGGAGGAACGAAATATAGCAACACCTTTTAAACCAAGACCTCCAAGAGGTTTTGTAAAACCGGAAGACCCACACAACATAAACGAAAAGATAAAAGCCCCTGTAGTCAGGGTAGTTGGGGATGATATGGAGCCAGCAATTCTACCTGTTAAAGAGGCATTGGCACTGGCAGAGGAGAGAGGACTCGATCTGGTTGAGATTGCAGCTACTGCCAATCCGCCGGTATGCAAAATCCTTGATTATAAAAAGTTTCTGTATGAACTTAAAAAGAAACAAAAAGAGGTTAAGGCAAATGCAGCCAAAATTGTTGTGAAGGAGATCAGGCTGGGGCCTAATACCGATGATCATGATTTCAATTTTAAACTTAAACATGCCCAGAAATTTTTGGAAGATGGTGCCAAAATTAAGGTTTATGTGTTTTTTAAAGGTCGTTCAATTGTTTATAAGGAGCAAGGCGAAGTAGTGTTACTAAGATTTGCACAAGAGCTTGAAGAGATTGGAAAAGTTGATCAACTGCCCAAACTCGAAGGTAAAAGAATGATTATGTTTCTGTCGCCCAAAAAGAAGAAATAATTAAACCCGTTTATTTTTATATTAACCCGTAAATTTTTTTACAATGCCAAAAGTTAAATCAAAATCTGCAGCAAAAAAGCGCTTTACCCTTACCGGTACAGGTAAGATTAAGCGCAAGCATGCATACAAAAGTCACATTCTTACCAAAAAGTCAACCAAGCGCAAAAGGAATCTGACCCATACCGGTTTGGTTCATGCTTCCGACCATAAGAATGTTATAGCTATGCTCAATGCTTAATTATTAGTTCATTATTTGTAAAACCTTTGTTTAGCCAAATAAGCCCTGTCCATGTGAGGTAGGCGCTAAACGAAAAAAAAACTCAGAAAATGCCTAGATCAGTTAACAACGTCGCCTCACGGCGCAGAAGAAAGAAGATTCTTAAGCTTACCAGAGGAAACTTTGGTGCAAGAAAAAATGTGTGGACCGTAGCAAAAAACACTTGGGAAAAAGGCCAGGGTTATGCTTACCGCGACAGAAGAACCAAGAAAAGAAATTTCAGAAAACTCTGGATACTGCGTATCAATGCAGCTGTAAGGATGCATGGTATGAGCTACTCCAAATTTATGGGAGATATCCACAAGGCCGATATAACAATCAATCGCAAGGTACTTGCCGATTTGGCCATGAACAACCCTGAAGCCTTCAAGGCAATAGTGGATAAGATTAAAAAATAAACGTTTGGTTTTTATACAAAAAGAGGCTGTCTCAAAAGTAGAGGCAGCCTTTTTTTGTTAATAACTATTTGA
>JBBISA010000082.1:0-12211 GCA_037441525.1 Bacteroidota bacterium
AGGGATAGGAAGCAGGGGAAGTTTGCTGGTTGGCAGAACTTACATAACCACGGGTGGGATTTAATTCGTGGGGCAGGTAGCGGAACGGAATATAGCCTTTCCAGTTGTAACGCGAATCGCGGCCATCGTTCACAAACATTCCCTGGTATTTCCATAGCAGAGGCCAGAGTCCGTTGAGTTGCATGGCTATATCGCCGTTTACCGACGCAAATACATAGTTCTGTGCAGGGGAGTTCAGTTTCGAAAGTGCATTTCTGAAATCGTTGTAATTACTGGCTGTATTCAATCCGAAGAGCGGGCCAACAACATTTCCTGATTCAAGGGCTGTCCAACTGATTGCATGGTTTACAGGTGTTCCCATTGCAATACCCTGCTCGTGCTGCCGGTACATCAACGGACCATGGTGGGTAATGGGTATTGTATCAGTAACAGTACCTTTGCCTTTTACCTTATAAGACTCTATCCTGAAGGAGAAGGGGAGCCACTTGCCATCATGCAGGTATTGGGTTTGGGTTGAGTCGGCTTCAATTTCATACAGGTTAAAAACATCGTTTCCGGTATTGGTATTGCCCCATGCAATTTTTTCGTTAAACCCGATTATTACGGATGGCACACCCGGAAAGGTAACCCCATAAGTGTTGATACCTGGAGCATTAAGTTGCATTTCGTACCAGATGGATGGCAGGGTTGCCTCGAGGTGAGGGTCATTGGCAAGTAACGGGTGGCCCGATAAAGTGCGGTAGCCTGCCACAGCCCAGTTGTTGCTGCCTATGGATGGGTCGCGGGGTGTAAGCAGATCAGCCACAAACCTGGGATGGAAAATTTCGGAAGGGGGAGAGGGAGACTTAACAGAATAATCGGAGTCAATGTAAGGAACGATGGGAAGGTCGTATTTAGGCCGGCTGCCATAGAGTTCCAGGATTGCTTCACGCCCCCATCTGGCTTGCAGGTATGATAGCTGTGTGGCTGATGTACCGCTGTTGAGGTCGCGGTTGATGGCCATACCCAGTGCAAGGGTTTTTTCAGGAGACCATGGTTCGGGGGCATAATCGAGCAGTTTATATTCAAAAGGGTATTTACGGGGTGTAAGATTCGAAATCCATTGGTTTACCCCGTTGCTGTATGCCTGCAAAATTGCCATCATGGTTGTATCCTGGCGGGTGGCATCCATCATTTTTTCTAACCCTATTGTCATACCCATGCGGCGGGTGTACCGGTCATAACTAAGCGCTATTTCCCCTAATATTTCGCTGAGCCGTCCGGTGGATGCATGGGTTCCAAATTCCATCTGCCACAACCGATGCATAGCCGAAACGTAGCCTGCGGTATAAAAAAGGTCATATTGGTTGGATGCGAAAATATGAGGCACTCCCCGTTTGTTGAATACTACTCTTACAGTGTCTTTCAGCCCTGGCAGAATAAACTCTTCGCTCTTTGGAATGTCCGGTATCAATGCATTTTGCCATACACCATTCACCGGGTCGAGAAATTTTCCCAGTGGCGGCAACTGCCCCAACCGTACATTGAGCAATACTGCCAAAGCCAAAACAGCAGCCATACTAATGGCAAACTTCACATAGGTCTTCATAGTAATATTTTTGGTTTGTATTAGCAATTCAGACACCTAAATTAACAAATATTTATTTTGTCGCCTATATTTTGCTTTCTGCCTAAAACCCCTTTCATTTCTGAGTTATTGTGCCAAGTAATAAACTTCCTGCTTCCGGTTTTAGCCGTTTTATCCTATTTTTGCAAACTGTTGCGGGAGCTTGTGTTTTATTACTTCCCGCTAATGTTGACCATGAAAAATCATAAATACTTTTTATAAAGATGACCAGACGAGTAAGGGTGCGGTTCGCCCCCAGCCCCACAGGGCCTTTACACATCGGCGGTGTGCGCACTGCATTGTACAACTTCCTTTTTGCCCGTAAGCACGGGGGTGATTTTCTTCTGCGTATTGAAGATACCGACCAGACCCGGTTTGTACCCGGTGCTGAGGAGTACATCATGGATTCGCTGAAATGGTGCGGAATATTGTGGGACGAAGGGGTGGGCGCTAATGGCCCCCATGCTCCTTACCGGCAATCGGAACGCAAGGATATTTACCACCAGTATGCCATGTTTCTTATCGACAAGGGAGATGCCTATTATGCATTCGATACTCCGGAAGAACTCGAAGAAATGCGTAAACGGCTTGAAGCCGAAAAGGGCAACGCCCAGTACGATGCCCATACCCGCAGCCAGATGCGCAACTCATTGACCTTGCCCGACCAGGAAGTTGACTGGTTGCTCAAAAGTGGTGAGAACTACGTAGTGCGTTACAAAATGCCCGCTGGTGAAGAAATTATTATGGAAGACCTTATTCGCGGAACTGTAAAGGTAAACAGCAGTCTGCTCGACGACAAGGTGCTTTTTAAAAGCGATGGCATGCCTACCTACCATTTGGCCAATGTAGTGGACGATTATCTGATGGATATTTCGCATGTGATAAGGGGGGAAGAGTGGTTGCCATCACTTCCGCTCCATGTTATGCTTTACCGCAGCTTCGGATGGCTGGATAAGATGCCTCAGTTTGCTCATCTTCCGCTACTTCTCAAACCCGATGGCAATGGCAAGCTCAGCAAGCGCGACGGCGACCGGTTGGGGTTTCCGGTATTTCCGCTTATGTGGAACGACCCCAAAAGCGGCGAAATTTCATCAGGCTATCGCGAGTCGGGTTACTTTGCTGATGGCTTTGTAAATATGCTGGCCCTGCTTGGCTGGAATCCTGGCACCGAGCAGGAAATCTTTTCCATGGATGAGCTAATCGATACTTTTTCGCTCGAAAGGGTGGGAAAATCGGGTTCCAAGTTCGACCCCGCCAAGGCGCGGTGGTTCAACCATCAATACCTTCTTAAAAAGAGCGATGCCGAAGTGGCCGCCCTGTTCAAAATCATCCTGCATGATAATGGAATTTACGAATCGGCTGACAGAGTCGAAAAAGTAGTTTCCCTTGTTAAGGACAGAGTCGATTTTGTGCAGGAAATGTGGGAACAGGCCGGCTTTTTCTTCAAAGCCCCATTAAACTATGACCCCAAAACTGTGGAAAAGAAATGGAACCAGGAGTCTTCACCTGTTTTAACGAAACTTGCCCAAAATCTGAAACAGATGGACGATTTTTCCGTACAAGCACTCGATTCCACCATACACAGGTATATGGAAGAGGAAAACGTTCCGGCAGGAAAACTGATGATAGCGTTGCGATTAGCCCTTGTTGGGGCAGCCATGGGCCCCGACCTTAAAGAGATAATGTCTTTTCTGGGAAAGGACGAGGTGATTGCACGGATTGAAAATGCGGTAAAAACACTGAAATAAGAGGGTTTTTACTATAGTAAAGATGATTCCGAATTTTTATATTTGCTCTGTTTAACAACTTTTTGATTATGATTTTCTTCAATAAGTCGCGCAAGGGGTTTTTACTTTCCATGCTGGTATTGTTTGGATTAATTGTTTACACTTTCTTTTTCAGGCAGTTTGATGATGCTAAGTTTTTTCACGAACATGTTATCGACAAACCTGAACCGGTTATTTCTTATGATGCCTATGGCATAGATTACGAATCATACCTTATTGACCAGGGGGTGGTAAAAAGCAAGCAAACACTGGGGCACATTCTGGCCGGCTACGACCTGGGAAGCCAAACCATTGATTACATTGTAAGAGAAATGCGCGAATTTTTCGACCCGCGCCGTATCAAGGCAGGCAATACCTACCGGGCTTATCTTACCGGCGACAGTGTTCAACAGGTACAATATTTTGTTTATGATATATCCCCACTTGATTTTCTGAAGATTGAATTTGCTGATTCCATGGTAATAAGCCGGGGCGAAAAGGAAATTACACGCATCCCCAAAACTGCTTCGGGTGAGATTTTTTCCTCGTTGTGGGCTACCCTTGCCCAAAACAACCTTAACCCCGAACTGGCCATTAAAATGTCAGAAATCCTTGCCTGGGAGGTAGATTTTTATCGCATTTACCGGGGCGACAAGTTTAAAGTGATATATGAAGAAAACTATGTGGAGGAAGAATCCATTGGTATTGGCCGCATTGATGCACTGTGGTTTTTTCATCAGGGGCGCGAAGTATATGGGTTTAAATTCGAAAAGGATACAGTGATTGGCTATTTTGGCCCCGACGGGCAAAACCTGCGCAAGGTTTTCCTGGCTTCTCCCATTAAATTCGGCCGCATAAGCAGCGGTTTTTCGCGAAACAGAATGCACCCGGTGCTAAATACCCGGCGGCCCCATTACGGCACTGATTATGCTGCTCCAACCGGCACGCCCATTTATGCAGTGGGCGATGGCATGGTTACAGAAGCAAAATTTGCTTCAGGTAATGGCAATTATGTCAGAATCAGGCATAATTCGGTCTATGACACCCAATATCTGCACATGTCGCGGTTTGCCCAGGGCATTAAGCCCGGAAAGCGCGTTCAGCAAGGCGATGTGATTGGTTATGTTGGAATGACCGGCCTGGCAACCGGCCCTCATGTTTGTTTCCGATTCTGGAAAAATGGCCAGCAGGTTGACCATCGCAGAGAAAAATTCCCCAGCGCCGACCCCCTCCATCCCGACTTCTTTGATGAATTTTTCCCTATTCGCGACCACTTCATGACCAGACTGGAAGAAATTGGTTTCCAGAAAGAAGAGATTTAACGTTTTGCATTTTAGTTAGTTAACAAGCGGGGGCCGCATCAAATTCCGTACAAAAAAAATCCGGACTCTTACATATCCGGATTTTTTTCAAAACCCTCCATCAACCTAAAATAAATGCCAGATGAAAACTTTTTTATATACTATACTTTTAGTCCTGATAAGTTCGCTTTCATCATGGGCTGATGAGTTAACCATTGTGGTTACATCCATTCCTGCCAATACTCCGCCCGCTTCTGATATATATATTGCAGGAACCATAAATAACTGGGACCCGGGCAATGCTGCTTTTAAACTTACCATTAACGAGCAGGGTAAATACCAGATAAAATTGACAGGTACCGGTCAAATCACCTTTAAGTTTACACGGGGCTCGTGGGCATCGGTAGAAGGGAATGTCAATGGTGGTTTCAGGCCCAACCGAACTTTTACCTTTAGTACTGCCAATGTGCTCGAAGTAAGTATTCTTAGCTGGGAAGACACGGGCGGAACCACTAGCACTGCAGCAGCCAACGTTTCCATTATGCACAATGCCTTCGAAATGCCCCAGTTAAACCGTACGCGCCGCATCAGGATTTACCTGCCGCCCGATTATGCCACATCAGGTAAGAACTATCCTGTTCTGTATATGCACGACGGCCAGAACCTTTTCGATGTGGCCACCTCATTTGCTGGTGAATGGCAGGTTGATGAAACCCTTAACCAGTTGCATAGCCAGGGTAAAACAGTACCCATCGTAGTAGGAATTGACAATGGTGCAAACCGCATTGCCGAATACACCCCCTGGCCAAACAGCCAGTACGGGGGTGGTGAAGGTGCGCTGTATGCCGCATTTATTGTGGAAACTCTTAAACCATATATCGATGCTAACTACCGAACCCTGCCACAGCGCGAGTTTACCGGGGTAATGGGTAGTTCGCTGGGAGGGCTTATTTCTTTTTACATTGCCCATAAGTACCAGCATGTTTTCAGCAAGGCGGGTATTTTTTCCCCTTCATTCTGGTTTAGCGAATCGGTGAACGATTTTACTACCCAGACAGGAAAACAAAATACCGTAAAATATTACATGATGGCAGGCACCAGCGAGAGCTCAACCATGATTCCGCTCCTGGAGGAGATGAAAAACAGGTTGCAGGTAATTGGTGTTGTGAATGAAGACATATTTTTGAAGCAGGTTCCCGGTGGGCAGCATAACGAAGCGCTTTGGCGCGATGGTTTCCGCGAAGCGTACGAATGGCTTTTTGCAGGTATAACCACTGAATCGGATGATACGGGTTTCCTTAGAAACGATTGCTTCATGAGACACTCCGACCGGCACATCTACTTTTCTGATGGTTGTTACAGGGATGGCGAAAGTATGGCCCTTCATATATATAATACAGCCGGCCAAAAGGTTTTCCAGACAGTTGCTGCAAATAATGGACTGATAACATTGCCACGCAATTTGTCAGGCGTATACCTGGCACGGTTAATTGCCAGCGGCCGCATGTTTTCTCAAAAGCTGGTTATTCCCTAAATTACCTTTCTTATTCTGACAAGCTTTTCGAGCAGGCCTTCCAGCTGAGCCAGTGGCAGCATATTGGCACCATCTGATTTGGCTTTTGCCGGCTCAGGATGTGTTTCGATGAACAATCCGTCAACTCCGGCTGCCACGCCTGCTTTGGCCATGGTTTCAATCAGGTGGGGCAATCCGCCGGTAATGCCACTGGTGGTATTGGGCTTTTGCAGACTGTGGGTAACATCGAGCACCACGGGCACCCCAAACTCCTGCATGACAGGTATCCCTCTGAAATCGACCACCAGGTCGCCATAGCCAAAGGTGGTTCCCCTTTCGGTGGCCCACACATGGTTGTTTCCCGCTGCCCTTACCTTGCCAATGGCAAATTGCATTGACTCGGGGGCGAGGAATTGTCCCTTTTTAATATTGATGGGTTTACCGGTTTGGGCGGCGGTGATGAGTAATTCAGTCTGCCGGCATAGAAAAGCCGGTATTTGAAGCACATCGGCAAACCTTGCAGCCAGCAGGGCTTCTTCGTTGGTGTGTATATCGGTGATTACAGGCAGGTTAAATTGTTGGCCAATTTTCTGTAATATCCCCAGGGCATATTCATCACCAATACCGGTAAAACTGTCCTTGTGCGAACGATTGGCTTTTTTGTAAGATGCCTTGAAGATGTAAGGGATATCGAGTCTGTCGGTGATTTTTTTTATTGTTTCCGCAATTTCGAAACCCATTGTATCATTCTCCAGCACACAGGGTCCGGCAATTAAGAAGAAGTTTCCGTTGCGAAGGGAAGCAATATTGCTAATTTTTTCTAGGGTAGGGTGCATTATTCTCATTTTTTAATGGTGGATGCAAGGATAATTTCTAAGATTTGGGTCAATCGAAATGTATGGCGAGCCAGATACAGTGGGGTTTCTGACTTGTATATGCAACCCGGTGTTTGAGGTGGGCTGGAATAAAAACGTAATCTCCTGCAGTAAGATGAACCTGTTTGCCATTTTCAAGCTCAAGGGTGGCTTTTCCCTGTTGCAGCATTACCCATTCATTTCGCTCACTGTTGTACCATTGGTCAGATTCAGTAACCTGCCCCATGCTGATAATGCGCTCCACGAGTAAGTTTTTCGCTGAGCACAACGGTTCGAAAATCTCTTTTTCGCCGTAGGGCAGTTTGTCGGTTTTAAATATGTTTCTGACTTCCATTGTTTTGCAAATAATCTTCCAGAATACCCTTGCCCTGTCTTATTATTTCCGGTTCGTCGCCGGTACAGTCGACCACAGTGGAAGGTATATTGCCTCCATAGCCGCCATCAATCACCAGATCAACCAGATTAAAGTGCTTTTCCCAGATCAACTCAGGGTCTGTGGTGTATTCAATAATCTCATCTTCATCATAGATAGATGTGGAAATGAGGGGAGTGCCATATACCTGAACGATTTCCCTGATAATAGGATTATCGGGCACCCTGATACCAATGGTTTTTTTGCGGCTCTGGAAAATGCGGGGAACCTGGTTGTTGGCCTGCAGGATAAACGTGAAAGGGCCTGGCAGGGCTTTTTTCATCAATTTGTAGGTTTCAGTTGAAAAGGGCTTAGTGAAGTCGGAAAGATGGCTCAGGTCGTTACAGACTATGGAAAAATTGGCTTTGTCGGCCTTTACCCCTTTAATGGCAGCAACCCTTTCTACGGCCTTTGATTGCATCATATCGCAACCCATGGTATAAACGGTGTCGGTAGGGTAAATTATTACTCCTCCATCGCGAAGACATTCCAACACATTTTGTATTTTCCTTGGGTCGGGATTTTCAGGGTAGATTTTAATTAACATTGGTACAGTTGCAGAGGGTAAAAGTAGAAGTCGGGAAAATTGACGATTATGGATTAGTATTGCAATTATTGGAGGTTTAACTTATTCAGCTGATTTTCGAACAGGCGGGCGAGATTTCTTACTTCTTCGAGTTTTCCGTTTTCGTTTGATTTCTGGTAGGCGTTGATGATATTGTAAATCATCCGCATTACAATATCAGTATTGCTGCAGGGATTGAAAAAAGCGGGTTTGGGTTCCTGGTTGAGCTGTTTCAGGAACTGTTCAATATCCTTTTGTGAAAACACGGTTCCGTGGCTGAAAACATTGATATAGAATAGTACCTGGTTGCCCCTGTATTCATAGGTATCGGGGTCGATAGATGCTCCTGTATAGGCGAGTACGAAATGTTCAGGAAGGTTGATTCCTTTTACAGGCAGGTCGAGGCTTTGTGCCACAAGCATATAAATAATGCTCAGAGTAAGGGGATTGCCACTCCTGTTTTCGAGTACCTTGTTAAGGAACGAATTATCGGGAGCATGATAATTTTCTGTATTCCCTTTAAATCCGTGCATTTCATAAAAAACATAGTTGAATACCCTGATTTGCTCAAGCGCAGTCAGGTTTTCATTGAGTTCGATCCAAATATCTTTTCTTATGCGGGCAAGTTCGAATTCAATTTCATGTTCTTTCAGATTCGGGTACTGATACCGGGCTACTATAAGGCAACCTTCGAGCAGGTCGGTAGCTCCTTTTTCAATCCAGTTTTCCAAATCGACACAAACCTTGCGATACTGAATTATATGGATAAGGTCCTCAATACGTTTTTGAATGTGGGGCTGGTAATGGGTTTCCCAGGCATTTTCGAGGATGGGGATGATATCGTCCCCAAAACCTTCAATGCTTTGGCTTATATCGGCAAAAACGGAAGGGTCGGGTTCGTCGACCAAACTCACAAGCGCTTCCATTTTTCTTATTTTGTCTTCAGCGATCATAAAGGATTAGGTGTTCAATGTGTTAAATGCCAGTAGTCTTATATTCTTATCTATATACTAAACACTTTATACTTATGGCGGTTATTTATATTATTATTCAATTATTGATTGGATTAGTCGGTTTGATGATTTTTAAATTTTATCCAGCACATATTTAATCAGTTTTTCCACAGCCAGTTTATAGTCTTTGCTATAGGTTCGGTTTACACGATTGGCAATAATGGCGCAAATGGTCAGGGTGTTATGACCCAGAATTTTCCCCAGGCCATAAATGGCTGACGTTTCCATTTCAAAATTGGTTATGCGGGTACCCAGGTAATTAAACGACTCAACACGTTCATTGAGTTCAGGAAATGCAAGCGGAATGCGCAGTTCGCGTCCCTGGGGGCCATAAAAACCCGATGCGGTCGCCGTGATGCCCTGCACCAGCCCTTTGGCAAATTGTCGCAGTAATTTTTCGCTGGCCTTTACCATGTAAGGATAGGGAAGGGTGTTGTGCCAGCTGGTATGTTTTATAAAGGCTTCCGAAATGGCAGGCTCAGCAATCTTTTCGTCGTACCTGTAAAAATTGAGCAGTCCATCCATTCCCAACCCATAGGCAGAAGCAACGAAACTGTCCACATCAATGTCGGCCTGAAGGGCGCCCGAAGTTCCCAGTCTGATGATGTTCAATGAAGTATGATTATCCTTTGGGATTCTTTTTTCAAGGTCGATATTCACGGCAGCGTCGAGCTCGTTCACCACAATATCAATATTATCGGTTCCTATCCCGGTCGAAAGCACGGTAATGCGGTTTTTCCCAAGTCGCCCGGTGTGGGTAACAAACTCCCTGCTCTGGGTTTTGAACTCTACCTGGTCGAAGTATTTAGAAATGGACTCCACCCGGTGCTGGTCGCCTACCACAATAACGGTTGGGGCAATGTGCTCGGGTCTGAGTTGAATATGATAAACACTACCATTGGGGTTAAGAATGAGTTCCGATTCCTTGAAGTACTTCTGCATAACAGGTATATTTTGTTGAAATAACGCCAATCCCTTTAAGAATGGCATGTTGATGGCAAAATTATCAATTAAATGCATAAATCACCAATTTGTTTTTGCGCGAAGAAAAATCAGAATGGATAGCCAATGGCCAGATTGAGCAGCAGGTTCTGGCGCCGCCAGTTGCGTTCAAAAGGTTTAATGGATTGAAAATATCCGGGTGTATCAACAGAGGGGATTACCAGCGGGAAAGCCAGGTCGAGCCTGAGTATGAAGAAGGTAAAGTCGAAACGCAGGCCTACACCGGTTCCCAGGGCAATCTGGTTCACGAAGGTGTGAGTCTGAAACTGGCCTCCTGGGGCATTTTCTTTTTCGCTCAGGTTCCAAACATTGCCGGCATCTGCAAATATTGCCGCTTTTACAACATTGTTGAAGTCGTAGCGGTATTCGAGGTTCATTTCAAGCTTTAATTCCCCCGATCGGTTAATGTCGAAGCTTCCGCTGAGTGTGTCGGGCGAATGATAGGAGCCCGGGCCCACCGAACGTGGCTGGAAAGCTCTCAGGCTGTTGCTTCCGCCGATGGTAAACAATTTTATGTAGGGCAGGGTATTGGAATTGCCCCACGGAGCCCCCACCCCGGCGGCCAGGCGGGAAACCAGTTTTTGTCGGCTGCCCAGGTCGAGGTAATATCGAAGGTCGAAATCTGTTTTTACATATTGCGAAAAACTTTGCCCGAAAACTCCATACTCTCCGGTGGTCATGGGGTTGGTAAGATTAAACCCATAGCTGAATAAGTAAAGTAGATTGCCTGAAAGGTCGGTATTGATGTTGAAATACAAGGCATGTTTTGTTTTCTTTCTTAAAAGGGAATTGAAGGACCATGCGTATTCGGAACCAAAAAGAAATTGCTCGAAGAGTCCACGCCGAAGCAATACCTCGCGGGAGAAAAACTGCTGGTAATTGGGTGAAATGGTGCCTAATGAAAATACGCTGAAAACCAAAGGATTGTATCTGTGTTGCGATGCCACTGAGCGATTCCAGTGATAACCGAAGGTGGTTCTGTACGACCTTACACTGAAGGCATCAGTGCGGCTCAGGTAGTTGAATGAAAGCGAGGCCCTTGTTTTTGGGATAAATGGCCGGGCTACCGGCATTTTAAAAGGTGATACAATTCTTGGCACTGTAAGCTCTGTGGTTATTCCGGCTTCCAAGGTGCGGGCTCCGCCTGTGTTGCGCCCCATCAGCAATTCGTATGACCCATCGAAGTTAATGGATAGATTTTCAGCACCACCCCACAGGTTCCGGTTGTTATAGGCTACTGTGAGTCCCGGTCCGGCAAAGTTGTTGGATTTGGAAACACCGCTCAATTCAAGACTAAGGTTTCTTTTGTCTATGGGTGTAAGGATTACATTTACATCGAGCCACCCTGGTTCTGCATCTTCCTGACGCGTAAAACGAAGGTTTACAAATCTGAAAACATTGAGTCCCATCAGGTGCTGAATGGTAAGGTCGTGCTGCCTGAGATTATACCTGTCGCCGGGCTGAAGGAAAAGTGTTCTTTTCAGGGTACCTGGTTTGAAGCCTGCATGATTGGTAAGCGTAGCTGCCTGGGCAAGTTGCGTTGTTGTTATGGTATCGGAAACAAAAGGACTTCTGGCATCAATACTAATGTTCCGGATGCGATAGGGTTGAATGGCAAATTGGGGAGTATTTGATTTCAGGATAAGTGTCAGGTTCACTTCACGGTTGCCCACCGCCGTATCAGCACGGAACAAAAGAAAGTCGGGATGGAAATAGAAATATCCCAGGTTGCGAAGGGCTGTGGCTATGCGTTCGCGCTCGTTGCGCAGATTGCTCAGCCGGTAAGGATGCCCTGGTTTCAGCAGCGATTGCTGGTGGAGCGATTCTATGGGTTGGGCTATAGCAGACTCTTCAATGGAAACAATAGTTGACCCCAGGGTATAGGCCACAGGAAGCTGCACCCTGAACTCAGCCCCGGCTTTCCGGGTTTTTTCCCATGGAACAAACTCAACCGACGCATCGAAGTAACCGAGATTAAAAAGACGGTTCTCCATGAGCCGCTGGGTGCGGTTTCCGTTGAACTGGCTCCACAAAACCGGTGGCCGGCCCAATAGGTTCCTGATAAATTTGCCCGGCCCGGTGCGTGGGCTGGGGCCTGTAATATTGTAAAACCACAGGCGGGGGCGCATTCCCAGAAAACTGCCGTTGGGTGCCGGCC
>JBBISA010000083.1:0-11979 GCA_037441525.1 Bacteroidota bacterium
ATAAATTAAAAATCAAAAATTTGTGTTTACACAAAATATTTTATACTCTCTATTCCAAAGCCTGATTTAAGATTTTCTTTCCAGTTTCCAACGTATTTTTTACAACCCGGGCAGTTAATAAGATGTCCTGAATTGTTGGGGACCCACCGTGTAAGTGCTTTGCCCATGTCGTGCATCATCCAGGTATTCTCCTACATCATTGTCGCCACTTGAAAATTTTTGTGTTCCCTGACCTGACTTTTTATTATTTAAATAACCCCCGGTATGCTCACCGCCACTTGCCCATTTGTAGGTTCCCTGCCCCGTGCGATTATTGTTCGAAAAATCACCGCTGTATTGATCTCCATTGGCCCATCTTTAGGTTCCGCGTCCGGTTCTGTGCCCATCTCTCCACGCTCCTGTGTAATTATCGCCTGAAGCCCAGGCCATTGTTCCCTGGCCGTTTCTTTGATCGTTGGCAAATTCACCAGTGTACCTGTTTCCAGGATCAAAATTTAGTACCCCCTGTCCGTGGATTCTGCCGTTTCTGAAATCGCCTTCATAAACATTTCCGTTTGTAAAGGTTGCTTTGCCTTTCCTATGTGGCAGATTATTCTGTGTCTCCCCATGGTATTTGTAAGTATTTCCTGAAACATCTCTAAGGTTTGAAAGTGATTGAGTTATAATGCGGGTTTCAAAATCCCTAATGGCGTTCCTTGCCTGGGTGGCATATATACCATTGGGATAGCTGTTTAGATAATTCTGGTAACTGTTTTTGTATTGGTAGCCCGTGCATTGTCCCACATCCGGTCTTCAGCAGCTCTTTTTTCTGCATCCTGCTGTTCTCTTTGTTCTCTTATTATCCTTTCTTCAACCTACCGTATACTGTCCTGTGTTCTTTTTTCAGGCTCAAGGAGTGCAATTTCACTCAGTTTTTCTTCCAGCATGGTTACTTTAAGCTTCAGGCTGTCATCGGTCGCCATGGTCAAGGCTTCCTTGTATTTACCCAGAGCAAGCTCCCAGTTTTGCTGGGTTTCATAAACTTCACCCTGACTTCTGAGACTAATAAACCTTTCCCGGGCCTGTGGGTCTTCGGAAGGAGGCCGGTTAAAAACAAACCATGCCGCCACAACGAGGATCAGCAATAGGGGTATAATAATCAATGTCTTTTTGCCTATGCCACCATGAGATTTTGTTTTCTCGTTCTGATAGGCATCTGCCGGCTCAATTGGCTGTGGTTTTTCCTGTGCTGCTTTCTTTGAATCAACGCGGGTTGCCTGGGGATCAAATTTCGCACTAGCCTCATCCCTTGATGTTTCAGTTACTGGCAACGACCATCTTCCGTTATCGAGATAATCTTTGGCAGTTTTGGAAAGCTGGGCTGCTGTGGGCCGGTCCCATGTGTTGCGGGCCATACAAGCTTTGATCAGTGTATTTAAATCAGGACTGAAATTACCCGGCAAATTGGGTACCTCAGCACCTGATAAAAGAACCAGGCCTCCATGATTTCCAAAAGGAAGATCACCTGCTAATAGTTCGTACATCGTAACACCCAGTGAGAAAATATCTCCAGCCTTTACAACAAGCTTGTCGGCTGAGAATTTTTCGGGGGGCATATATGAAAGTGTTCCTGATGTTGCAGTTGCTCCCATGCTCCGGGTAAGGGTGCGTCGGATCTTACTGCTGATCCCGAAATCGGAGATCAGGAAGTTTCCATCGTTACTAATAAGGAAATTGTCGGGTTTAATATCCTGGTGAATGATTGTTGGTCCTGATTGTGCAGATAATCAAGGGCAGATGCTGCATGCAATGTAAAAATAGCAAGAGTGCTTTCATTGCACTGGCCAATCATATTAAAAACTGAACCATTTGCACAATAAGGAAGTACCAGATAAGGTGAATTTTCATACTCATCGAAGTGCATGGGCTTTAAAAGGTTGCCATGATTCAGATTAAATACTATGGAATATTCCTTACTAAAAATTGAGAGTCCTTGTGTATCAAGTCCTTTATCAGGAGCAAAAATTTTTAAGCAACTTTCAGATTGTCGGCTTTTATATCTTCAGCGAGCCAAACTTCGCTATATCCACCTGCGCCGATTCTTGACACAAGTTTATATCTGCCGGCAAAAATACTATCTAAAGAAACACTCATTTATTTGCAGTTAGTGGAAATTATGTGAATAAAACTTATTACTATTTATCGATTGGGGTAGGTGCCGGTGGGGCGGTCGTTTTTGAATGGACCTTCGTAAATAAGGCGGTTGGCTGAGTCGTAACAACGGCCAAAACCTTGTTTAATACCTGCTTCCCAGGCACCAGAGTATTTCTTGCAATCGGGGCAGTTGTTTATTATTCTATCTCCTACGGCAATGTAGGTTCCTTCACCGTGGCGTTTATCTTCACGGAATTGTCCTTCATACCGGTCGCCATCCCTATAGTTTAGCACACCGAATCCGTTGAAATCGAGTTCAAGAAAATCGCCGGTATATACGTCGCCATTGGTAAAATAGTATGTTCCCTTGCCGGTGAATTTATTGTCTGTAAAATCTCCGACATAGCGTTCTCCAGATTTCCAGTTAAATGTACCACGACCCTGGCGCTTATCATCCACAAAACTTCCTTCGTAGCGGTTTCCTGATGAAGTGTAAGTATAGGCGCCCTGCCCATTCATTTTGCCGTTTCGGTACTGGCCTACATAGGTATCGCCATTGGTATAGGTTGCTCTCCCACGGCCATGGGGCAGGTTGTTTTGAACTTCACCTGCGTAGTCGAATGTATCGCCAAAGGTATCTTTAAGTCCAGTAAGGCGCACTTCTGTCGTTCGGGGTACTTCCAGAGCACTAATAGCCTGGCGTGCCTGAGATGCATAAGTGCCATTGGGATACCTTGTAAGATAATCTTCATACGATGCTTTTGTATTGGTTCGGCGAGCTAAATTCCAGGCCTGAGCTTCAGCTTCTCTTTCGGCCTGGGCCTGATTAACCTGCGGTTGCCGCTCCTGGGCATCAAGGGCTGCCTGCGCACGGTTAGTTAGGTCTTCAGTTTGAATCTCGGCAGGGGCTTGGGTATTTTCAACCAATATCTCTTCATCAGGGATAGGGGTGGGTTTTAGAAGCCCGGGAACGAAAATAATTCCGGCAACAATAATCACCAATGCAGCAGCAATTAAGGCAATCAGTGCACCATTGCTCTTCTTTTTAACTTTTGACCCGTTTTCTGCTGAATAGTTGCCAGATGCTCCGGCGCTGCCAATTTGGGTTTTCCCCCCTTGATCACCATTAGAAACATTAGCTGATGAAGCAGATTGCGATGGTGGAGTAACTACAGGCCATTGCCCGGTATTGAGAAACTGGGTTGCATATTGGTGCAATTGTTCAGCGGTTGGCCTGTCCCATGGTTCTTTGGCAAGGCAAGCACGAACAATATTGTTGATACCCTGCGAGAAATTTGATGGCAGATGAGGAATTTCAGCTCCTGCATTCAAGGTAAGCCCACCGTGCTGGCCAAAGGGCCATTCGCCCGCCATTAGCTCAAACATGGTTGCTCCGAGCGAAAAAATATCACCCGCCTTAATACTCAGCCTGTCGGCGGTAAATTTTTCGGGGGGCATATAGGCCATGGTACCTGCCGATGATTGTTCACCCATGCTCCGGGTAAGGGTTCTTCTGATTTTACTGCTGATACCAAAGTCGGCCAGAAGGAAATTTCCTTCCTTGTCAATAAGGAAGTTGTCGGGTTTAATATCCTGATGAATGATGGGGGGATCCTGGCGATGAAGGTATTCAAGGGCCGATGAAGCCTGCTGAAGAAATACAGCCACAGTCATTTCGTCTATCTCGCCGATACGCGAAAAAATGGAGCCATGCGGACAATAGGGAAGTACCAGGTATGGTGAGCCTTCAAACTCATCAAAATGCATGGGTTTAAGAAGGTTGCCATGATTAAGATTGAAAACAGTGGCATACTCTTTACTGAAAATGGATAAACCCTGGGTATCGAGCCCCTGGCCGGGGGCAAATATTTTAAGGGCAACTTCCATGTTTTCAGCACGGGTGTCGCGGGCCAGCCAAACCTGGCTGTATCCACCTGCACCAACACGACTAACGAGATTATAGCGGTTGTGAAATAGTGTTTCTGGTTGTAAGTTCATGGACAATATGAAATTATAGTTATTAATCATTTTTTTTGCAACGCAGGATTAATATCATGGATTTTCAGCCGGTGATTCCTTAATTGAATCTGGTTTCTGCTGATTTTCTGATGGCTTGGTAATTCGATTTAACGCAGGCGGTACTCTGGGTTGCCCGGTGGGTGGTGTTGTTTTGTCGGCATCTTCAGGTTTTTGTCCACTGTCAGTAGATGGTGTACCGGTTTGTGCTGGTGGTGAAGGTTGTTGCCTGGTTGCCGGGTTTGTGGGTTGCGTAGTAGTTTGAAAATTGCCGGATTCATTATTATCCAGTGCATGTTTTACAGAATCATCACTTCCATTTTCAGGGATTGAGCCGTTATTAATATTCTCAATATCGGTCTGTGCGTCTTTTTTCCCGGCAAAGTTTCCAAACTGATAAAGAATAGCCCCTCCTGCGAGCATTCCTACCAGCAATGCAAGTGAAAGGTAAATACCTAATGTGCGCCGTGAAAGTTTCTTTGAAGTTGTTTTTGCAACGGGTACATCATCCCTATTGTTTGTCAATGACTTGTGCTGAACCCAGTTGCGTTCTAATGCATCGACTAACAGCACGTCGCAAAGAATGATGGTAATATTGTCGCTGCCACCAGCATCATTGGCCGATGCAATAAGTTGTTTGCCACAGGTTTCAATATCATTTATGCTGTTAAGGATCCCTTCAATTTCGAAATCCTGTATCATACCGTTTAAACCATCGGAGCACAAAAGGATCCTGTCGCCATGCTGAATGTTGTATTCAACAAATCCTGGCACGGGCATCCTTTTTTCTTCACCCATACTTTGGGTAATGATGTTGCTCTGGGGGTGGTAAAATGCCTGCTCGGGAGTAAGTTCACCGCGATCAACCATTTCCTGCACCATTGAGTGGTCTTTTGACAATTGAAACAGCCCAGTATCGAGATGATAACAATAGGCGCGGCTGTCGCCCACCCATGAAAGGTAGAGTTTATTCCCCAGTACCCAGCCCAATACCAGTGTGGTTCCCATATTCCTGGTTTCAGGATGCGATTTCTGATGGCGGATGAGTTCGTGGTTACTCGAAACAATAGCGCTTCGCAGTATATCTCCCACTTTTTCAGAAGAAGGTGGCTCATTAATAGTATCAAAATATTGCTGAATGCCTTCAACAGCCATTTTTGATGCTACTTCGCCAGCATTTGTTCCTCCCATTCCATCGGCAAGAATAAGCAATGCCCCCATGCTACCGGTGCTATCTTTAAGCTCACGGGAATAAAATGACCATTGACGGGGGGCATCAGAAAGGCTGGCACAAAAACTATGATAGTCTTCATTGTGCTCGCGTTCACGGCCCCTGTCGGTCAATGAGTAGATATCGAGTTTGGTTAGCTTCATAACTTTTTGTTTATCAAAATGTTGTTATTGATTTTGAATGGGTGTAAGTACATCAGATTGCTGAGGAAGGGTTATAGTCCTTCTGTTCAACGGTACAATGTGCCATCCAACACCCGGGCGATTATTGGCTAATCCCCAGGCCTTTAGTGAAATATTTCCCCTGGTAATGAAAGGAGTGACGTAAAGCCCTCCGAAAACCTTCTGTGCATCAGAGGGTTCCCTTATGGTGCCCCTTGTTCCAGAGGCGTCGAACCTGGGATTTGGTTTGTAGGTTGTGAAACGGTATTTCAGGGTGTCGGCATCGGGAGCAGAGTCGAGATAAAGCATTACAACCCATCCGGTGGAATCCCTCTGACAGGTGGCTTTTTCAAGGCCTTTGCCATGAATCTTAAGGGACAGGTGTGTAAGTGTATCCTGCATTGCTGATTGACCGAAGGTTACAGGTGCAAAGTTTCCCTGCACCACTTGTCGGGCATGAATTGATGAAACTACAGGTTTGATGCTGTCAATATTCCTGAACAGGTTAAAATCGGGATCATTTACCCATGGAGTTTTGGCCCGCGGTAATGCAACCAGGCAACTATCAATATGTATTGCGAAGAAGTAGAACCTGTTAAACCACGAAGCATTCCCTTGCCCGTATGACCTGGGATTATCGGCAGGGCCTGCCTGCAATACATAATCAACCCTTATAATATATAAGGTACTGTCGAGGGCTTTTTGCACCATTTCCTGTTCGGGGCTTAAAAGCGACCGAATTATCTGGGCCTGTGGTTTTGATGTCAGGCAGCAAATTGCGAAAAGCCATAAGAGCAAACTTCTTAGTTTCATTTTATTTAATTTGGTTAGATAAAAAGATAGCTATTGAGCAGCGGCGATGGGGATTATAAACCCAAGGTTATCCATACCTGCAGAAACCAAACCTACTGCCACATACTGGTTGCCGCGCAGAGCAAAAACAGGGCCACCCGAGTTACCATTGGTGAAATTTCTGTTACTTACATTAAGAAGATTGTTTGAAAGACCGGAAGATGCAACAATGCAGCTTCCATAAATAGGTGAAATATTGGCCCTGTCGGTGGCACCAATGCCCCGCGGGTAGCCAAGAATGTGCAACTGGCTTTGTTGTGGCAAATTTCTCGATAATTGGTTGTCGAACGGGATAAGACCGGTTTTGTTGGTGGTGGCAACTGCCCAGTCTTCGCCATTGTCCAGACTTCCATATCTCAACAACATTGGATTACCTTCCTCGTCAACAACACGCATAATACGGTCGCCTGTTTTGTCATACCTGAACTGGTCACTGTTAAAGGAAATTTTAGTACCATCGGGCGATGACGCCGTAAAATAGGCAACCACTTTTCCACCATTATTGGCAATAAAATTAAGAATGATCATGGCTTCAGATTCTTCATCGTAATGCCACGCTTCAATTACATGGCGTGCTGTTACGAAGCGTTTGTCATCAAGCAGAAACCCCGAACCCATCCAGGCAACGTCGGTTACAGTTTCGCGGGAACCACCAAATTCAATTTCAATTCTATCTACCATTATAAAATAAACGCTGGGGAATAGCGGGTCCATGCTTGGGGGTGGGGCGTTTCCCGTTGCACCCCCGGTGGTTAGGTTTTCTGAAATTTCGCGCATACGGCCCAGTTCGGCTTCCAGGCGGCGCTGTGTGGTGCGGTTCTGCACTATTTCGCGCTTCAGGGAGTCCATGTTTCCGGTAAACTGCTCAGCCCGGGCAAGGAGTTCCTGGTTTTCTATGCGTAATTTTTCCATTTCTACAACGGTTTCACGGTTGCTTATCATGGTATTTACAAGGAAAAAGGAAAGTACACCAATGGCCACAAGAAAAACAGCTGCTATGACCGTGATAGCAGTTTTATAGGGGCGAAGTGCCTGTTGTCTGAAAAGGCTTAGTCTTCGTGAAATATTGATCGATTTTACCGACGGGTTTTGCGGGATAAGAAATCCCAATTTTGGCCCTTCGTAGCTTAGTTGAATTTCATCGCCATTCTGAAGGAACCATTCCTTGGCAACCGGGCGGCCATTAACCAGGGTTGGATTGGAACCTGTATGGCGGATAACCCAATTGTTGTCTTGCCGGGTTATTGTGGCATGCTTGCGGCTAACCGTTGGGAAAGAATTTCCGAAAGTAACCTGACATGCACTGTCGCGACCCAGGGTAATTTGATCTACAATAATCTCCTGTCTTTCGCCTGCACGGTGCTTGTCAGATGATGACTTATGCTCGAGTATGCAGTAGGTTCGGCCAGGCGATCCAAACATTGACTTGATACCTGCACCAACTGATTGTGAGAATTTTTTCTGAGTTTCCATATTAGAAGCAAGGTTAATTGATTATTTTATCAGGAATGATAAATACGATTGATAAGGTTTTCTATAACATATTGCTCCACGTCGGAGTGGTATTGCTCAACCTTTTCTGTCATCCGGTGATAGAAGAGCATAAGCACCAGGCTAAGCAACAATGAAACAAGGGTGGTGTCGAAGGCAACATTGAGCATGCCGGTAATAGCTGAAATGCCTTGCGGGGTGGCAGCCTGATCGGCAATGCCAAGCGATGCAGCTATGCCAATTACGGTGCCGATAAAACCCACTGATGGAATGGCCCATATAACATACCTGATTATTGACTGGGCACTTTCGCAACGGGTTAGATTGATACGCACACTGGTGGTTACAACTTCGAGTGCTTCCGATGTTGATTTGCCCGACCTGTATTTGTTGCATGCTTTTTTGATAAGTTCGGTAAGAAAAAATTTTCCGTTCTGTTCTTTTTCAATCACTTTTAGTTTAAGGTCCATAACATCCTGGGGTGAAAGAACCCAATTCTCTTTTTCGGGTAAGAAACCCATCTGCAAAGCTTTATGCTCTTTCGAATAGATTCTTTTCATTGCCAGAACTTCCTGAAGGGCAAAGAAGAAAAGGAAGAAAGTTAGTGCCTGAATCCATCCCCACGGGAAAAAGCTGCCTCCAAACAACAGGGCGATACGGTTAAGTGCACCACCAACAGGAGTTGTGGCAAAAATGAAATACATCGCCAGGGCAATGATAACTGCCAACGCCAAGGCTATTAGAATCGATATAGTCCTGTTTTTCATATTGTTGGGGTTTAATAAATCGTTGTTGAATGATGTGTTGATTCAAAATTTGATTATCTTCTGAGTTGAATATCGTTTGATGTTACTACCAGAGTGCCAACTTTAACACCTCCGCCATTCTTGGGGCTTGGTGCATTTGAGCCGGTATTGGTGAGTCGGTAAGGGCCATAGGTAATTTTCTTTTCGTTTCGCTGGCCCGGGAATAGTGCAACATACCCTGAAACTACCGCGCTTCCGTTATCATTGTAAAGGTGGATATAAATGTCGTAATCACCCGGAATCAGGTCGCGCTGATAAATAAGTTCGTAAAAATCTTCCTGCCTTACCCTCGATGTAAGATCTTCGGTGAGGGTTGCAAACGGAGTGTTTCTGATTTCGTAGTAGCACCAGTCGCCGGTAGCATTATTGCGCAACCATACATCCACGTCGAGGTCTTCCTCCCAGGTGCATACAATGCCAAGTTTTGCATTAACCCCAAAGAAAATGTTGCTTATTCCCGAATTCTGGGGGATTTGCTGCTGCAATTCGGCAATAGTCTGGTTGGCTTGTGCAAGTTGTTGCTGAAGGTTTTCAATCTGCTGCTGAAGTTGCTGTTGTATTTGCTGATGTTCCTGTCTCAGGCGTTCCTGCTCCTGCTGGCATGCTGCGAGTTGCCTTTGCAGGTCTTCAACCTGTTGCCGAAGAGTTGCAATAAGTTCATTGAGGCGGTTTATCTGCTGTTGTATCTGTTCCATCAACTCACGGGGCACCGAATTACGTGCCTGTTCGAGCAGTTCCTGAATATCGGTGACCGAAACTTCCATTTGTTGCAGCGTTTCAAGTGCTTCTCTGTCTTCGGGAGTAGCTTTTGGAATAACAATAAAAAGGATAATCACTGCGGCCAGTGCTCCCGAAAGCAGGTCGAGAAATGAAACGCTGAATACATTTATTTCTTTGTTTTTAGCCATATCAGTCTGCTTTAATTACTTTAAGGGTAGTATCGCCAATGGTAATAATATCGCCTGGTTTAAGGGGTTTGCCGGGGAAAGTCTCTGCTTTCTGTGAGTTAACATAGGTTCCGTTGGTAGATGGTATCCACGAGCGGGTTTCCATATTCCACTGGCCATCTTTAATGATCCACCAGGGGTATTTTTCGATCTTTTCAATGGTAGCATGGCGACGCGATACGTAGGTTAGTACTTCATCGCGAATATCGATATCATTTACAACGCCTTTATCATTTCTTCCTATGGTAAACGAACCTATCTGCTCACCACGCAACAGCCCCTGAAGGTTATATACTCTTCTGAATTCCTCACCCTGCATAACCATTAAATTGATAAATGGGGTAGAATCAGAACTTTCGTTTACTCCGGCAGCCAGATCACCTTTTCCGTCCACCATTTCAAGAACAGCTTTGATGTTTTGTGGCCGTTTGCGATAGTCGGGCTGCAGGCAGTGAGAAATAGTGTGTGCCCAGGTTGCAGGAATATTGGGGTTAACCATCTTTAAATCCCTGAAATTTCCTTTGGCCGAGTTCATTACATAAGTTCCCAAATCGGCCTGGGTTTCGAGTTTACCGAAAGGCAATGAGCCAGTAAATAGCTCATACATCATAACCCCAAAAGCAAAAATATCGACTGTGGGAATTATTGTTACATGGGCGCTTTTGGGTTGTGCCTGTTCGGGAGGCATATACATGTAGGTTCCGAAAACCACCTGTGGTTTTCCTGCCCAGTTCATCTGCGTAAGTCGTTTAAGGTTGGCATGGCCGGCAATACCAAAGTCGGAGAGTTTTGCCTTGTTGGTTTCATCGAAAAGTATATTTTCGGGTTTCAGATCGCGGTGTACTTTGCCATTGTTATGAAGAGCATCGAGGCCAAGAAGTATGCTTACCCCGATTTCGGGCACCTTTGTTTGAGAAAGGGTGCGGTTTTCCATATGGTTTCTCAGGTCGCCATTGGGGCAAAAGTCCATTATTATGTAAGGGTTTCCTGATAAGGTTCCATACTCATAATTATGCACCAGATAAGGTGAATCGATTTTTCCCGTCTGAAACTCAAGTTCGAAGCGGGCAAGTATATTATTGCGCTCCGGCCCATCGGTTTCCCAAAGCCGCAAAAGTTTCAGCGCATACCTTGAACTATTTTTCCGGGCCAGAAAAACAGAGCCAAACCCTCCTTCTCCAAGGGTTTTTTCAATAATATAAGCGTCTATTTGTGAACCGGGAAATACTTCAACTCTGTTGGGGATCATAGGCTGAAAATGGCAATGTGTCCAGGGTTAGTTTTTTATGGTGAACTAAAATACTGCACAGCAAATTCAGGGAGATCACTCATCAGTCCAGAACCTGAATTTTTTATCACCCATTAAAACAATATCTCCCTTTTGCAAAACATGGGGTTTGTTTACCTGAACAAAGGTGGTTTGCATGTCGCTCTTATCTTCAATGGTAAAAACACCATTTTCTGACTTAATAACAGCCTGCACCTTTGATGTAATGGTGTTGTTTCCTGGATCGAGGCTTTCACGATTTAACGGAACAAGAGTACCAACACATTCTATTAAGACTCCTGCGTTTTCATCTAAGGTCTGAATGGGTTCCAGGTAGCACTTTACCTTTTTCACCTGCCGGTATGGGTCGATCGTTTTGTTGAAAGAAGCTGGTGCGCCATCGCCAGCACCCTCGCCTTCAACTATCCTGACCGATTTCCCTTCTTTTTCAAAAATGTGAATGTTTGCCTGCTTTTGCTGTGGTGCAGAAGAAGCTTGTTGCGAAACCGGAGCTCCTGCCGAAAAAGTGTTTTTACATTTTATGCACTGGGTGGCATCGGCCATATTAGGATACCCACATGAAGGGCAATTGCGCACGTTTTGCTGATCCCAGTATGGGGTTGCGGCCTCTTTGCCGAGCTCGGTGGCAGGCGAGTATTTTTCGGCAGGTGCTGAAACCGGTTCTGATTGCTTAACACCGGCTACCATTGACCCTTTCAGGGGTGCATTACATTTTTCGCATCTGACATTGGAAGGGGAGTTGCTCCAACCGCAATTATTACATCTTATCATAGCTTTTTGGTTTTTTAGAATAAACTTTGGCGCTAATTGTAAAAATTTTTATGTAATTGATGAAGAAAACCAACTCAGGTTTAGGGGCCTGGTTGGTCATTAATGCTTTCAGTATACGGGAAATATATTTTTGTATTCAAAATAATACTGTTCGTCTAATAAAATATAATGACAATCGGGATTAACAAAGTTAATTAATTTTGTTAATGAAATGCAGACTGATTAAAATTTTTATGATTATCCGCAATCTTGCAAGTAAATTTTCAAACGACTTATTTTGGCG
>JBBISA010000084.1:0-11128 GCA_037441525.1 Bacteroidota bacterium
TATGTTCTTGAAAGTCTGTTCAAACATTTTTTAAAATCCTGTATTAAAATCATTAACAATAAACGCAAATGTACCAATTTCCACGGGTGCGTTGGAAAGAAAACTGCTCTTTTGCAAGCTGAAGCAACGGCTTGTGTGACGGGGCTTGCAAATGTGCAGTTTTGTGCGTGGGCTGTTCATTATATCGTTTTTCTTTTTGTCTTTTTGCAGCAAAATACCGCTGTCGTTGGTTTTTTTTCGCTTGTGCCTAACGGGGATATAACCAGAGTAAAGAACAGGTTCATACCCGAAGTAGCGCCCAGGTCATCATGGCCGGTCATGCCATCTGTTGCATTTCTGAATATTTTGGAAGAAACGTATCGCACCAGCTCCTGAGTTTTCTTGGGGCACCGGCATAGGTGCAAACGAAGGACACCACAAACACCAGCTGATTGCCCGGCCAGTAGCGGGGTTGATTTACCGGCCAGCCATCGGTGTAGATTATCGATTTGAATTCATTCAGCCTGTCGATACTGCGTACAACCATGGCATACATGTTGGCAATTAGCGGCACCGAACTATGGCCATTCACATTATTGAAAATGTTGGGTCGAAGCAGGTTGTTATGATTGATTAGGTGGTTTGTAAAAAAACAAAAAATCATATCATATCATATTTGTCAGCGTCATCCGCGTTCTAAATTCAAACTATTTATGGTACTTTTTACTGTTGATCCGGATGATCTGATCCCTCACAAACCTTCCCGATTCTGACAAATGTTTGTCAGGGTCCCAGCCACCGGTAACCGGGGCGTTGGGTTGAAGTGCTGCCGAAGCTTCCACCTTGTCGGTAAGTGACCAATTGGCCATGCTCAGGTTGTGCTGCATTGCCCAATTTATCCATTCCATTGCTTTCTCTTTGTGAACAATCATATCCCGACCGCCATCGGCATGCGAAGTACCCCATTCTGTGATGAAAAGGGCAATCCCTTTCGATAGGGCATAATCTCCAATATCGCGCAATTCTTTACCGTGCGTTCCTGCATAGAAATGCAGGGAATAGGCCGTATTCTTATCGGTGAGGGGTTCGTCAGCGGGTTCGTTTACGAGCTGGCTCCAGCGGCGTGTTCCAGCAATGATCAGATTGTTGCTATGGGGGCGTATGGCCGCAGTAACAGCATTGGTAAACCCGGCAATCTCTTCCCAGCTTTGATTTACAGGCTCGTTGAAGGTTTCCCAGATAAGGTTGGGATACCGTCCATACTTTTGTGCCAGGTACCCAAAAAACTCTTTGGCTGCTTCGGTGTGTGTGCGGTGAGTGTGCCAGTCGACCAATACATAGATTCCATTGTCGATGGCTGCCTGTATAATGGTTTCAGCAAGCTTGTACTGCCCTTCCTTGTTGAACAACCATCCTTTGTTACTGCTGCCCTCCTGGTTCACTTCTACAGCGATGGAAGCACGGATAAGGTCAATCTTCCAGTCTTTAACCAGCCAGTTTACCACATCGGTGGTGTAGTATTTTTCGGCACCCCACACCGACCAGAAATGGCTCATGCCCATTAGTTGCACAGGGTTGCCATGTTCACCCACAATCTGGTTGCCTGAAACTCTCAAACTACCGTGTTTCTCAACCGGGGTTTGTGAAAATGATTGTGCAAAAATTGCGAAACTTAAAAAGATTGACAAAATTGTAATCTTAATAATACGATTTGAGTTCATGTTATTGATTTTTGGTTTTTAAATAAATTTTTTAGAAAGAAGTCGAACACATCCAATATTAAAAATTCTAATCAGAAAGTATAATCCAATATTTCCTTTGTGGTTGGGGCCGAAGGTTGCGCTCCCAGCCGTGTAACAGAAATGGCTGCAGCCCGCTGAGCAAAATCCAGGGCTTCAACCATTGGTTTTTCTGCAGCCAGCGCCGCTGCCAAGGCACCATTGAAAACATCACCGGCAGCGGTGGTATCAACAGCTTTAACCCTATAACCCGGTATCAGTTCCCTGTATTTGTCGTTGCACAAATAAACCCCTTTGCTGCCCAGAGTAATAATCACTGTTTTAACCCCTTTGGCCAAAAGTTCATCGGCCACCTGTGGTATTTCTCTATCTCTGGCCTCTTTTTTGCCGGTAAGCAAGGCCGCTTCTGTTTCGTTGGGTGTGAGAATGGTGACCTTTTTGAGCAATCCATCGCTGAGTGGTGCTGCCGGAGCAGGATTGAGGATGAAGGGTATGCCCATAGACCAGGCCATATCGGCAGCAGTTTCTATGGTTTCCATGGGTGTTTCAAGCTGTGCCAGAACAATGCGTGCACCTATAAAAGCCTCTGAATACTCACTTAAATCATTAGGCAACAAAAGGCTGTTTGCCCCCGAAGCTACAGAAATGCTGTTTTCACCATTGCTGGAAACATTTATGAGCGCCACTCCCGAATGTGAGCCTGGTTGTACTTTTATATAATTAGTGTTAATACCATCTCTTCGATAATTCTCGATGGCCTGTAAACCAAAAGCATCATCAGCCACACAGGCTACAAAGGCTACAAAGGCACCAGTGCGCGCCGCAGCCACTGCCTGGTTAGCCCCCTTCCCCCCTGGAATGACAAAAAATTCTGTTCCCATGATGGTTTCGCCGGGAGCCGGAATACGAGGCACTTTCAACACCATGTCGGTATTGGAGCTGCCTATGACTAAAATCTTGTGGTTCATTATTATTAGGTTGAGGTTTAGGTTTAGATTAAGGTTAAGATATAGGTAGAGGTTAAGTAATAAATTTTGGTTAGGGGTTTTTGGATATGAATTAGATTGAGAAAATGTTTATGCTAATAGATGGTTAGAAATTAATGATGCAATCTTAACCTTAACCTCAACATCAACCTTTAATACAGTCTCGCCGCTATAATCAAAGTCAAACCTGCTATAAAGAACAGGAACATAGCCGTTAGCAATCCGTTTACCCCTTTGGCACCTTTGAATTCTTTCCAGATAAATACGCCCCAAAGTGCTGCAACCAGGGTTGCTCCCTGTCCCAGTCCGTATGAAATGGCAAACCCTGCCTGCTCGGCGGCAATGATGTTGAAAGTCATCCCTACACTCCAGATCATACCGCCCAGAATGCCGATCAGGTGTAGTTTTGTATCACCCCTTTTGAAGTAATCGGCGTAGGTAACTCTTTCACCGGCAAGGGGTTTGTACATAAAGATGGTGTTCCACAAAAAGTTGGATATGAGAAGTCCCAGTGCAAAAATTACGGAAGCGGTATAGGGTGTTAGCCTGCCTGCCTGCGGGGTAACAAAATCGGTTGCCATGGAAGCAGCCACAAAGCGATAGAAAAATGCCATCAGAAAACCTGCTACCAGGGAAACGACAATTCCCTTGGTGGTGGTTGAAGCAGTTGATGAAGGGATTTTACGATAGGCCAGGGCATTGATGATTATGGCACCTGTTACCAGTGCTACTCCCACAAAAAGCAATAGGGGGTTGCCCAGTGGTGTGGCAATATAATTTACCACTACTCCTAACACCAGCGCCAGGCCAATACCGATGGGGAATGCTACGGCCATACCTGCAATGGCAATGGCAGCCACCAGCAGAATGTTGGCAATGTTAAAAACCACCCCCCCCAGGAAGGCAGAACCCAGGGCCGACATTTCGGCCTGGCTAAGGTCGATCATAAAACTGCGCCCTTCACTGCCTGTGCTGCCGGCAGTAAAGGCAAGGATTAGCGAAAGCAGAAGTACTCCCAGCGAATAGTCCCAGTAAAAAAGCTGAAAAGGCCATTGTTTGGTGGCCATCTTTTGGGTGTTGGCCCATGAACCCCAGCAAA
The DNA here is from genome assembly GCA_037441525.1 of Bacteroidota bacterium. Taxonomy (GTDB): domain Bacteria; phylum Bacteroidota; class Bacteroidia; order Bacteroidales; family UBA7960; genus SKVR01. The sequence goes on from JBBISA010000084.1 coordinate 3,804, forward strand.
GCATGGTGATAATTACCAGCATCACGGCTGTGGTGTACGAGTGAATAACTATCATTTGTTTTAGTTTTTATTTTGTGAATAATATGCGTTTTGCTTTCTGTTTTTTGCGTTTTTGGGTCTGCGTTTTAGTTTGAAAAACATTTTTTCATCATTCCAGAGTAACCTGGAAAAACCATTGGTTAAGCGTTTTTTTGGACAGATTCCCTTATTATCAGTTTGGGTTTCACTGTTATTGAAACATTTTGCGATTTGGTTTTATCTGAAATAGAATCATAAAGAACTTGTACTGCTATTCTCGATATTTCATCCAGTTGTTGTTCAATGGTGGTCATTGGGGTTGCCAGAAAAGCTGAATATACCTGCTCATCGAATGATATAAGGGAAACATTCTGTGGTACCTTCAATCCAATTTCCTTTAGTGCTCTCATGGCTCCTAATGAAATATAATTTCCTAGGGTGAAAATGGCTGTGGGCGGATTGTTTAGACTCATAAGCATTTTAGTAGATTCATATCCATTATCTGCCCCAAAATTATTCCCTGGCATCAACTGTTCGCTAAGGGTAATATTGTGGTTTTTCAGAAACTCAGCAAATCCCTTCATCCTGTCGTTATTTGCTGATATTCCTCTTATCCCCTGAATACAGGCAATTCTTTGATGCCCCATAGAAATTAGATATTCGGCTGCCATTTTCCCACCCTCATAATTATCGGTTGTGATGTATGGTATTTGTTTATCATGGAAACAACGGTCTACCAATACAATAGTCATTCCTCTGTTCTGATATTCCTCTATATAATTGCTTTCAAAACCAACCGGTGTCAATAGTATTCCATCAACCTTACGATTGATCAATAGAGTAAGAAGTTCTTTTTCCAGTTTGCAATCGTCCATACTATCGCACAAAATCAGAGAATAGTTTCTTTTTCTTAGTTCTACTTCAATTGTTTTGGCAATGGAAGCAAAATATGGGTTGGCTATATCGGGGATAATTAGTCCAATGGTTTGAGTTTTTTCAAGCTTTAAGCCACGGGCAATCATGTTGGGTGAATAATTGTGCTCCCGGGCAGCATCAAAAATTCGTTTTTGGGTTGATTTACTAATACGAAAGTCTTCACCCTTCCCATTCAATACCCTTGAAACTGTGGTGGCTGAAAGGTTGAGCCATTTGGCAAGTTCCTTTATATTCCTTACGTTTTTTTGAGCGTTCATGATTGCAAAAATGATAATTATTTTAATAGCTCAAACGTTTGTGCCAAGGTTTTGCAAATTTATTTTTCACTTCAGAGCTGAATTGAATACCCTAAGGAGGAAAGTGCGTGTCCTTTCCGGCAAAGGTTTACTCTGAGACGAAAAATGGAATGACAGAACGAAACTAAAATTGTGAATAGAACAGCCGGACAATCAGGTCCTCAAAATCGGAAGAACGAAGGGGCTTTGTGATGTAATCATCCAACCCCATTTGCATATACTTTTCTCGGTCGCCTTCAAAGGCATTTGCACTGAGACCAACAATAGGTGGCAAGTCTGAATATTTTTGTTTCAGGGCATGGGTTGCTTTAATGCCATCCATCAAGGGCATTTGAATGTCCATCAAAATCAGGTCGAAAACACCTGGTTTAAAAAGTTCGAGAACCTGTTTGCCGTTTTCAGCAATGGTTACTATGTGGTTGAGATGGTTTAACATAATACCAATCACCTTCTGGTTCACCACTTTATCTTCGGCAAGCAAAATATTAAGGCTTCTTTTGGCGGGCTGATTTTCTGACCTTTTTAAAGGTTCTGAATGCTTGTTTAATCCTGGCTTCTGAGCCAGAAAGGTAAACCAGAAGTTGCTTCCCTGCCCGGGCGTACTTTCAACACCTATTTCACCATTCATAAGTCCAACCAACTCTTTGCAAATAGACAAACCCAATCCGCTTCCTTCGTAATTGCGAATATCATTTTCATCGATTTGCCCAAAGGGGATAAACAGCCTGTTGAGTTTTTCAGGATTGATTCCAATACCTGTATCTTTTATCTCGACCCTGATCATCAGGCAGGTGTCACTGTGGTTTGTCAAATCAAGGGTGGATGAAATGCTAATTGAACCGTTATCGGTGAATTTTATGGCATTTGATATCAGATTATTAATGATTTGAGAGAGACGCAGATTATCGCCTACGATCAAGGCTGGTATTTTGGGATCCACTGTGTAATTAAACTCCAAGCCTTTGTAAGAGCATTTTCCGGCAAAAAGTTTACGTGCATTTTCAAAGGTTGCCCGCAAATCAAATTCGCGGGGCTGAAGAGAAACCTTTCCTGCTTCAATTTTCGAAAAATCAAGCACCTGGTTGATGATTTCCCTGAGATTATCGCCTGAGTTTTTCAAAATAGCAAGGTATTCCTTTTGTACTTCATCAAGCGATGTATTACTGAGTATTTCTACCATGCCTAAAACTCCGGTAAGGGGGGTTCTGATCTCATGGCTCATATTGGCCAGGAAGTTTTGCTTAAACCTCACCGATTCGCTGGCTACCGCAGCCTGCCTTTCGAGTTCTTCCCTCTGAATATGTGCTGAACGGTCTTCTACTATGATTATTATGCCAGAAACATCATCTTTTTTTAACATTACCGGTGAGAAAATTGCCCTTACCGGCGTTATTTTTCCACTGGAAATTGAAGTAAAATTCCCTTCAAAAATTGCAGTCTCTTTTTTATTAAACACAATTTCTAAATTATCTGTTATTCCAGCATCAGGATGCTCCCGAATGTTTTTGCCCATCAAATACTCCCGCGGTGTCCCAATTATTTCAGAAAGGCGCTCATTAAGTTCGTTAACTATCCCATTTTTATCGCACTGTAAAATTCCTAGAGGTGATTTTTCGAATATTTGCCGATAATTTTCTTCACTTTTGTTAAGGGCTAATAATACATTTTTTTGTTGGGTAACATCTTCTACTATCCCTTCATAATATAGCGGAACACCCGTTTTGTCGCGAACAATCCAGGCACTTTCCAGCAAATGTTTGGTTTCACCCTCTTTGGTAATCCATGCTGACTCCATACCCCTGATCATGCCATCACCTTCGATTAGCTCCCTGAATTGAGTTCTTGGGTATTCCGGCAGATATCCATTTGAGTCCAAGCTGCGTTGTTGAAGTTCTTCTAATGTATCATAACCCAGCATTTTGGTTAATGCAGGATTGGCCATGATAATTTTTCCACCGAAAGAAGTACGGTAAATACCGATGGTTGCATTTTCGTACAAACTACGATAGCGTTCTTCACTTTCCTGAAGCTCTTTTTCAGTTTTCACTCGCTCGGTTACGTCAATAGCATTCCCTATTATGGAGATCAGGTTCTCGTTTTCGTCGGTCACAGGGGTAATTACCGACCGGTGCCAGCGCCTGGAGCCGTTTTTATGAAAAACGCGGTATTCCAGGTCGGGGGTTACATTGCTGTCGGCTATCTTTTTTTCTATATATTTATCTATCAGGTCAATGTCGTCAGGATGGATAAAAATCTTGTAGTGGGTACCGATAAGCTCTTCAGGGGTATAACCCACATGCTCGTAAACACTTGGAGAAACAAACTGGAAAATACCATTGGCAGACACGTGGAATATCACGCTTTGGGTAGTGTTTACAAGGTTTTGGTATTTCTGGTTGGATTCTTTAAGCGCATCTTCGCTGTTTTTTTTATCTGAAATGTCAATAAACTCAACAGCAATGCTGTTAATGCCTGTAGAAAATGCATTCACCAGATAGTAGCCCGAAAACCGGTCGTCGGTATATTTTATTTCAAAGGTTTGGGTATTTAGTTCACCCCTGGCAATTTTTTTATAGAGCTGAGGTATATCAGTATCTTTCAGTTTGGGGAAAGCCTTTTCAATGGTTTTTCCAATAAGTTGTTGGTGGTTTATTCCGAGGATTTTATCAGCAGCAGGGTTCGCATCAACTAATATCAAATTATTATTCAACTCAAGTTTATATAAATATTTTGCTAATGGTGAGAAGTTTACAACGTTTCTGAATTTTTCTTCTGATTCCTTAAGTGCCTGTTCAGCTTGTTTTATTTCGGTTATTTCGCGAACCATGGCCAAAACTTTGTCTTCACCAAATTTTACCATTCTGGCTTCGAAAGCCCTTTTTTTGTTTCGGATTTCGAGCTCATACTGGAAAAACTCGGGGTGTCCGGTTTTAATAACCAGCTGAATTGAATGGGTAGCCTGTTCAGCCAGGTGGTGAGGCAGGGTTTGTTTCAGGGTTTTCCCAATGATATCTTCGGGTTTGTAAATAAGAGAATCCAGATCGGATGTATGACAATCAAGATAAAGGCCGGCTTTGTTTAATACGAAAATAATATCGGGAATTGCATTGATAAGTGCGTTGATATGATCGTTGCGCTCCTTAAGTTCATCCAATAAGCCACTTAGCTCCTCATTTATTTGGACTAATTCTTCGTTGATGGTCTGGTACTCGTTGGCCTGATTTTTTATGAGCAACTGATTCTCCAACAGTAGTTTTTCCTGTTTTTTTCTTTCAGAAATATCATTCGACACACCAATTATTCCGGCAAAGTTTCCCTCTTCGTCATAAAAGGGGGAGTTGGTAACAAAAACAGGTACCACTTCGCCGTTTTTCTTTTTAACCAAAAAATCGCTCGACCATCTTTTACCCCTAATCAATGAGCGCATTATATCTGCCGCCATAGCGCGATTCGTTTCATGGGGAGTTATTTCAAGAATATCATGCCCATATACATCTTCAGATTTCCAGCCGTAAAGGGCGGTTGCGGCATTATTCCAGTATATAATCCGATTATTCTTATCTGTGGCTATGACTGCACTGTTTACCGCCTGGAGCAATTGCGCCTGCAAGGCAAGTTTTTCATGCTCAAGTTTTTTTTGCGTAATGGCATGGAAATAAACCGAAATTCCCTCTTCGCCCGGAAATACCCTTACCTCGTACCAGTTTGGGGCAGGGGGTAAATTATAACAGGCATCGAATATACGGGGATTTCTGTCTATGATTGCTTCCTGAAAGTGTCTTTCAAACTCAGTACCCAGGGCCTCGGAGAAAGAATCAAACAGATTTCGTCCCAATACATCGTCTGCACTTTTGCCCAGAATTTTTTCCGAGGTCCTGTTGAAATAAACAACCTCCAACCGATTATTTAAAGCGAGAAACCCATCACTTGTATTTTCTATGATCGATTCGAAAAAATCCTTCGCCATGATACATTGTATTTGGAATATTTTTAAACTATCACAAGAACCGACCGATTCATCAATATTACTGGCAAGGATGCCCTTTGCAAATATCAGTTTTTTATTTTATTTTTTAACCATTTAACAAAAATAATTGTATGTAATGCAATATATTGCAGATTGTAAAATGCATTTTTGTACTTTTGTGGCGCAAACTAACAAGGCACTAACAAACAGAAAAAAAACTAAAAAGCAACAAAATGAAAAATGTAATAGTATTAGCAATGGCAGCATTGATGTTATCATGTGCACAGGCGCCAAAAGAAGCCGAAAAGGTTTTGGGAATACAGTTATGGTCGGTTAGAGAAAAAATGAACGTAGATGCTGCCGGAACACTGAAAGCGCTGGGCGAAATGGGCTACAAATTTATTGAAGCCGCGGGTTATCGCGATGGTAAATTTTACGGTATGGATCCGGTGGAGTTCAAACAACTCGTTGAAGCCAACGGAATGGTATTTCGTGGTTCGCACACAGGCCAGGACCTCCCTTCGCAAGAGAACTGGGACCAAACCATGCAGTGGTGGGATGCTGCAATAGCAGCCCACAAAGCCGCAGGAGTTGAATATATTGTTCAGCCTTGGATGGGTCGTGCCGGATACGAAAGCCTGGAAGGTTTGAAACGCTTTTGCGAGTATTTCAATGCCGTAGGCGAAAAATGCAATGCCCAGGGCATCCGCTTTGGTTACCATAACCATGCTGGTGAATTTGCTGAGCTCGAAGGCGAAATTATTTACGACTTCATGCTCAACAATACCGACCCCGAAAAAGTAATGTTCCAGCTCGACCTTTACTGGATTTATAAAGGCGAAAAGGATGCAGTAGACTATTTTAACCGTTACCCTGGCCGTTTCGAAAGCTGGCATATTAAAGACGAACAGGAAGTTGGAGCAAGCGGCAACATGGATTTTGAAAGAATTTTCGGTTATACCGAACTTGCAGGTGTTAAAACTTATATTGTTGAAGTGGAATCATACAACTTTGACCCCCTCGAAAGTGTTAGAATCAGCCTTGAGTTTCTGAAAAACGCACCTTACGTTAAGTAAGTTTTAAAGCCGCATTAGCGGTTGAGCGCAGGTATTACCGATTGTTGAGCTATGGTTCACCCCAAGGGGGTAGGTTTTACGAAAATCGGCAATCTGTAATGCCTGCGTTTTTTTTAGGAAGCCCAGCTTTAGCTACCAATAAATCGATAATATTGTACGCAAGGCCGAAGTGGCTGAGATAATTCATGGGGCTGAACCCACTTTCCATTCAATAAATGAGTTCTGTAAAGAGGAGCTTATCGAAAATAAACCTGGGGGGCTGGGGTTCCGAATAGGTTAAAAAATAATTCATTCACTTCTCTGCTTTACCTGGTTTTCTTTGTCAGGTATCGGTTTTAGTCGGGGTTTAATGGTAACAATGTTTTTTGCTTCTGATGACTTATTTAACCCGGATTAGTCATTAGAAATGCAATGAACTAATGACTTAGCCGGGTTTAACCCTACCGGATGGCTGGTACAGGCTGCTTTAGAAAAACGGCTAAAGACAAATTTGGGTTTTTTTCAAATACCTGCAAAGATTACCAGCCGGCTGGCCCTTAGGGTATTTCTCACATTAGAAACAGGGCGGTAGGCCCGAAACCTTGGTCGAAAATGATTAATGGTCAAATATTTTAGCGATGCGTTAGAATGGATATTTAATGATTATTTTGTGATATCAGCGCAATTGCAATTGAATTAAATAAAAAGCTTCTGGCAGGATTGCGGATAATCAGATAATAGTTTTCTGAATATCCGTAATCCTGCCGGTAATAATGAGTATTAAGAAATCAGGCTACTTCTTTGTTACCGTCAGTTTTAACTCACGGTAAGTTGCCATCCCCAATCCACGGCGACTTTAGTCCCATTTTGAAGAACTTTTGCAATTGCGCTGTCAAATAATGCATTGGCCCTAATTTTATGTATTTCGCAGCGCACTTTTTTATCCTTCAACTTCTCCACCGTTGACTAAAGTCAGCGGCAACAGATTTAATATCAAAAATCACTACTGACCGGATAAAATAATATCAAAAAAGGGGCTGCGCCATTAAGGTT
>JBBISA010000085.1:0-11098 GCA_037441525.1 Bacteroidota bacterium
AAAACAAGTTATAATAACACTTCTAGTCATGTGGCAAGATGTAAATATCCTGGATTAAAAGATTTAAGTTATTGATTATGTGACTTCTATTTTGACAAATTGCTAAAGAAAAACTAAATATTTGAAAGCAGAAATGCTTACAAATATTTAGTTTTTCTTTAGCGGGGTTAAACCCGGCTAAGTCATTAGGAATGTAATGAACTAATGACTTAGCCGGGTTTATATTTGGCTTCGCCGGTTTGTAATGCATCTTGTTTCACTCCGGGTGGCCATGCTCAGGTTCAGTTCCGTTAGCTTTGCTTTGGATGCACAGTTCAATACGGGTTGCTTCATGTGTCTTGGCAATCAAACCCGATTTGGGTGTAAAACAGGCTATTTCAGTCAGAATGGTTGCCATTGCCTGCCGAAGTATTTGGAACCACAACAAAATCACCGCTTCTTACTCCCCAGTCATTCCCAAAAAATCCTGATATCAGGAGCCCGTCGGGCCCGTCGCGTATCCAGTCCACATCAAAAATTAGCAGGTCAGGAAATCCGGTAATGCCCGAGAAATAGTCGTTGGAGTATGTGGCTTTCATCCCTTCGGTGCCTGTTCCGGCAACTACCCCTACAAGAGCCGTTTGGCTGTCGCCCCGGGGATAAATAAAGAATGTTCCCATTCGGGACGATTCAAAAAATCTTCCATCGAAGTCAATGCCGTTTTTATACACCTGTACAGGTGAGTTTTCCAGTAGTTTGCTCCAGGCAAGGTTATTCTCGGCGTTTCCGTAGATTATAACATTGCGCTCAAGGTACCGGTTGGTCGAAAAAAGGGTGTCGGGGATTATATCGATAGAGCCGTTTGCGCGGTGAAGAAATGTTTCAGCATCGAACCGGGCTTTATTTTCGTACCATTGGTTTTCTTCAGGAGTGCCGGCTGTGGCGTAAACGAACATCATATTATTGGTAAAGGCCAGTTTAAACCCACCATACCGACCAGGATGTTTTTCCATTAAGTGAAGCATTCCCGACAAACTCCATCTGCCGTTTTGTCTTCTGAAATGTACATCGCCCGCTGCAAACAGCGCAAACCGCTGGTTATCGATAAACACAACCGGCACTACCGAAGGCTGCAAAAGCGAATTGAAAAGGGTAAAATGCGCAACATTGGTAGTATTGATGCGGATGGTATCGTTTTGGTAAATTGCCCTTACGCGCGAATGACGGTATTGCGAGAGTTGCTGGTTAATGCCAATCCAGTAATTGGTAGACGATACCCCTGGCGATGTGGTGGTAAAGTCTATGTGGTTTATGTTAGCTGCCGGAGGAATGGAATTGTACCTAAGGAAATCGAACAGGGGAGGGTGGTCAATGGTTGGGTCGCCATACCAATGAGTGCCACCGGGGTATTCATAATATGAGAAATTGGAGTGAAAGGCTCCCAGCTGGTTTCGCATCATCCGCGACTGATCTACCGGTACCACAAGGTCGGCATCGCCATGAAGCACATAAATACCTGATTGTACAAAGTTGGCTACCAGGTCGAGGGTGCGGCCTGCCAGTGCACTTCGGTAAATGGTTTTGTAATGGGGGTTGTGTGTGAAAAGGGTATCAACTCCACTGTGCCGGTAATTGGTTATGTCGGGATAACCAGCCGCCGGGGCAATGGCAGCCCATAGTCCGGGATAGGTTGCCCCCAGAAACCAGGTGCCATGGCCACCCATGCAGTGGCCGGTAAGATAGGTACGTGCTGTATCCGTGGGAAACAGTCTACGGAAATCGTCGAGCACTTCCATGGCATCAAGGCGGCCCCATTCTTCCCAGTTAAACCCGAAAGGACGGCGATTGGTCGGGGTTACGATGTGCGCCCAGTCCTTGGGTTTATAAGCCCGGGCCTGGTTGGTGGCTTCAACCGATTCTCCATGAAGCGAGAGAATCAGAGCCTGCCCCTGCGAATAATTTGATGAAGGGACCACGCTGTAATATTGCACGCTTCCATCAATATTGCTGATAAAGGTGCGCTCATGAATTTGTCTTTCATTATAAATGTTAAGCTGAATGGTGATCTGATCGATCAGATTACCTGCATGGTCTTCAAGAAATACACTGGCAGAAATCTTGTCACCTCTGATGGTACGAAGGGGTTGAGGTATTTTGAATTTCACTTTCCGCACTGTCATGGGTATGACAGGGTCGGCAGGGTAGGTAAGCGTTTCGCCTGTTTCGAGCACACAGCGGATGGTCAAACCGGTAAGTTGCTTCTCAGATGCATTGATAAGCCTGAGAGCTCCCCATTTGTCGGCACGTTCGCCCCTGATTACTGATGGAAGGGTCATATCGCGATCAGTGAATTGAATTTCCTTCCGGGGAATAATGATTTTGGCTGCAACCTTACCAAACTTTCCGGATGTATATATAAATTCGTTTACTCCCTGCCTGAGCTGGAAAGGGATAAGGGTTGGTGCAGAATCGTATTGATCTCCCTCGTGGGGCATGCCGTTGATAAAAGTGCGGGTGTGGCCGGTTGCCTCAAGCAGGGCAATGGTATTTACAGGCGATTCGAACCAGGTAAAAAGATACCCCTTTTGAAGCCGGTCGCTGAACACACCCAAAGTATCGGCATGGGTAACTGCCCAAATCAGCGGAATGGAGTCGTGTATGTAATTGGATGTGAGCTCTTTCTGATTGTATGGAGTTGAAAATTTCCCGGTGGCAATTTGCCAGTAAATGATATCCTGTCCGCCTGTCAGCAAACCGCTTTTTATGGCATCGCGGAGTGCAAGTCCTTCGGCAAACTGATGAACCACTGACCCTTCACGTGTATTTTGAATCCTTTCTTTTCCAAATATCTCAATATTATTGCCGGATTGTTGAGCCAATATTCCACCATCAAAAAGCACCACAGATATCGCTAAAACCGGCAAAACCAATCCCTGCATGGCTTTAAAAAGGAAAAATTTAAAAATAATCACACCAATAGGGGCCGGAAGGAATGACTTATTGCAATATTGGAAGATGAGCATTTTTACTGAATATATTGGCGAATTTTATAATGGGGTAATGAATTGAAAGAGAAATATTTCTATTATTGCAGTGCCAACAGCAACGGTTGCAAATATAACAAACTATTCAACAGGATTCTGACCCAATTACTATTCTGGTAAATTATAAACTGCTATGAATCAATGGACATTTTTCAATAAAACTATTAAGTTAACTTTTATTACTGCAATGTTAATGGCATCGTGCACAACACAAAAGTGGCCCGGTGGCGACCAGATTGCCGTTACTTGGGAACTGGTAAGCAATTCATACAGCGACCAGGCGGCTTCCAAAGCTGTATTTACCCTTGAAAACCTCAGCAAAGTAACCCTTACCGACACCAACTGGCAATTGTTTTTTAATCAGGCTCCGCGGCATGTAATTGCAACAAACCGGCAGCAGCCGGCTATGGTAGAACGAATCAACGGCGACTGGTTTCGATTGTACCCTCTAAGAGGTTTTAAACTTAGCCCGGGGCAAAAAATCAGGATTGAGTACGAAACATCCTGGTTTATCATTAAAGAAACTGATGCACCCGTGGGCCTCTATTTTGTTTTTTCTGATGAAACCAAACAGGAAGAAATTGTGCCGGTAAGTAATTTTACCATCATTCCCTTTCAAAGACCTGAACAGTATTCGCGTGGGCCCAACGACCAAAATCCCTTTCCTTCGCCCCAGTGGCAACATGAGCAGAATCAGACATTATCATTGGTTGACGACTCCCTGTTATTGCCGGTTATTCCATCCCCTTATTCGATAAAAAAGGGGATTGGTACCATTGCATTGGGTGCCGACTGGGAGATTGTTGCCGAAGAAGAACTTAAGGCTGAAGCCGATTACCTTTCCTGGATGGTTCTGCATCTATCGGGGATTAAACCGGAGGTAAGAAGAACCCCGAATCAAACAACAAATTTCATTCATCTGAAACTGGGTGATGTTGTGGTAGATGGGCGTTCGAAAGAAGCCTATGCTCTTGATGTGAACAAGGATGGATTTATTGAGATAACCGGCGCCGATAAACCTGGTTTATTTTATGGTGTGCAAACCCTTCTTTCGCTCATCGACCCCATGGTAGGGATGAAGAAAAAGCATGAAGTAATATTGCCGGTTTTGCGCATTGAAGATGTGCCCCGTTTTGGCCACCGTGGTGTGCACATTGATGTGGTGCGCAATTTTCACAGCATCGAAACCCTTATGCGTATTATTGATGTATTGGCATTTTATAAAATCAATACACTTCATCTGCATCTCACCGACGATGAAGGCTGGCGGCTCGAAATTGCCGGACTTCCGGAGCTGACCCAGGTTGGAGGCCAAAGAGGACATGCAGGAGCCAATAAAACAATGCTTCCACCGTCTTATGGTTCAGGCCCCTTTCCCTATGCTGAAAACTCCTTTGGAAGCGGCTTTTACACTCGAGGCGATTATGTTAATCTGTTGCGCTACGCAGCCGAAAGGCATATTCGGGTAATCCCCGAAATAAATATGCCCGGCCATTCGCGTGCTGCAATTCTGGCTATGGAAGCCCGATACAATAACTGGATAAAGAATGGCAATGAAGAGGAAGCCAATCGATATCGCCTTATCGACCCCAATGATGCTTCGGTTTATTCTTCGGCCCAGCTCTACAACGATGTGGTGGTAAATGTTGCCCGGGAGTCGGTGTATCATTTTTATGAAAAGGTTCTGGATGAAGTGATCTCCATATATGCCGAAGCTGGAGCCCCCCTCGAGATTTTCCATGCAGGGGGCGATGAAGTGCCCCGAGGAGCCTGGACAGCCTCGCCTATGGTAGATGAAAAGATGAAAGAGCTTGCGAATATTGACCTTCATGCCAATATGCATTCCTATTTTTCATCAAGAGTGCTGGAATTGTTGAGGCAACGAGGGCTCAAAATGGCCGGCTGGGAAGAAGTTGCCCTGAATACTTTGCCAGAGGGTGGTCATGTTCCAAATCCTGTTTTTGCCGGAGGCGATGTGATCCCTTACGTGTGGAACAACCTTTGGGGAGCGCAGGACCTCGCCTACCGCCTGGCCAACAGGGGATTTCCAGTACTTCTTAATCATGTTACAGCCTTTTATTTCGACCTTGCCTACAATCGCGACCCCCGCGAACCTGGTCTCTACTGGGGTGGTTTCGTGGATACCCGCAATGCCTGGTACTACAATCCTTACAATGTTTTCCAGACTACCACCCACGACGAGATGGGCCGGCTTATTGACCGTGAAAACGAATACCGCAATATGGAAAGACTCAAACCTGCTGCTCAAACCAACATAATTGGCATTCAGGCCCAGTTGTGGAGTGAAACCATTCGTGGACAAAATCTCCTCGATTATTATTTGCTGCCCAAACTGCTTGGATTGGCCGAAACTGCCTGGGCCAGGCAACGCAATTGGGAAACCATGCCCGAAAATGACCTTCGGCAAGCCGAAGTGGACCGTCAGTGGAATATATTCGCCAACACCATGGCACGCCGCGAAATACCCCGACTCTCCTTTGTTTATGGAGGCTATCACTATCGAATTCCCCCTCCCGGCGCTGTTATTTTTGATGGAATGCTTACTGCATCAGCTACTCTGCCAGGCCTGCAAATACGCTATACTACCGATGGCAGTGAACCAACAGCAGATTCACCCCTCTACACCGAACCGGTAAGGATTCAGAGGGGCAAAGTGCAACTGGCTTCCTTCGATATGGCAGGAAGGAAAAGTCGGGCTGTGGTTGTAGAGTAAGAAGGATGGACAACTTAAGACATAAGTTAGAGATATTTAGTTTGAAAACTTTGGTTAAGGTGGAGTATGTTTTTAATGAATTGAGATATTGGTGAATATTTTTTTATGAAAGAAATAGCAATCACAAAGGTTGATTTCAGACTGGAGGAAGGTTTGGATAAGCTTTCGCAATTGCTTGATGTGGTTCCCACCCATGCCATTGATGTGGTAAACTGGCCCTCTTTCCCCTATAAGCCCGATGTGAAATTTTCAATGGCATGGGATCCGGAGCATTTTTACCTGAAATTTTATGTAACTGAAGACAGCCCTTCGGCGGTAACCGGTTTTTATAACGGGCCCGTATGGGAAGACAGTTGCTGCGAGTTTTTCTGTGCTTTCGATAATACAGGTTACTATAATCTGGAAACCAACTGTGTTGGAATGCAATTGCTGGGATGGCATGAAACCAACGGTTCAAAAGAAAAGGCCGGAAATACCATTATGAAGCGGCTGCTCAGCCGTTCCACCCTTGGCAACAAGGTTCCGTTGGTGCTCCGGGGCCAGGTAAGCTGGCAGTTGTTGCTGGTGGTTCCGGTAAGTGTCTTTTTTCATCATCAGGGATTAAAATTGACCGAAGAGATAAAGATCACAGCAAACTTTTATAAATGCGGCGATAAAACCCGCACTCCTCATTTCCTCTCATGGAACCCTATTCAATGGGCCGAACCCAGTTTCCATCAGCCTGCTTTTTTTGGAAAAGTAAAACTTCTGTAACCTCCTTCAATAATTTCATTAACCCAAAAAATAGTTTTACTCCTTTAAAAACCGCCTGGACGTTTCCCAAGGTCTTCCCTTTTTAATTGCGATTCTCTCACTTACAAGGTGGCCTTTGTGCTGCTGAGCAGACTGAAAAACAGGGAAAATGAAAAACAAGGATGGATGCAATGCATCGCTGACTAAAAGTTATAAACAGAGAGGTAATACATACGGGTTGAATTGAGCACACTGTTTCTCTATACATTGGTGGTCAAAGTATTAATGATTACTCCTATTCGCATCCTGGCAATAAGATTAACCCAAATTTGTCTTTGGCCGTTTTTTCTAATGACCGTCATTAAAAAATTAAAGTTTTAAGTTATTGATTATGTGACTTCTATTTTGACAAATCGCTAAAGAAAAACTAAATATTTGTAAGCAGAAATGCTCACAAATTACGTTTTTCTAAAGCGATGTTAAACCCGGCAAAGTCATTAGGTCATTGCATTTCTAATGATTAATCCGGGTTTAATAAGTCCGACAATCTAAGAAATGGCTTTTCGGAGTGCTCTACCCATGTCCAATTATTGAGGGAACAATTTTGGGTATTTTTTTGTCGTCATAAACCCTGATAAAACCAGCTTTTATTTGCAACTGTATTTGATGATAACCATTGGAGTTTAGTATTAACTATGGCAAAAATGAAAAATATCGCATATAAACCACCATTTGGTCAGGCAAGTAAAGAATTTTTAACTGACATTACCTCAATGTGGTAAGACGACTGGTTATATATCTAATATCTTGTATAATTAGCGCCATGGGATTTTTCTGATATGGACTTTATTGACAGGGCTCCGGTTCTATTTAGTACCTAATGGCTGACTAATTTTGAATTTTTGTTCGGGTTTGTGAGCTGCCAAATTGCAAATATGCTAACAATGATGTAAGCTTTTATATAGAATGTTACTTATAGTCTTTGATTTATAGTCAACATATTCTGACTTTTGTCAAATGGATATAAAAGAAAAAATTGGTCAAAGAATAAGAGAACTTCGTGATGCACAAAGTATGTCGCAGAAGGACTTGTCTTATGCAGCCGATTTAGATAGAAGTTACATTGCAAGTGTCGAAAACGGTCAACGGAATATTTCCATTGTCAATATTGAAAAAATCGCCACCGCACTTGGCGTAACCCTTAAAGAATTTTTTAACGATGGCGAATTTGATAACGCTGCAAAACGCAGTAAACGAAATTAGGAAGTCAATAGAAACGGCTATAAAGCAGTCTGGCACTGAAGGAAAGAATAACCTTATCAGAAGTCAGAAGCCAATAAAGTTGCTACACGAAGTTGCAAAAGCAGAATTAATGAGAAACAAAGTCAATCCTAATTGTCTTAACCCACCATTAGACCAATCTCACGGTGAACTCTCGCTTGCCGGATTTTTCAAAAAGAAAGATCAAGATATTTGTGTTGTTCCGAATGGATTGAAACCAAAGGCAGAAAAGCTAAATTTTCAAGGTATTCTTTACGGTCAAGAGGATAAATTCGGATTTGATTTTACTGAAAAAACTTTGTCAATCAATGTTCGCAGTCAATTGAGTAGCTCCGCTAAAAATTTTGATACACTTTATGAAAGGACTTTTGCGGAAGCATTGAATTAAATCTTGTTTTTTATTTCATCAAACATTTTATAAACTTCTTCTTCGGTTTTCAGATAAACTTCATAGCGTTCAGTCCCTAAACTTCCTTTTTTCTTTGCACCTGGTCTTACTCTATCATCAATATCAATATTTGTAAGACATTTTACTTCTTCAATATCTGTGTTGATTTGTAAAAATGCTTTTCTTGGACCAGTTCCGCTGAAACCAATTACAGAAAAAGATTGATCATTTATTTCAACTTTAACTTTTGTTTGTTGAACTACCATCTCAGTAATAGCAATGCTTTTAAGCAGCTCAAAAAAGATAAGAAAAAGTCGTTTAGCTTCATCTTTCTTGTGAAAGAACATATCAACTTCAGTGATGTTGTCATTGACAGGTTTATTATCAGTAATTGCTTTTATTTTCTTTAGTTTTTCTGTATTCTCTTTTTCAATAAGTTCAAGTGGGTCATTATTTAAATAATCAATTAAAAGCAATTCTTCTTCAAACCACATATACCTAATTAGAGTTATTTCTCCCTTACTTTTTTTGCCTTATCAACATCTAAGTGGCTAAATTCTTTTGCTATTAAAATTAACTCAATGTTTTCTTTTGCTATTTCATTGAACTTCGGCAAATCTGTGTCATATTTTTGTGTTGATAATAGGTAAATTTCGGCAAAGTTATCTTCAATAAAATCTTTGTAGTCAATTGCTTGATTTCTAATGTTTTTGTCAAAATCTCTTTTTAATTCAACAACAACAAATTTTTTCGCCTTTGGATTAAACGCTAAAATATCTATTCGACCAGCAGAACCTTTGCTTCTTACATTCCCATCAAGTGTAAATTCGCTTTTGATAAATTTAAATTGAGGAAAAAAATCATTCCAATTCTCTGACAAAAATCGATTTAATTCAGCTTCTGATTTCTGAACAGATTTTAGAAACTTTTTATTACTTGATGAAAATAATCTTATCATATGTTTAGTGATGGTTCTATTATTGAATTGATAGTTCTTGCAATATCAACAAGATTATAAAAATCTTCAAGCTCCAATGACTTCTCATTATCACCATCAATTTCTTTGAATTGCTTTATCATTTCTTTAAGCGATTGAAATTCTTCCTCTGAAACTGTTATGTTGCTCATGATAAAATGTTTTGTTAGTTAGTTGCATTTTTTGCGTTAGGGATTGAAGTGGAAATCCTTTTTGTGAGGAACGAGCAAAAAGATTGTAACGAAAAGCCCGACCCGATAGGGAAACGCCCAAATCATATAAGTTATGTGTTTTGAAATCGGAAATTTTGTAAACCGATTTTACAACTTCCTTCTCAATTTCAAAAGTTCCGTTTTATGTCGACTTAAGATAATAGCCGTTTTTCTTTTTGCTTCCGTCAACAAAAAACACGTCGTTTTTTAATGTTGCAATACCAACACAAATATCAAATAGCTTACCAATCGGGGTTCCGATAGTTTCAATCGTTTTGATGTTTTGCTGTTCGTCAGTTTTGAGCAAACGCCATTTTTTTACGTTTAAGTTCTCTAAATAATTTGGCGAACCGTTGGCGTTTGCCAAAAATAATTCAGGGCTGTAATCTTCTTTTATTCTGTCGTATGTTATCGCTTCGTTTTGCTGCTTATTCAAGAAAGTGATTGCAGTGTATGTTTGTGCATCAAAAACTTTTTTGTGGCTGAAATCAATAATTCGAGTAACGCATTTTTGATGTTGGAAATATCTACGCAGTGCTTCTCCCGCAAGTGATGTGAAATAATTGTTGGGCGTGATGTAACCAAGTTTTCCTGTGGGTTTGAGCAACTTATAACCAAGTTCAAAAAAGGCAAAATACAAGTTGAATGTTCCACCTTCAACAGTCGTCCAATGTTTTGCTAAGTAGTCCCTGTTTTCGTCTGATAAATCCTGAAATTTCACATAAGGCGGATTGCCTACAATGTTGTCAAAATTTTGTTTCCAATCTGCTCTTAAACTGTCTTGATGGTAAAGATTGAAATCGGTTTCTTTCAAGTGCTCACCAAACTGTAAGGCATAAATTGTCAGGATAAGTTTTGTCCGGTGAATGTTATATTCGAGTATGTCTGAGCCAAAAATATTCTCCTTAACAATTTTGCGAATGCTTTTTTCAGAAGTCCGTTTGTAATAGTCTGTCAAGCCAACGAGAAATGCACCGCAACCGCAGCTTGGGTCAAGGTTTCTGTCGGTGTCTTTTGGTTGAATTTCATTGATTATAAAGTCAATGATGTAGTCAGGAGTGAAAAATGCACCATTAAATTTTCTGTCGCTGATTGGAATAATTAACTCCAAATAGTTTTCAAGCTCTTTAATGCTTGAAATGTTCAGCGAAGAAGTGTCAAAATAAAGCTGAGGGTTTTGTTCAAAGTTCTTGAAATAGTCTGTTAGAATGGGGCTTTTGTCAAAATTCAGTTTGTTATTTGTCAGGTAAGAATAAACCAAATGCTGCTCAAGACTTGTCAAGTCGTGAGTTTGTATGAGTTGGTTTATTATTCCTTTTTTAATCATTGTCGTGCTGACTTTAAGTAACAAAAGTAGGGAAATTTTTTATTTCTGTCAGCGTTTATTGATAAAATTTTATGGCCATCAAAACAAAATGTTCTCTCATTAAATTCTAAAAAAACCGGGAAAGCTTTAATTGATAAGGGATACAAGAATTTTATAAAAGGCCGGAATTTATTTCAAAATGTTCATTTATGACAGTATTATGTCTGTTTATGGAATGAAAAATGGGGGGTTGTTGAAGATAATAACCAAAGGTAAATAAAAAAAGCCTGAAAACTGCATTTACAGGGCGTTTAAAGGGTAAAAAAAGCCGCTACGGGGCAGATGCCTGGCAGCGGCTTTTTTTGCTGCAAATGGCTGCTAAGGCCTTGTATTGCGCGGCTTTGGGGCAGGCTTGCCGATGCCAGGGACAGGGTCATGAAAAATGG
>JBBISA010000086.1:0-10037 GCA_037441525.1 Bacteroidota bacterium
ACTATGGGGCGAAACCTTAATGGCGCAGCCCCTTTTTTGATATTATTTTATCCGGCCAGTAGTGATTAAAAAAGTAAATTTGCTAAATATCTTAGGACAAGTAAAATGGAGATTACGACAGACATTTATTTAGGCGACAGTAAAGAGCAATTAAAGCTACTTCCAGACAACTCCGTGGACTTAATTGTGACTTCTCCGCCTTATGCGGATCAACGCAAAAGCACTTACGGGGGTAGCCACCCAGACAAATATGTTGAATGGTTTTTACCCATATCAGAGCAACTTTTAAGAGTTCTTAAACCGACGGGGACATTTATCCTAAATATTAAAGAAAAAGTCGTCGAAGGTGAAAGAAGCACCTATGTAATGGAGCTTATTATAGCGATGAGAAAACAAGGTTGGCTTTGGACAGAAGAATTTATTTGGCACAAAAAGAACTCTTATCCAGGTAAATGGCCAAATCGCTTTCGGGACAGTTGGGAACGATTGCTTCAATTCAATAAAGCCAAACACTTCAATATGTATCAGGAAGAAGTTATGGTTCCAATGGGCGATTGGGCAAAGACAAGGCTCAGAAAACTTTCAGGCACAGACAAAATACGTGACAATTCAAAAGTTGGAAGTGGCTTTGGCAAAAACATTTCCAATTGGGTTGACAGAGACAAAGCATATCCAACAAATGTTTTGCATTTGGCGACAGAATGTAATAACAAAAATCATAGTGCTGCCTTTCCGCAAGAACTTCCAGAATGGTTTATAAAACTATTCACAAAAGTAAGCGACACGGTGCTTGACCCTTTTATGGGTTCAGGAACGACTTTAAGTGTTGCAAACAGAATGAAACGTAACTCAATTGGAATTGAGATTGTCCCCGAATACTATGAAATGGTAAGAAAGGAATTGAAACCTGTTGAGCTTTATTTATTAGAGCCGGAAGTAAAATATGAAAAAACTAAACCTGAAAGACGTATCGCAATACGTTGAACAAAACATAGGGACATTTCACCAAAAGCGTATTCAAAGTCTTGACGGATTAAAACTTACCCAAGTTCTAAAACGCAAAAACCCTTACCTATTCAAAGCAAAATACGTTTTAACAGCCGAGCAAATAATTCGGGGTATCGTTGATGCTCACATTTCTTCAAATGAAGAAACCGTTTTTGGAGATTGGCTTGAAGGACTTGCAATTTATATAAATGGTAAAGTTTACAGTGGCTATAAATCAGGCAATAAAGGTATTGACTTGGAGTTTGACAATAACGGTGCGAGAAATATCGTAACCATAAAATCAGGTCCTAATTGGGGCAACAGTTCACAAATTGCAAAAATGGTTGCCGATTTCAAGACAGCAAAAAAAACTTTAAGAACAAGCAACTCTCAACTTAACATAGTTGCTGTAAATGGTTGTTGCTATGGTCGTGACAACAATCCCGACAAAGGCGACTATTTCAAGTATTGTGGGCAAAGTTTTTGGGCTTTCATTTCAGGCGACACAGAACTATACACAGAGATAATTGAGCCACTCGGACATAAAGCAAAAGAAAAGAATAACGAATTTGTAAAATCGTATTCTCAAATGATAAACAAGTTTACAAGAGAATTTTCGAATGACTTTTGCAAAGAAAACGGAGAAATAGATTGGGAGAAATTGGTTCGTTATAACTCAGCGATAATTGACCCAAAGACTACAAAATAGAAGCCCATTCCGTTAACAGCCGTTTTGGGTCAGGCGGGGTGACGTGCTTAATTTCAAGTGTAGTGCTTCTATTAGGCTTAGATTGTATGTTGACAGTTTTGTGCTCCGAAAACCCGCCCGAACGCAAAGCTGCAAAACGAAGTTCAGTAAATAAGCCGACTCCACATTTATTCTTTTATTTCTTAATTTTGCCCATCCTTTTTGCCCGAAACATCATGGCAAAAGCCCGATAAATATATCCATCCTTAAAATCAAATACCATGACTGTTGCCCTATCAGATCGCATAAACCAACTGGCCGAATCAGAAACCCTTGCCATGTCGCGCATCAGCCGTGAGCTAAAAGCACAAGGGCACGATGTAATTACGCTGGGTGTTGGCGAGCCCGATTTTTATACCCCCGACCCCGTTAAAAACGCAGCCAAAAGGGCTATCGACGAAAATTTTTCATTTTACCCCCCGGTAAACGGGTACCTCGAGCTGCGAAAAGCCATTTGTTCAAAACTCAAAAGAGATAACAATCTGGATTATACCCCCGAACAGATTGTTGTTAGTACGGGCGCCAAACATTCAATCATGAATGCACTGTTGTGCCTGGTAAATCCTGGCGATGAGGTGATCATTCCCACCCCTTTCTGGGTAAGTTATGCACACATGGTAAACTTTGCCCAGGGCAGGCAGGTATATGTAGAGGCAGGGATTGAAAACGATTTTAAGATAACTCCGCAACAACTAGAAGCAGCAATAACCGCAAGGACGAAGCTTTTCATTTTCTCAAGCCCCTGTAATCCGAGCGGATCGGTTTATACCAAAGCTGAACTGGAAGGCCTGGCCCGGGTATTTGAGAAACATCCTGACATTTATATTATTTCAGATGAGATTTACGAGCTTATCAATTTCGACAAGAACCATGAGAGCATTGCTCAGTTTTCGTCCATTAAAGAAAGAGTAATTGTAGTAAACGGCGTATCGAAGGGATTTGCCATGACAGGCTGGCGGCTCGGGTATCTGGCTGCCCACATTGATATTGCCAACGCTGTGAGCAAACTTCAGGGACAATTTACCTCGGGTGCCTGCACCATTGCACAGAAAGCTGCCGAAGATGCCATGAAAATGTTGCCCCGGGAAACCTGGCACATGCTCGAAAAATTCAGGGAACGGCGCGATCTGGTAATAGGATTGCTCAACGAAATTCCCGGAATTAAGACCAACATACCCCAGGGAGCCTTTTATCTTTTCCCTGACGTGAGCAGCTATTTCGGCAAAACAGATGGGAAAACAGTGATTAAGGGCTCATCTGACCTTTGCAATTACATTCTATACAATGTGTATGTGGCCATGGTGCCAGGCGATGCTTTCGGTTCGCCCGAATGTTTGCGGATTTCATACGCCACATCAAACAATTTGCTTGTTGAGGCCATGAAGAGGGTTAAAACAGCATTGGCCAAACTTCACTAAAAAATATTCAATGGCATTCCAACCATCAATAGATCAACTGTTCGAGAAGTTTTCAAGGCAAACTATCCTTATTATTGGTGATGTAATGATCGACTCATACCTGTGGGGAAGGGTTGACAGGATTTCACCCGAAGCACCTGTCCCCATTGTGGCATTAAAAAAGCGTGAAAACCGTCTGGGGGGGGCCGCCAATGTTGCCCTTAATATTCAAAGCCTTGGCGCAAAACCTGTTTTGTGTGCAGTTACCGGAAACGATGATAAAGGTAAATTGTTTGAAAATCTTTTAATGGAACAGGGTATGGTGTGCAAGGGAATCATGACAACGCCCAGCCGCCCTACAACCACCAAATTCAGGATTATTGGCAACAACGCCCAGATGCTGCGGGTTGACGAAGAAACTGAGCAACCCCTTACCGAAACAGAAACACAGGAATTGTTTGGCAGGATTACAGGGATTGTTGAGGAAGAAAACCCATCCTGCATTGTTTTTGAAGATTATGACAAAGGAGTGATAACACCCCCACTGATAAGCCTGGTGGTTGAACTGGCAAAAAGAAAAAATATTCCTGTTGTAGTCGATCCAAAAAAGAAAAACTTCCTGCAGTACAAGGGAGTAACCCTATTTAAGCCCAACCTGAAGGAATTGAAGGAAGGGCTGAAACTGGATAGAGAACTCAACAACCAACAGTCGGTAATAGCAGCCATTGAGCAGCTGCAACAAATGCTCAATGTAGATATTGCCATAGCCACCCTGTCGGAAAAAGGTATCAGTTACAGCAGCCGCAACCCCGATGGAAGTTTCGACCAGGGAAACATACCTGCACATATTCGCAACATTGCCGATGTATCAGGTGCCGGCGATACCGTAATCAGCGTAATGGCCCTTTGCATGGCAGCAAGGGTAAGTGTGCATGATATGGCACAACTGGCCAACCTTGCAGGAGGAATGGTTTGTGAGTATGTGGGAGTGGTGCCCATCAACAAAGAAAAACTTCAGCATGAAGCACGCAAACTTTTCAACCCTTTGGTTGTTAGTTAATGCGTATGAAAAATAACCCCCAACTGGCTCATCTTCGAAAAAATTACACTCTTGCAGGTTTGAATGAACAACAAGCCGGTAATAATCCATTGATACTCTTTTCGCTCTGGTTTGAGCAGTCCCTCGAAGCGCAACTACCCGAACCCAATGCCATGATACTGGCCACCTCTGCCAAAAACGGGAAAGTCAGCGCACGTACCGTTCTTCTTAAAGAATTGGACGAAACAGGGTTTGTATTCTTCACCAATTACAGCAGCCGCAAGGGATTGGAAATGGAAGAAAACCATCATGTAGCATTGGTATTCCTTTGGCTCGAGCTGGAGCGCCAGATCAGAATCGAGGGAGTTTGCGAAAAAATATTGCCTGAGGCCTCCGATGCATATTTTGCCCAACGCCCCCGCGAAAGCCAGCTGGGCGCATGGGCATCAGACCAAAGCAAAGAAATTGCATCAAAGGATATTTTAAATGACAGATTTAAAGAGCTGGAAGCACTTTACCATGGGAAAAGTATTCCTCGACCCGCCAATTGGGGAGGTTACAGGGTGGTTCCGGAAATGATGGAATTCTGGCAGGGACGCCCCGGACGAATGCACGACCGGATTGTTTTCCATCGCCCAAACCCTGAAAGCCTATGGTCTATAAAACGCCTTCAACCATAATCCAACCCATTTTCTAACAATAAAATAAATCAAATCACTTTTTAAATTCATCTCCACTTATCACTGCCCAAATCTGTACTCTATACTCTAAACACTACCCCCCAACAACCTATCCCCGATTCCCGATACCAACAATTAATATCTATATAAAACTGTGGCAAAAAAAGAAGAAGTACGTGGCATGTTCAACCGGATAGCCCACCGGTACGATTATCTTAATCATTTTTTATCTATGGGAATTGATCGTTTGTGGCGACGAAAGTTGTGTAAACAGCTGGAAAAATTCCATCCCCAAAGCATTCTCGATGTAGCCACCGGCACTGCCGACCTGGCCATTGACATGGCAAAACTGAAACCCAGGGAAATAATTGGGATCGACATTGCCGAAACTATGCTTGCAGTGGGCTATCGCAAAATTGAAAAACGGAATCTTCAAAACATAATTCAACTTAAGCAGGGTGACTCTGAAGACCTTCCATTTCCGGATAATACCTTCGATGCTGCTACCATTGCCTATGGGGTGCGCAACTTCGAAACACCCTTAAAAGGACTAAAAGAGATAAACCGGGTGCTAAAACCGGGTGGTGTTATCTTTATCCTTGAATTTGGAATGCCCCGCTCATTTCCGGTAAAGCAAGCCTACTGGGTCTATTTTAATTTCATACTTCCGGTTTGGGGGAAAATATTCAGTGGTAGTTACGAAGCATACAAGTACCTGCCCGAATCGGTGCAACAGTTCCCCTACGGCGATGCCTTCATCGCTATGCTGCAGGAAGCAGGGTTCGCCCAAACAACTGCCACACCCATTACCCAGGGCATTACCTATCTTTACAAGGGATTAAAAGCAGGTGCGTAACCGTGTCAGATTTGGCAAAATTGAATACTTTTGCAGCAATAACAGAGCTCCTGCTGCGTTTAAAAAGCATAATTCAGTATATTAAACCATTAAGTCTGTGACAAATACCCGCACCGGTTACATTGCAATCCATGTTTTTATTATTTTTGCTTTATGCAGCAATACTGCCCTGGCTCAAAGACAGAAATCATTCAAATTCGAAAATCTTCCCTACTACGACCAAAAGCCCTATCATTTTGGTTTTGCATTGGGTTTTAATTATCTCGATTTTGCCCTGAAGCCCATCAACAATCTGCACAACACCCAAATGAGTCCCGCCGAAAACCGGTTTGTTTCCGATTTCGACTCCTTATACTCAGTCTTACCAAGAGGCGAAAGTGGCTTCAACATTGGCATAGTTTCCAATCTGCGACTTGCCGACCAGTGGGACCTGAGGTTTGTTCCTACCCTTACTTTCGGCGACCGAAACCTGGTTTACGAAGGGATAAAGAATGGAACGCCAATCCGCCGCACACAACAGGTAGAAAGTACTTTTATCGATTTTCCGCTCCATTTCAAATACAAATCGGTACGAATGTTAAACATAAGGGCATACGTGATGGGTGGGGCAAAATATACCTACGACCTTGCATCGACTAAGGGCAAGGAAGATATTAATGAAGAAATTCTGGCCCGGATTGACCGCAGTGACTTTTATTACGAACTTGGGGTTGGGTTTGATTATTATTTTATTTATTTCAAGTTTTCGACCGAAATAAAAGCATCGTTTGGATTAAAAGATATGCTCGCGCGAGAGAACAACATGTTTTCCAATTCCATTGAAAGGCTCAATTCACGGGTTATTATGATTTCCTTCCTTTTTGAGTAATGCCTGGTGCTTATTCTTTTCCGGTATTGCCAGGTAAAGATTGAAAAAGCTGCTGCAGTGAAAGCAAGTCGGTTTCGCTATGCTCAGGATTATTTAGTTTTTTCAGAAATTCCAGGTTCAGCATAAACAACTGGCTGTTATACCTGTCCTGGGGAAAAGTATTGGTTTCTGAAAACTCATCGAAATCAAACTGCGTAAAGTTGAGTTCGCAAGCCGAAAGTTCCCAGTTTTCTTCGCCCATAAACAGCAATGGCAAACCTTGCGTGCGGCAAATAATAGGACGGAAGCCGTAAATTGCGCAGGCATGATTGGTCAAAAAGGGACATTCGCCAGGGCCGAAATCTTTGATTTCGTTAAGCAATGCATCACCACCCAATTCCTTTATAGCATAAAACTCAACGGGGAGCAAACCAAAATCTTCACAACACATATCGCACCCTTTGCGGCACATAAGGTGGTGCGAATGTAGTTTAAAAAGTTCAATGCATAACTGATCAATTTTGTTGCGCAATGTAAGGTATTGCTGAAGGTGTTTGCCTGTTATCATAGAGTTATCCTATTTTTTCAAGAAATTGGTAAAATAAAGAAAGAAACTCAATCGGGTGTGTTTCCTTTGGGTTATGACCTGCATCTTCTTTAAGATGAAGGGTTGCATTGGGCAGTTTTCCATATTCAGTCAACCATCTTTGGTTTTCCATCCCCGGTCTTCTGCGACTGTTTTCTGACTTCCATCTTCCGGCTACTCCTCCGAAAACTCCCTTAACATCTTCCTGTAAACATTAAAAACATTGGAGCGGGAAACAAACCCGCGGTAATTGCCATCTTCCACAACAGGCAGGTTCCAGAGCCCGGTATCGCGAAACTTTTGCATAACCATCTCCATAGAATCGTCGATATAAACCTTATTGGGCGGAATAATCATAAAATCGCGCACCCTCAGTTTATCGTACTTTTCGCGATCGAACATGATTTGTCGTATTTCATCGAGCGGCACAATACCCAGAAAAAAGTTATCGCCATCGGTAACCGGGAAAATATTGCGGTTGGAGCGGGCAATGATTTTCACCAGATCGCCAAGTGTTTGATCGGGAAGGATACTGATGAAATTGGTCTCTATTACATTTTCTACCTTAAGCAATGTTAGCACGGCCTGGTCTTTATCGTGGGTAAGAAGTTCGCCCTTTTCGGCCAGTTTTTTGGTATACAGAGAGTGTGGTTCGAAGTATCGCACAGTTAGAAAAGAGATGGAAGCGGTAATAATAAGGGGGATGAACAGTTCGTAGCCACCGGTAATTTCGGCAATGAGGAAAATGGCTGTAAGCGGCGCGTGTATTACCCCGGCAATAAGTCCTGCCATACCTACAAGAGCGAAATTGTATTCAGACACCTTAACCCAGTTGAGGGAATTGATGAGCCGGGCAAAAACAAAACCGGTAATCCCCCCCATGAACAAACTGGGGGCAAACACCCCACCAATGCCGCCTGCACTGGTGGTAAGTGAAGTGGCCACAGCCTTAAATGCCAGAACCAGCACCAGAAAACCTATGAACAGGAATTCTGACTCATCAACAAACAAACTCCAGATGCTATCGTTGAGCAGGTTTTCGGGTTGGCCCGAAAGCATTGAGCGCATAGTAATGTAGCCTTCGCCAAACAGGGGAGGAAAAAGGAAAATGAGCAAACCTAGTATTCCGCCACCAATTAGCACACGCCTGTAAGGTTCAGTAATTTTTTTTATCCTTTTTTCAACGGCCGAATTCATACGGGTGAAATAGAGCGAAACTGCGCCAGCAACTAACCCCAGCAATATATAAAACGGAAAATTGGTAAAGTTGAATGGTTCGCGTAGAGTAAAATAAAACTCAACCCCTTCGCCCAGAAACAAGGACGAAAACATGGTGGCCGTAACGGCAGCAATAAGCAGGGGTATGATGGAAGCCATGGTAAGGTCGAGCATCAGCACTTCAAGGGCAAAGATCATCCCGGCAATGGGTGCCTTAAATATAGCTGCTATGGCCGCCGCAGCGCCACAACCAACCAGCAGGGCAGTGCGCTTGAAACCCAGCTGGGCCTTTTGGGCCACATTGCTTCCAATGGCTGCACCGGTGGCAACAATGGGAGCTTCCATTCCTACCGAACCGCCAAAACCGGCAGTTATGGTACAGGCTACCATCGACGACCACAAGTTATGAGCCTTCATTACCGCCTTATTTTGCGATATCGCATAAAGGATTCGCGAAACACCATGACTTATATTTTCCTTTACATAATTGCGCACATAGTAAACTGTTATGAGAATACCGATAATCGGAAAAAAAAGCATCAACCAGTTTTCTGACGGGCGAATACTTCGCACCCACGCTTCAACATAGTGCACCGATGTTTTGAGCAATACAGCGGCAATGGCCGATACAATGCCTATAACCACTGCAAGCACCAGTAAAAAATGCTGGTCGTTCAAATACCTGGTTCTCCTTTGAAGGAGCCTGTTGATGTGTGTTTGAAGTCTCATAAATAGCTTGATTCATCTCCAAAATTGAAAACCCTTCTTCAAGGCAAATATCAGCAAAAACATTGACTCAAACTTTCAAAGAATGGTGTTTCATTATTTCTTGTTTTGTAAATTACTTTATAGGATGTTGATACCGAAAATATTTGGTGGCGTAAATTGATGAAAACTTATTAAGTTTTCATTGCCTTATCACCTTTTTATACATATTCAACTATGTATTTTATTTAACCCAAATTTGTCTTTAACCGTTTTTTCTAATGACCGTCATTAAAAATTTTAAGTTTTATGTTATTGATTATTTGACTTCATGTTTTATACAACGGAAAAAACTTTCCAGATCTCCAATATTTTTCTGATTTTGTAAGGGGCCAATTTCCTCACCCAAGGTTCTCCTATTATATATTTAAAAACCACCCCAATGACTCCATTACATTTATTGATTATGTTATGCCCGAAGGTTTTTATATTTACAGGCAACCTTTAAATTTATTAAATTGGGACATTGATCAAGATAGCAATGATGTAATTTTAGGATATCCTGTTAAAAGGGCTGTTGCATATATGGGTGGACGTTTGTGGGAAGCATGGTTTAGTCCTGATTTACCGTTTTCGGAAGGGCCATACAAATTTTCGGGGTTGCCAGGATTAATTATGAAAGTAAAAGATGCCCGGGGGCATTATGAGTTTACAATTAATTCATTAACAAAAGACCTAACAGAAAATTTCATATCTGTACCACAACGGTTACGTGTATGAGTATTGGCGGATTACGGGTTACTATCCTATCAAGTTGCGATGAACTTGATGCGAGGTAGAACGCTCGAATACGCTACACACCCGCCATTACTTATACACGATGTTATGGGCTGGTGTTCATTGTTTTATATCATTTTTTCTTTCAATTTGCCACTACGTTTCGGTCTGCCGTGTGTTTGGGACAGACACACTCT
>JBBISA010000087.1:0-9110 GCA_037441525.1 Bacteroidota bacterium
AACAAGTAAATCCTTATTGATTTGATATT
This sequence comes from Bacteroidota bacterium, assembly GCA_037441525.1. GTDB lineage: Bacteria > Bacteroidota > Bacteroidia > Bacteroidales > UBA7960 > SKVR01. The sequence continues at coordinate 30 of JBBISA010000087.1, forward strand.
GTGATATTTAGTAATTGAAAAAAGAGCATTTTAATTTAATCGGTCAATACTGAAACAAAATATAAATCATTTTTGCCACTCACCTGAATTGTAATCCCTTCCTTTACATCCTGCACACCTTTGCCATACCATGGGAATTTTGACATTTTTGCATTAAAACCTTTGTCAGATATCTTATATTCCTTTGGTTTCATCCATCAAGCAAGTAGCCATTATTGAATGTAATTCTTTCAATTGTTTTATTATGGCGGTTAAGCAGTTTGAGTGGAGCAATAATGAAAAGAATAATTGCAAGTAGTAATACGAATAATCCTGAAAAATAGAAGAACAAAACCCATTTAGACATACTAATATAAGTTAACCCGAGAATTAGAAATGTATAAAATGGCCCAACCACAAAGGCTTTCTTTGCTTCTCGTCTAATATAGATATCACGTTGAATACCTTTATCGTTAGTAATAAAGCTTCCTATCATTTTTTTAATGGAAAAAAGTTGAAAAACATTGAATTGGCATATCCAGCATATGCATTTAAATACCATATTGCATTAGTCGTGTTGTAATTGTACGCAAGGTTATTAAGGGGAGCAGCAGTACCTCCCGTCATAAGAGAAGATGTAAAATCATTGGCTGCACCTCCAATTGCTTGCCCAAATCCATACTGATTGGCAGGCACACCAAAAGCCATATCCCCTAGTTTTCCAATTGTTGCTCCAATGTTGCTAGGAATTGAATTGGCCATTTGAGCATTTAATGTCAAGTATTTAACAAGCCTTGGAACATTAGCAATAACACGATAACCCCCATCAACTAATAATGGTACACTTACAGGAGAGCAGCTCCAGCTGAGAAATAGGTGCCTACGCCACCAACTACCATTTCGCCAACTCCACCAAGAATATTCAAAAATGCGTTTGATGCCCCTCCCCAATCAACCTGAGAAGCCCAACCTCCTTGTCCTTGGGGAGGCCATCTTAACGGATGGTCACCCCACCATGTAGGTATTCCACCTTTTATAAGCCACCCACCCCTACCTTTTGCCACCACAGTAATCGGAGGCAATGGAACTCCACTAAAGTTAATTTTATTTAAAACTGTCTCCCAGGTTTTAGCATCGGGGGGTTTCGATATATAGTTTAAATATGCCATTGCATCGGCCAGAGAAACGGGTTCACCTGTATATGGATTATAGTAACTCCCGGTTGACCAGTTGTAACGAAGTGGAATTCTAACAGTCACATCAGGTACACCAAATATATTACCCATACTATTGTTAAAAGCCCCGCCAACTTCCACCCGGTACCCACTCGGACCCGTATACTTCAACGGGTTATTCCACACATAGCTATACCGGTTGTAGCTTTGGGAATATCCGGGGCTTTGCATCCCGTTATATAACGGGACAAGCTCCCGGGTCGGAGCTTAAAAAGCGGCCGAGGCGGGGGTTCCTGCAAAAATAGCGGGACTAAACTCTTCCAACACAGTGCTGCCGAGCTTGGTGGCAGTTTTCAAAGAGCGATTTATGGGCTAAAAGTAAAAAAATATATTATTGAATTGCAAATGTAATGATGTTTAACCCAGATTTGTCTTTAGCCGATTTTTCTAATGACCGTCATTAGAAATTAATAGTCTTAAGTTATTGATTATGTGTCTTCTATTTTGACAAATCGCTAAAGAAAAACTATAAATTGTAATCAGAAATGCTTACAATTTATGTTTTTCAAAAGTGGGGTTAATCTCGGCTAAATCATTAGTTCATTGCTTTCCTAATGACTAATCCGGGTTTAATACGGCATTGGAATTGTCGATGAGCAAAGGTGTTTTACTGCGCTGCAACCGCAATAACTACAAACAACCCGTTGCTCTTATTTCCCTTTTTTAAACCAATTCATGGGATTGAGCTTGTTTTTGTAACGGGTAAAAATCTCTTTACCGGCCAATAGTCCGCCGACCCAAAAAACAACCTGCATCATTATATAGCTTGCAGTAGCTCCAACCACTTTGGCCCTGGTATTGAGTTCCAGAAGGGGGATGATAAAAACAAAGGCAAAGAATACCCCAGAGAACACCATCAGGAATACTCCCAGTTTAATTCTAAAGTTGCCGGGATTTTTCTGCATAGCCATAACTTCAACCAACAATTTTCTTTTCTTCAACCCACTTTCTGGCATTTACAAAAGCTTCGAGCCAGGGGGTTACTTCATCGATATTACGATTGGTTGGGTAATGTGCCCACTGCCAGGGAAAAATGGCCCTTTCGAGGTGGGGCATCATGGCCAGGTGGCGGCCATCGTGCGAGCTGATGGCTGCCACATTGTAATGGCTGCCGTTGGGGTTGGCCGGATACTGATCATACCCATAAACTCCGGCGATATGGTACTCACTGGCTGGTAGGGGCAAAGAAAATTTCCCTTCGCCGTGGGCTATCCAGATGCCCAGCCGTGATCCGGCAAGGGATTTAAGCATGACAGAATGGTTGGGTTGTATCTCCATGTTCACGAAGTTCGATTCGAACTTGTGGCTTTCGTTGTGCAACATACGGGGCTGAGTTGGGTGCTCAGGATAGAGCAGGCCCAGTTCTACCATAAGCTGGCAACCATTGCAAACGCCCAGGCTAAGTGTGTTGTCTCTTTGATAGAAGTTATCGAGTGCAGTGCGGGCCTTTTCGTTGTAAAGGAAGGCTCCGGCCCATCCCTTGGCTGAGCCCAGTACATCGGAGTTGGAGAAACCGCCCACAAATACAATAAAATCAATCTCTTCAAGGGTTTCGCGGCCGGTAATAAGGTCTGTCATGTGCACATCCTTCACATCGAAACCCGCCAGAAACATGGAGTATGCCATTTCGCGATCGCCATTTACCCCCTTTTCGCGAATAATGGCAGCTTTGGCTACACGGGTACCTGGCAAGGGAACCTGCTGAAGCCCTAAGGAAGCAAGGGTGCCACTGAATGTTGCAGGAAAACGGTAGTGCAATTTCTGTGATACAAAATTATTATAGCGGCTGGTGGCCAGCTCCCGGCCGCTCTGATCCTGATCGAGCAGCCACGATGTTTTGAACCACAACCGGCGCAGATGGTCGATGTCGAGTGTAAGTTTTTCGCCTTTACCGGTAATCCATAGTTTTCTTTCAGGGACGGGATTGCCCAGCACGGTGAATGAAACGTCGTGCCTGTCGAGAACAGCCTCTACTTTTTCCATGTCCTTCACCTGTATGATCACTCCGGGGCTTTCGCTGAAAAGTATCCTGGCCAGGTCGTTCTCTTCTTTAAAGGAAGCCAGATCGATACTTAACCCCCAGTTATCGTTGGCAAAGCACATTTCGAGCAATGCAGTAACGAGGCCGCCGGCCGAAATATCGTGCCCGGCAAGGATCAGTCCGTCGTGCACCAACTCCTGGATAGCATCGAAAGCATCGGCAAAATAGTAAGGATCGGTCACCATTGGGGTTTCATTTCCCAGCTGCCCAAGAGCCTGTGCAAAACTGCTTCCGCCCAGTTTAAAGGTATCGTACGAAAAATCGATATGCAGCAGCTTGGTTTCCTTTTTCTTAACAATTACGGGCTCCACAACCTTTTTAACATCAGCAACCTGGGCAACCGTACTAACGATTACAGTACCGGGAGAAAAAACTTGCTGGCCATCGGGATATTTTTGTGTCATAGAGAGGGAGTCTTTCCCCGTGGGAACATTGATGCCGAGCTTACAAACAAAATCGCTCAGTGCTTCCACCGCAGCATAGAGGCGGGCATCTTCGCCGGGGTTTTTGCAGGGCCACATCCAGTTGGCGCTGAGACTTACCCCATCGAGTCCGTGACTCAGCGGGGCCCAAACCAGGTTGGTGAGTGCTTCGGCCACCGACAGCACCGAACCTGAAGCAGGATCGATAAGTCCGGCAGCAGGTGCATGACCAATGGAAGTAGCCACCCCTTCCCTGCCCCTGTAATCGATGGCAGTAACCCCACAATTATTAAGGGGAAGCTGTATTTCGCCGGCACACTGCTGCTTGGCCACCTTGCCTGTAACCGACCGGTCAACCTTGTTGGTGAGCCAGTCTTTGCATGCAACGGCTTCGAGTTGCAACACTGTTTCAATATATTCAACAATTTTGTTCTGATCGTATTTCAGTGGGACGAACATTTCATTGTATTTCTCATCCTGCATAATGGTCTTGGGTGCATTGCCAAACATATCGGCCAGCTGCAGGTCGATGGGTGCATTGCCTTTATTGTCTTCAAAACGGAGATGCCCGTCGCCGGTGGATTCGCCCACTACATACATGGGGGCACGTTCGCGCTCAGCGACTCTGCGCAAATCTTCGAGGTCTTTTTTATGTATGACCAGCCCCATGCGTTCCTGCGATTCGTTGCCGGCAATCTCCTTAGCCGACAAGGTAGGATCGCCCACCGGGAGCTTTTTAATATAGATAGTACCGCCGGTAGCTTCCACCAGTTCGGAAAGGCAATTGAGATGCCCGCCGGCACCGTGGTCGTGAATAGAGATAATGGGATTATCGTCGCGCTCAACCATAGCTCGGATGGCGTTCATGGCTCGTTTCTGCATTTCGGGGTTGGAACGTTGCACGGCATTGAGTTCGATGGCATTGGCATATTCGCCTGTAGCAACCGAGGAAACAGCACCGCCACCCATGCCAATACGGTAGTTATCGCCTCCAAGCACCACCACCTGGTCGCCTGCCACAGGGGTTTCTTTCAGGCTGTCTTCTTTTTTCCCGAAGCCAATTCCACCAGCCAGCATAATTACCTTGTCGAAAGCAAAAGTTTTCTGGTTTTCGGTGTGTTCGAAGGTAAGCAGTGAACCACAAATAAGCGGCTGGCCGAATTTATTGCCGAAATCGCTGGCACCGTTTGATGCCTTTATGAGTATCTGGCCGGGAGTCTGGTACAACCATTTCCGCTCTGGGATGAGTTTTTCCCAGGGCCTGCCGCCATCTTTCCTGGGGTAGGCAGTCATGTACACGGCTGTTCCGGCCAGGGGAAGCGAACCCTTACCCCCGGCAAGACGGTCGCGAATTTCGCCACCGCTGCCTGTTGCTGCACCATTGAATGGCTCAACGGTGGTGGGGAAGTTATGGGTTTCGGCTTTCAGCGAAATAACAGTTTCAATTTTCTTTTCGGTAAAAAAATCGGGTTTATCCTGGGTAAGGGGTGCAAACTGCATGGCATAAGGGCCTGTAACAAAGGCTACGTTGTCTTTATAGGCCGAAACCAAGTATCCGGGGTTCTCTTTCGATGTTTTTTTGATAAGCTGGAACAAAGAGCTGGGTTTCTCTTGTCCATTAATGATGAAGGTTCCGTTGAAAATTTTATGGCGGCAATGCTCGGAGTTAACCTGCGAAAAGCCAAATACTTCGCTGTCGGTAAGCCTGCGGCCCAGTTTTTTGCTCAGCCCGTAAAGGTACTGCACTTCATCTTCATTCAGGGCCAACCCTTCCTTTTGGTTATAGGCGGCTATATCATCAACATAAATGAGGGGGTCGGGTTGTTTTTCGATGGTGAATACATGCTGATCGAGATTGTGGTAAAGCGTCTGGAGCATGGGGTCGAAATTTGCATTAGGGCCATCAACCCCAAAGAACTCTTCTATGCGTGTAATTCCTGGTATACCCATATTCTGGGTTATTTCCACGGCGTTGGTGCTCCAGGGGGTTATCATTTCGCGGCGAGGACCGGCAAACCAACCTTCGAGCATTGGTGCATCAATGAGCGTTGCTCCACTAAAGAGCCACTGAAGTTTGGAAATATCGGCTGCGGGCAGCTGGAACCGGGTTTCCACTGCAATAAACTGACTGGAGTTGCCTCCGAAAAAAAGTACCATGGAATTGTAGTTTTTGAGCTGTTAAGAACTGAACGGTTAACGCGCTGCAAAATTATTAATTATTATCAGAACCTTACCTATTTTACTGCCACACATCGAACCACAGCGGCAGTTCCCTGATGGTATCTGCCTTCGGTAAGTTCTATGGTTTCATCCCATGTTGTGAGATTGCTCATTAATGAAAGAACCGTTTTGAGTTCTTCGGCTGTTGTCAGCATTTGGGGTTCTTTTGGCCCGCCTGAACTGTATTTCAGCTGCTCCCTGCCAAAAACTTCAATAATCAGTGTACCACCAGGCTTTAAAAAGCGGGTAATCGACGCGTAAACCGATTGCCATTGGGGATGGTGTGCATAAATGAGGGAAACAACATCGAAATAGTTTTCCTGAAGCTGCACAGATTCAAATCCGGCAATAAGATAATCGAAGGTAACCCCGAACTTCGCGGCAAGTAGCGATGCTTTTCTTTTGCCTTCTGCAGAAGGATCGAAAGCGGTAACCATCCAACCCTGAAGAGCTGCAAAAACAGCATTTCGCCCTTCGCCTTCGGCTGGCAAAAGGAGTTTACCGGGAGCCAGTTCCATTAACTGTTCCCTGAAAAACTCGTTGGGTTCTGCGCCATAGGCATATTCTGGCTGGCTGTAGCGCTGATTCCAGAAATCATTCATTGGCTTTTCTGTGCTTTCTTTTCAGGGCAAATCTTCTTACAAAAAACACAGCTATTGCCGCAGCAAGAATGAAAGGCCAGACATTTATCAAACCTATAATAAACCAGAGCATATTCTTCCAGCCGTTTTTCAAACCCCTTGAAACTTTATCCATTAACCTGAAAGGAGCCTGGGTTTTTTCATAGAAAACTACGGTGAGAGTGCTCATGGAAACCCGGTCGGTAAGGTATTTCAGGCGGCCTTCGAACGATTCAATTTCGGTACGGAGCGTCCCCATTTCACGCTCAATCATAAGTATATCTTCTACCTTGGTGGCCTGCTTCAGTAACTCGCGGTAACGGGTTTCCAGTTCCTTTTTGGTTCTTATGCGGGCTTCCACATCTACAAACTCCTCGGTAACATCCAGGGCATTGATGCTCTTACTGTCAATCTTTCTGGCTGTTTCATATATCTGCGAAAGCAATTCGTCAAACTTTTCGGCGGGAACCCTGATAGTTACGTGATACTCAGTTTTATCGGAATAAGTATAGGCATTGTCGTTGGCAATATACCCATTCAGGACGTGTACCCTTTCGTTGATGATGTTCCTGGTTTCCTGTGCGCTGGATGTTTCGAAAGTAACTGAGCCTTCCTTAATAATTTTGCGCTCAGCCGGGGTTGGAACTTCCTTTACATCAGCAACATCTGCCCCCATTCTGCCAGGTGCGGCTTTGTAACTCTCCTGGGCAAATTCAACAGCATTGGTATTACCCCCCGGATGGCATGAATAGATAGAGCCTAATAGCATAAAGCAAAACAATCGGACCGCTCGTTTCATAGTATTCTGGTTTTAGTAAAAAAATAAGTTTGGATGGCAGATGATATAAATTGATGGGCAAATTTATGGATGATTCGGTTGGAAAATGCTAAAGCCCGGAAATTTCGTTTTACCGAACGTTACTATATATATGAGCAGATTTTTATTGTTTTGAAGAGATAAATACCCCCGCTTGGCGGCATTGCAAATTCTGATTAACAACTTTCACGTTACTTGTATCTCAGTCAATTATGCAGCAATACTATTTTGAAAAACCGAAATTAATGAGCTGCTAATCAAAAAAATCAACGTTTTTTTCGTGGGGGGAATTCCGCTCAGCGGGGCAGCCAGCACCGCCCCGGCTGGCGCGCGGTGTGCGCTTTTGGGTATTTATGTTTAAAAGGCAGGCCCGCACGGCGGTGCGGGCCTACGATCCATCTGAAAGAATCGTTTGGCGCACACCGTGCGCCGGGCAGAGTGTATTATGGGGGAAATTTATACCGGAATAATGGTCGTAACAGTGATAGGTCAAGCCCTTTTACCTAACCTGCCAGGATCATATTTTTTTGAATTGCAAATTCAATGATGTGCAAAGGGGCATTGCAAATGACGTTTTGCCTTTAAATCAAATCTCACGGTACAAAAACATTGGTACTATCAGGTTTTGGGCTAAATTGGCGGAAATGGTAGGTTTCATTACGTTGCTCCACTTCAGTTTTTTTGCCTTTTTTCATCCTGTAACTTTCAGTAATAACAAATGTGGTGTCGTTTAATATATGGCCAGATCTTACATAAGCCGGCAGGCCACCGCCCGAGCCAGGGTACCAACGCTCGAATTTAATAACATCATTTTCAGCAATGAAAACTCCCCATGCTGTTTTATATTTTTTAAAGGATTGGCTATTAACAAATTCTTTTATTAAATAATCATCCATTTCGGTTTTAGTTGAAAATAACCCACCTGCTGCCAGAATGCATCCATTTTGATAAAAGAAATAAGTTGAAAAATATTTCCCATTTATTGATTGGTAGAAATAACCGTTCATTTTAAGGTTGTCGCCAATATAGGGGATTTTATGTAATGATAATTCATCATCTTTAAAGATTTCACACTTACTACAATTATTCATAAGAATCAATAGTAAAAATATAAATATGTTCTTCATGATTTTGTCCTTTTTTAGTTCTACCATAGATATCCTCCTCCGGTTCCAAGCTGGAAATAAAACTTGTTTTTCTACTATGATCATATAAAAACCAAGGATATTTATCGCCATGTACTAATTCATTCTGTATTTTTTGTCTTCTACTCTCTTTATCATTTCCAAAACGAATGGGCATTGCAAATGGCGCCTAACTGAGTCGCAGTGGATATATTACATAGCCCGGAAATCAAATCTCAAGGTACAAAAACATTGGTACTATCAGGTTTGGGGCTGAATTGCCGAAAATGGTAGGTTTCATTACGTTGCTCCACTTCAGTTTTTTTGCCTTTTTTCATCCTGTAACTTTCAGTAATAACAAATGTGGTGTCGTTTAATATATAGCCAGATCTCACATAAGCCGGCAGGCCACCGCCCGAACCCGGATACCAACGCTCAAAGGCTATTGAATTCTTATCAACTTTGAACACTCCCCAACAAAACTTAATATTCCTTCTTTTTTCAATGAATTCATTTGTAGTAAATGATAATTCAAATTCAGCTATTTGGTCTATTTCGTAATGGTCTCCTGTGTCTTAACCCCCTAATTAGCTGGACATAAATTAACATTTTAATTTTGTACA
>JBBISA010000088.1:0-8905 GCA_037441525.1 Bacteroidota bacterium
AAAACAAGTTATAATAACACTTCTAGTCATGTGGCAAGATGTAAATATCCTGGATATATTTTTTTACTTTTAGCCCATAAATCGCTCTTTGAAAACTGTCACCAGTCGCGGCAGCACTGTGTTGGATGAGTTTGGTAGAGTTTATCCCGCTAATGCGGGGAACAGCCGCATGGGAGTTAAGTCACGCTATTTTTGCGGGAACCCCCGCCTGGGCCGCTTTTTAAGCCTCGTCCCGCTAGTCCAAAGCCTTATTATTTATGATTTCATTTGTATTACTATTTGTTGGTGGAATAATAATGAGCTATTTATTTAGTTTAACCCCGCCCTATAAAAACATAAATTGTAAGCATTTCTGATTACAATTTGTAGTTTTTCTTATTCGATTTGTCGTTCTAATAATATTATTATCAATAACTTATACTGATGTTTTTTTAATGACGGTCATTAGAAAAACCGGCTAAAGACAAATTTGGCATGAAAAAGCCCGGCAAAACCGGGCTTTTTTATGGAATAAGTTTAGTAAGTTCCAGAATTTCTTTATCGGTAAGGTTTTCAATTTGCGATTTGTCGTAAATGGTGAGAAGGTAAAGAGTACCGTCCTTAAAAACAAGATGGGTAATAACCCTTGCCCCACCGCTTTTACTTTTGCCCTTACTGGCAATGGCAAGGCGTATTTTGTAGCAGTTATAGCCAATAGAAGTGCCTTTTTCGGGTTCTTCCTTTAGTTCTTTTATGAGTTCCTGAATTTCCTTTTTGAGCGATGGAAATTTTTTCATCAGGCGTTTGGCCTGGCGTTCAAAAACCGATATGGTTTTAACATTAAAGCTCATTGAGGAAATCTTCAGCGTTACGGGCTTGTGTTTTGCCATCTTTAATCAGCTTCATTTCTTCAACCGCTTCGGCCAGCTCGGTCATGAACAGTTTTTTGTTCCTTAAACGCTCCAGTTCATCAAGGTCTTTTTGTATCTGCTTCCATTCTTTCATGGGAAGCTGTACGGCGCTTTTGTGCCCTTTTTTATCTGTGATATATTGTAAATTCATAACTTTAGTTTTTATTTTGTTGCGTAGGCCTGTCCGGTTTTTAAATCCCGTAAAGCCATGTCAATCATACGGAATATAAAAGATTTGTTTTCGTCTGAAAGAGTGGCAATATCCTCAAGCCTCTTTAAAGTGGTCCTGTCCAGTTTAATATTGGTTTTCCCTACCAGGTAATCAATCGAAACCCCTAAAGTATCAGCAATCTTAACAATCACATCAATAGAGGGTGTCATAATATTGCGTTCGTACCTTCCGATAATATCGCCTGATGTTCCGATTGCATTACCCAAAGCTGCCTGAGAAAGTTCCTTTTGCTTGCGTAAAAGCATAATATGTTCGCCAAGAGTCATACCTAAAAGTATTATATTAGACTAATTATTGCCTTTTTCTGCAAATATACACTACTTAAACGTACAAAACAAAACTTTTAAATTTGGTTTGTAAAGATTAATAAACCCGGATTAGTCATTAGGAATGCAATGAACTAATGACTTAGCCGGGTTTAACCCCGCCTTAGAAATACTTAATTTGCAAGTATATCTGATACAAATACTTAGTTTTTCTTTAGCGATTTGTCAAAATAGAAGGCACATAACCAATAACTTAAAACTTTAAATGTTTAATGACGGTCATTAGAAAAAACGGCTAAAGACAAATTTGGGATAAATTACATTTGAGACGAATAGGCAGTAAAAAAGAATTTTAAAAAATTTTTGAGTATGTAAATCCAGGATGCGGCTATTGTAATCCAACCCTTTCAGGGTTTGGCAAATGATGTTTCTCCTGATTTTATCTTAATGAATTTACCTGCTTCAGCTCAGCGCAATTTGCAATACCATTGTTTGGGTAAATCAGTATTTCTACCCCCGCTAAACGCCGCTCAGGGGGGAGGCGGTAAGGCTATCAGGGGTATTATTCAGCCTGTCTTCCGTTGAGGAAATCGATGATTTTTGCCAGCATCTCCTTCATTTCTAATAGTTTTTCGGGGGCGATGGGGCCTTTTACAAGGTCGGCAACCAATTTTTCGGGGATGGTGGCGGCCTGTTCCTGCAATTGTTTCCCCTTTTGTGTAAGGCCCACAACCACTACACGTTCGTCATCGCCGCTTCTGGTGCGGGTTATAAGGTTCATGGACTGCATCCTTTTTAGAAGCGGAGTTATGGTATTGGTATTGAGTATGAGCCTGCGGGCAATGTCGTTCACAGTTACCTTGTCTCTTTCCCATAATACCATCAGAACAAGGTATTGCGGATAAGTAATACCCAGTGCATCGAGGTGGGGCTGGTACTCCCTGGTTATAAGCCGCGAAGCCGCATATACCGGGAAACACAACTGATTGTCCAACTTTAACTGGTCGTAGGCCATGGGTTAATGATTAGAGAATCAGAACCTTTTTTGCAGGTTTCTGAAATTAAACCGCGACAACATTTTCTTTTCAAACTCCCATACAAATCTAAACTGCCCCAGCAGTGCACCTATCAATAAGAAAAGTACCTGGTACACGGGGAAAATAATGAGTATGTACAAAGGAATTATTGCCAGCAAACTGGTTTCGGCAGTTATACCTATCCATTCAAATATAAGTTTTCTCATCACAAGGGTAGTTGACCCGGTGATTGAAAAAACCAGCAAGATTACCACAAACTGGTAATTGCTGGTAATATTCCATTTTTGTTTTAATCTGTTCATTGTTTTTGTATGTGTGTGGGGCTGCAAAAATAATGATACTTTGGTTTGATTTTGATATTTACCAATAAACAGGTAAAATATACGGCTTAGTTTGCGCTATTTAGCGTTTTTTGCAGATGTTTATCTATTGCTTCCGGTTTTGTGGTGGGCGAAAACCGTTTTACAGGCTTGCCATTTTTGTCAATAAGAAATTTGGTGAAGTTCCATTTTATGTTGCTTCCAAACCAGCCGGGCAATTCTTTTTTCAGAAGTTTAAAAACAGGATGGGCGTCTTCACCATTTACATCAACCTTCGAAAACATCTGGAAAGAAACGCCATAGTTTACCAGGCAGTTTTCTGATATCGATTTCTCATCGCCGGGCTCCTGGTTGCCAAACTGATTGCAGGGGAATCCAAGTATTACCAATCCCTTGTCGCGATATTTCCGGTTAAGTTCTTCCAATCCCTCGTATTGTGGGGTAAGGCCGCATTTGCTGGCTGTATTTACAACCAATACTGTCTTTCCGGCAAAATCACTCATTTGTATCTCTTTACCATTGATGGCTTTGGCGCTGAGGTCATAAAATTTTGTTTCCATTTCAGAATAAATTAAAGGATAGTTATTAAAATCGTAAAAGATAAAATCGTAAGCGATACAAAAGTACAAACTTTTTTTCAATTCCTACAATGTTTGGAAATTTTTTTTGAGGGGTGATATTTTAGCTGTAATGATTAACCCAAATTTGTCTTTAGACGTTTTTTCTGCTGACGCGGCAGAGGTTTCATTTTGTTCGCGGCTATAATTTTTGCAAATGTTGTTTGCCGCAATGTTTCCGGGATATTCTTAAGCTTAAAAGCAGCGTAAATCTTTGGACTAACAGGACTAAAACATCTGTACCAAAGTTGGGGAGCAGCGAAACCATTAGCCAATCAGACCAATTCATTTTTATCAGACAGTTTTGATTTTCAATTAGAATGAAAAAACGACCGGGGAAATCGGTTTAATTCACCCCTGGCGTAATGACAATTTTGCGGAATTCGATGGGGCCATGGTCGCCCTGGAGCATGATGGGGCCAGGTTCGCCCTCGCGGCTATTGAGTGAGCCGCCTGTGATTCCGGGGATGGGGCGATTGGAGATTACTTCAATGCCATTATGCACCACGCTTACGTGCCGCCCTACCAGTGTAATTTCGAAGGTCTGCCATTCGCCGGCTTTTTTGGATGCATTCACCGCGGGTGCTATAAAACCGTAAATGCCCCCTATGGTTACATCGCTGGGTTCCATTCCAAAACCATCTTCAATCTGTACCTCATACCTTCCGCGCAGATACACACCACTATTGCTGCCCTGCGGATAGCAGAACTCCAGGCTCAGTTTAAAATCGTTGAATTTCTCTGTGGTAACCAGATTGCCTCCAACGGCCTGGTTGGTCAAAACGCCATTAATCATTATGAATTTGTTGTTATCGGGGATAATCCACCGCGACATGTTATCATCGAGCAGGTTTTTTGGGGTTCCCCAAACGGGTGGTTTTTCGCGGGTCAGGCTTGGGGCACGCACCCCGGTCCATTGTAGCTTGTGCCCTGAAAGTACTTTAAATCCCGATAGTTTATCATCCTTCAACGTGAATTCGAAATAGATGTCTTCGGTATTCATCCATTGGGGCGGAATGGTAAAATAGTACTTCCTTTCTGTTGCAGAGTATTTTACCTCCGATATGGGCCGCGCGCTTCCTTCATACCCTACATAATAGCCTATGAGTTTGGAAAAGCCCGATTTTCTTATTTCGAGCCAACCGGGAAAACCAGCCGCATCCATAAGGCCATGCCTGAAAAGTCCAAGCTCGGCCAACTCTTTATCTTCAATAGATATAGTAAGATTCCATTTCCCGATTACATCAAATTCGTTTTGTGTTGTTTTGGCCACTGTTGACCAATGGATAAGGGTGAGGAGCGAAATCAGAGCAATGGAGATTCTGATAGTCTTCATAATTTTTATTCTTTAGTGTGATAATTATTATCGGGGTAAAAGTGAATTTTTTATTCAAGGGCTAAACTATAAAAAAATCGGGGGTATTCAGAAAGACTAACACAATTTTATTGCTGAAACCATTAAACTCCACCCCATTGTTCTCATCCAAAATACTTCATTTAATCCGGTTAAAGACCATTTACCGACTTTTACCAGCCATTTACCGATTTGCAGTTTTCCGCGTTGGCAACAGATTATAGTTTTGCAGTGTAATTTTTTATTCACTTTAAAACTTATTTAAACATGAAAACATTTGCAGAAAAAAGAGTTTTACTCGGATTTTTATTTTTACTGGCTGGTTCGGTGCTATTGCTTGAGTATTTCAGTCTTATCCCCTGGGTATTGCCGCCGGTTTTAATTTCTTGGAAATCCTTTCTTTTGCTGCTGGGTATCTACTTTTTGGTTACCAGCAAAGATAAAACCACCGGTATAATACTTATTGTAATTTCATCCATTTTTATAACCGGAGGATTGTTTGATATGCGCTTCTGGCAGGTTGTTAAATTGGCCATTCCCGTTGTTCTAATCATTGCGGGTATAGCTATAATAATGAAAAGGCAGTTGTTTAGCCCCAAACAGATAAACATTGCTGAAGGTGAAAATATTAATGATTATATAAACGAGACCTATATATTTGCAGGAGGGGAGAAGGTGATCCGGTCAGAAAACTTTAAAGGGGGTGTTATAACTGCAATTTTTGGTGGAAGCGAAATTGACCTGAGACATTCTAAATTGGCTCCTGGTGTAAATGCCATCGATATGATGTGTATTTTTGGTGGAGTATCATTAAGAGTTCCTGAAGACTGGGATGTGAAGATTGATGTTAACCCTATTTTTGGAGGATTTTCTGACGAAAGAAAACTTGAAAGAAGGGAACATCCCCTTAATCCTGAAAAAACTTTGTACCTTAAAGGAATGGTTGTGTTTGGCGGAGGAGAGATTAAAACATAGATTTGGCAACAAATTGAGCATCACAAATATCAGATGGAAAGAAACCTGATTTTTAGCACCACCTTTATGCGAAACTACCTGCTATTTGCCACGGTAGTTTCGCTCGCTTTTTTTGCAATCTTTTATTTTTATTACCGGCTGGCGGTTTATCAGGCAGTTGTAGATGCCTTTCTGTCGTTTTTTATTCTCTGCCTTATGTTGCTGAGTTTTTATTTCGTGGTTAGATTTGCCCGTACCGAAAAACTAACATCATTCTCAAGCATACGCAACAGTTCTGCAGCCGGATTAATTATGATCACCCTTTGGCTTTTTATTACCCGCTACATTCTGGAGTTTTTCTTTGCCGGCGATGAAGTTTACATCCGGTTTTTGTACGACTCTCAATTGCTTCGTTTTCTAACAGGTTTTTTTATTACCGGCCTTGTTTATATGTCGTTTTTTCTTCTCATCTATGAAAAAATGGTTGATGAGGCAAGCACGAGAGAGAATGAATTGAAATTGCTGGTACACAAAACAGAACTTCAGGCCTTAAAAAACCAGTTGAACCCCCATTTTATTTACAATAGCCTGAATTCCATAAGTGCTCTTACCCTATACAGCCCCGACAAAGCCCGCGAAATGGTCGGTATGTTGTCAGATTTTCTGCGAATAGCCCTGCGCCAGGATGCCATGCAAATGGAAAAACTGGGGCAGGAACTAAAAAACATTGATTTGTACCTTCAAATTGAAAAAGTGCGGTTTGAAGAAAGATTGAACTGGGAATTCAATGTTGATGATAATCTGTTGCATTATACCCTGCCTGTAATGATTTTGCAACCGCTGGTTGAGAATGCTGTAAAACATGGGGTACAACAAAATGCCCAACCCAATGTGATTAAACTGGCTGCAACTTTTTCGAACAACTCACTTTTTATTACCATCACCAATAGTATAGATGTCGGTTTTCAGAAATTCAAAGGCGAAGGAGTGGGGCTTGATAACATTCGCAACCGCCTAAGGTTGATCTATGGCAGCGGAAGTTTGCTCAAAGTGGATTCGGGGAAGGAAATATTTTCGGTTAATCTTGAAATTCCACAATAGCATTTGCAAATCTGTTCATTGTAAAGCTTATTCCCAACAGGGGCAATCTGCCCCAAAAGCCTGTCAGATAATCAAGGAAACATTATGACCAAAATAGTGAGGACCCTTATAATTGAAGATGAAGCTCCGGCCCGCAGGCTATTGCAGGAGTATTTAAAAGATTTTACCCAATTGGAAGTTGTGGGCGAATGTGCTGATGGTTTTGAAGGAGCCAAAAAAATTATGGAATTAAAGCCCGAACTCATATTTCTCGACATTCAAATGCCCCGCATTAATGGGTTTGAAATGATTGAGCTGCTGATGGGCGAACCATTACCTCTAATTATTTTTACTACTGCTTTCGACGAATTTGCTATTAAATCCTTTGAATACAATACCTGCGATTATTTGCTCAAACCCATCAATAGAGAGCGGTTCAGGAAAGCTGTTGAAAAAGCATTGAAACTCCTGGAAAAAGGGGAAACCAAACCTTCAGATATTGATAATCTCATAGGTCAGGGGATAACCAGGAATCAATATCTCGAGCGTATTGTAATCCGCTCAGCAACCAATATTCACATGGTACAATGCGAGAATATATTGTGTATTGAAGCCAGCGACGACTATGTGATCATTCATACCGTAACTGATCAGCAAGTTAAGAAACAAACCCTGAGCTTTTACGAGCAAAAACTCGATCCGGATCATTTTGCCCGGGTTCACCGTTCATTTATCGTAAACCTATCGGCCATTGTACGCATCGAGCCCTACTCCAGGGATGCATGGGTGGCAATCCTTACCAATGGATTGAAGGTTTCGGTAAGCAAAGCCGGGTATATGCATCTGAAAAAGGTACTTAATTTCTGATCAGTAGTTTTTCGGCAGCGCGCCGGTCGGGTTTTCCGTTCTCGGTTGTGGGGATTTTATCAACGAAAACAATATTTCGCGGAAGTTCGAATCCTGAAAGTACTTTTGACAGGCTTTCGCGAAAATAATCAGCATCATTGTTTCTGCCAGCACTCTCTTTTTCTATTACCAATGTGAGCGCGTGCCCGAGTTTTTCATCCTTCATTCCGCAAATAATGAATTTTCCCGGGATCAGATGGGCAATGGCTTTCTCAATCTTTTCCGGTACCAGTTTTACCCCGCCGCTGTTGATGATGTTGTCGTACCTCCCTTTCCAGATAAATCTTTTTTCATCTACAATTTCAACCAGGTCGTTGGTAATAAGCCTTCCATCAAAAAGATCTGAGTTTTCCAATACAAGACAACCCCTTTCATCGGTTTCTATGGCAGTGTTGCCAATAATACTGTAATATTCAGTTTTTTCAGACCCGTTAACTCTTCTTAAAGCCACATGGCTGCTGGTTTCAGTCATTCCATAAGTAGAAAATACCTTAACCGGGAGTTCCTGAACCCGGTTTTCCAGCTCAGGATTGATCTCTCCGCCACCAACAATCAGGGTTTTTACCATGGGATGGGTTTTAAGATTTATGAGTGACTGATGCAGCTGGTAGGGTGTAATAGCTGCAAAATCAACAGGCTCTGCCAAGCCAGAAAACGGATTGCCTGATGCCTCTCTTATGAGAAGGTTCAAACCTATGGTCATTGCCCTTACAATCATCATTTTACCGCCGATATACTGTGCCGGAATGCAAAGAAGGGCAGTATCACCCTCTTTTATTCCCAGGTAATTGCAGGTAGTAACAGCCGAATACTGCATCCATTCTTTTTTAAGTAGGATGGTTTTTGGGGTACCGGTGGAGCCGGAGGTGTTCACCATAATGACAGGTGAATCATCGAGCCAGTCTGTAATAAACCAGTAAATTGATTGTTCCCAATCTGCCCCTGTAAAATTCACAGGCTGTTCACCAAAGGCTTCTGCCAGCCTTTTATAATATAGCATAGCCCCGTTAATTGCGAATTGTTCGTGAATGACGGACATAAATATTACTTGTGAGATATTATACCTAACTTATATGATTTTTAATTAATCTGGTTTTAAATAATTGAAACAAAGCTATTGTTATTTGCTTTCTAAAAATAAATTTACCACAGGAATTGAAAATTGAATCTAAAACCCTGAAGTTAGGAATACAAAACACTATTGTCCGATAAAAAAATAGAGAAAGAAGGTAATTAAACCTCCCTTCCC
>JBBISA010000089.1:0-8608 GCA_037441525.1 Bacteroidota bacterium
TCAAATAGTTATTAACAAAAAAAGGCTGCCTCTACTTTTGAGACAGCCTTTTTTTATTTTTACAAAACAATTAAGCAAGTAAATTCATTTCAACTTTAAGCCATTTTTAAAATAATAAATCGATTGGAGAAAACTTAATCAGGGTTTATCAATCATTTAGTGATAGATAATTATAATTTTTCAAAATGATGTATTATTATACTTTTGTCTTACGTTTGTCATTAATTCTAATTCAATGACCCTTTTATCAAATTTCTCATCCATGAAAAAGAGACTTATGGTTATACTCAGTTTTCTACTGATTATGATTTCAGAAAATGCATTTAATAGTACCATTTTATTAAATGAAAAAAGCACAGTACTTTCTGCGAATAAATTCGACCTTGGGATAACCCAGAAGATATTTCTGCAAACCAATAAATCTTCATATACCAGTGGTGATGTTATCTGGCTCAAAGGCTACCTTGTAAATTCATCTACCCACTTGCCCGATACCAGTTCAGCCAATATTTATTTAGAATTATGGAATGTACATGGTAAAATGGTGAAGGAATTGATAATATCACCCTCCTCAGGTTTTTTTTTAGCCAGCATGCCCTTAGAACCCGATTTTCCCGATGGCAATTATTTTCTGGTTGCCTACACTGATGCTATGTTAAATTCAAATGCTCGATTTTCTTTTAATCAGCCCATCTATATCCATAATCCGGAATTTGCCAACAGAATTGATAATTCTACACGAAAAGCAAACAGGAATTTTAACCGGGAACTTGAAAAACTAAGACAACAAATTATTGTCAATTTTTATCCTGAAGGTGGCTATTTGTTTGCCGGGAAACCTCAAAGAGTTGCTATCGAAATAACCGATGGTACAGGACGTGGTATTGTTACCAATGGGAATATAAAACATGAAAATGGCACAACGCTGGTTCCTTTTACTACAAATCAATCCGGACTAGCAATGGTTGAGTTTATTCCTGAAGCGAGCATAACCTACATTGCTGAAACGAATTTACCCAAAATAAGATCAGTACATTTACCCCCTGTAAAGCCAAGTGGATATTCAATAAGAGCTGAATTATTTGAAAATGACCTTTACATAGGTATTGATAAAGTACCTGCTTCGGAAACCCCGGTTATGATTAATATCTCTGGCATAACACGCAGCCAAAGAAGCTTTTTTCTTGAAAATGTAGAGATTAAAGATACAGAGTTGCTTAAAATACCATTGCATCTTTTGCCCACGGGTATAACGCGCATTTTGGTAACAGAACATGGAAATGAAAATTCTGCCGCCGAACGTTGGGTATTTATCAATAACCATGATCAGGCAAATATTGAAATTAGGGCAACAGCATTCAGAAAATCTGAAATTACGGCTCTTAACATCAACCTTCAACTTACCGATCAGGAAGCTAACCCACTGAAAGGGAACCTAGCTGCATCAGTTTTCTTTGACAATTTAACAGGAAGAGAGCTTTCCGGGAATCTTTTTACATATTTGTTTCTCTCCAGTGAACTTAATCATTTAATCAAAGAACCTGCCCGATATTTCGATTACGAAAACGAGGACCCCGCTAAGATTATTGATTTATTGATGATGACCCTCACACCTGAAAAAGTTCGATGGCCTTCATTGTTAGCCAAAGAAAATAACCAACAACAACAATTTAACCCAAGATATGGTATATCCCTCCGGGGAATGATTACAGACCCTAGGAATAGGAAAGGTATCTCTAACATCAACTTTAAATTACGGGTTGTTAACCTGTATGGCAACACCTATGACCTTAAAACTGATGAAAAAGGTTTCTTTGCTATTGATAATCTTAAAATAGTGGACAGTACATTTGTTGAAGTTATACCCCCCCTGATTACAGGTCGAGTGATTCCGAAAAGCTCTGTATTGGTTTTGAGTGAGGGACTAGATACCGTAAAGAGTAATGCTTTTTTAGCCCCCAATGTATATACATTACCACAAAATATTATTGCCAGAGGTCAAAACTGGAAAAGGCCACGGCCCCAAGGGGGTACTCGTACAAATCGAACTTCAGCATACGGGCAACCCGATCAGGTAATTATTCCCGACCAGGATATTGCTTATTCTTCGATGACCGATTTCATCCGAGATAAGGCAGTTGGAGCAATTATAATGCCATCGGGTGGAATTTTACTCCGAGGCCCTACAAGTATCCTTAATCAAAATCTCCCAATTTTTATTATTGATGGAGTTGAAAGCCAGGCTGCATTTTTATCTGCTAATCCTAAGGACATTGACCGGGTTGAGATTTACCGAGGAGCCAGCACAGCTGCCTTTGGTTCAAGGGGTGCTGCCGGGGCATTGGTAGCATTTACGAAAAGACATGAGCCCATGAATGCAGAAATAAATCCAAATATGCATCTTGTAAACGGATTGCACACCCCGCGAGAATTCACCACCGAACTGTTTGAAATAAATCCCGTTGAACAAACCAATATCCCGGTTACGGTTTTTTGGCAACCCAATGTTAAAACCGACGAAAATGGGATGGCTAGTTTCCAGTTTCCAATGATCCCTGGAGTTGGTCGCTATCGAATTGTTATTCAGGGAATTTCAGAAAATGGAAAAATTGCAGCTTCAGAATTCATTATCGGACAATAATCGAATAATCTTCCAAAGGTCATAAATAAGTCTTTGGCGTGGTAGTTGCAATCGTATAAACCACTGGTAGTTCACAAACAAATTTTTGATCATTACAAAACTTACTCAAATGGAAAAGCTGATAAATAATTTTCTTTATTCATTCGTTGCCTTAATGATAATTTCCCCATCCACTTTTTCTCAGGAAACCAAAGGCGCCGTGTTAGAATTCACCAAAGAAAATACTGATCTTGGAACTCTGTATACCGATGAACTTGAGCTGATAAAAATGGATGTTGAATTTGAGAACAAGGGAAATGAGCCCCTGGTTGTTTCTTCGGTTCGTGGTTGTTGCGGTACCCGCATTGTCGATTATACCAAACAACCCATCCTTCCAGGCCAGAAAGGGAAGGTTTCAATTGAATTCAGGCTTGCACCCCAACCCCATATGGTAAGCCGCAGGGTTAGCATTATGTCAAACGATGCCCGTGGGATAAGAGATTATTTAATTACCGGTGAAGTAGCTGAGAAAAAGAATTTTGGCAGTGACCTGCAAAATACGGCAGGCCCACGTAATAATTAGTTTTCTGCTTATCATTAATAATTTTCTCCTTCTATTTGTTAATTTAGCAGTGTTTAAATCAAACTTACTGCTATGACCAAATCAGCCATATTGACTTCATTATTAAGGATATCGCGCCTTGTATTTGGCGTGGTATTTATTTTTTCAGGATTTGTTAAAGCAATTGACCCGCTGGGTTCCACTTACAAATTCCAGGATTATTTTATGGCATTTGGCATGGAATGGCTCTATCCCATGGCGCTGATACTTGCAATTGTGATGAGCGCCCTCGAATTTACGATTGGGGTAACCGTGCTATTGGGCATAAAGATGAAATGGAGTGCCCTGGGAGGTTTGATTTTCATGCTTTTTTTCACCCCTTTAACCCTCTACATTGCCCTATTTGAACCCGTAACCGATTGTGGTTGTTTTGGCGATGCCCTGGTAATTAGCAACTGGGCTACTTTTTACAAAAACATCTTGATACTTGCAACAATCCTGCTTATTTTTTATTTCCGCAACAAGGTAAAGCCTTTGTGGTCAGAAAACAAAGACTGGTATCTAGCCGGAGTGGTAGCTTTTTTGGCTGTCATGCTATCTGTGTACTGCTTGAGAAACCTGCCCATCATTGATTTCAGGCCGTGGAAAATTGGTAATAATATTTGGGGAAAGATGCAACCTGTTCAGGACGAAATAGTTGAGTACATCTTTACATACCGCAATATAAATACCGGTGAAAAAAAAGAATTTGCTCTTGCCGAACTTCCCTCAGCCGATGGCGGCTGGGAATTTGTTGACCGTAAGGATAAGGTAATTCAGCCATTTATTCCACCTCCAATCGACGATTTTGTAATACTTGATGAATATGGTGATGACTGGGCCGAAAAGTACCTCGGTAATCCCGATTATCAGTTTTTATTGATTGCCTATGATTTGACCCATACCAACTCCGGGGCATTCGAAAAGCGCATAAATGAATTTGCCGCCAAAGCCGAAGCCGATAATGTATCATTTATTGTTCTTACAGCCAGTTCATTCGAAAATATTGAGGCATTCAGGCATACCCACCAAACCCCCTACCCTTTTTTCCAATCGAACGAGGTAAAACTGAAAACTATAATACGTGCCAATCCGGGTCTGGTATTAATGAAAGATTGGGTTGTATTGGCAAATTGGCATCATCGCAACATTCCGGATTATGAAACAGTGAAAAGAAAGTATTTTACCGGAAATTAATTATACAAACAATACCCGGAAGCCGTCAGAATATATGATACCTCAGGATGAGTTTAGAAAATACGGTCATGAAATAGTTGACTGGATTGCTGATTACCTTTCAGAAGTGGAGAAATACCCGGTTAAATCACAGGTTAAGCCTGGTGAGATAAAATCGTCTGTTTCCCCTGAACCGCCAATCAATGGCGAACCTATGGAAACCATCATGAGCGACTTCAGGGAAAAAATTGTGCCCGGAATTACCCATTGGCAACACCCTTCCTGGTTTGCTTATTTTTCATCCAATTCAAGCCCTGTATCTATACTTGCAGAAATGCTTACGGCCGGCTTGGGAGTTCAGGGGATGATATGGGATACATCACCATCGGCAACCGAATTGGAAGAAGTTGTTATGAACTGGTTGCGCGATATGATTGGCTTGCCTGACAGTTTTACAGGAGTTATTCAGGATACAGCATCCACGGCAACACTTTGCGCTATGATTTCTGCCAGGGAAAAATCCAGCAGCTTCATCACCAACCAGAAAGGTTTTGACAGGACATACAGGGTTTATACCAGCACCCAAACTCATTCAAGCATAGAGAAGGACGTAAAGATCGCAGGTTTTGGAAAGGAAAATCTTATATACATAGAAACTGATGAAAACTATGCTTTGAAGCCTGAATTGCTCGAGCCAGCCATCATCAAAGATATTAACCACGGCCATGTTCCGTGCTGTGTGGTGGGAACATTAGGCTCCACTTCATCTATGGCCATGGACCCGATTGATAAAATAGCCGATATCTGCAGTAAATACGGAATCTGGTTCCATATTGATGCCGCCTTCGCTGGAACAGCTGCCATTGTGCCTGAATTTAGGAGCTTTATGAAAGGTGCTGAAAAGGCCGATTCATTCGTTTTTAACCCCCATAAATGGATGCTCACCAATTTCGACTGTTCGGCCTATTTCATAAAGGATTCGTTACAATTGCAGCGCTCATTTGCCATAATGCCAGAATACCTGAAAACAACTGCCGATAGTCAGGTAAACAATTACCGTGACTGGGGAATTCAACTCGGACGCCGGTTCAGGTCTCTTAAACTGTGGTTTGTTATAAGAAGGTACGGTGTTGATGGGATCAGGGAAATGATAAGAAAGCATGTGAATCTGACCGCCAAATTTGTAAGTTGGATAGAGAACGACCCCAATATTGAAATCACTGCTCCGGTAAATCTCACTCTGGTTTGTTTCAGACTAACTAAACGGGGGGCAACAGAAGAAGAACTTGCTGTCCTTAATAAGTCGCTTATGGAAATGATCAATGCAACCGGACAGGTTTACCTTACTCATACTGTATTATCAGGCAAATTTACCCTTCGGCTGGCTATTGGCCGTCATAATACCGAAGAAAGGCACGTAAGACTTGCCTATGATCTAATAAGACAGTACTCCGATGAACTATTAAACCAGCAGCAATGAATATAGAAGAATTAAGGGATTTTTGTCTGTCTTTTAAAGGGACTACCGAAGACTTCCCCTTCGATGAAACCACTCTGGTATTTAAGGTTGCCGGGAAAATATTCGCAATTACCGATATATCATCCTTTGAAAGTGTAAATCTGAAATGCGATCCTGAAAAGGCAGTTGAGTTGCGCGAACAATACCCTTACGTTCTTCCTGGTTACCACATGAGCAAAAAGCACTGGAATACCATTATGCTCGCCGGAATGTTAACCGACAACCAGTTAAAGAATTGGATAACTGATTCTTACAATCTAGTAGTTTGGCGATTAAGTAAAAAAGACAAAGAAAAAATACTCAATAGTCATTAGAATCTAAAGGGAAAAAATGGAGACTCTAATTTATCCGGCCCAATTCTCTCTGTCGAGGCTGCGGTAATGTATTGCCTCAGCCAGATGGTCAGGAAGTATATTTTCACTGCCTTCCAGGTCGGCAATGGTTCTTGATACTTTTAGAATACGATCATAGGCACGGGCAGAAAGATCAAGTTTCTCCATAGCAGTCTTTAGCAGCAAACTACCGGCACTATCAATTTTGCAAATCTCCCTCAACAGCTTCGAAGACATTTGTGCATTGCAATAAACCCCCGCATAATCCTGATATCTTGCGTCTTGTATCTCGCGGGCTTTAATAACCCTTTCTCTGATGTCTATACTTTTTTCGCTGGTACGGGCTTCAGAAAGTTCCCTGAAAGGTACTGGTGTTACCTCAATATGAATATCTATCCTATCTAACAATGGGCCAGAAATTTTATTAAGATACTTTTGAACCATCCCCGGAGCACAAACACAATCTTTGTCGGGATGGTTGTAATATCCGCAAGGGCATGGGTTCATGGATGCCACAAGCATAAAACTGGCCGGAAATTCGACAGAAAAACGGGCACGGCTAACGGTAATCAACCGGTCTTCAAGGGGTTGACGCAAAACTTCAAGCACAGTACGTTTAAACTCCGGAAGCTCATCCAGAAAAAGAACACCATTATGCGCAAGGGAAATTTCGCCAGGTTGAGGAAAAGAACCACCACCCACAAGTGCTACATCTGAAATGGTATGATGGGGGCTTCTGAAGGGGCGAACCGGGAGCAGAGAAGCATTCCGGTCAAGTTTTCCTGCCACACTATGAATCTTGGTAGTTTCAAGGGCTTCATGAAGCGTAGGCGGGGGCAAAATGCCGGGTAACCGCTTGGCAAGCATAGTTTTTCCTGCGCCAGGAGGCCCTATCATGATAACATTATGTCCACCTGCCGCTGCAACTTCAAAAGCCCTTTTAATGTTTTCCTGACCCTTAACGTCGGCAAAATCAAATTCATAATCATCGAGTTTTGAAAAAAATTCATCGCGGGTATTTACAGCAGTTTTATCTAACTCAATTTCTCCATTAAAAAAATCGATTACTTCTTTTATGTTTCTAACCCCATGCACATCGAGTTTATTTACAACTGCGGCCTCGCGGGCATTTTCTTCAGGTAGAATGAAGCCCTTGAATCCCTCATGTCGGGCTTGTATTGCTATGGGCAAGGCACCTTTTATGGGTTGAAGACTCCCATCGAGAGACAATTCGCCCATTATAACAAAATCATTCACTTTATCAGCCTTAACCTGTTGGCTGGCAGCCAGAATTCCAATGGCTATGGGAAGGTCATATGCCGAACCCTCTTTCCTTATATCGGCAGGAGCCATATTAACAACTATCTTCTTCCCCGGAATTTTATACCCGTTTTGTTTCAGCGAAGTTTCTATACGATGATGGCTTTCCTTTACTGCACTATCGGGCAAGCCTACCATGAAAAAATTTACCCCCGGCGAAACAGCAACTTCAATAGTTATTGTAGTTGATTTTATACCATGCACCGCACTCCCGTATGTCTTTACCAGCATTGGTCTATTGATTAATGGATTGTTAATAACATCTAAGATATTAATTTAAACTAAATTTCTCATCGTTTTTTTTCAATTCTTAATCTACATTTGCGGGGCATATAAAAACAAACAAAATTATGACAAACAAAAGAGCACAAAGTATTCAGGAAGAAATAATCAACGCATCGCTTCATGGTATGGGTCTTGGCCTTGCCATTGCGGCACTGGCAATACTGGTATTTTTAGCAGCCACCAGAGCCGATGTCTGGCATATTACCGGTTTTAGCATCTATGGAGCAACATTAATAATACTTTATCTTTCTTCAACACTTTATCATGCCTTTTTACCCGGTAAGTGGAAAGACAGGTTTCATGTTGTAGATCATATTTCAATTTTTCTACTCATTGCAGGAACTTACACTCCGGTAACTATAACTGCTCTGCGTGGGCCCTGGGGATGGACTATTTTTGGGATTGTTTGGGGGATTGCATTTTTCGGGATTCTATTAAAGATCTTCTGGTTCGACAAGCTAAAATATTTCTCTGTGATTTTATACGCAGTAATGGGGTGGATAATAATAATTGCAATAAAACCCCTGGTAATGAATGTAAATACTACAAGTCTTATATTTCTGTTATTAGGTGGAATCAGCTATACTGTGGGTATAATTTTCTATTCCTGGAGAAGTCTTAGGTTTGGACACGGCATCTGGCATTTGCTGGTGCTTGCAGGGAGCATCTTTCATTTCTTCACCATGTTTTTTCTGGTAGTATAAAACAAAAGCCCCTACCCAAGCGGATAGAGGCTATAAAAAAGGTGGCGACGA
>JBBISA010000090.1:0-8059 GCA_037441525.1 Bacteroidota bacterium
ATTACAATGCTATCAGATTTAATTTTTTTTCAGCCCTTAACATCGGCCATAGATGCACCACAATTAAGGTGCAGCACATTGCCAGTTGGCGCATGCAAAGCGGGTAAATACTTTATTCCCAGCTTTTCAGCTCGGGAATTCTTGATTTTTTCTCACCCAGGTGAACAATCTCAACATAGGATGACCCTACCAGATCTAAATATCCTTTTCTGCGCTTACGCATACAGGTCAACAGGCGAGATGAAAAATGGATTTGCTCTTAGCTGAAGTTTTAAAATTTGTACATAATTTTAATTTC
Organism: Bacteroidota bacterium; assembly: GCA_037441525.1. GTDB lineage: Bacteria > Bacteroidota > Bacteroidia > Bacteroidales > UBA7960 > SKVR01. The sequence continues at coordinate 299 of JBBISA010000090.1, forward strand.
ATTGAAATTGGATTAGGATAACTAACAAAATCAACCAAGATTTGATAACTCTTTCTTCTGTAGAATAAAGTGTCAGAAAAATTCCGATTATTGAATTACTGAATAACCTTGCAGAAATAAAAAATGAAAAGGTCTTACCCTCCTTTTTTACTCATTAGTAATATTGCAGGCAATCGTTTAAAAAAGCAACTTTAAAAAGAAAAAAGTCTTTTGTTGTTATTTGGCCTTTAATCCTTTACACATGTCACATAAAAACCATGACCCTTACCCCAGTAATTTTTGCCTATGTAGGTACTTAAATAGTCCATTCCAAAAAACCAGGCCAATGCACCTATATGTTCTGAAGATGACCACCAGAATCCTCGGTGATATCGCGAAAAGTGCCATCTAAAGCGCGGTATCCTCCTGGCCGGGCTGCAAATCCTGTTTCATTTGTTGCGCCCCCATTGGGTGAAAGCCAGTGATCGAACCCGGTTTCCTTAAGTTTCCCCCCGGCATAGGGTATGCCTCCAAGGTATTCAATCAAGGTTTCCCACTCATCATAGCTGGCTACATGCCATCCGTCAGGGCATACGTTAGCGGTATTTATAGAATACCAGTTGTAAATTACTCCGTAAGTCTCATAGTTTGCATGGCCTTTCGCCTGGGTTGCGGTGTTGCCATTGTAATCATAAACACCCTAGCCTGGCTATCCATTTGTTGCTGCTGTTGCAAATTCAGCATTGTTATGCACAGCGGGTAAATACTTCAGGTTTTCGGCCATCCAGGTCTGAGTGCCAATTTCTACCGCCTTATAAGTGGTGCCATCGCGCGTGTCGGTAAAACGGGCTACTTTAACTTTGGTATCGACTTTCTCGCAGCTTCATAATAATTGGGTTGTAATCATCAGAATTGCCTGAAATGAAATGGTGATTTTCATTGTCTTTAGTTTCGTGGTTTAATTATTGAACTTTGCGTAATGATTGTTTTATATGCTAAATATAAGCATGTAAAGGCAAATGTACAGATGATTCCAAAAATAGGCATAGTTAACAATTCTTGCATTTTCATTCTGTTAAATCTTTAAGCTATTGTGAAGCCCATATTTCTTTGCTAATAAACTCTGCCAATATTTGGGGCTTTGCCGGTTACCTGATTTACTCTGTGGGTAGTTCGTGGATTGATTTTTCAATAATCCATCCCCAAAATTGGTTCACTTGAAATGCAGAAAATAAGCCTGGTTCAAAACTCTTTGGAGCAATGTTGATTATTATTAAAATTGTTTGACGTAAATATACGTTGTATTGAAAAATAACGTAAATTTACGTCGATTTAAAGTTGTTTTATTATGTCTACCAACGCAAAAATTGACCTTTTCGATGAAGGTTTACAGCAGAAAGCCCGCTTATTTAAGGCATTGGCTCATCCGGCCCGATTGGCCATATTGCAATACTTATCTGAAATTAAATCGTGCATGACAGGCAATATCGTAGATGAAATACCCCTTGGCCGTACCACCGTAAACCAGCACCTTAAAGAACTGAAAGAGGCCGGACTCATAAAGGGCACCGTTGATGGGGTAAAGACCAACTACTGTCTAAACTCCAAAGCCATTGAAGCATTGCACACAGAATGTGATTGTTTTCTGGCTAAAATTGAAACAAAAGAAACCTATTGCTAAGAAATGGAGAATCCGAAAATCCGAAAATCCACCAATCCGAAAATCAATCATCTAAATTCTATAAAAATGAAAATCTTGATCCTATGTACCGGAAATTCCTGCCGCAGCCAGATGGCCCACGGCTTTTTGGAGTCCTTTGATAAAAGAATGACTGTTTGTTCTGCCGGCACCGAGGCTTCCGGCAAACTCAACCAGAAGGCTGTTGCAGCCATGAAAGATTTCGGTATCGATATCAGCCATCACACTTCCGACTCTGTAGAGAAATACCTGGGTGAAGAGTGGGATTATGTAATCACCGTATGTGGTGGTGCCAATGAAAACTGCCCCGTTTTTATCGGAAAAGTGAAGAACCGCCTGCATATTGGTTTCGATGACCCTTCGCATGTTACTGGCACCGAAGAGTATATATGGAGTGAATTCATCCGTGTACGAGATGAAATCAGGGATGGTTTTTACAAACTGTATAAGGAAGAAATTGAACAACAGTTGTAATGGATGTTTTCCATAATTTCCAAGGTTTAAAAACATTAGTTAAACTACTTTATAACGAATCAAGCTAACATAATGAACAAGCAAAAAATTGATATCAGGGATATAGTCAAAGAAAAATACGGCCGCATAGCTTTACAGAATGAATCATTGGGTTGCTGTGGCACCACAGGCTGCTGCGATACTGTGAACTATTCAGTTTTCAGTGAAAGCTACGACCAGCTTGAAGGCTATAATCCCGATGCCGACCTTGGCCTGGGTTGTGGCATTCCTACCGACTATGCAGGTCTTAAGCCAGGTCAGTATGTACTCGACCTGGGCAGTGGCGCCGGAAACGATTGCTTTGTGGCCCGTGCTATAGTGGGTGAATCGGGAAAAGTTACCGGACTGGATTTCTCAGAAGAGATGCTGGCTAAAGCCCGCCAGAATACAGAAAAACTTGGATTCAAGAATGTAGAATTCGTGGCTGGGGATATAGAACAAATACCACTGGAAAGCCATCAGTTTGACGTGGTAATTTCCAATTGTGTACTCAACCTTGTGCCCGACAAATACAAAGCTTTTGCTGAAATTTTGAGGGTGTTGAAGACCGGAAGTCATTTCTGTGTTTCCGACGTGGTTCTTAAGGGCGAATTACCCGAAAAGCTAAGAATCGATGCCGAAATGTATGCCGGATGTGTTTCAGGTGCCATGCAAATGGATGATTACCTTGGTGTGATTCATCAAACAGGCTTTCAAAATGTGCAAATACATAAGCAACGAAAAATTGAAATACCGTTGGAGATACTGAAAAACTACCTTGATCCATATGAACTTCAGGATTTTTTGAATGGACAAACAGGTATTTTTTCAATCACCGTAAGTGCTGAAAAGTAATCGACTTGTAATCTTATTATTCCACAAAAAACTTAGAATATTATGTCGGATACCAATATAACTACAGTAAATCCTGATCAACCCAGGAAATCTATTGGCTTTTTCGAAAAGTATCTTACCCTGTGGATTGCCTTGGGCATCCTTGCAGGAATCGGAATAGGCCACCTTGCCGGAGATGGTATTGAGGTGATAAGTAGCCTGGAAATTGCCAGGGTTAACATCCCTGTGGCCATTTTGATTTGGCTGATGATTTACCCAATGATGTTACAGATTGATTTTACCAGCATTAAGCAAATCGGCAAGAAACCCCGTGGAATAGTCTGGACCGTTATCATCAAATGGGCAATCAAACCCTTTACCATGGCTCTTTTTGCCTGGATATTCTTTGATAAACTATACTCAGCATGGATTGACCCCTCATTGGCCGGAGAATATATTGCAGGTGCAATAATTTTAGGAGCTGCCCCATGCACTGCCATGGTTTTTGTCTGGCCGTACCTAACCGATGGTGACCCCAACTATACCCTGGTGCAGGTATCGGTAAACGACCTCAAATCCTTGTGCTATTTATCCCCATTGTAGGTTTGTTGCTGGGCATTACCGATGTTGTAATCCCTAATGACACGCCGGTGGCAAGTGTGGTAATACTTGTAGTGGTGCCGCTGCTGGCAGGGGTAATTACCCAGCGTTTATTATTACGCAGCCATTGAATAAAGTGGTTCAAGGATGTTTTCCTGCCTAAACTTAAGCCGGTAAGCATTGTAGCTTTGCTGGTAACATTGGTTCTGCTTTTTGCATTCCAGGGACAAAATATTGTAAACAACCCCCTTATTATCCTTCTTGCAGCTATACCTCTTGTCATACAAACCTACTTTATATTCTTCGTAGCCTGGTTTGGAGGCAAGAAGTTAAAACTGGCTCATGCGATATGTGCACCGGCTGCCATGATTGGCGCAAGTAACTTTTTTGAACTTGCAGTTGCCGTAGCCATTGCCTTGTTTGGTTTGCAATCGCCTGCCGCTTTGGTAACTGTAGTGAGTGTATTGGTAGATGTACCGGTAATCGTTTCGCTGGTAGCCTATGCCAACAGGAACAGGTTTTGATAAACCTATATAAAAAAGTTTCACCCAATAATCATGTTGAAAGACAGAACCTTTGGTGCAGATTACTTCCTATCCACAATTGAAACATACCTTTGGTCCTTGGCAATATTTTTATATGATGGCCTGATGATCTTTTTAGCGGGATTAATAACTTCTTCAATCCTGTGGGTGCACCATCCTGCAATACGGCCCATGGCAAAGATGGGGGTGAAAAGCTCTTTGGGTATTTCAAGACAGGAATATACAAAACCAGAATAAAAATCTACATTAATGCAGATATCGGCCGGTTTTCCTTTGAATTTAGAAAATACTTCAGGGGTAAGCCTCTCAACTGTTGCATAAAGTTTCCATTCATCATAAGAACCTTTTTCCAAGGCCAGTTCTTTAGCTTTCTCCTTTAGCAAAAGTGCCCTGGGATCGGAAACCGTGTATACAGCATGACCCATCCCGAATACTTTTCCTGATCTGTCGTAGGCTTCTTTGTTGAAAATTTTTATGATATAATCAGCTATTTCACCTTCGTTATCCCAATTGCTTATATTGGCCTTTATATCTTCCATCATATCTACCACTTTAAGATTCGCCCCTCCATGCAATGGCCCTTTAAGTGAGCCTATGGCGGCACCAACAGCTGAATAAACATCGGTTTCTGATGAGCTGGTAACCCTCATGGTAAAAGTAGAGTTGTTTCCACCTCCATGTTCGGCATGTAAAACCAGCGACAGGTCAAGTATTTCGGCTTCGAGTTTAGTAAAGCGATTGGTGCCCTTTAACAGATACAAAAAGTTTTCGGCAATTGATAAATCTTTCCTTGGGTGACGTATTGATAAGGTTTTTCCCTGGTATGCGTGGTTGTAGGTGTGAAATGCGTAAGCTATTATGGTGGGAAATTTCGAAATGATATTCAGGGATTGATTCACCATATTAAGCAGACCTAAATCTTCAGGCTTTTTATCGTAAGAATAAAGCCCCAGAATAGATCGGGCAAGCATATTCAAAACGTTTTTCCCTTTCAGCGACAGAATCATATCTCTTACGAAATCATCAGGAAGGTCTCTGAGTAGTATCATGTAATCTGAAAATATCTTTAACTCATGGGCATTAGGCAAACGACCGGTAAGTAATAATAAGATGGTTTCTTCAAAACCGAATCTATTGTCTTTCTGAAACCCATTTACAAGGTCTTCAATATCAATTCCGCGATAAATGAGCCTGCCCGGAACGGCCATCACTTTGCCATCCTCCTTTTTGTATCCAACTACAGAAGAAATATTGGAGTAACCGGCAAAAACACCGGTTCTGTCATGATTTCGCAATCCAAATTTTATCTCTTCATTTTTTAATAGTTCTTTTTCTACATGAAACGATTTTTGCACCGTTTGCATAAACTCATTGATATAATCTGAATTTCCCATGATATGTAGTTTTTTATATAGGATTAAAAAAATGCTTAACACCGGGGTTTATCCTTAGGGTTTTTAGTATTGGTGTTGACAAGTTTTTCTGAAAGGTTTCTATGTAATAAGATGGTAAAAGCAGAACCTTTGCTAATTTCACTTTTAACGAGGAGTTTTCCTTTATGCCTTTCAATAATGGCCTTTACCAGCGATAACCCTATTCCTGCTCCCTCAATGGCAATGGCATTCTCTGCCCGGTAAAACTCTTCAAAAATATGCTGGATGTCATCTGAAGAAATCCCCAGACCAGAGTCCTCTACGGTTAAAATAATGGTTTCTTTAAAGTGCCTGATCTTAAGTTTAACTGTGCCGTTTTCTGGAGTATACTTTATTGCGTTGCTTACAAGGTTTATTATTGCTTCTTTAATTGAAACCCTGATGCCCTGCATAATGATTTCGTCAACCGGCTTTTCAAGAGTATATACCAGTCCTTTGTCGCTGGCTTTCTGGCTCATCTGTTCAAAGACCTGCTCTGCCAGTTCGGTAAAATTAAACCGTTTAACATCAAAGCGATTATTCAGGCGCATCGAAGTAAGGCTGAGAAGATCATCAATGAAATTCATCAATTTGTGGGTTCGGTTGAATGCTTTTTCAACAAAATCAGCATTTTTCACATCCACGGGTGCCAGAATCTGCTGTTTTACCACAGATAATGAACTTGAAATCGACGAAAGGTCGCTTTTTATGTTGTGGGTTACTCTGTAAACATATTCATTCTTTATCTTATCCTGGGCCAGCAAGTCTTCATTTGCCCGTTTTAGCTCGAGGCGGGCCGAGCGCATACGTTGAGCCAAGGTAATGGTGAAATACATGATGAGCAAACTTGTTAATATAAAAACTGATATTGTAAAAACCAGGTAATGCAGATTGCTGAATAGATTCAGTGAAATAGAGTTGCTTAGAGGATAGTGATTCAGAATACCAAAATATACCAACATAGATGATGATAACAATAACCCCATCGCCCAGACTGAAAGCAATATGGCCCCTCTTACCGGAAGGATCATGCTCGAGATTATGATGTGAAAAACGTAAAACAGGATGGCCGGATTTTCTATTCCTCCCGAAAAATGTATCATAACAGTAAGAATCAGAAAGTCAATCCCAATCTGCCAATGTAAATTTATTAAAGCTTTTTTTTCCTGAATTTCAGGATCTTTATTTTTTAATTTTTTGATATATATGTAATAAAGTATGTTTGCCAACAACAAGGCCAGCGATGAAAAAATGAGTTTTGCATATTCGAGCGAAAGAATTTCAATGAAAGTTGCTGCATTAATTGCCAACAGCGAACTTAGTGCAATAAGCCATCTCGCTTTTATAAGCCAACGGGCCTGCAATATGCTCCTGTCTGAAAATTTTGATTGTACAAAATTATGCTGCTTCTTAAAAAAGTCCATCCTGCTCTTTGTGCTTTTAATTGGCTGACATATTGAGATTTTTTTCTTGTCCGGTTTAGTTATGGTGAGATAATTGCTAATCTAAAAATCTTCGGATTTCGTTTAACAGTTTTGTATCAACTTCAGATTTTCCAACAAACGCATCCAAGGGGAGCACAACAGGCCTGCCCTCTTCATCAAAATATTCAATAGCAAGATCGTTTTCTCCATCGCTGATTTTAAGCACCTTGGTTATTTCGAAATCATCCCTGGTCCGCATTTCACGATAGAAGTCAATCAGATGATTGCTAATGCTGTAGGTTACTATGCCAGTGAGCATAATAATGGGAACATGTTTAAGCTGAGGATTTTGTCTGAATTTCTGATGCAACTCAAAGCCCGAAAACTCCCTTTCCATATTCACATCAAGTATTACCAGGTCGGGATTTACCTCAAGGGCTTTTTCGAGAGCATGTGCACTGGAGTTGCATGATTCAACATGAAAATTGTTGTGCATTAGAATTACTTTTTGCGAATCAAGGAAATCTTTGTCATCATCAACCATAAAAATTGTTTTCTTCATCGGTTTCGGGGTTTAGAATTATACTTTTCTTCCGTAATATTAGCTATAAACTTATTAAAACTCTATTTGTTTTTCCTTGCCAATGTTATCTTTTATAATTGCATTTTATACCTGTTCCCCCGGTCAGAATAAATTGTAATTTACAACCACACAAGCGCTTTTTGGTTTAACCCCCTATTCTTTGGACAGATTTTTCAAAAAGGTTTAGGACGTT
>JBBISA010000091.1:0-7995 GCA_037441525.1 Bacteroidota bacterium
CGTAGACGAAGGTGGTGGTCTGGCCGTTCACCGTCACCGTCTTGAGCCGGTTCTCTTCGTCCCAGCGGCAAGCTCAATATGGGCGATTTGTTCCGGGCATTGGCGTATAGTCTCGATAATGCCTTATCGCCCTACTTGTATGTGGGTAATGCCGACCATCCGGAGAACTACAAGGAATTTGTTGAAGAAAGTCCTAAAATCCTCTTTGCCTGTGAGTGTTGCCGAACAGTAAAGGAGTTCCACGAAAGGTTGGCAAAAAGTAATTCAAGCAATGTATCGCCTATACTCAAAGAAGTGTCTGGTCAGGTACTGTATATGAACCGGGGCAAGGAGTATTTCAGGTACATCAAAGAATACCTTGAGAAAGAGGTCGGTTATCAGAAGAACATCCTTTACAACAATACCCGCTTCGATGAAGTCGAAATCATCGACAGCTCCATCTCTGATATTAAGAAGGAAAATGTGAAGGAAGCCTTTCTGGCTGGTATTGTTAAAATCATCATTGGTACTGCTACCATCAGGGAAGGGATTGACCTTCAAAAAAGGGGAACGGTCATTTACAACCTTTATCCGGATTGGAATCCTACGGATATTAGACAATTGGAGGGAAGGATTTGGCGACAGGGCAATGAATTTGCCTTTGTCCGTTCAGTAATGCCATTGGTTCAGGATTCGATGGATGTGTTTGTATTTCAAAAGCTCGAAGAAAATACCGGGCGTATCAACGACATCTGGTATAAGGCTGACCGTGGCAATGTCTTGGATGTAGAATCACTCGACCCGCAGGAGGTAAAACTTGCACTTATCACTGATGTAGGAAGGATTACGGCTTTATATTTCGATGAAGAACGCCGGGAGGTGGAACGGGAACTGAGCCGTGCCAATGCCAGCCTGTCGCAGGTAAACAAGGTAAAGGATGCTATCAGCCAGTACCTTACCGACAAGGATGAGCTGATGCAGTGGATTAATAAGTTCTACAACGAATCCATTGCTAAACATTGGATTTTCGACAACCAGCAGGTTGAAAAGAAAATATCTGAGTACAAGAATGTACCCGACGAAAAAGAGCAAATCAAAAAAATTAAAGACTTTCAGAAGAAAAGCGAAATCCTGAAAACCGATATTGAAAGGATTCAGACCAGTTCATCGGTTTCGGATAATGAATTACTGGAGTGCGCCCGCAAAATTCAGCGGGAAAGCCAGTATTTCAGTAATTACTGGATTATAAACGAGTTTAAGGAATCCATGACCAATGTTTATAAGATTGAGCGCACCATCCTGAAACCTAAACGGCTGAGTATTTTCGATGATATGGGCGACTTGGAAAGTGAACTGAAAAGAGATGTAATGAATGCCGAAGCAAAGCTGGCCAATTACAAAGGCGGCCAGCACGGCGAACAATCCAAACGATTTCTCGAACTGTTCAAGGAAATCGAAGCCAAGAAGGAAACCCTTGCCGTGAAAGGGAAATCGCCACAGGAACGGGCTGAGGACTTTGCAAAGTTGAACTATCTGCTTCAATATCTTAAAGATGATTACGACCCTGAAACCTGTCAGTTTCCCGAACCAACGGATAAACCCGGTTATTGCAGGACAAATACAAAACAACCGGGTGTTCCGATTCCCTCTGATGCGAGTTTGGATAATGGGAAACGTATCCGAATAGCACGGATAAAAGCGCAAGCCAAGATTAAAATGCTCGAACTCTTAAAAGTATAGCCATGTACCAGGAGAAAAAGGAAATTGTTTTATTTGGTGTTGACCCAAAGCCCCTGAAACCATTTGTGCCGGAACTTAAAATCCGGATGAACAAGGGTAAAGCATTCGATGTAGATAAAATTACATCATCGAACGACACGTATGAGATACTGAAGCGTATTTATGGCCACAACCCTATTCAGGAAAATTTCATTGTACTGCTACTCAACCGGGCTAACAAACTAATCGGGTACTATCGACACACCATCGGTTCGTCCTGGTCAACTATTGCAGATATACCCATGATTATTGGGTTGGCTACCAAAGCCATTGCCCAATCGGTAATTATAAGTCATAACCATCCTTCGGGGTCGCTATCCCCATCGGAGCCAGATGTAAAACTGACACAAAATGTCAGCAAAGCTTTAAATACAGTAAGTATTAAGTTTTTAGACCACATAATTTTTACTACCAATGGCTATTATTCCTTTGCTGATGAAGGAACATTAAACGGACTTAACGATACAGCTATGATTACAGTAGAAAATATCATCTCAGAATATCCGACAATCAGCCAGTCTTTGTTGCCCGAAGCGTTAAAACAGCAAGAATTTGAATTCATCCGTGAGAATATCGACCTGTACAATGACGATGAGACTATCAAAAAGTACATTGATACTTTTGTTGATAAGCTCAATGAAGTCATCATCAAGCAAAAGTCTGAAAAGAAAATTAACGAAAAGAAGCCCAAGCCTCTGAAAGCTCCGAAAGAGCCTGTCGAAGAAAAGAATCTGGAAGAGACGACAACCTCTCCCGTTGAAAAGGTAAGCCCGGAAGTCTCCTTCATTAAAAGATATGTCGGATTACATGGAAAAACAAAGGACAAGTCTCAAATCCTAAATCTTCTTAACTCCCTTCAAAAAGCCATTATAGAAAAACGCATCCGGAAAACCTCGGATTATGCCAAAGAGATTGAGAATATCCAGGAACAGCTAATTAAATGCTACAATCAAATGAGGAATACCGTTCAGGTGAACATTGACGATAAAACACTGGAAGCCTATTCAGCTATTGCCCAAAGCCAAAAGACGATGCTTTCTGTTACCTATATCAAGCAGTATATTGGTATTCACGGTAAAAAGGATGTAAAGGACAAAGCCAACGCTTTGCTAAACCGGATTGAGAAAGCCATCGAATCCGGTAAGATACCTGGAACCTGTCCTTACTGGGATGAAATACAGGAAATTAAATCTTCCCTGGAGAGTTATCTCGGCAATAAGTCTGAAACCCCTGCAATCAGCGAAAATACGTTGAATGGCATCATGTCGTGGATGGCTCGAAGGCAGCAGAAAAAGAAAGTAGCCAAATATCTCCAAAAGATTTATGAGACCGAAAGAGGATTTCGGGGAGTTGAATATGAAGAAGAAACAGCCCTGAATGAAGTCCCGGAACCTGTTGTAATTACAAGCACCGAGTTGGCCGGAATGGATTTCGAAACCATTGGTCTAAAAGGAAAATATCGTGACCTAATTGGCGACCCTTCGGTAGGTTTTTCAGCGATGGTGTTTGGTTTGCCTAAAAGCGGAAAATCCACCCTTTGTATCGACTTTGCCAAATACCTGGCAGAAAATCACGGGAAGGTGTTGTATGTCGCCATTGAAGAAGGCTTTGGTTACACGCTCAAAGAAAAGTTCGAGCGTCTTGGAGCTATTCATCCAAATCTTGTTATTGCCGAAAAGTTACCAGATGACTTAACCCCTTATCAGTTTGTATTTATTGATTCGGTCAGCAAAGCCGGATTAAGCAGTCAGGAACTTACCCGTCTTCGCAAAGAGAACCCGAAAACAGCATTTATCTTTATATTCCATACTACCAAAGAAGGCAATTTCCGGGGAAAACAAGATTTTGCCCATGATGTGGATGTGATTATTGAAGTCGAAAATGGTGTTGCTAAGGCGAATGGGAGGTTTGGGGTAGGGGAAAGAATGGAGATATTTTAAGTAAAATTAAAACCTGTAAATAAGTGACTAATACTTTACAAAAAATGTTGTTCGCCTTCCTGTGTATTTAATTTCAATTACAATCCGGCTTATGCTTACAAAAAATAACACACCTTTTCGACATCCATATATCGAAAAATGTGTGTTAATAATTCTATGAACCTTACAAATATTGGTTCTAATTAACTGACCTTCAAACTCTGTATCTTGTGAAAATAAACATACGATATCACGAGTATCACCAGAAATATTAAAGGCATTATTGCAACCGAAGCGGGATCGCCACTTGACAGATGCGCAATGAATGCGGAAATAAAGGTAATCACAAACCCTATATAGGGGATTTCTTTTAACCGGGCGGATATTGGCAAAAGCAGTGCAGTCGCTCCTAAAAACTTGGCGATAGCCAGTTCAATCCTGAAATAAGATGGGAAACCCAGGTGGACAAATGCGCTCTTCATTGCATCATTGGTTAAATAGTTGAATGCGCTGAAAAACATCATGGCAGATACAATCCCTGTTGTAATCCAAAATACTGTTTTATACTTTCTCATACTATTAATTGTTAACACCATAAATTGTTTTCAGAAACTCTTTGAGGGATGTTGGTTTTCGTCCGATAAGTTTCTCCAAATCAATAACTGATGTTTCAAACTCACCCTGTTTAATGGCTTCACTAAAATTCGACAGAAAACCTATATATTCCATTGGTACTCCTGCTTTAGTAAGAGTGGCGGTAAATACTTCTGCTGGTGGGTTAGTATAGGCAACCTGTTTGCCTGAAAGTTCAGTCAGTATAGCTGCTGCTTCGTGCAAGGAGTAGTTAGTAGTATTTGCAATGATATACTCTTTGTTTTCATTTCCAGCACCGGTGAGAATGTTTGCTGCGGCTTCAGCCATATCAAGGCGTGCGGTGTACGATACTTTACCATCACCTGCTGGCATAAAAATACCTGTTTCTAATACCTTTTCACCGAAAAACATGGGCAATACGTCAGCATACAGGCTATTCAGCATAATGGTGTATGGAATTCCGCTTGTCTTGATTAATCTGTCAGTTTCTATATGTGTTGTTGCGACAACACCAAGCGGAGAAGTTTCCGTTTCGTTCTTTCGGACAAAACTGGTATAGATGATATGTTTTACCCCGGCTTCTTTGGCAGCTTTTACCACATTTTCGTGTTGCTTTGAACGATTGGCAACATCGTTACCCGAAATAAACAAAAGTTTATCTACGCTTTTAAATGCCGAAAGTAAACTGGTATAATCGTCATAGTTACCAATTTTTAGGTTAACGCCTTTGGCTTTCAAATCACCAGCCTTGGCAATGTCTCTCACCAACGCTGTAATGCTATTCGCCGGAACTTGTTTTTTGAGGAGAAAGTCTATAGTTGCTTTCCCAAAATGGCCGGTAGCCCCTGTAATTAAAATCATGTTATTTAATTTAAAGGTTATACAAATTATATCAATACAAAATTACCTATCTTTGCTATACAATAGTAATCACTATACAAAAGTATAGCACTATACTTTGGTATAGTTTCAGTAAAATAGATGGATATGGAGAATGTAATGGAATTAGAACAGGTAAAGAAATGCTCAAGTACTTTAATATTGGCAATTAATGATACTTTAAACGTCATAAACGGGAAATGGAAATTACCGATTATTGCCTCTTTGTCGTATGGGAAAAAGCGGTTTAGGGAATTAGAAAGGGAGATTCCCAAAATCACTCCCCGTATGCTCTCAAAAGAGCTAAGGGATTTAGAAGCAAATGGCATTGTAACCCGGACTGTTTTAAGTACAATTCCCGTGACGGTGGAATATGAACTTACCCTATCCGGCCATTCACTCCGTGAAGTAATGGATGTAATGATTCAATGGGGATTACAACACAGAAAGAATGTGCTTAAGGAATCCTAATTCTGATATAGTCCATATATACTGTACAGGATTTTGCTCATGATGTGGATGTGATTATTAAGGTTGAAAATGGTGTTGCTAAAGCAAATGGGCGGTTTGGGGTTGGTAGTAAGTTAACTATATTTAGTTCTTAATTCTGCTTCTATAACCATCTCCAGATAAATATCATTGCCAGAAATATACTCCCATAAATAATGGGAATTAGATACGATGAATATCCTAAGTTGAGTTTTTCGTCATTCGTGTTAAATTTCTTCACTACCTTAACGCTTAGCCAAATCCCAATGACCATGAACCCAACTAAAAACAACGATACCAGTGTATTTAACCAAAGTGGGGGTTGTTGCAGGGTAATATTACCGTCAATTATCTTTTGAGCCGTCGAAACGCCTGTAACATCATCAAAAAGATGTTCGAAATAAGGGATGCGTGATGTAGATTTTAAAACCGCTTTTGCCAAATGAGCCGATGCAATAATGGGAATAAAAGCAATTCCGTAATTGAGCAAATACTCTTTGAATTTGATTGCAACACCAGCCAATCGGGCAAAAAGAAAAGGAAGTAACCATAGGATGAAAGGCACGAACGCAAATAGTATTGCACCTTTTAAAAATCCCGACACGAATTTGTTTTCAATTGCCAAAGGTTTTATAACCAAATCGGGCAGAAAGGAAAGATAAGCATCGGTTACTTTCCATTCCGACCATATTTCGGAAATTACAAACCCCGAAACCACCAAAACAAAAATCATTTCAGCCATTCGAAGCGGTTTCAACTGAAACAAATCGTTGGCAAACCCGATGTATTTGAATTGTGGGCTTGGACGGTCGGTATTAGGGTGCGATTGGTAATTTGAACAGGTTTTAAGGCAACCCGCACATAAAATACAATCGGAATTATCGGTGATGTTGGCAGGGTACAAATCAACCCCGCAACTTTTATAGTTCAGATTGTACTGGTATTTCTTGTGGATGCACGATTTATCTTTACAGCTATCGCAAATATTCTTATCCTTAACACGCCAACCGAAAAATGAAAGTCGTGAATACAATCCTAACAAATAACCTACAGGGCAAACATATCGGCAAAATGTGTTTTTCTCATAAATACTGCCAATAATTACCGAAACCCCAACAATAGCCAAAAGATAAACAGCCATAAAAAACGGGTTGCGGTGGATGGCAAAACCTTGTATGCCGATAAAAAGAATAATAATGTAAAAAACGGTTATTGCCCAACCCGAAAGTAACCATGCCGGGCGTTTGCGTTTAAGACCGATTTTAGCAAAGAATGTTGTAATGAGTTCAACAGGGCAAACCATGCACCAAATGCGACCAAAGAAAACAGCCAAAATGATTATGGCTGGCCACCAATACGACCAAACAATTAAATTACCAAGGTTCGTGTTCCGTAGTTGTTTTAAAAATGCAGCATCGGTAGAATAAGCCATTAAACCTGTTACAATTAAAACGATGTATAAAGCAAGCGAAATGTATTTCAGAAAGACAGGGAAATACCATTTTTGAAGTAAGCTATTAAGTTTTTTCATATCCCGGTCGTATTAAATTAATCCAATACCTAAAGCAATTGAAATGAGGATGAGCATTACCGCTACAATGAATTGAATGCTACGAAGGGTTACTTTTTTAAGCAACCTTTTGCCGAAATATGCCCCTGCAATTGCTGCAAGGGTTGCGGAGATTAACAGTGTGAGGTTTTCGTGCAGGTTAGCCGATGTAAAACGGGAAGCATAAACCGAAAGTCGGGTAAAATCTACTAAACAAGCAATCACAACTCCTGTAGCAATGTATGCTTCTTTTGATAACCCGCTTTTTATAAGAAATGCACTGCGGATTGCTCCCTGAATACCCGATAATCCGCCAAAGAAACCACTCAGGATGCCGCCCCATACCAATTTTTCTTTACCAAACTGGACTTTTTGGAACGATGGGGATATTTCAAGAATAGAAAAGATAATTAAAAGTAATGCGATGATGAGTTTCACTGGGGTGATTTCAAACGACCTGCCCCAAAGTTCGTATTGCAACAGTGTTGGTAAAATGGTAATTCGCAATAACAGCCATGCACCGGCAAATGATGCCAGAATTGCAGGAATCCCGAAACGAAGCAAAACGGCTTTGTCGGTATTTTTACCGACTAGAGCTATTTTGAAAAGATTGTTTGAAAAATGCACCACGCCTGTAAGTGCAATTGCAATATCAATTGGGAAAAATATGGCAAAAACAGGGGCTAAAATAGTTCCCAGCCCGAAACCTGAAAAGAACGTTAAAACGGCTGTAAAAAATGCTGCTAAACAAATAATTATGATTTCCATACAGTTCCATTTTTAAGTTATATTGCAAAAATAGGATGT
>JBBISA010000092.1:0-7508 GCA_037441525.1 Bacteroidota bacterium
AACAAGTTATAATAACACTTCTAGTCATGTGGCAAGATGTAAATACCCTAGTAATGAAAATAAGGAATGGGCTTTGGCGAGTTGGGATTTTGCCAAGCAGATAATGCCGTTGCTCGCCCTTGGGGTTATCGTTGCAGGATTTCTATTGGGCTCAACCCATGATAATATAAATATTCCCGGCATCATCCCTTCTGAATGGATATCTGCTATGGTGGGTGGCAATTCATTATTTTCCAATTTCTTTGCCTCTGTTACCGGTGCATTTATGTATTTTGCTACCCTTGCAGAAGTGCCCATTGTTCAAGGCTTACTTGCATCAGGAATGGGTAAGGGACCTGTATTAGCATTGTTGCTGGCCGGCCCATCACTATCATTACCAAACCTTTTGGTTATCAGAAGCGTAATGGGTAATGAAAAAACACTGGTTTACCTGGCACTGGTGATAATTATGGCAACCCTTAGCGGATTGATATACGGAGCTATTTAATAATACCATTGCTACACCCCTGGCACATAAACTTTCAGTGATGTTGAATTAAATCTTAGAGAAACATGAAAACAATAGGATTTATTGGTGGTGGACGCATCACGAGGATTTTTCTTCATGCGTTTGAAAACGCAGGAATTACATTCGAGAAAATAATTGTATACGATGTTAATCAACAATTATTGGAAAAGCTGAAAACACATTACAGGAATGTTTTTACAGCATCAGAGATCAATCAGGTGGCAAACAGTGAATTTCTCATAATAGCCATTCATCCGCCTGCGATGATGGAAGTACTCAATCAAATCAGAGACATGGTAACCACTGACAGTGTGGTGCTATCACTAGCACCCAAGTTCAACATCGAAAAAATTCAGGGAATTCTAAAAGGGATAAATAATCTGGCAAGGATGAATCCAAGTGCATCAACCATAGTAAACCGTGGGGTAAATCCCGTGTCATTCTCATCAACTTTCGACCCGGCAAAAAAGTCTGAACTTTTAGAAATGGCAAAGCATTTGGGCTATACACCCGAAATCAATGATAATCTTATTGAAGCATACGCGGTAATTACCGCTATGGGACACACCTATTTCAATTTTCAACTCCCAAAGCTAAAAGAGCTGGCCGTATCATTTGGAATAGATGAGGCTGAAGCCGGAAAGGCAATTTCCATTATGTTGTGGGACACAACCATAACCTTATTTAGTTCAGGCATGACATTTCAGGATGTAGATGACCTTGTTCCTGTTAAACCCATGAAAGAAGTGGAAGAAACAATTAAAGGGTATTACGACAAATTTCTGGGAGAAATTTACCAGAAAATAAAACCTGCCTGAAAAAAATAACCAAAGTTATTTTCTCAGCAGAAGGTTAACAGACCCTCTAAATTTTACCATCTTGATGTATCCTGATTAAAACCAGGTGACAAATGAATTTTTTACTTCCATGCCGCATCTAAAAATGCGATAATGTTTTCGGTTGAAACACCTGGGGGCATACCACCGCCACAAGACAGGAGGAGCCGCGTTTTATCGGGAGTATCGGCAAGCAGTTCTTTTACTGCTTTTTTTACATCATCGGGTTTACCGGCAGCCAGCACATCGCGCGGCGGAATGTTTCCAAGAATGGTCATCCGACCCTGTGTAACTTCTATAATATCTTTTACACTCATGTGAATACCAGGGTTATAAAGATTCACCCCCATATCGGGATAATGTTTAACTGAAACAGTACAATCGGCATCGTTGTGGAAAAGCTTAACCGCCGCCTTTTCATCATAAATCTCTTTTATGTATGGAAATCCAAATTCCAGAAACTCTTCTTCCCCCACAAATCCAACAATATCATCGAGCATCATAATCCCATCGATTGTAGGAATAGCCTGGGCCTGCATTTTATGCCATGCTTTAAGGAAATCGGTTATTTTTCTCATAAGATGATGCACGGCTTCGGGTTCCATCATCATGGTAGTTAGCAACTCTGTAGTTCCCATCAGGAATGAGGCAATATTTAACGGGCCCCGCGAAACTGAGAATCTGATCTTATGTCCGGCAGCCTCAATGGCTGGTCGAGCCAATGTCAGTCTGTTCAGCATAAAGGGCAGCAAACCATCGGTTGATGGGTCGGGCACCTTCAATTCATATATATCCTCTGTTTTCTCTATCACCTTGTCGGCAAATGGGAACTCATTTTTCCAGAAAACTGTTTTGGCTCCAAAGGCCGATGGCTCGGTACACATGCCAAACTCACTCCAGAACCCTGGCAGGAACATTACATCAGGGAAAGTTTCCAGCGCCTTGAGGTTGGCCTTAAGCCACAATTCATCGCTCGAAAAATAATCGAGTATTTTTATACCATACCAGTTGGGCAGCCAGGGGCAATCGATAATAAATCCTACTGGAAGACTGTCAAGGCGCTTGCCGTTAACCAGCGAAACAAGGTCATTCCATTGCTTATCTGTCATGATAATTTGGTTTTTAAAGTGTGGTACAGTTAAATAAATTTCCTTCGATACCCAATTTTACAACCCCAGGTTGGTTTGCAGTACCCGTTGTAAAATAAGGCTGAATAGCCTGAAACGGGTATAGCACCGCTAATTTAGTTAAATAATTTGATTTAGATAATGGCTCAAATTCCTGAATGATAATTTCCAAATTTATGCAACCATTTAAAGGTAATGTTTTATTTAAGCTGAAATGCCCTAAAAATGTTAGGTTGTAACTATACCTGAAATGGTATTTTGCCCCCTGGCTAAGCATGGGTTTGCCATGGTATAATGATGATTTATAAAGAGACTATAATTCCAAAAATTATTCAACCATAGATTCTATTTTTGCATAACAATCCAACACAACATTTAAATTCACAGGTTATGATAAAAAGAATTCTCGTTACAGGCGGCACTGGCTATATAGGCTCCTGGGTGGTGAAGGAACTGCTCGAAAAATCTTATATCGTTCGGATTACCGTTCGCAATAAGTCCAGAAAAGAAAAATACCAACATTTAGAAACCATTGCCCAAACCACACCCGGGAAACTGGAAATCTGGGAGGCTGATCTTTTGAAAGAAGGAAGTTTTGATGAACCTGCAAAGGGTGCTGATGCAATTATACACGTGGCATCGCCATTTACCCTGCGATTTAAAAATGCCCAAAAAGAACTTCTCGATCCTGCCTTGTTTGGCACCCGCAACGTGCTGAATGCAGCTACCCGATCGGGTACAGTAAAAAGGGTGGTACTTACATCGAGCGTGGCGGCAGTGCATGGCGACAATATCGACATGAAAGAACAAGGGTTGAAAGAATTTACTGAGGAGCACTTCAATACAACCAGTTCAGCAAAACACCAACCTTACTCCTACTCCAAGGTAATTGCCGAAAAAGAAGCCTGGAAAATGGCCCATGCTCAGGAAAAATGGAAATTGGTAGTCATAAACCCGTCGTTTGTTATGGGCCCGACCCTTACCGGAAATTCAGATTCAGAAAGTATAAGCCTGATGAAGGATATGTTAAAGGGCAAATTCTTTTTCGGAGCGCCCGAACTCTACTTTGGATTTGTAGATGTGCGCGATGTAGCCCACGCTCATATCATTGCTCTGGAGAAAGATGACGCCAATGGCCGCCATATACTGGTAGCAAACACCATGAGCTTCATTGAACTGGCTTCAGTTATTGAAAAAATATTTCCGGGGAAGTATCGCTTGCCCAAATCAAAAGCTCCAAAATTTCTCCTTTTGTTACTGGGCTCAATGTTTGGTGTAACCGCCAGATTTGTAAAACGCAATATTGGTTATCCAATAAAATTTAATACCAACCGAAGCCTGACAGAACTAAAGCTCCAGTACCGGCCATTTGAAGAAACGGTAAAAGAAATGACCGAAAGCCTGGATAAATAAAACCAAAGACGATGACGCGATGGTTAAGTAATTGAAAATAAACACTCTTAATTTTCAACAGCTTGTTCTGCTATTTCGCTGTTTACTATTTTATTACCAATATAGTAGCAGTGCTTTAATGGTAATTTGAATAAATGTTTTGCAAGACCATCTAAAAGTATTACTTTTGCCCCGCAAAACAGGGTTTCGTGGCCGAGTGGCTAGGCAGAGGTCTGCAAAACCTCCTACAGCGGTTCGAATCCGCTCGAAACCTCAGATAATTAAAGGATTGCAGCAAAGTGTTGCAATCCTTTTGTGATTTTTGGTAATCAGATTTGTTGATAGATGAGTTATGATGTAAATTTGATATTGCACATTAAGAACTTCTTAACCAAAAACTTAATTTGTTATGAGCACATTTTTTTGCGAAGATTGTAAACTCACCTTTGATGATAACCAGGGACTAAAGAAAGAATATACCGATTATATTTATGGCCCTTGCTGGAAATATATAGCTTATTGTCCGCAATGTAACCTGGAGTGTTCTGAAAAGCGGGTTCCCAAGCCCGGCAAAGGCAAAAAGGAGATACCGATGGGTTGCGGCAATGGTGCCTGCCAGGGGCCTACATGCAGCCAGTTTTCCTGATGAACCTCAATACAAGACAACCAAAGGGTGAAACTCATCAAGAACCTGATATTTATCCCGGATCAGTCATTAGTAAAGTAGTGAACGACTGATATGGCCTGGTTTAAGGGTTTGAGAGTTAAACTTAAAGGAATATTTCTACGTTATTCGAAAGGAATCGGCTTATTGAACTTTAAATCACCCCCATCTCCCTCAGCACCTTCATGGTAACATCAATCCTAGCCTGAGCAAAGTTGAACTGTTCAGTGCTGATCAGAGGGTCGACATTAGTGGCAAAAAACCATTTTTTTTGGCCCTTTTCCACATAGCCCACATACCATCCGGTATTGTTTCCCTGCCTTATGACCCAGCCAGTTTTGGCCCGAATAACATAATCATTGGTAGCTTCGGTAATCATAATATTTTTCATGATGGCAATGGTTTCTGGCGAAAAAGGGCCCAAATTGCCCTGGTGAAGTTTAACCAGAAAGCTTATCTGCTCCATGGGGCTGATGTGCGATTTGCCTTCGAGCCAGAAAAGGTCTATATTTTAATTGTTTACCTCCATGTGGCCATAAAAACTGCTTTGCAGATAATTCCTCATTTGCTTGGCCCCTACTTTGCGTGCAATTTCCTGATAGCATGGCACACATGAAAGCTGAAATGCCTGTTTAAGTGTCATATCGCGCTCCCATTGTGCAAGTCGCATTTTACTGCCATCCCATGCAAAAACATAGTTGGTATCCACAACACCGGCCTGCAAGCCTGCCATGGTATTGAATATCTTAAAGGTGGAAGCGGGGAGAAAACCTTTCCGGGCCCTTTCGAAATCGTTGCTGTAAAAGGTGTTCTCTTTGAAATCGAAAAGCAGTATAACCCCTTTCAGATGGCTTTCTTCCAGCGTGGCATGCCACTGGGGTTGATACACCATAAGTGAATATGTTTTGGGCTTTTGGGTGCATGAAAAGGTTATCAATGCCAGGCAAATAAAAATAAATCTCTTCATAACTTTGATGTATTAAGATCGCCGATGACCCAGATTTTGATGATTAGCTATGATTTCTAAATATACTTATAAAATCTTCCCCATAAGCGTCATCTGCGTTCCATTCGTTAAGGAAAAAAAAACCCGGAACTTCCGGGCTTATAATTGATTATCAGGCAATATTGGTAAAAACAGCTTGGATGTCGTCGTCGTCTTCTATTTTATCAAGAAGCTTGTCAATTTCATCCATTTGCTCCTCGGTAAACTCAACAGGGGTATTTGGAAGGCGCTGCAGGTTGGCCTTGGTTACCTCAATTCTCTTCTCTTCGAGGGCCTGGCTTAGTTGTCCAAAATCTTTATAATCGGCATAGGCATAAGCCACACCTTCATTTACTTCTATTTCTTCCAAACCTGCATCAATCAGCTCAAGTTCTAGTTCTTCCACATTTACACCATCCTTAACATCAAATTGAAACACCGCCTTCCTCGAGAACATAAAATCGAGCGATCCGGTAGGTACCAGCCCCCCACCCACTTTGTTAAAATAAGATTTTACGTTGGCAACCGTACGTGTAGGATTATCAGTAGCACATTCCACCACAACCAGAACACCATGCGGGCCTTTCCCTTCGTAGAGTATTTCAACGAAATTTTCGGCATCCTTCCCTGCGGCTCTTTTAATTGCGGCATCGATATTATCTTTGGGCATATTCTGCGCCTTGGCATTTTGAATTGCGGTGCGCAAACGTGAGTTCATATCAGGATCAACCCCGCCCTCTTTGGCCGCCACTGTAATGGCCTTTGCCAGTTTCGGAAACACCTTCGACATTTTATCCCATCTTTTTTCCTTCGCCGCCCGGCGATATTCAAACGCTCTTCCCATGAGTTTACTATTAATAGATTGAATTGTAGTACCTTATTTTTGGGGGCAAAAGTATAAAGATTTGGCCGAATAATTAGTTGAACATTGAACAAAATATGAACATTATCAGGCCAGTTCCTTATCGAGAAGTGCGTGCAGTGAATCAAAATCGCGGTATCCTATGGCAATCATTTTCAAATCGTCTTCACATCGCAATAAAACTGTGGGGTAACCATCGACGCCAATCTGTTTCACCATACGAAACTCGTTTTCTATAATCTGAGAAATATCATCGGTCATCATCGACTCAATGAATTTTTTTCCATCTAAGCCAAACAGAGATACCAATGATTCGTAGGTAGCAAGATTATGAGGGTGTTGCCCGTCATAATAAATTGCCTTTTGAAGTTTTGTGGCAAAATTGAGGGAATGGTCTTTTTTTTCGAGCCTCATTAATGCAAGCGCCCGTGCAGGATATTCGGATGAGAACCACACATTTCCATCATTCAGAACATTGGTGAGGAACTGATCGCCAAACTTCACCCCGCAGGTTTGTTCCACGTTCTTATAGGCCTTTTTTATGAAAGGGGCGATAGTGCCAATGGCGCCGCACCTGTCGCCTGTTATCATTCCACCCGAAAGAACAAGAAAATCGGCTTTGCACCGATATGTTGAGTAAATCTGGGTAATTACAGGGCTAAAACCATAACACCAGCCACAAAGAGCATCGTAAACGTAAATGATCTCTGGTTTATCTAATGGGTATTCATGATGCCCGCAAGCTTTGTTCATAATTTATTACATTTAAGGGTTTGCCAATCTTAAGGCTAATAAAAAACTATATTTACTGAGGATGAAATAGAATTGGCAGATAATTTATCCGGAAACAATACCTCAGCCTTATTGTTTACCAACGAACCCAACAATTGTTTAATATCAAACCCCCTGCTTATGAAAAAGGTGATATTTGAAGATTATGGTCCTGCATCAGTATTAAGAGTGACTGAAGCCCAACTGCCAGTGCCAGCCGATGGAGAGTTGCTTGTAAAGGTGATGGCGGCAGGGATAAACCCTGTTGATTTCAAGCTTAGGAATGGAAGTATGAAAATGATTAAAAACAGTATTGACCGATTAAATTAAAATAACTCTTTTTTCAATTACTAAATATCACAA
>JBBISA010000093.1:0-7099 GCA_037441525.1 Bacteroidota bacterium
ATACTATTTTTTAATGGTGGGTTAGAACTATATCCACGAAAATGGTAGTAGAACCTATATTTTTTGCGTCATACCTAAAATGGCCTGATCAGACACTAAAGATTTACTGTTATATCCATTTCCCTCCCATCGCGCACTACCCTTACCACCACAGGGGCATTGGCACTTATTCCGGCCAGGGCCTGCATATATGTTTGAATATCCGATACTTTAACATCGTCAATTCTTATAATGACATCCCCACCTTTAATACCTGCCCGCTGTGCCGGGTTGTTTTCAGAAACTGCCTGAACGCGCAAACCATCTCCATTGAAGGCATGGTCGGGCATCAACCCCAGGGCAACCCCACTGCGGCGGGTGGTAGCACGGCCGGCTACAGATGTTTCGGTAAAAGGTAGTTTGCCTCCAATATTAAGCGAGGCAATAATATTGTGCGAAAGATTAAGAATGGAGACCATTCCGGGATAATTGATCTTGTCTTCCGTATCTGTTGGCCGGTGATAATCGTCGTGCATACCACTAAAAAAGAACAGTACAGGAATTCCCTTGTTGTAGAAACTTGTATGATCAGAGCCGCCAACCCCACTCGGGCTTTTTCTTACGGCAAGACCATTTTGGGCAAACTGATCAATGGTTGAGTCCCAAACAGGTGATGATCCGGTACCGTAAAGTGTAAGGGTTGAATTCTCGAGACGACCAAGCATGTCGTAGTTAAACATGTAATTTACCTTGGTCATATTGTATGCATCGCTGTTGGCAAAATGCTGACTTCCGAGCAATCCCTTCTCTTCGGCCGAAAAAGCAATAAAAATATAGTTGTGATTCTTTTTTTCTGACTGAATAAAATATCTTGCTGTTTCGAGCATCCCGGCAGTACCAGAGGCATTATCGTCGGCACCGGGATGGAGGGTATTTGCGCCGGGGATGCGCGAACCCGAGCCACCAAAGCCCAGGTGATCGTAATGTGCACCAACAACCACAGTATATTGAGCATTATTATTAAGGTATCCGGCGACGTTATACGATTTGAATGTTTCGCGGCGCAGGCTGGCAGTAATAAAGATATTTTCGCCTGGCGTGGCCTTTTGCCACTGCTCAAAAACCTTACATGTTACAAACAACACCGGAATACTTTCCCTGCCAAGTTGCTGTCGCAGGCTGGTGGGCGGATCGTTGCGGTCAGCACGGGTATTTACGAAAACTACCCCCAGGGCACCCTTGCCCTGCGCTATTGAAATCTTGCGCTGTAAAATCTCCAGTGGAATACGCGGTACATCTTTATCAACGCCAGGAGGCAGGTAATACTCCATAAAGAATATCCGATTGGTAATCCCAGTAAGATTTATATAATCGTTATGACTTTCTGACTCCCATCCATATCCTACATAAACCCCCGGTGCCACAATTCTGGCCGATGCTGAACTGGGCATAACGAAAAAGTCGCTGTTAATCTGAAATGCCTCCTGTCCGATAGCAAAAAAGTTATCAGGTCCATAGGTCCAATCGCCCTGAAACTCGAAGCTCTGAAGGTAAGAACCATTAAACATGGGCTGCAGCCCGGCCTGTTGCATTTGCATCTCGATATAGGATGCAGCCTTCTTTTCTCCGGCCTTTCCAGCCTCGCGGCCTTCCATGACATCTGAAGAAAGGGTGGAAATATCAGTTTTTAGTCTGGCCTTTATTTCGGCCTCACTAAATCCAAATTTAACCTGTGAAACAGCAACCTGCAAAAAAAGCAGGGCAATAAAAACAGAGGAAAATATCTTTCTATTCATTTCTGGAAATTTGTAATTAAATCAATTGGGTAAAATTAAGGAAATATTTTCAGCATCAATAATTCCTGCGCATCACAAAAACAGAGCCATTTCAAACACAGGCTATCAGGCCAATATTAAAAGAAGGATTAATTATTTTATCAACCATTTTTCCGAAACAAGGAAAAAGGTATTTTTATTGCTAAGGAGCAGGTCATGCTGATGTATATTAACAGAACAGGAAAACTATCCACTACCTTATTTTCTAAACAGTTATGAACAGAACTATAATCATTTTAGCTTTTATGATAGCGGGAACTTCTCTTTTTACCCAGGGACAAATACCCGATTTCGAAACCTACAGAAGGCAGCAGGAACAGGACTTCAGACAGTTTGTTGCCCGCCGCGACAGCGCTATGAAGGCCCTCAACCGTGATTTTGAGAAGTTTGTTGACCAGCGCAATCGTGAGTTTGCTGCTTATGTGCGAAATGAGTGGGAAAGGATGCAGATTTTTGCCGGAATTCGCCCGGAGCCAGGCCCTAAACCCAACCGGATGCCATCATTCAATCCGGCTGTGGGTGAACATGCCCGCGAAAGGGTGCCCATTACCACCAAACCTCCCACACAAGCCAGAGTGGAATTGAGAGATGTTCCCAGCGAACCCATCCCCATAAGGCCAGTAACTCCTTCACCGCTGGCGCCCTCCGACATTGCCATCGATTTTTACGGCCGTCAGCTTGGTTTCCCGGCTGACCGTTCCTTCAGGGGTATCAGAGCCAACGGCATTGCCGAAAGGGATGTGGCACAATGGTTCGAAACTGCTGCGGCAACCAATTTCGCACCCACCCTTATCAGCCTGCTCGAAACAGCTCAAAATACCGGCATGAACGACTGGGCTCTGTTTATGGCTGCCCAGCAACTAAGCGCCAGGCTTGCCAACAACAACCCCTTAACCACAAGGCTTTACACCTGGTTTCTGCTTATGCAGGCCGGTTACGACATACGCCTTGCCCGCAACCAGCAACAGCTGCTGTTGCTCCTCCCCTTTGCCCACACCGTTTACAACACACCCAGGCTTATCATCGACAATGTTACTTTTTACATTATTGGCGGTACGGCCGGTGAATCCATTTTCACCTTCAGGCAAAATATACCTGGGGCCTATCGTTTGTTCGATATGAATTTTTATAAAAGTCCGCTACTGGCCCTGCAGCCCCGCGAAAAAACTCTGGTTTTTGAATTCGAAGGAAAAGAGCAGCGACTTACCCTGCAATACGACCCTGTGCTGGTTGCCATGCTGGCCCAGCAGCCACAGGCACACATGAATATTTATCTTGATGCCGGGGCATCGAACATCCTGGCCGCTTCTGCCGAAAGGGTCATCGAACCTGTGTTGCAACCCATGAGCGACACACAAAAGGTATCTTACCTTCTTAAACTCGCCCAGACTTCATTCCAATATAAAACTGATATTGAACAGTTTGGAAGGCAAAGATACATGGTACCCGACGAGGTGATTCATTATGCCTTCTCCGATTGCGACGACCGCGCAGTATTTTTCGCCTGGTTGGTGCGAAATTATGCCCGACAGAAAGTGGCGGCTCTCCTATACCCAGGGCATCTGGCCACAGCGGTGCATTTTCCCGGCGGCAACCCCCATGGCGATTATGTTATTGTTGACGGGATGCAGTTTGTAGTGGCTGATCCCACCTACATCAACGCACCCATTGGGCTGACCATGCCCGAATTTCGCGGCACCATCCCCGAAGCTTTCCTGGTTGATCCGCAATTGTACCGCAACGAACAAAATCTGGCTTTGTGGCAAAAACTGCATGAAGCCGGAGCCATGCGCGGAAATACCCGCAACGATATTATCCTGGGCCGCGAAGGACATATCTTTGCCACAGGTTATTTTATCAACAGGCTTCAGAACCGGGCAAGCCGCATCAGGCTCGAAAACTTTGGCGACAGAAGAACCGCCTTCGTTGGCGCTTTCGAGCATACCCTCCTGCCCCGATGGCTGCTTGCCTTCGAAACCACCGGCGATGCCACCGGGTTTGCCATAAACAGGGCCCCCAATGACAACCTGATAGTTGCAGGTAGCTTTTCTGGCGGCATCAAAGCTCAGAACATAACCATCAATGCTGCCCAGGGAAAAACGGAATTATTCCTTGCCTGTATTAATCCTGAGGGAAGATTGTTGTGGATGCAAAAAGTCACACCCGAACCGGCACCTGGCAACAACAAACTTGCTTATACCATAAGGGCAAATTACAATGGGGAAATTGCTGATATCCGGTATTTCAACGACCCGCGCGAAAGTGAGAACCGGCTTTTTACCACCCCCGGCGAAATTCTCCTTACCGGCACTTTTGGCAATACCAGCGGCATTTCTGTTGACGAAGCCCCGGTGTTTGCAAGTGGCGGCACGACAAGCTTTGCCGATATGCTCATACAAAAAAACCGTGAGCTGCAACAGCGCAATTTCGAAACTACCATTGCCGGATTGTTTGCCGCCATTTACCTCTCGAAGTCCGAAGGTGTTGTTTTTCCGGGTTCAGTAGCACAGGAAGCCATCCGAAAGGCCAATCCCCGCTTTCCGCAGCAGTTCCCCGAGACCTTTGCCAATATCGGCAAGATCAGTTTCCTGCGCAACAAGTCGGGCATCATAGAAATAAGAACAGAAAACTCCCAGGATGTATTTTTCGACAAGATGCGCATCCGCAACGGAAGCACCATGAGGGTAAGAACCCTTGCCAACGGCGATGAGCAGATCGACATCCTCTCCAATATCCATGTTGGGCAACTGGTGGTATGGTATCAGCTCAACTTTATCCGCCTCAACCACCGCAACGGCGACCTGCTGTTCGACTACCGCAGCAACAACACCCAGGTAACCATGAATTTGAAAAGGGATATTTTGAATTAGACTACCCTGGGAGGTGCCGCTCAAATAATTCTTTTCAACCAAAGGGAGAAGAACAGATTTATTCTGAAATAGAATTAATAACCCGGCCAGAAATCCTATTCCGGCCGGGTTTTACATTAAAATCTTCGCCCAAAAAATGCTGTATTGCCTACAACCCCAACACCACTTTTCCCTGCTTAAACACAATATCGATGGGGATGCCAGTGGCATTTACGCGGTCAAGGTCTTCGCGGAGCCGTGGAGTCATTATTCCGTCGGCATCAAACCAGGCCTTTGTGGCTTCATAATCGCCATTTCCCTGTATAATGATTACTTTTTCGAGTAGCGAAACTACCGCCGAGCGCATCTGGTCGAAATTGACCCGGTAGGTGCCGTTGTCCTGAAGCAAAAAGGCGTCATTATCGGCAAAATACTTCAGGGTAAGCATATTGGCCCGGCCATGGGCACTCGATGCGCCAAAGCGGCTCGAGCGGAATATGCCTGCAAAAAAGGTTACATAGTTGTCCATTACCTGTCCGCTGGTTATCTCGCCCATTTCGTAAAGTTTTGTAACAAGGTATAAGCCCATAATGTCGGCCTTAGCTTCTTCGAGCGGTGGATAATATTCGCGCAGGGCTTCGCGAACCGGACCCAGCCCGTTTACTGTGTTTTTCACCCCCATGCCGTGCGATACTTCATGGAATGTGGTGTTTTCAAAAAAGGCGTCGAAGGTGATATGCCGGCGTTGCTGTGGGTCGATAAGGATTTCGGTGATGGGCACCAGAATGTTATCAAATTTGGCTTTCATGGAATTCTTAAGTTGCAGTTTGCGGCTTCCCACCGTAACCTGAATATGGGGGTCGTTGGGAAGGTTGATGGCAATGGTTTTTGAACCTGCGTTGCAATCGCCTGCATAATAGAGTGCATAATAAACATTGATGTCGGAGTCGGTGCCAGGGGCTTCGGCTTTATAGGCAATGGGAACAGGCAGTCCGGCCTGAAGTGCCGGAAGCATACCGGTAAATTTTTCGAGCCGGGCGCTCCACTGCACATCCTTAACCAGCACAAAGGCTTCGTTGGCAGCTTTGTAGCCAAAGAGGCGGTCTTCATAGTTTTCGATGGGGCCCACCACAAAATCTATATTGGATGTTTTCATGGCCATCCAGGCAAAATCGCTGGGTTGATATTCATTGGATTGCAAGGCATCGGCCCTTGAAAGAAGATAATTTTTCAGGCCGGCATCATTGGCAAGTTGTGCGGCTTGGCGCATAAGTCGGGCAGCTTCGTTGTGCTGTGCTTTATAGGCCTGGGAGTAAGGCACAGAAATAAGTTTACCATCGCCATTGCGCTGAATAAGGGTATAGAGGCTTGTTTTGGTAGGTTCATCCCAGGCTTCAAACTCTTCTTTGGTCATATCCTGCGGGTAGAAGTTAGCGCCCAGGGGTTTGTCGCCATACCCCGGAAAAAAGGGAGCATTTCCCTTGAGCCTGTCCCAGGGCCCGTAATGGATGTGCATATACTGACGGGCAAAATCATTGTCAACCGATGCCATAAGTGCATCTTTATCGCCGTAGGACTGAATCCAGAAAACCTGTTCCATCTGGCCGGCAGCGTCGATCAGCAGGCGGATGATTTCGCGTTCGTTATCGGTGAGCCAGCCAAGGTCGGTGGTGAGTGTAACCTCATGAAATTGTGCAAGTCGTGTTTTCATCTCTTCAGTAAGGGTATTGTCGGTTTTGGGTTTACACCCACTAAGGCTCAGTATCAGCAATACAAAGCTCACAAATGACTGAATTAATATTTTCATCCGTAAATAATTTTTAAGTTAAAGTAGGATAGCTTGTCCCGTCTTTACGGGACAACTCCATGTTTGCTATTTTGGCTTCGCCGAGCTCGTAAACTCGGTTCATCGGTGTTTATGTTTTGCAAAAACATTCGGGTTTCATCAAAATAAAATTTGAAAATTTTGGTATGTTGGAACTGGCATGATGAATTTCCATTCGTGTTTAACTGCGTTGAGCTCGCAGGCTCGGTTGTGCTTAACGAATCATGCTCGTTTCATAGTGTTTCTGATTATTTGCCTGTTTAATCCATCAATAAAATTAAGGGTTGAACAAATGTAGAAAATATTAATGGCTTTAAACAATCTATTATTTGCTTATATGATTTTCCGCAATTTTGTCAGATATAATTTGATAGAATTCTTATTCCAAAATTTCTGCGAATTGGGCTGTCAATGAATTAAATGTCGTGGGCCAGGTTTATTTCGCAGCGCAAAATAATATTTAACCCGGATTAGTCATTAGAAATGCAATGAACTAATGACTTAGCCGGGTTTAACCCTACCGGATGGCCGGTACAGGCTGCTTTAGAAATACTTAACTAGGGTATTTACATCTTGCCACATGACTAGAAGTGTTATTATAACTTGTTTTT
>JBBISA010000094.1:0-6633 GCA_037441525.1 Bacteroidota bacterium
CTAAAAGAAAATGTTTTAGGCTTGATTAGGGGGTCAGCATAGGCCGGAATATCCACAGTAACAGCTTCAATTTCACTGGCATACCAGAGGGCTGTATCTTCGTTGCGGGCATGCAGAATAGAGTAACCCCAAAACTTTTTATCACCAATGTATTTACTGGTGTGCTTCATGGTTTTCCGGAGACTGCCTTTGTAACTGAAAGCCTTGTCGAACAAAACTGCCTTCCCTTCTGCAGTAATGGTTACAATGGGTTTTGTGTTCAGAAGTTTGCCAATAAAACCTTTTGCCGGGCTCACCCTTCCTCCTTTTATAAAAGAAGTGAGTGAGTGTGCACCCACGAATAATTTACTGTTTTTAATCCATTGTGCTGATTCAACCACTATTTCATCGTGCGAAAATCCCTTCTCAATAGCTTCGGCAATTCTGAGCGCCACAAGGCCTCCTGCAGCACTGGTTTGCAATGAGTCGAGAACAGTGATTTTCTTACCTGATTCCAGTTGAATCTTTTCGGCTGCTTTGCTGCTGTTGGCAAATGTACCGCTCAGCACACCCGATATGTGAACTGCGATAATGGAATCGTAGTGTGTGGACAGATAGCTGAATGTATTGGTAATATCCTTTATCGATGGTTAGGCAGAGGTGGGGTAAACATCAGATGTTTCAAGCAGGTTAAAGAATTTTTCCTGCGAAATGGTCAGACGGTCAAGAAATTGGTTTTCTCCAAAGAATACATTTAAAGGCACTACATGAATCTGATAGCGGTCAATCAACTCCTGCGGAATATCGAGGGTAGAGTCAACCACAAGGGCAATGTCATGTTTACGGTGATGGGCAATTTCATTTTGTTTTACCATATCGTCAACCTTCTGGTAAAGAATTGTGCTTACTCAGCAAGGTGAGCAAAAACATCAGAAGGTTGATTGGTATGAATATGAATACGCATCCGCGACTCAGGACTTGCCATCACAAGCGAATCGCCCATGGTGCCAAGGAAATTTCGGATTTCTTCCTTCCTGGTTTTCCGAATAGATATAAGAGCTTCGGTGCAATATCTGAACTCACTTTTGTCATGTTCATCCAAAAAAATGGCTTCCTGATCAATGGGCGAAGTTTTGAAACGTAGTATTTTTTTTACGTTTTCCTTTTCAAAAATCTGATTTATCCCTTCCAGAAAAACGACAAATCCCTGAGCACCTGCATCAACCACATTGTTTTTTGCCAGTACTTTTAGTAATTCAAGTGTTCTGGCCAATGATTCATTTGCTTTGGCAAGCGATTCATTCATAAGATCTTCGAAGGAGTTAAACTTATCCCTGGCCTCATAAATAAATTCTGCCCACTCACGCATTACCGTTATAATTGTTCCTTCAACAGGGTTGGCTATGGCCTGATAGGCATAACCTACTGCATTTTTCATGGCACAGCAAAATCCTGAAGGGATATTTCTTTTTGGTCGGCTATTTCATTGCTTACTCCATAGAGAAATTGAGCCATAATAATGCCTGAATTGCCCCGTGCCCCTGTCAACGCTGCTTCGGCTATGGCCACCGAGGTATGTTTAATATGGTTGCTTGGAGTGGTATTTTCGACTATCGATCTGAAGGTTGACGCCAGATTTGTACCTGTATCAGCATCAGGCACAGAGAAAACATTCATTTTATTAAGCATTTTCTGGTTTTCGAAAACATTGAATGCTCCTGCAAGGAAACTATAATACAAACGCTTTCCATCAAGCATGTCCTGCTGCCTGATCACTTCTGTTTATTTTGTCATTTTTTATTGCGATTAATTAAATGGGGACATTTGTTGTTTACACCGCTCTTGTCAGGCGCAAAGATACTGCTTTTTGGCAAAATAAGGCATCTGCTGTTAAACGGTTATTTAATTGTCCGTCAATAATGTTTTTATTCTGTTTATATTGATAGTATCGCCGTTAAGATTCGTGTAATAAAATGCATAGTTATGTTAATGCCGGCTAAAAGGATACAGGTCGGGAAACTTTTGCGGATTGTGCTGATGCATTATTTCATACACTGCATCAAAAACATCTTCGGCATTGGGGTTTGAGAAATAATCACCATCAGAGCTGTATGCAGCCCTGTGTTCCTGGGCAGTTACTGTTGCCGGTTTTGCATCAAGATACAAATAGCCGTTTTGCTCTTCCAGCACCTTTTGCATCATGTAGGCAGTTGCCCCACCTGGCACATCCTCATCAAAAAACACTATTTTATTGGTTTTTTTAAGTGATTCAACAATTACGTGTTCAGTATCGAAAGGTATAAGAGTTTGCACATCAATCAGTTCAGCTGATATTCCAAACCCTTCGAGTTGTCGGGCAGCCTCCTGGGCAATTCTTATACATGAACCATAGGTAACTATGGTAACATCATCCCCATGTTTTAGAATTTCTGGTTTTCCAAGAGGCACAGTGAATTCCCCGATGTTGTCGGGCAACACTTCTTTAAGGCGATATCCATTAAGGGGTTCTATAATAAGAGCCACATCATCGCTTCTGAGCATGGTATTGTAAAAACCAGCTGCCTGTGTCATGTTGCGGGGAACCAGAACGTAGATTCCGCGAATTGAATTAATTACCATGCCCATTGGGCTGCCTGAGTGCCAAATTCCTTCGAGCCGATGCCCACGGGTGCTTATTATAACCGGAGCTTTCTGGCCACCTGCAGTCCGATAATGGAGGGTGGCGAGGTCATCGCTTAACACATTTAGGGCGTATATCAGGTAGTCGAAGTATTGTATTTCGGCTATAGGCCGAAGCCCGCGAAGAGCCATTCCAATGGCTTGGCCTATAATGGTGGCTTCTCTGATACCGGTATCAAAAACCCTCAGTTCGCCATGTTTTTCCTGCAGCCCCTCAAGGGTTTGGTTCACCCCTCCAATTCTGCCAACATCCTGCCCAAAAATTAATACATCGGGATATCTGGATAAAATATGATCGAAGTTGGCCTGAAGCACTTCGCGGCCGTTTAGCCTCTTGCTTTGCGGGGAAATGACAGGTTTAATCTCACTTACATTAAGTGCTGAATATAAGGATTGACTGTAAACATGCGAACTGTAACGAATCTTACTTTCCTGAATACTGTTCTCGAGCCATTTACTTACCTGCATCTTTAGTGATTTTTCGGTAGTGCACGAATGGCAGATTAGACGAAGTATTTTTTTTGAAGTGCTCACAACATCGCGGCGGATGGGTTCGCCAATTTTATTAAGATCGCGTATCAGAGAATCAATCTGGTCAACTTTTCGGCAATTACATTGATTTACATTCACCATTTCGATAAACTCATCACGCATCTTTACGATGGGTTTCTGAAAGTTTTCCCAGGCCTTTGTTTTTGCCTGCCTTACCCTTTCGACGGCTTGTGCTTCAATCTGGTCGAGCTCTTCAGGAAGTGCAATCCCATTGTCAATTATCCATTGCCTCATTTGGGCAATACAATCGAACTCTTTCTCCCATAGCAGGCGCTCTTCACTTTTGTAACGTTCGTGCGAACCACTGGTTGAATGACCAAGCGGCTGTGTTAGTTCTGTAATATGAAACAGAACCGGAACATGCTCATTGCGACAAATTGCAAGCCCTTTTAGGTAGGTTTCAATCAAACCGGGGTAATCCCAGCCTTTAAGGGTGAAGATTTCGAAACCCTTGTTCTCATCATTGCGTTGAAATCCCTTCAATACTTCTGATATACTACCTTTGGTGGTTTGGTCTTTTACAGGAACGCTGATACCATAGCCATCATCCCAAACCGACATGGCAAGGGGTATTTGAAGAACCCCTGCAGCATTGATGGTTTCCCAGAACATCCCCTCGCTGGTTGAAGAATCGCCTATAGTGCCAAAGGCTACTTCTGAGCCATTGTTGGAAAAGTTTTTCCTGATTGATTTGTCGGGGTGGTTACGGTAAATTTTCGATGCCATGGCTAATCCGGTAAGGCGTGGCATCTGTCCTGCTGTGGGCGACAGGTCGGCGCAGGTGTTTTTCAATTGAGTCTGGTCTTTCCAGTTGCCTTTTTCATCAAGAATACGGGTGGCATAATGGTTATTCATCATCCGCCCGCCGTTCGATGGGTTTGCAAATATATCGGTATCGCCATATAGCTGACTGAAAAACTCCTCTAAGGTGGTCATCCCCGATGCTAACATAAAGGTTTGATCGCGATAATAGCCACTCCGCCAATCGCCATTTCTGAAAACTTTGGCCATTGCAATCTGGGCAAGCTCTTTCCCATCGCCCATAATACCGAATTTGGCTTTTCCTGTTAGTACCTCCTTGCGGCCAAGGATGCTTGCTTGCCTGCTTTCATTGGCAATCCGGTAATCATTTAATACTTCTTGCACAGATATTATGGATGATAACAGGAGCTTTTTCTCTTTCGCTGTGGGCATAATCCAAAAGGTGATGGAGTGTGTGTTTTTTCGATCTATGTTCTTTTAGAACACAAAATTAAGAAAATTGTTTTTCCCCACTCTTGGCTTCTGCCGCCAATAGCCCTGCTATTGCTCAAGAATTTTCACTTCATTATTCCATCGGACATTCAGGTTTCTTTTTACATTTTTGTCAAGAACAGCAATTTTATCTTCAGGTATGCCCAGTATAATGAAAACTTTCTGGTTTCTCCATCCAGCTTCTTTGTTGAATGTGTAGAATGGGTCAAGTATCAGCAGTGAGTCTTTCTGGCTAAATGAATAGTTGATATCGCTGGCATTTTGCAATGCTCTGACTGGTGTCATACCATGCGATTCCTTGGTAATCTCAATGGTTATCTGGTTACCTTGGGAGTGTTTAAGCCGGAGTTGAGGTTGTCCGTTGGCTTCCGATTCATTTAAATTCCATAAGGTATGCCAGGTGGAAATGTCGATGGTTTTATCCACCCTGTTCAGCATATTGATCTTATTTTCATTGAGCTTTATGTAAATGTTTGGCCATGATGTTTCAGAAAGACCAACCTGGGTAGTGGTTGAATTGACCGATGTAAAATTTCTGGCCCCGCTTATGCCTGCCAGGATAATTGTTCCGAGAGCAGCCAGCCAGATTATGGTGATAATTGCACCTATAAATTTACCTGATGTGCGGATACCAAAAAGTAATTGAATGCCAGCCATTAAAATCCCGAGAATCGGAATCCCTGCAAATATAAGTAATGCAATCAACGTTGGTTTAAGCCAAACATCAGATGCCAGAAAAGCAGATATTATTTCAGGGATAGACGTAAGCCAGTCGGGGTAATGATGGTGAAACCCAACAGGGATAAGATAAATTCCTGATACTATTGTAATTATAAGCGAAAAAGCGATTACTATCAGGATTATTCCTGCTGCTTTTGCAAATACGCCAACAATTTCTGCGGCTTTCTGGCTCGTGATTCTCCTGATGGACTACTTCGATCTTTTTTTTTAAAATGTTCCTTGGCCTCATCTGAAAACTCCTTGAAATTGGTTTTCAGATCGTTGATCTCTTCCTTTATAGTTTTTTCAATGTTCGACAGGTTTATTTTTTCGCCTCTCATTTCGAGACGCTCGGCAGTTGTGCGAGCTTTGGGTACCACAATCCAAAGAATAAGATAAAGAAGAGGGCCGAAACCATAAAGGAACACAAATACAACAAAAGCCACCCTTATCCAGGTAGGGTCGATATTGAAAAATGCCCCCAAACCACCGGCCACACCTGCAATGTATTTATCATCGGGGTCGCGGTAGAGCCTTTTTTCAGTTCTTTCGCCTCGGTAAGAGCTTTGAAATCCTTGCTGAGCAGATTCGCCAGTTTCTTCAAATTGCTCGGGCTCTCCAAGTTGGTCCATTACCTCCTTTACATCACTTATTGTTATTACTTTTTTATAATTGCCAAGTTTTGATTGAAACATTTCAGCAATACGGATTTCAATATCGGCTAGTATCTCATCTTTCCCTTCTTCAGTGGCAAGCCGTTCCCTGACTCTGGCAAGGTACTGGTTGAGTTTTTCATAGGCATCTTCATCTATATGGAAAACGATTCCACTGATATTGACTGTTACAGTTTTTTTCATGGTTCGAGCTGTTTATTTGGGTGCTTAAATTCTTTTTGAACAATGTTTAATTTTATTTTGAAATTGTTTTTTCTACCGCATGCTGCAATTCCTTCCATGTGGTTCTCAGTTCATTCAGGAACTCATCGCCAGCAGGAGTAGTTTTGTAATATTTTCGCGGTGGGCCGCTGGTCGATTCCTCCCACCGATATTCAAGCAAACCATCATTTTTAAGGCGTGTCAGTAGTGGATAAAGAGTACCCTCCACTACCAGAAGTTTTGATTCCCGCAGAGTTTCTATGATATCAGATGTGTATGCCTCGCTTGCTGATAGAAGGGAAAGGATGCAAAACTCAAGAACTCCTTTACGCATCTGGGCTTTTGTGTTTTCTACATTCATAATTCGTTTTAATTATGATTCAAAGGTAGTTAATATTTAGTACCATGCATAGCATAGTACTAAAATTTATAATATTTTAGATTTTGCTTTAAAATGCACTTGCAATAAGTCCTGGTAAATCAATTAAACTAAAAAAACCACAGACTCCCCAGAATAATTTTTTATGATTATCCGCAATCTTGCAAGTAAATTTTCAAACGACTTATTTTGGCG
>JBBISA010000095.1:0-6435 GCA_037441525.1 Bacteroidota bacterium
CTTTAAATTACTCATTACCAGTATTTAAAACAATAAAACAAGGATATACTTATCAGATAGTTATTAACAAAAAAAGGCTGCATCTACTTTTGAGACAGCCTCTTTTTGGTAATTCGATGAACTTAAAGGATTCTTGTTCCCCGGACAAAAATTATAATTTTAATTTTTTCCAGTAAATTGGGTAGTCGATGATTAATAGTAAGCGAAAATTTTAAATGGATGAAAAGCTCCATAGGAGCGTGATGGCAAAAGAATGATTATTCATTAGGCCCCGTATTTAGCTCCGTAGGAGCGATACCATAATCTTCGAAAATATATTCAGTTTTATAATCAATTTGATAAGCATTTAAAAATTCAACGTATTCATCCCTGAAAGTTTTTATTTTCTGTTGGTCTTCCTGATTAACAATATAATTGACAATTGTTTGGATTTGTGATTGCCCCACCGTAAAGGCCCCAAAGCCGGTTTGCCATTCAAATTTTCCCATCAACCATTTGTTTTCATTGATCCATTTTGATCTGGGCTTTTCAAATTTTCTATGATACAACATTCAATAACAAAACTTTTCTAATAGAATGGGAAGTTTCTATGTTTAATGCAAACAGTCAAATTTTAACATCCTATTTTTCCCGCCAGGGATGCTGCAAACATATGTGTTTTAATTTATGGGGTACAGTAGTTTCGGTCCCTTATCATAATTCATTGTTTCCATGTTTCAAATGTAAAGATTTTTCATTTCAATTTTTCTTGCGCGGGATGATTGATGGTGGGTTAGGGACTGGGTCATTATTTATAATATTTTCATACCCCAACCTGAAAAACAATTCCTACATTTGTACCGAAAAACAAAAACAGTTCAAAGAATCAATATGGGTTACGAAGCAACACGCGAATCGATACTTGTGGTGGCCGACAGGCTTTTCAGCCGGTTTGGTTTCCATAAAACATCCATGGACGAGATTGCACGCATTGCCCGCAAAGCCAAAGGTTCGCTCTATTATCATTTTGCCAGTAAGGAAGATTTGTTCCGGGAAGTGGTTTCAAAGGAATTCGACGCACTAAAGGAAGCCCTTCTTGCTGTGGTGAATGATCAGTCGCTTACTCCTGGCGAAAAGTTTAAAAAGTATCTCCTGAACCGTATGGAAATACTTGCCAATGCAAAAAACTACCACGAAACCCTGCAGGCCGATTTCTACGAGCACTTCGCATTTCTTGATGAACTCAGGTCGGACCTTACCCTCTGGGAGAAGGAGCAGTTTAGCCGGATTATCAATGAAGGCATTGATAAGGGCGAAATTCTGGCAGGGATTAACCTTGAAGTAGCAATGGATATTTTTCTGCTGGTATTGCGCAGTATCGAGATTCCTTTTTTTATCCAAAACAAGTATGAACAATACAACCCCCATTTCGGACAATTGATAGATATTCTTCTCAAGGGGGTGGCAAAGTAATTTTTTTTGTACCAAAACTGACTATAAAACAATAAAAGTTTAAAAATAACAAGTTGAAAAAGTGAATAAATTGACAGACAGCATTTTAAAATACCGATTAGCGGTAATGATTGCCATTATTTCGATGACCTTGTTCTTCCTGTATCAGATAAAAGACATCCGCATCAACTCCGACTTTATCAATTCTTTGCCCGACGATGATCCCATTGCGCTTGAGTACAAGGCGCTCAGCAAAAAGTATCGTGGCACAGATATGTCGATGATTATTTTACAGGCTCCCGACATTTACACCCCCAATGTAATTGCCGATATTAAAAGTATTACAGATACCCTTCGCATTATTCCCGGGATAACAACAGTAACAAGCCTTACCAATATTATCTATATTGAATCCGATTCGCTGGGAATAGAAGTGGGAAGGCTTATAGATGATTATGACTTGCCCGAAACACCTGCTGATATTGAATTCCTTAAAGAACGTATTAGCCGTAAGGATATGTACAAAGGGTCAATTGTGTCGGAAGATGGCACCGCTACCATTATAATGTTTACCCTCGATGGAGAGAGCGACCACCAGGATGTAATCA
The DNA here is from genome assembly GCA_037441525.1 of Bacteroidota bacterium. Classification (GTDB taxonomy): domain Bacteria; phylum Bacteroidota; class Bacteroidia; order Bacteroidales; family UBA7960; genus SKVR01. The sequence continues at coordinate 2,040 of JBBISA010000095.1, forward strand.
AAGATGTGAAATCGAGGATCGAAAGTATGCAATTACCCCACGATATTCTTTTTGGTGGAATGCCCGTATTACTACATGATATCTCTGACCTGATCCTGATGGATATACGCTGGCTGATACCTCTGGTAGCCATTATACTCCTTGTAATTTTATTTTTAAGTTTCAGATCGGTGCGCGGTACAATACTCCCCATTATTTCAGTGGCCATATCAAGCATCTGGACGGTGGGAGTAATGGCCCTGCTCAATTACGATATTACCCTTGTCAGCGGCAACATTCCGGTTGTATTGTTTGCTGTGGGCAGCGCCTATGCCATCCACGTTATCAACCATGCAAGGGCAGTTCAGGGCAGGAGTTTTCCTGAGGTACTGAAGAGTTCGTTGAGGTACCTGATACTGCCTGTTTTCCTATCCTCATTAACTACCGTTTTGGGTTTTGTAGCCTTTGTTTTCGGTTCTTACCTGACCATGATAAAGGATTTCGGAATTTTCTCGGCCCTTGGAACATTTTTTTCTTTTGTAATGGCAATAACCCTTGTCCCGGTAATTTTGTCGTGGTTCCCACCCAAATCTGCCGGCAATGAACAAAAGGCCGCTGCACCCGGAATTCTTGAAAGATTCGCACTCATCCCCCTGAAGAATTTGTTGTTTAAACACCCTCGCATTATCCTCGCCTTCTGGATCATTTTGCTGGTGGCCGGGTTTGCGAGCTCATTCACACTGATCAGGAATACCAATATTGCCGCCTATTTTAAACCTGGCAATGCTACACGGGTATCAGAAAACATACTTCAGGAGAAGTTTGGCGGCTCATCGCCCATTTACATCCGCTTTGCAGCCGATATGCAAGACCCCGAAGTATTACAACAAATGAGAAATACCGAGGAATTTATCAGGAAAAGCCCGTGGGTGTCGGTTTCCACCTCAGTGGCTGGGCTGGTGGAAGAACTAAACGATGCCATGGGAGAGGGGCGGCAGATTCCCGAAGACCGCGCAAGGATAGAGCAGCTCTGGTTCTTGCTGGATGGGCAGGAGGTTATGGATCAGCTTGTTGCCGATGATCTGCAGGAAGGGATTATACAATCGCGGTTTGCCTCTATCAGTTCTACCGAAACTGATATTTTCCTCGGTGAACTCAGAGATTATACTGCCAGCATTGAAACCGACAATATGAAAATTTCGGTAAATGGAATGCCAGCAGTATACCAGCAAATGGATAGAAGTCTGGTAAACAGCCAGATGAGTAGTATTGCCATTGCAGTGGTATTTGTACTTATATTGGTGGCCATATCGCTGCAGTCGTTGCGGCTGGGCATTTTCGGGATTATTCCACTTATTGCCACCATTGTTATGTTGTTCGGATTTATGGGCATCACAGGGATACCCATAGACCTTGCCACTGTATTGGTGGCAAGTGTGGCACTGGGTATTGGTATCGATTATTCCATTCACGTTATTTCAGCCTGGAACCATTATCTAAACCAGACGGGCAACCTTGGCGATGCCATGGAAAAAACCATAATGATCACCGGTAAAAGTATCTTCATCAATATTGTGGCAGTAGCATCAGGGTTTTCGGTGCTGTTGTTCTCACAAATCGTCCCTATGCAGTTTTTCGGTTTACTGGTGGCCATTTCCATGTTCAGCTCAGGCATTGGATCTCTTACCCTGCTTCCCGTTATTCTTATCATCGATCATAAACGACGTCTCAAACCTTAATTCCAATAGTGAAAAACCTTGCAGATAAAAGCAACTCAAAAAACCAATGATCATAATCAATCAAAATTATCTGTGCAATCCGCGTTCCTTCAATCATAATCATCACCGTAATGTGCGTTCCTGAAAAAAATTCAAATTATCAACCAAAATTTATTAAAACCCTTATTAGTATGAAAACAAAAATTGTATTATTAGTGATGGCTCTGATGCCCTTTTTTATCCCTGTTGTCAAAGGTCAGGATGCTGCCACCATTCTTAAAAAAATGGACGATGTGATGTACTCTTCCCGCGATATGGTTGCCAGAAACCGCATTACCCTTATCGATCGCAATGGCCGCGAAGAAATACGCGAAGCCCTTGTGATGCAAAAAGGGAATGACAAACGGATCATGCGTTTCACGGCACCGGCATCGCAGGCGGGTATTTCTGTGCTTTCACTTCCCAACGATGTTATTTACCTCTACCTGCCCGCTTTTGGCCGTGAACGAAGGATTGCCTCCAGCGCCAAAAACCAGAATTTTGCCGGTACCGATTTTTCGTACGACGACATGGAATCGGTGGTCTTTTCTCAAAAGTATACACCCAAACTTCTGAGCGAAGGGCCACAGGTTTTTGTACTCGAACTAACACCCAAAGAAAGGTCGGATTATTCAAAGCTCATTGTACATGTTAATAAAACCCACTTTTACCCTGAGTTAATGGAATTCTACGACCGTGGAAACACTAAGGTTAAGGAAGCCAAATATGTATTCAAAAAGGTTGGAACCTACTTCAATGCATCGGAAATAGAGATGGCCGACCTGCGAAAAAACCATCGTACCCGTATGGAAATGTTTGATGTGAAATACGATACCGGCCTTAGCGATGATGAGTTTACAGTAAGGAAGCTCATCCAATAACTCAACAACATGCAATCAGGAAACCTATAATTCTACGAGTCATGAGAAAAAACCTAATTTCCGGATTTACTTTGACAATGCTTCTGGCGTTACAATCCTTTACAATAAATGCCCAGGACGATAAACTTTCCATTTCGGGAAGTTTGCTTACCAATCAGCGCCTGCGCATGCAGTATGGCAACGATTGGATTTGGAACGAAAACCGACTGAACCTGAACCTTGACAAGCGGGTAAGCAACAATACCAGGTTCTACAGTGAAATATGGCTGCGAAACCTCGGTTTACCAGATATTTCCAAAACAGCTCACCTTTACAACAAGGGAATTGTGGACCCGCTGCAATGGGAGATAAGGCAGGCGTGGGTAAGGTTCGACGATGTTTTAACTCCTGGTCTTGATCTTACCTTTGGACGTCAGCCTATTGCCTGGGGCACTGCCGACAGGTTCAATCCCACCAACACCCTCGACGCAGCCGATCTAGAAGACCTGCTCGATTTTGGCCGCCGTCGGGCTACCGATGCCCTTTCACTGCGTTATCAACTGGGTTCTGATTTTTCGCTTCAGGGAGTGGTAAGTCCATTTTTCCGTCCTGCCAATCTGCCGGTTGGGGTTCTATCAAATGCATTGAACCCTGAGTTTTCATTGCCTGCAGGTATGGTAATCAGGCAATTATCTGATACCTTGATTTTGCCACGAAAAAACCTGAAGGAAAGTCTGACTGCCGGAGCAAGGTTTAAAGGTTTTGTGAGTAGTGTCGATTTTTCGGTCAGTTATGCCTTGGGTTATGAAGGGATACCTTTCAATACACGCAACTCAATATCTGCTGTTGATTTTACAGGGGGCGTTGCCGTGCGTTCTGAAGCATCATTCCTGCGCACCCATACCATTGGGGCCGACATGAGCACAAGTATAGCGGGTATTGGTTTCTGGGCCGAAGGTGCCTTGAGCATAGCCGCCGAAGATGTTGTTCTGCGAACCGATTTGTCAGCTTTCAGTATTCCGCTTCAGGAGCAGATCCTGATTGCAAAAAGCAAACCCTGGTTCAAATTTGTTGTAGGCGGAGATTATCATTTTGCCGATGGGTCGTATCTCAATCTCCAGTATTTGCATGGATTTTTGCATGAAAGGGGGCCCAAAGAACTCAACGACTACTTCTTTGTGCGCTACGACAAGAAGTTCTTTAACGAAAAACTCACCGTATCGCCCGTGAGCGGTGCAGTGGTTATACCCGACTGGAACAACATTGGCACTGTTTATTCGTGGATGTATATGCCTGAAGTTACCTGGAAGGTGGTTCCCGATGCCGAGGTAGGTGTTTCGACCCTGTTTATTGATGGCAAGGGTGCGGGGATGTTTTCCCAACTCAGGGATTTTGACATGATGATGATAAAGCTCAGGTATAATTTCTGAGAAGCTAAATTATTCGTAACAGACATTGTTTAATGTGTTGATATTTTAGTCCATGTAAAGAATAAAAAACCGCAACCCGTTAATTAATAACTGATTGCGGTTTTTCTTAGTCGGGGTGAGAAGACTTTTTTGATTAATGAAAATCATTGTGTTAACGTACTTGGGTGCAAAAACGGAACTAAAATTTAAAGAACTTTCACTCTTTCGAATCCACCAAAACGGTTTTTACCAGAATAAGCAATCAGGTTATTGGCATTATCAACTTCACAAATAAGAGTAGTATCAATATCATGCTCAAACTCCTGACTACCTCTGAACTTACCATCCTTGGTTACCTTGAAAACAAAAATAAATGATCTAGGGTATTTAC
>JBBISA010000096.1:0-5543 GCA_037441525.1 Bacteroidota bacterium
ATTTGCCACAACCAAGGTTATTTTTGCGCGAATAACTTGCATGTTGTGATTTGCTTTCAGTTAGTTCTTTGATGATATTTGCCACAACAAAAACCTTATCGCCACTGGCGTTATCGAGTTGTGATTTGCTTTCAGTTAGTTCTTTGATGATATTTGCCACAACATACCATGGCTTACTCATCAATATTTCAGTTTTTTACGATGTCATTTAGAATAGAAAAATTGTGGCAGGTAAGTGCCTGTTGGATAAGCCAGCAGGCACTTTTTCATTCAGAATAGCTCCAGTTGCTGGGGTGTGGAAGGCCGGTTGGTTTCTTTCGGGCCTCTGAAAAACTCCATTAAACCAAATTGTTTATCGGTAAGGGTAAATAGAATTACTTCTCCTTTTGGTGGAAGTATCGATTTTACCCTACGTATATGAACATCTGCATTTTCACGGCTACTGCAATGACGTGTATAAATAGAAAACTGGAGCATGGTAAAGCCATCTTTCTGAAGGTTCTTCCGGAATTGGGCATAGTCCTTCCGCTCTTTTTTGGTTTCTGTTGGCAGGTCAAAAAATACAAACACCCACATAATGCGGTATTGGTTAAGTCTGTCGAGGCTGCTACCTTTCACATTTCCGGATAATTTATTTTCTTCATAGTACCTTCGAAGCAGTCCATAAGACTGGCGGTTGTTCTTTGCATACCTACCATAAGCGGACTGGTCATTTCTTTTATTTTTACATCAAGAACGGGTACCTGTAAAAGATGTGCTTTCATTTCCTTTGTAAGTTCTTCAGGTATTGACTCATTTTCATTCTCAAAAATCCACTCCAGAACCAGTTTATCAACAAAAGGCCTGTAGGGTTCCATAATATCATCGGCAAGACAAAAAGGGTTGTACTTATTACGATGATAAATACCCAGGGCAGGTAGGCAGCCGCTTGCTACCAGGCTGCGTGCAACAACAGCTCTTAAAATGGCATAACCATAGTTAAACATATTATTTGGAGGGTCACCTTCACGGTGCCGTGTCAGGTTTTTCTAGTCAATGGCTTCGAACAGGCATTTCCAGTAACAGGCTGCTGCTCTTCCTTCCATATTTTTGGGATCACCACTTCCGGTTTGAGATCTCCAATACAATAGTTTCTGGTCATCGAAACCAAGTGTTTTTAAAACAGCAGCCTGGTTGAATAGTTTTGCCTGAACTGTTTGTTTCCATAACTGCTTTTTTAACGGTTCACTTGCTGATAGCTGGTACTGTAGCTTTTCAGTAAAAACATGATTGCTGCTCATTGGCAATACCAGACCATTGGGCATATGCCTGCAATCGCACCAAAGAATAGCTGCATTATTGTCAATCAGTGCATTGATCAGGCCATGCGTAACTGTTACCTGATGATGGTCAATCACCAGTAACCCGATATCTTCAACAGGCACCGATCTTTTTGGCTTATTTTCATCTTTAGGATCGATAACAAGCTGGTCTTTTTGTAGATTCAAATAGGCCTGATTGCCAAAATACAAAGTCCTTTTTATCATTATATTACTGGTCTTATGAATCCAAGAATATCATGTTGAACTTTTATAAGCACAGATTTCATATTTCTTCCAAAGTCATCAATCTCGACTTTGTTTGCTGCTCCAAACTCTTTGTTTTGCATTACAGGTACACTAATATTATGCTGTAGAAAAAATACTCTGTCTTGAGTCGTATTAACCATTTTATAAATTGATTTGCTAATCTTTATTTTGTCTTTTTCCCAATCAATCATTTTAATATTTTCATCAGGATCAGGTATATAAACAAGGTCATTTGGGCTTATTGTCCAATGACGATATCCCTCTATTGGTTGTACCACAGGAAGTTTATTTACTTTGGCTGCAATAATTTCATTAAATCCAATTGTTTTATATTTCCTTTCACCAGTTTCGATATTCTCGTAGATCACGAAATACAGATTGGTGCCTTTGGCAGCTTCTACCCATTGGCTGGGGCGGATTGCAAATTTATTTCCGATGGGCTCGTAGGTTGATACTGTTGTAATCGGATGTTTAGCTTTTTTCCATAATTCTTCCAATCCTTCACCAGTAAAGGCTGCTTTAGCATTTCCATCATAATTCCTTAAATGATCTAAAAGAAGTTGTTTAAGTCCTTTTCCTGTTTTGGTGTCGTATTCGGCTATTTTCTCTATGATTTTGTTTTCATTAAAGCTATCATTGAGTTTTTCACGACTAACGGCAAACTCTTCAAAAAACCAGATGGTTATTTTTCCTGAAACGGGGTTGTTGCTTTGGTCCACCAAAGGATTTTCAGCGATCTCTTTTTTAATTTTTTTGATATCCCCACCCGTCTCCTGAATCAATTGCCTTAAGGCATTCTTAATCCTTTTGTCTGCAACATAATCTATTTTTTCTACTGCTTCGGCCAGGTTTACGCCTTTATATCTGCGTAGTTTTATAGTACCGGCTATGGTCTCCTTATGAAGTGCTTTTCTTACAGAAAAAAGATTATTATTTTTCTGTGAAACCAATTTCTTGGTCCATCTCCCATCTTCAAGCACAAAACGGAAATACATATTGAACCCTTTTGATAATATTCGATTGCGATTTTTGTGGGAAACTATAATACTTTCCATTGCACTAAAAGTATCAGGGATAAAAGTTTTCCATGGAAGCCTGAAATCACGGGTTTTTTCAGAATTTAATAATTTTTTGAATTTGAATTTAGCTGATGGGTCATTCTGACCCGATAAGGTGTTAAGATATTGTACATGGCTGTTTGTTGTACAGGCAGTAATGAGCGCGTCAAGGGCATGGTGCCGATGATCAATGCGCTTTTCATAACCTTCAAGATGAATTTTTCGTTGACCCTGATCAGTCGTTTCGTGTGTAATGAGTTTTTCACCGGTTATTTTTTCCAGCCTTTCAAACCTTGGTATCAGTAATTTTTTCATCATTTCGTTAAGCCCCCATTTCAGTTTGAGTTCACTGGTAATTTCACCCATGCTTACCCTAATACTTTCCTTTTCCACAATTTGAGAAAGATAAAGGTTGACCTGTCGTGCAATATAACGTGTATCATTTTTTTGCCTGTCGATAAAACCTTTTGGGATTTCATCTTTTAATAGAAAATCTCTTTTCTTCTTTGAAAAGTTCTTGTTTACGTGGGCTATGTAATCTTCAATCGCCAGTAATTTACCCAATGAACTCCCATTTCTGATATATTGCAAAGCGGTGCGGTTTCCTTTTTCTTCATTTGCCCAGGTTTCAACTATAACTTTGTTTCCCATGCTGTCATCAAAATATTTCGATCTGGGTATTATATGTTCTACCTCATAGTCTCCTGTAAACAAACGTGAAAGCATAATGGGTTTGCCTGTATAGGGTGATACACAGTTTTGCTCAGCCCATAATCTGTACTTTTCAATTTCTGCCTTAGTAGGTTCAGTGATTTTTTTGAAAAATCTTTCAGTATAATTTATTCTGTCGAAATTACCGTTTTCTTCAAGCAATCTGAGTTTTTCCACATCTGACGGTGAGTCAGGATTGCCTAGTTTTAACTCTTTTAAAATGGCCTGGATCCGAATTTTTTCATCCCGGTTTTTATCTCTAATTCGGCTTAGTTTTTCTCTTTCTTTGGCTGTTCTATTCATGTCACGGGCCATTTCTACCCTGATTTCGTCTGGTTTGCCGTATTTATTCCAGATTGCTTTTGTTAATTGTATGGTTTCATTAAGCACTTGCTCAACAATAGGATTTCGGAGACTATTCTGTAATGGAAATTTTATATCTTCTGGTCTTTCCACTGGCTCACCTTCACGCTCACTATGTTTGCCATAAACAACATAGGTTGCCAGATACTCAGGAAGACCCTGAAACTGCTCTTCATTTTTCATATTAATGAGCATTGTTCTGGTTTGGTCGTTTATATCCGGGTCATCTTCTGCATCCAGAATCTTTTGAATTCGGTTTTTTGTATTTGAATGAATCTTCTCATGGCTCCAGTATTCACCACAGCTCATAACCTGTATTAGCTTTGTTAATGCTTTTTGCGAATATGCTGCATACCGCGGAATGAATGGGGGCAGTAATGACAGCTTTTTGGCAATATCATCAGGTATATCGTAATTTTTTATTAGTGAATTCGCAATAGCAGTACTTTCTTCCACCGAATAAAATAAGTGCCAGAGATGGTTTAATGTATTAAAATCGTTGAGTAGGTACTCACCTTGTAAAAGGCCTAAGCGGTTAAATGCCTTCCTGAAAAAGTGTTTTGTTTGATTGCCAGGGAAGTCAGTGTCATCAGAATAGTTAAGTTTAAATTGTTTTGGCGATAATTTCAGGAATTTAGTAAGAATATAGGAAGCCTTGATTTGTTCCCGGGAATCAAACTCCTTGAAAAGTTCTGCTTTTTTGTTGTTATTAAGGATTTCTTCGGTAACATCTACATCAGTTTGTAGTTTGCCATTTAAATTTTTCTGAAGTTCAACTACCCTTATATTATGAATGGTTTTCCAGATGCGAAAAACCTGAAAAATTGGACTGCTAACAGGAGAAGCTTTTAGAAAAGGTGTGTAATCATGACCTTTTTTATTTTTCAGAACAATGTTTTTCTTTTCGAAGCGGCAGTTTCCAATTGATGATTTCTGAGATTTGAGTGGTCTTTGAAAATAAATTATGTCGTTCAAAAACACATGTAATAAATCATTGGCGATAATCTCTTTCTGTTTCTGCTTGTTATGTTGATAGAGTTTAGCTGCAATTTCTGGCAAGAATGTTTTTTCATTAAGTTCCGGATGAAATTTTTTCTGACATTCCCAGATTGCTTTGAGTTCTTTTACCAAGATAGTTCTATCAAGAACCCTTTGTTTTATCCTGAAATTTGGATCTTTTCTTATTTGATTAAGATAATATTCTCCGGGATGCAGTTTGCTGTTTATGATGTCTTTTTCAAGAGCTTCCTTACTTTTCTTCCATTCCGACTTATCAGGTAATGCTAACTCAATCCTGGTGCCTTGTTTCGATCTTTTAATCCGAATTTCAAGTTCCTGCTCTGTACCCACCCAGTCTGGTGCGTTGTCTCTTAAGATAGTCCCCGTGAAAAGTCCATCTGCAAGTTCTCTCTCAACTCCAATCTGAAATACTTTTTTATTCCTTGTTATTTCGCCGGTATCCAATACAGACTTAATCCTAACAATCTCCACTCTGGATTCATTTTGAAGCTTTTCTTTTCCTGTTTCAATATCATCAATTTCAATCGTACTTCCATCATTTCCTTTACGGTTACTTTTAAACCCTCTGCGTTGATTAAAATGATAGAGTAATCTTGCTAGCTCCTTAGTTTCAATTTTCTCACTCAGGCCTTTTTTTCTTAGAAAATATATAATCCAATCTTGGGGTAAGCCCTCAGTTTGAATGTTTAAATATTCAGAACATTCATCAATCGAATATTTTGAAAAGGGCAGAAAATCATTGATGTTATGCCTGTCTAAGCCATTAAACTTTTCTGGAAAGTTAGAGGGTAACCAGCCCAAAATCTTAAGTGTCTTAATTAGT
>JBBISA010000097.1:0-5488 GCA_037441525.1 Bacteroidota bacterium
TTTTTATTGAGCGGTTCTGGCGCAATATCAAATACGAAAAGATTTACCCGGAACCCTCGGAGGATGGGCATGAGTTGTATGGCAAAATAAAATGGTATATGAATTTTTACAATACCGAAAGGGGGCACCAGTCTTTGGATTATAAAAAACCAGAAAAGGTGTTCCGGTCAGCCGCTTAGATTTTCCTTTCCGCCCAATTGGGCGGAAAGGAAAATCAAACTTATCTTTGAAGTAAAGTTGTCTAAAGAAGGGGAGAATTTAATATAAGTGCCCATACTTCGGCCCATCATGCAATGCCCACTGCCAAAATATTATATTGAAATAAGCCCCAAAATATACTGATATGAAAACGATTAGGCTTGGTAAGTGGATTTAGTTAAACGAATTGTAAAATTATTGGTCAGGTTACGACCTAAAAAATTAATGCTTTGTTTACCTTAATTTAAAGGCAAATAACTGACGGATAGCTATTTTTATCGTCAAAAATTTTCACAAAACACATACGATAAACTTTTATCTTTTTTGAATATGTTTTCAATCCGTAACATAGCCACATTTACAGTATTAACCGTACTTATTTTTCTTAATAATTCCTGTGTAAAAGAAGAGAATATCCCACCAGTATGTGTAATAGTTTCACCACAAAATAAAGCAAATTGTACTATAGGTGAAATATTGGAAATAAAAGTTGATGCTAAACATCCTGAACAGAAAAAAAGATATAAAGGTATCACACATTTAGAAATAAGACTTTTAATAAATGACCAGGGAACCGCATCTACCAACGTTTTCCCGTATACATTTCAACTCAACACAAGCAGTTATTTGCCAGGAACATATAAAATAAAAGTAATTGCCACCGACTTGGAAGGGTTGCGCGGTATTGATGAAAAGAGCATCCAAATTGTTTCGGGCTTACCCTCTGTTGAAACCATGGACGCAACTGACATTAATCCATACTTCGCAAAAGTCGGAGGCATTATAAGGAGCTTTGGCGGAGAGGAAATACTTAAAACAGGCATCTACTGGAGTCCCCTGCCAAATCCTGAAACATCAGGCAAGGAGTTTACTATTGAACATATTAACCAACAATTCTCTGCAAATCTTTCCGGACTTCTACCCGACCAAAAGATTTACATCAGAGCATTTGCCAGAAATAAAAATGGGGAGATGCTGGGAACTGAGAAAAGCTTTGTAACCCCCAATACAGGTATGAAACCAATCTGCAGAATTATTAGTCCCGAAGAAAATGCACTTTTTGGGAAAGGGGAAACAGTTCCAATCATAGTCGAAGCATCCGACCCTGATGGAAATTACCTTGAGTTGCGTCTGTTTGTGAACGACACAGGAATTTCATCGACCACCCTTTTTCCCTATCGTTTTAATTGGTCAACAATAACTCAGATGCCCGGTAACTATACCATCAGGGTTGTTGCTATCGACAATCAGGGTTTACTTTCCAGCGACACCCGAAACATAACTATTGGGGTGCGCACTCCATTAGTTGAAACAGCTGATGCAACAAACATTGCACTAACTACTGGTCGTGTGGGCGGAAAGATTATAAGCAATGGAGGCTCGCCGGTAAGTGAGGCAGGAATCTATTGGGGTTATGGATTAAACCCGGAAACGGACGGAAACAGAATAAGCGCTGAAATCAGAAAAGATGAATTTACCTTAGGAATTTCGGGTATTCCTACTAATTCTGTAATATATTATAAGGCGTTTGCCGTGAATAGTATTGGAGAGTCGGTGGGCGAGACGAAAGCCTTCAAAACATTGGGAAACCAAACAGGTACTTTTATTGACTCCAGAGATAACCGGGAGTATAGATGGGTTTATATTGGTAGTCAGCTCTGGATGGCCGAGAACCTTGCCTGGTTACCATCAGTTAATCAACCTGGCACCGGATCAAACAGCAACAAATTGTATTATGTATATGATTACCATGGAACTGATGTAAATGAAGCAAAAGCGACAGAGCATTATAAAACCTATGGAGTATTATATAACTGGGCTGCATCTATCGATGCTTGTCCTATGGGATGGCATGTTCCATCAGACAACGAGTGGAAAGAACTTGAAAAAGCGCTTGGAATGTCTGTTTTAGATTCTGACAATGCAGGATGGAGAGGTACCTTTGAAGGCAGGTACTTAAAGGCTCGAAATGGCTGGTACGACCAGGGTAACGGAAGTAATATAAGCGACTTTAACGCCCTACCTGGAGGGTTTAGACTAAGTTTGGGCGTATTCGATTTTGAAGGTATTTATGCTAACTGGTGGACATCCAGTGGTTTCTCATCATCTCATTCGTGGTATAGATCTCTTTATTATCAAAATTCAGGAGTCTTCAGAAACAATGCTTCACGGAATCAGGGTTTCTCTGTGCGTTGTTTAAAGGACTAATGAAATGTTTTATGCCTGTCGCCTATCTCCCTAATCTGATTCCCAGACATTCGAGATTGCCTCAACCCCGGAATCAAGCTCCTTCATAATCATTCTCTTGCAGCGAAAAACTCTGCAATCATTAATAATCTTATCTTTTTTTAGGGTCTGCTATTCCATTGCAAGTATATTTTCTGACCAAACCTGGCCATCTTCACTCCTAACCTCGATCAAAACAAAACGAAGTGTAGCGCGCACAAAAAGAATGGGAATTATGCCTGTTTTAATACAATTCAATTGTGCCGTCAAAAAGAAGAAGAAATAAAAGAGTTCTCAATGCCAAGATTTGGGATGGGCATTTCTAATCCTTATTTTTCATCCGTAAAAATTTTTTAGTTCAAGGTCAGATAGTTTATCGCGTCAAAACGGGAGAACTTGCATGTAAGTAATTTTATCCCAAATTCGTCTTTAGCCGTTTTTTCTAATGACCGTTATTAGAAAATTATAGTCTTAAGTTATTGATTATTTGACTTCTATTTTGACAAATCGCTAAAGGAATTCTAATATTTGCAATCAAATATGCTTACAAATTAAGTTTTTCTGAAGCGGGGTTAAACCCGGCTAAGTCATTAGTTCATTGCATTTCTGATGACTAATCCGGGTTTATTATTTCGGTGTTTTCGCTTGGCAAAACATGCCCGTTTCATCATATATTTCACTAATGTTGTTTCCCCCAAATTTTAATCTTAAATACCTATAGTTTTTTTAGAATCAACTATCACCAAAAAAAATTGATTGCCGAGCCGAGGAAGGTTTTTAAGGTACTTTTCTTATATTTTCTCAATTGAGGACTATCCCATTATACATTTTGTGTTTTTTTTCGCAACCGTTTCGTTATGAATAATTTAGATTTCAATAAAAGGGAAGCAATAGCAAAAAGCCGGAGCTGACAAGATTGCTTCATGCAAGTAAACGAAAACATTAATAAACATATAGATAATCACATATTTAGGTAATTATCGTTTTTTTTTTAAAATTGTTAGAATGAAAATTTTTAAAAACAATCACATTTTACAAATATAAAATCAAGTCAATTTTGGTCGAAAAAAAAATTTCATATTATCCTAATGATTTATTCATATTAACAAATTATTAACCCTTTTTGTGTTAATAATTTTCGACTGATTTTTGTTTTTTGAGGGCTTGCCAAATCATCAATTGAGATTTTTTTCTATTTTCTTCATATGAATCACAACTAAATAACAAGAGGGATACACTTCATATAAACTTTATCTATATTTAAAGCACATAATACGATTTGTTCATATTGCCACAATAGTTTTGGGATGTTCAATAGTGAACAGAAAACAAATAAAAACGAAACTATTTATGAAAAGCTTAAAACAAATCATGGGTGCTGCATTACTAACCGCAGCAACGATGACTTCTGGTTACAGCCAGATGGCATACAACTGCGAAGGATGTCCTCCATTGGCACAAAGACCAGTGATTAATTTATCAACGGTGGCTGATGCACAGGGAAATCTACCGGCTAATTATTTAATGTCGTGCGAAAACCTTTATGTTCTCGACAAGAAGATTTACGCACCAATAGGCAGCCAGGTTACAATCCTTGCAGGAACAGTTATCAAAGGGGTACCAAACCCAGACCCTGCAAATGCCAATGCGTTTATCGTACCCAGGGGTGCCAAAGTTTTCGCTAATGGTAGTGAATGTTGCCCGATTATTTTCACCGCAATGGCCGACAACTTAGACGGTACCTACCCCATCTTTACGAAAGAGCAGTGGGGTGGAGTGATTATGCTCGGACGTGCACACAACACCATAAACAGAAATGAAGTAAACCCCGAAAACCCAATCTTCATTGCCGGTGGTCCAACCGACGGAATCGGTATAATTGAAGGTACTGATCCGGCCGAAGCACGTAACTGGTATGGTGCTGAGATTACCCAGGGGGTTCCATTCAATAATTTCGACAATTCCGGCGTACTTACTTATGTTTCTATACGCCATGGTGGTGCCATAGTTGGCGCAAATAATGAAATCAACGCTCTTACTTTGGGCTCTGTGGGCAGTGGTACTGTTCTACGCTACATCGAAGTGGTTTCTAACGGTGACGACGGGATTGAATTTTTTGGTGGTACTGTTGACCTGAAATATGCCAGGGTACTCTATTGTGAAGATGACTATCTTGACTGGGACCAGGGATATACAGGAAGAATTCAGCATGTAGTTGGTATACAAAGACCCTCAGGAACATTAGCGGGTGGATCTGCAGCTGGCGATCATGGTATTGAAGCTGATGGTGATGATGGAACTAAATATGCCCGTGCATGGCTTTCCGATCCAATTGTTTCCAACGTTACAATGATAGGTAACAGAGCTGCAGGAGCAGGAAGAAGAGCTTTAGAACTTAAAGAACGTACCAAAGGCGAGATTTACAATTCTATTTTCGCCAATTTTCCAACAGGCATCAACTATGCTAATGCAAATTTAAACCCTGTAGTACTGAGGAATAACACCTTTGTTAATATGGGAACTAACATTACTGGTACACCTCCCGCAGGTTTTGACCCCACCCAGGTTGCCTGGAACAACACATTTGTGGCCAGTCTTTCAGGTATGACTTTTTCTACCTGGACTACTGCATGGGATGCTATACCGAACTCTTCCGGAACCGCTTTTAATGTAAAAGGTCTTTCTGATGATCCTGTAAAAGTAGCAGCTGACTGGTACAAACCAGGTTACTATAATTGGTTTGATGGAGTTGATTACCGTGGTGCCTACAAACCAGGGGCTTCTCCATGGTGGTCTCACGCAAATTGCAGCATGATGCAAGGCGCCAGGTCTGATTTTGAAAGCCTTACATTCTTCCCAGCGGTTACCGACATCAATGGCGACGGTGTAACCAATGCAGGTGACCTGAGTGTTCTTATAGGTCGCTACAACAAAGCCAATAATCAATAGCAAATTTTACTCAACAAATGGCAAATTAATTTAGTAACAATTATTAAAAATATAATAAGATGAAAAAGGTATTATTAAGTATGTGCCTTATTTTAAGCGCATTGTTTACATTTAG
>JBBISA010000098.1:0-5438 GCA_037441525.1 Bacteroidota bacterium
TCGTCGCCACCTTTTTTATAGCCTCTATCCGCTTGGGTAGGGGCTTTTGTTTTATGGTTGGATGATGTATGTAAATTTTAAATACGTTGATTTTCAATATCCTGATCGAGACTTTAAAAGCCAAGCTCAGGTAAATTTTACATTGGTAAGATTGCTTATCGAAGAAATCTTACTCAAAACTTCTGTTTTAATCTTCTCGAGTCTGTGGTTAGAATATATAAAATTCTTGGTTTCTTTCCACCAGAGCCTAAAAAGGAATGACACGGGAAGGGTTATCAGATAGGCAAGTGCAAGAAGTGCTGAACCGGTTATCAAACCTAATAATAATGCTTGCAAAACATGAATAACCGGGTAAAGTAGGTAATAAGCCACAAAGGTTACAGAGCTGATGAATTGTGGGTCTTTGATTCGTTTTCGAATATAAATAAGCAATAAATAAGGCAAAAATGTATTTACCCAGGCATAAATGTAAATCGGAAAACTGAATACCAGTGCTGAACGTAGTGAATATAAAAGAAATGATGTGTTTTTGCCATAAGTGAGGTACTGAAGACTTTTAATGCTTGCATTTTGACTATGCAGAAGTTTTTCTAATTCCGCTATTGAATCTGCGAGTTGATTTATAGTTATTGAATCCTTTTGCTGCATTATTTCTAAGGTTTCCACAATTTGTTGCTGCATAAAAAAGGATGTTTCTGTTTTTTCTCTGCGTGCAATAGATAAGGCCTCATAAAGGGTGGTGAGCTTATCGCAAATGGGATAAATATCGCCTTTGGCAATATGAATTATAAGAGCGCTTAACCTCAAGTGCAATTCTTTAAGGAATCTGTTTACTGCCTTGGGAGGGTTATCTAAATACTCATTATCGAAGGCGGAAATGGAAATCGGTTCTCCATACCATATAAAAAGCGGGCTTCTGGGTTTATGGTGGTCAAAATAATGTAGTCCAACGGGAACAATCTGAACATTGTTATTTGTACCGGTTTCATGCCTGAAGCTAAATGCCAGCCGGGCAATTCCTTTCTTCATGGGTCTGAGCAACTTTCGGTCGTCGTGGTTACCTTCGGGCATTATTGTTATGGGGATGTTGCTCTCCATTACTGCAAAGACTTTATTGAATGTTTCCCGGTTATTGGAAACCTGATCGAAACCATCTCTGATACGGTATACGGGCAGGATTTTAAAGAAAGTAAGGATGCGCGCAACTGTTTTCTTTGCAAATATATCAGACCGTGCCAGAAATACAGGCTGCCAGGTAAACGAGGTAAGCACTGCCAGGGCATCCATAAGAGCATTTTGGTGGTTAGGAGCAAAGATAAAATTCCCAACTGTTTTAACTCTATCCTTTCCCTTATAGCTTACCTTGTAGTAGTGCCTAAAACAGATATCAATATAGCGTTTCATTAATTCATACAATATTGATTTTCTTCCAATTCCTGGGCCTTTGTGCATGTGTTAGTCTATTAAGTATACAGTTTTCAGGGTGTGACAAATACTGGCGTTTGCCGGATTCAGCTTTTGCTTTCAACTTCCATAACAGAGAGGCTTTCGGCTGGCAACGGCCGTTTCGACCAAAGAAATGAGAGCGTAAGTCCAGATATAATATGCCATATTCCCCACCAGGCAGCAATAAAGGCCATTCCTCCCAAGCCATCGAATAACCGTGGATTAAAAATAAGCACCAATCCCAAACCCGAATTTTGTATGCCGGTTTCGATAGTGATGCTGCGACGATCAGGGCGGGGGGTGCGACCGAGGGTTCCGATAATAAAACCGGTAATTAGTGCCAGGGCATTGTGGGCAAGCACAATGAACAGGATAAGGTGAATGTAGGACATGAAAAAGTCGACATTACCCATAAAAGCAAAGACTATAAAGGCCAGGAAAAAAACCATGGAAAAGGTTTTAATTGGCTTTACAATTTTTTGTGCAATAGCGGAAAAAGTTTTGGAAAACCAAATACCCAAAGCAACAGGTAGCCCCAGCAAGAGCATTACAGTACGTAAAATCTCGAAAAAATCGATTTCGATAGGGATTACCATGTTGGATGTTTCAGAATATAGTTTTCCCCAGAAGGCAAAATTCACAGGGGTCATAAATATGGCAGAAATGGTTGAAAAAGCCGTTAAGCTTATAGAAAGAGCAACATTCCCTTTGGCAAGTGCAGACATGAAATTGGAAACATTGCCTCCCGGACATGCCGCCACTAATATCATCCCCAAAGCAACTGTGGGAGTTGGCTTTATGAAATAAATCAATAAAAATGTGAGGGCCGGAAGCGCTAAAAACTGGCTGAAGATTCCTAAAACAAGTGATTTGGGTTCTTTTAATACGAGCTTGAAATTTTCAGGTTTAATTTGCAGGGCCACTCCAAACATTATAAATGCAATGGTAATATTCATGATTAAGAGTGAGGTGGCACTGAAATTAAGTTTCACCCAGTCGATACGGGGCAATCCGGTTTCACAGCCAGTACGGATTCTGGTTACTACACCGTTATCGACCTCAATTATTACTTTATTGTGTTGGTAAAAAAGATCAATGCCATCAACTATGTTATCGGGATTGCCGGCAACTTTTACGATGTTCTCGTCAGGTGTTCCTATGCGAAGGAATCGCAGTTTATTGATTTCAGGATCGCCAGCATTTGCCTGTCGGGCAATCAGAGGAGTTTTTTCTTCTGGTTTGCCTTCAATTCTGATATCATCAATCTTGTCATGTTTTACTACCACTTGTCCCCAATTGTTGAAAATGTACCTTGTGACCTGGTTTGATCTACCGGGTTCACCAAGAATTTCTTCCACCTGGTCTGCTGTCATTCCCGGATGAATAAGGTTGAGCCCATTGGGCAACTTCCCTGCCTGGGCATTAATAGAAAAGAATAGGCAAGTAAAAATGATAAAGAATGCAGCCAAAAATATGCCGCCTTTGTCTGATATCCGTGTCATAGCTTGTCGGGATAGGTTAAACATGTGGCGAATATACAAATTATATTTTTTAGGAAAACTGTCTTTGGAAAGGTGTTTACGAATCTGAAAAAATGGGAGCTTAATAGGGGAAAGGTTTTTTTAACAGAAAAATATGTAGGTTTGTAAACAAATATAAAGAACTAATGACCATGCAACATCTGACATACAATTCGGCCGATACAATTTGTGCCCCTGCTACACCATCGGGTACAAGTGCGATTGCAGTTTTCAGAGTCTCAGGAACGAAAGCATTTAGCATACTGTCGATGTTGTTCAAACCCATTTCGGGACACGATTTTCATACCATTGAATCTCACAGGGTTGTTCTGGGAAATTTTGCGGATGGTGATAAGCCCATCGATGAGGTTTTGGTCACAAAATTTATAGCTCCACATTCCTACACGGGTGAAGATGTTGCAGAAATATCCTGCCATGGATCGTGGTATATTCAGCAGGAAATCATCAGGTTGCTTATTGATAGCGGTTGCCGAATGGCCAGTCCCGGAGAATTCACCCTGCGAGCCTTTCTTAATGGAAAAATGGATCTTTCGCAGGCTGAGGCTGTTGCTGATCTTATTGCATCAAACTCAGCCTCATCGCATACACTGGCACACAGGCAGATGCGTGGCCATTTTTCGCGACGAATTCAGCACATCAGACAGCAACTTCTCGACTTTGCTGCCCTTATTGAGCTTGAGCTTGATTTCAGTGAAGAAGATGTTGAGTTTGCCAATCGCGATAAGTTATTGCAACTACTTCACTCTATTAACACCGAACTTGGGCAACTCATAAAATCCTTTGCCCTGGGCAATGTACTTAAAAATGGTATTCCGGTGGCCATAATCGGAAAACCTAACGTGGGCAAATCAACCCTGCTGAATGCCATCTTTAATGAAGAGAAGGCCATTGTTTCTGAAATTCCTGGTACTACCCGCGATACCATTGAAGACGTGCTGGTGGTTGACGGGGTTTCGTTCAGGTTTATCGATACTGCCGGGCTGCGCGAAAGCGATGATACTATTGAATCAATGGGAATTGAGCGCACTTATGAGAAGATAAAACAGGCAGCTATTATCTTATATGTTTTCGATGCCAGCACTACTACCCAGGACGAGATAAATGATACTATTGCAGAATTTCGCAAATCATTGGATGATAATGAAAAACGACTTGTCCTGATCGCCAATAAGATTGATATGCTTGAGGAGATGCCCCACAACTTCATCAGTCTTGTAGAACTGGAAACGATATTTGTATCGGCTAAACGCAAGGAGAACATCAACCTGATCCTCGACAGCCTGCTCACTTCTGTTAATCTGGGTGTGGAAGAAGCCAATCAGAGCATTGTGGCAAGCGGCAGGCACTACCATGCACTTCGTGAAACCCTGCATGCACTTAAGTTGGTTGAGCAGGGTGTAGGAAGTGGCATAAGCGGTGATCTACTCTCATCTGATCTGCGCCAAGCACTTCATTATCTGGGAACTATAACCGGCGAAATTACAACCGACGAGTTGCTGGGAAACATTTTCGGCCGGTTTTGCATCGGAAAGTAATCACCACAAAACAACCAAACACAAAACAAATATAAAACCTACTTAAAGCCCTGAAATAAGGGCTTTTTTATTGCTACAAAGTTATTATTTGTTTTGTGATGTTATGTGTTTATTCGGTACAAATTTGTACCTTTGTTGTACCATTTTAAAAAGTGGTTATTTTTTTGACTGATTTTGTACCCCGTTTGGTTTACATAGTTTACAGGATAATACACTTTCAAACAGAATGGAACACTTTTAAAGGAATTGGAAACAGAAAAAAGATACAATGAGCAGTAATATACAGGTGCAGCGTATTTGTCAGCATTGCGGAACGGAATTTACAGCCCGTACCACAGTAACAAAGTACTGTTCCCATAGGTGCGGAAGTTTGGCAAACAAGGCTAAGAAACGAGCCGAAAAGGTGCAAAAGTCAAACACCGAAACCAAACAAGTAAAAACCAAACCTATTGAGGAACTGAAAGCAAAAGAGTTTTTGACCGTTTCAGATGTTTCAAAATTAATAGGTTGTTCCCGTCAAAATGTTTACAAACTTATCAATACGGGAAAGCTGAAAGCAACAAACATACTGGAAAAGAAAACCATTGTTAGGCGTTGCGACCTTGACAAACTATTTAAAGAAGTTCCCGAAACTGAAACCATACCCGAACAACAAAAACAGGAACTAAGCGACTGGAAACAGGCAGGGGCGTTTGAGATTACAGACTGTTACACCATTAGCGAAGTACTGGAAAAATACAGCATATCGGAAACAGCCTTGCAAAACCTCATCAAACGGGAAAGAATACCCAAAATAAAAAAGGGTTGGTATGCTTATGTACCGAAACCGATTATTGATAAACTATTGAGTTGAACAAAAACTGGTTCTACTACCATTTTTGTGGGAATGATTTGTTTTGAATAAATATTAGCTGTA
>JBBISA010000099.1:0-5235 GCA_037441525.1 Bacteroidota bacterium
GAAAAACAAGATACTACTCCAATAATATCATGTTTTATCAACCCCCCCCCTTGATTTAAGCTCACCAATCTTTAAATAATTTGAAAAATCAATTTTTGCAATTGTGTTATTATACAGAAACTGAGTAAAATCATACAATGCATTATTTATTATGATATTATATTTACATTTGCATTATTAATTGATTCTCAATTCAGAACTTTCCACGATGGAATCAATTCACAAGTTCTATGGTTAAATATTTAACATTTGCATTGCGAAACCATGTTGTAAAACCCTCGTAAAAACAGGGCGTATATTTTAATCATAAAAAAAATAATAGTTTCGTAACAATTTTTTTTTATTAAATTTACGCTCTCTAAAAGCCCAGCAAAAAGTGGCTATTTAGGAAACTAATACAAATAGTAATTATTAACAAAAACAAAAACAACATGAAGAGAATTTATTTAATTTTTTTCGTAGTTCTGGGCCTGTTGGGCAGTAGCCTGTATGGCCAGGAAAGGCGTGTAACGGGAACCGTTACCCAGTTTTCTGATGGAAGTTCACTACCCGGAGTTACAGTAAGGGTGCAGGGCACCACACTGGGTACCATTACCGACATGAACGGCAGGTACGAAATTACTGTTGCCGGCAACGGTGTTCTGGTTTTTTCATACATTGGTATGAATACAGAGGAAGTACAAGTTAACAACAGAAATATCATAGATGTAGCTATGGTATCAGATGTGTCAGTTCTACAGGAAATTGTGGTTGTTGGATACGGTGTGCAACGCAAAAGCGAAGTAACCGGCGCAATTTCACAGGTAAGAGGAGCTGAAATTGCTGGTTTGGCAACCCCGAGTTTCGATGCTCAGCTGGCTGGTCGAGCTGCTGGTGTTCAGGTTACAACAACCAGCGGTATTTTGGGTGTAGCTCCACGAATCAGAGTTAGAGGTGTAGGGTCAATCTCCTCAGGTACTTATCCTCTGGTTGTTGTTGATGGTATGCCAATTTTTACAGGTGACCTTGGTGGCTATGCCGATAATAACGCACTTGGTGACATTAACCCTGGAGATATCGAATCAATCGAAATCCTTAAGGATGGCGCTGCAACTGCCATTTATGGTTCAAGAGCTGCCAATGGCGTTATTCTTATTACAACCAAGCGTGGTTCAAGAGGCAAATTCCGCATGACCTACAATAATTATCTCGGTGTTGCAGCTCCAGTTAAGTTGTTTGATCTTTTAAATGCACAAGAATCAATTCTCATCAATAATGAGAAAAGGACTAACCGGACTCAAACTGCAATCGCCTTTGCCGAAGGCACAAATCCTGTTGCTGATACAGATTGGCAACAAGAAGTGTTAAACACACGTGCTTTCCAGCAAGATCATAACCTTTCATTATCAGGTGCTAATGAAAACACAAACTACTACTTTTCATTAGGTTATACCGCACAGGAAGGGATAGCCCGACCAAATGAAATGAGCAGGTTTTCACTCAGAGCAAATGTTGATCAGAAAGTAGCCCGTTGGCTTAATATAGGTGCCAATGTGGGGATTACACAATCTGAATATTTTGGCTTAAATACAGGTGAAAACTCTCTTTCTGGTAATATTTTTTCAGCCATCAGACAGCTCCCCAACACTCCGGTTTATAACCCTGCTCACCCCACTGGTTACAATATCGATTTTGTTTCACCAGGTTTTGTTGGTCGTTGGAACAATACTGCCACTATTGGCGATAACCTTCCAAATATTGTATACGTTATTAATAACAACAGGTTTAATACCAAAACTTTCAGAACAATTGCAAATACCTATGCTTCTGTAAATATCCTTCCCAGTTTAAATTTCAGAACGCAGCTAAGTGCAGATGCCGCCCTGACAGAAGGCTTGCTTTACTACAATCCTTTCCACGGCGATGGACAAAGTAGTAAAGGTCGCGTAAATAACAACTATGCTAATTCAACCCGTTGGACATATCAGAACGTTCTTACTTACTCAGAACAATTTGCTGATGTACACAATGTTGCTGTAACACTTGTTAGCGAATTCCAAAAACAAAGATTGAATAGTTTCTTTGCAGCAGGTACCGACCTTGCCAGCCCATTCTTCCAGTATAATCTTGTATCCGGCTCATTTGGCACACCAACATCTGGTGGTGGTTTAACTGAAAATGGTTTTATTTCATATGCAGGTCGTATTAATTACAACTATGATGGAAAGTACCTGTTACAGGGTTCTGTACGTTATGATGCTATCTCTTCAATGCCTGCCGATAACCGATATGGTTTATTCCCTGGTGGTTCTGTTGGCTGGGCCATCAGTCGTGAAGGTTTCTGGGAGTCATTGCTTCCAATTGTGAACGATTTTAAAGTAAGGGCTTCATATGCCGAAGTAGGTAACACTGCCATAGGCAACTATCCTTATGCCGGTTTATATGGAGTAGCCAAATACGGTGATAACAATGGTATTGCATTCTCGCAAATGGGTAACTATGACCTTCGTTGGGAAACATCAAAAAAATTAGGTTTCGGCGCAGACTTTATGTTCTTTGATGGAAAATATATGCTTACAGTGGATTATTTTGAAAATAACCAGGATGGATTGATCCTTAGCTTCCCCACACCTCCATCATTTGGTGTACCCGGCAACTCATACAGTCGCAACATAGGTTCGTTGAAAAACTGGGGGTATGAATTTGCTGGCGAGGCTAATCTTATCCGCACCAAAGATTTTTCTCTTTCAATTGATGCAAATCTCAGCTTGATTAAAAACGAGATCACTTTCCTTGCCGATAATCTGCCACAGATCTTTGAAAATAACTACACCATTACAAAAGTTGGTGAATCAATCCGCAGTGTTTATGGATATGACTACGTGGGCGTAAATACCGCTAATGGAAATCCGATATATCGTAAAGCTGATGGTTCTCTGGTACAAGGAAATATTCCTACCAGTAGTTACGTGGTTTATAACCCCGAAAATCCCGGTAATATTTCAATAGCAGCATCGTTAAGCAGTGTAACTGACAAGAAAATTTTCGGACCTTCACTGCCGACTTTCTTTGGTGCATTTGGTACTAAATTAAGGTATAAAGATTTTGATTTTTCAGCCATGTTCAGATTTAGTGGCGGAAACTACATTATGAACCGTACCAGGGATGATTTAACAGGTCAAGCTTTCACTAACAACGGCCGTGAGATACTTGGCAGATGGCAAAGTGCTGATAATCCTGGCGATGGCTGGACTCCTCGTTTGTGGTTCCAGGGTACCAACTTTGTAAATATTTCAAACCAAACCAATGGCCGTTTCGTTGAAAAAGGAGATTATCTCAAATTACAAAATGTTACTTTAGGTTATACATTGCCCCGCAGGTTGGTTGGAAGAGTTGGCATTGAAAGCCTTAGACTATTTGTTCAGGCACAGGAATGGTTCACTTTCACTAATTATACTGGAATTGACCCTGAACAGGAGTCATCTGGTGTAGATTTTAACCTTACCCCAAGGCAAAAAGTTCTTACGTTTGGTTTAAATCTTTCATTGTAAATATTTAAAATTTGTTTGATATGAAAAATCTAAAAATAAAATTTAAGAGTCTTTATTTTACAATAATTCTCTTGTTGGGAGTAACCTTTTACTCCTGCCAGGAAATTGTAGAGTTGGATCCATTTAACCAGGTTGCCGAAACAATTGCATTTTCTGATTCTGCAATGGTCGATCTTAGCGTAACCGGGTTGTATAACGCCGCACAGAGAGGGTTCTTCAATGGTACCGACTTCAGAGGCTACCCATTTGGGTCTGCTTTTGTTCAGCAAGGAGATGCCAGGGGTGAAGATGCCGTGAATCTCCAGGCATTTTACCGCTTTACTTATGAAGGAACATATGATGCAACTACTGCCAACAATGTATTTTACTGGCAGGACACCTGGCGGTTAATCAATCGTTGCAATATTATTATCGAAGGTGTTCGCGATGCTGCAACAAAGCGTATCATCAGCCAGGCAAGGGCCAATGTATTTGAAGCAGAAGCTCGTTTGCTAAGAGCTGCATCTTATCACGAGTTGTTAATACATTTTGCCCGTCCTTTCAGGCATACGGCTGATGGATCACATCAGGGTGTTCCATGGCATGAAACCGCTTATAATAAGATCGCAACTATCGAAAGCGGTTATCTTAAAGGAAGGGAAAGTGTAGCATTTATTTATGGAAAAATACTTGCTGATTTGGATTATGCTGAAACAAACCTTCTAACTAAAGACCAACGGGTTGGAAATAGCAAAATAACCAGGGCTACCAAAGGTGCTGCCGCTGCTTATAAGATTCGTATTTACCAGCACATGTACAACTGGCCAAAGGTAATTGAAGAAGGCCAGAAGTTCTTGACTGGAGGTGCTTACGTATCTCAATATTCGCTTGGCGCTGAACCATGGACTTGTTTTGTGGCTAATTATACCAACAATGAGTCTATCTTCGGAATGGAAAATTCAGCTTCAAATAACCCCGGAGTAAATGCAGCGCTTGCATCTCAATACAAGCGCAGAGAATTGGTTGCCATCAGCCCCATTGTTTGGAGAAACAAATTCTGGAGAGAAGATGATAAGCGCCGTGGAACTGAGTTGGTTAGACAGCGTGTAATAAGAAATTCCGCCGGTACTATTACATCTGTTACTCTATTTACCGAAAAGTACAAGGATGATGTAAACTACACCGATGCTTCCCCAATGATGCGTTTTGCAGAGGTTATCCTCAATATTGCTGAAGCTTATGCTCGCCAAGGCCAGAAGGATCTTGCTCTTGGGCAACTCAACAGAGTTAGAAACAGGGCATTGGCAAATCCTGCTACACAAGCCTATGTTTCTAGTGATTTTGCTGACCATGTGGCAGTCCTTGAAGCCATTTTGGCGGAGAGAAGAATCGAACTTAACATGGAAGGGCGTCGTTGGCCCGATATCCATAGGTTGCAGCAGTGTCCACATTTCCCGATCAACGGTATACCAGCGAAAGTTGCCAATGCAGACCCGATTGCACTCGGATCCTATAGTCTGGGAACTGAATATTCAGGACCTTATGGCGTTCTTGCCAGACCCTATACTGAATTCCGGTTCGTGTGGCCTATTCCACTCGCTGAGCTTAATGCAAACCCAACCTTGGCTGCTCAGCAAAACCCCGGTTGGTAATGGAATATTATAACTCAATAAAAAGAGGCCGTCTCAAAAGATAAAATGAGACGGCCACTTTTTTTTTGTCAAAC
>JBBISA010000100.1:0-5148 GCA_037441525.1 Bacteroidota bacterium
TGAGTTGTGGCAAATATCATCAAAGAACTAACTGAAAGCAAATCACAACGTTGATGCCCGCTGGGGGATCGTTAACCGAGTTGTGGCAAATATCATCAAAGAACTACCTGAAATGCCAATCGGCAAAATTCATGTATTGCTGCCAGTCGTAAAGGGCTATTTCGTGTCGGCCGGGGCGGATATGATAGCCAATGGTGCCGCTGATGACGGGCCGGTTTATTGCAGGCATGGATGTAACAGGCAGCCCGGTGAGCCCCATGAAACGGTAAACCTTTGATGCTTCGAGGCTTGCCAGGAACTCACCCTTTGGGTCGGCCCACCGGTCATCTTCAGCACTGGCAACATACAGCGGCCGTGGGGCAATAAGGGCGAGCAACTGGTGTTGATCTACGGGCAGCAGGTGCTCCTGATCGTTGTATTTCTTAAAATTAGAGGCAAACCAATGGGGAAAATTAGTATTGATTCGTTTTACGGTTTCGCCGAATTGCCTTCGTGAAAGGGCAGCTCCACCGCATCCGGAATTGTTGGAAATTACCATGGCAAAACGTTCATCGAGAGCGCCGGCCCAAAGCGCAGCCTTTCCCAATCGCGAATGACCTATCACAGCCACTCTGTCGGTATTGATTTCATCAATGGTTTCAATATAGTCCAGTGCACGGCTTAATCCAAAAGCCCAGGCCGCCACAGATGCCCAGGAAGTGCTGTCGCGACGGGTACCAAGCAGTTGATGAACCCCGTTATGAAACCCATCGTCGAAATCGGGATCAATTTCGCCATAATAAATGGTGGCAACAGCATAACCTCGGCTAATGATCTCTTCATAGGGCCATCTTGCGGCTCTTGTATTGCGGCCTTTTGCTGTAGCTTCATGGTTAAGTGAACCATCCTCCGGGCTATTGGCGACCCATGCAGTTGTAATGCGTACATTGGTATCGGGGGTAGTAGTGTGGTTCCCAAAAAAATTATATCCCAAAAAAAGGGGTGCAGGTTTACGATTGTTGGGAATATGAAACAGCACATAAAACGACAACTCGCGACGCTGATACTTCAGCGTTAGTTTTACTTCCCTCATGGTGGCTGCTCCGCCCAATGCATTGGTATTTTCATAAACTATCTGCCCATGCACACCTCCTGTCCACAGGGGAGTTATGCCATACATTTCA
This sequence comes from Bacteroidota bacterium, assembly GCA_037441525.1. Lineage (GTDB taxonomy): Bacteria > Bacteroidota > Bacteroidia > Bacteroidales > UBA7960 > SKVR01. The sequence goes on from JBBISA010000100.1 coordinate 1,164, forward strand.
CTTCCAAACAGGCCAATTATTTCGGCCCGGCGGGGTTCCCATTCCGATACATCCATAACCAGTGCCCCATTTTCAAAAACCAGGGGATTGGGCAGGGTGTATTGTGGCACCTTCGACTCGTCGTAATTGGGAACAAATGTTTGGGATTGTAGCTTTGGATGCATAACCATTGCAATTAGTGAGAGAAGGATCAAATGTGCTTTCATAATGACCGGGTGTATGGTTTTGATGGATGTCTAAAATTACAAAAGTTCGTGATTGGTTGGAACGCTGATTAGGCTTATGGGTTATGATTATTTCGTCAGTTTGTATTCAACAATTCTGCGTTATCATCATTTTGGTTTTAAAAACTCTGAACTCATTCATTACAAAAACTGATACAGCACCCAGGCAAAACACAACCCCGACACGGCAATAATGGTTTCCATAACTGTCCATGATTGAAGGGTTTGTTTTTCGTTGATGCCAAGATATTTGCCTACGAGCCAGAAACCGCTGTCGTTTACATGCGACATAATGGTGGCTCCGGCTGCAATGGCAATAACCATAAGGGCCTGCTGCGGTTGGGAAAGTGCAAAGGCAGGCAATATAGGGCTGATGATACCGGCAGATGTGATCATGGCCACAGTAGCCGAGCCCTGTGTTATCCTTACAACGGCAGCAATCAACCAGGCCAGCACCAAAGGATTTATGGGCGATGAAGCTACTGCCTGAGCCATTTGTTCACCCATTCCGCTGTCAACCAAAACTTGTTTCAACACCCCGCCGGCACCCGTTACAAGAATGATAATCCCGGCAGGGCCTAGCGAATCGTTGCTGATTTGTTGCAACACTTTGCAGTTGGTTCCCCGCCTGATACCCAGTAAATAGAGCGCCAGCAAGGTGGCTATGATAAGAGCAGAAAAGGGATGCCCCATGAACAGGATTAGATCGGAGGCAAAAGTGCTTTCCACAACATTTTGTTTTAAAAGTGCTGATGTTATGGTGTTGGCAAGGATAAGAACCAGCGGGCACCCAATGATCACAACCATGAGTCCGAAGGCAGGATAACTTTTTTGCGCCTCTGAAAAAGCTGTTGAAGGATTGTTTTGAAACTCGGGTGGCAGGGCAATGATTCGTTTGCTGATATAACGGGCAAACAATGGGCCTGCAATGATGGCCACGGGGATACCGGTAATGAAACCCAGCAAGATAACCCATCCCAGGTTGGCGCCTATTATGTCTGCAACGGCAACCGGACCAGGGGTTGGCGGTATAAAACTATGGGTTACTGCCAGTCCGGCAAGCAACGGAATACCATAAAGCAGAAGCGACCGGCCCGTTTTTCGCGACAGAGAGTACAACACCGGGACCAGAATAATAAATCCCACATCGAAAAACACAGGAATGGCGATAATGAATCCCGCCAGGGTAAGCGCCCAGGGAGCGTTCTTTTCGCCAAAACGGCGTAGCAGGTATCCTGCAAGAGCCTCTGCCCCACCCGAGTGCTCCAGTATTTTCCCAAAAATAGCCCCAAGCCCTACAATTACTGCAATGTAACCCAAGGTGCCACCCATGCCTGTCTGGATGCTTGCCAGTACAGCACCCGGAGCCATACCTGCCAACAAGCCGGCAACAATGCTGGCAACAAGCAAAGCAATGAAAGCATGCACCTTTAGTTTTAACACCAGCCACAGCAAAAGAGCAATGGCAGTAATAAGGATAAGAATCAGTCCGAAACCATTGGGTAATTGCAGTAGCATAGCTCAAGGGGATTATTGGGTTGCAAGATAGTCTAAAATTCTAAAAATGATCTGGTTCGAATCATGGCAATGATCAATCATTTCAATAATCTGTTGACGCGACTGCACGCGTATTCCGCCCATTTCAATCTCTGCAATGTCGCCCGAAACCATCTCCATAATACTGTCACGCGTTACCTCGAAGTGAAACTGAAGACCAATTACATTATTTTTGAGTAAAAACCCCTGATTGATGCAAATATCTGACCGGTACAAGTGCACCGCTCCTTCCGGCATATCAAAGGTATCGACATGCCAATGAAACACCATCTCGGGCGCGGTGAGTCTGAAAACTGATGGAGCATCTCCCAGTTTGCCGGCATTTTCAATGGGCCACCACCCAATTTCCTTCACTGTATTTGGGTAAACCCTCCGGCCCAGCGCCGAAGCAATCAACTGCGATCCCAGACAAACCCCTACAATTGTTTTATTGCGTACTATGGCTTCTCTTATAAATGCCTTTTCTGCAACAAGCCATGGGTGTTCGGCCTCATCGTTAACACTCATAGGCCCGCCCATAATGATGAGCCAGTCGTAACTATCTTGATTGGGCAATACATGATCTTCAAAAAACATGGTACCGGCAACCAGGTGACCTTTCCTTACCGCCCACTCCCCAATGCCTGCCAATCCCTCAAAAGGAACATGCTGGAAATAATGTATTCTGATTTTATTCATCCGTAAACAATTTGTTTTTAAGTTGTCGGATAGTTTATCCCGTTAATACGGGAGAACCCAATGTTTGCTATTTTGGCTTCGTCGAACCCGTAAACCCTATTCAGAAGGATTTGTCAGGCCAAAACGGGATGGTCGTTTCATAATATGTTTTTTATTGCTCCAATGTAATATAAAATTCAGAGCAATCAATTTTAATATATTAAAATATTCGCCAAACTTATGATATCTTGTTATTTATTTGCCTTGGCGAAAATCTTGCAGTAACAGGTTGACCCATCAAAACCATAAACGACCGTTGGCCTTCCTGTTTCAGAAATGCTAATCATCGTGCCAGTTTGTAATTCCCTCGCGTTGGTGGCAAGTGTAAAAGACAGTGTAACCTTAACAATTTCAAGACTCTATAAGATTAGTAACTTCTACAAAAACCGACTTCTAAAATTCTTACTTTTGCATTGAAAATGGACGAAAATTTAAAATACTATTTAGAAAATACAGTTGTGTCCAAATCTGCTATCGAAAGTAGGTTGAGGCATCCTATTACCAACTTAGATACCCAACAAGATTAGTTTACGTCCTTTTGAAAAAATATGCTAATGACTTTTTAAAATCAGGTTCAGAACCTCGATTTGTTAGTTTAGCAGGGCTTCGGGGAGTTGGTAAAACAACGCTTTTATGGCAAACCGCTAACCATATTTATCTCAATCATCACAAAGACATTTACTTCTTCAATGTAAATACTTTGAAGAACTTAGGCATAGATTTACATATTGCCTTAGAAGAATTTCAAAGACATATTATAAAAAAACGATTTAATGAGTTATCAGAACCAATCACACTTCTATTTGATGAAGTTCACGATGATGACAATTGGAGCAAGACATTGAAAATCCTTTATGACGAAGCAAGAACTGCTTTTATCCTCTGCACAGGTTCATCTGCTCTACTTCTTAACCAAACCGCTGACTTGGCAAGAAGAATGAGAATTGAAAAAATATACCCATTTAAGTTTATAGAATTTGTTGCTGCAAAAACTTATATGGAAAACAATGGAAAGATGGTATATCCTGAGCGTGGACTATCAATCGGATTAAAAGAAGCCCTTTTTTATAGTGAAACGCCAGAAGAAGCTTTCAGGAAAATTAAAGTATATGAGAATAATGTAAACATATATTTCAACAAAATAAATTCAATAAAGGGCTTACAATTGAAAGACCTTTGGCAGGGTTACATTAGTTATCAAAATATCCCAAACTTCTTGTTTTTCAAGGATAAATATACTATGAACGACAGTATCCTTGACTTATTTAAGCGAGTTATCCTAGAAGACATTCCTAAACTTAAACCAACATTTGCTGATTTTACAAAAATTGAAAGACTAATCTTAAGACTTGCAGGTTCGGATGAAATAAACCCTGAAAAATTAGCAGGAGTTATTGGTGTTAAGCAAAATGACATTAACGAACTCATAGACATAATAGCAAAAGCAGAGCTATTAAATGTTCTACTACCTTTTGGTGGTTTAGACA
>JBBISA010000101.1:0-5008 GCA_037441525.1 Bacteroidota bacterium
TTGTGATATTTAGTAATTGAAAAAAGAGTTATTTTAATTTAATCGGTCAATACAGTTTTTTAATCATTTTAACCTGTCAAAATTGTCCCGAAGTTGTTAAGGATTTTCCTGTCGTTTCAGTTTTTTAGCCTTGCCGGAAACTTCCCTTTAAATACAAGTGTTTCCATCCAATATTGTATATATATGAAATAAAAATATTTTAAATCGAAGAGATTATTTTGATAATTTTGACCCCTGTTCGTTCCTTCAAAAATGCCAAGATTAATAAGGAACCTTGCAAATTAATCTATTCAGTATATAAAAAAACTCAAAACCATGAAGAAAGCAAAAAGTACCCTGTTGATTGCGGGAATGTTAATATTGGCCAGTTCAACTGTGTTTACAGGCTGCAGGAGTAAGAAGGAAACTGCTGCTGCTCCTGAAAACCCCATGGGAAGAGAGATTGTAATTCCGTGCAGCGACAATGAATTCTTTTCTGATCGCACCCATTTCAGAGGAACCGGTATTGCTGAAGGTACCAATATGGCATCGGTGCGCCGCAGGGCCAACCTCGATGCCAATGCGGCTTTGGCTGCAAGTGTAAACCGTACTATAAAATCGGTTACTGACCGTTATACACGCGATATTACCGTGGGCAATGCCAACGAGTTTGCCGAAAAATTTGAAGACCTTACACGCTCTGTGGTCAATCAATCGCTCAGCAATGTTGCTACCGTGTGCAGCAAGGTGTTCGAAAAAGATGGCAAATACAGTGTTTACGTTGCCGTTGAAGTTGCCAAGGATGAGCTGATCAACGATATTTCGAGCCGCATACGAACCGACGAACGCTTGCGCCTCGATTATGATAAAATGAAATTCGAGCAGATTTTTAATGAAGAGATGCAGCAGCTCGAAAACGAAAGACGATAGCAGCAAAAAAATGTCAGGATGGGTAGGGTATTTTGATTTAATTCTGCTGCCTGCCCATCCTGACAACCTTTTTTGGTAATCACACATTAAAAATGATAACCCAGGAATTGACCTAAATGAGTATCCCCAAAACTATTTACCAGACCTTTAAAACTTCACGCCTACCCTGGCTTACGCAGTATCATATCTATACTATGAGAAAAAGAAATCCTTCGTACGATTACAGGTTTTATGATGATGTGATGATAGAAGAATTTCTTAAGAGTGAATTTGAACCTGAAGTTTACGATATCTATAAGTCTATAAATGTGGGTGCCACGAAAGGTGATTTTTTCAGGTATACAATATTGTACAAAAAAGGAGGCGTTTATCTTGATATTGATAGCCTTTTCCTAACCACAATTGATGAAATAGTGAGGCCGGATGATTCTGCCGTTATTTCTTTAGAATCAAATCTGGATTATTATGTCCAGTACGCACTTTTTTACGAACCCGGTCATCCATTCTTAAAAAAAACCATTGAATTGATGCTCGAAAATCTGCATACCAACAAATTTCCATACAATACTCACCAAATGACCGGCCCAACGGTTTATACCGAAGCCATAAGAAGTTGTCTGAACGATACACCTGACTTGTCGTATCGCCAGATTGACATCAACTATGAGAAAAAAGTGAAATTTAGCTATCCGATGAGCAAAACTTTCCTGTACGGCTTTTCAAGGAAAAATCATTGGAAAACTCTTTCGAAAACGCAGCCCATTTTAAAGGAAAAGTAATCATTATTTCAGGTGCCTGGCTTTTAATACTATCCTCTGTTTTATCCGAAAAGAGAAAATTAGTTTTGTAAGATTCACAATCCCAGTGAAGAAATGGCATGCCCTGCAAATTTAGCCAGGGCATCCATACCGGCATCTTCAAACCCTAATCCTGCGCCGCTGATACGCTGAAGGTTGGTGCGCAGAATTTCCTCCTGGGTCGAATTGTCAACCATCCACACATCACCCGATGCAAATGCGGTGTGAATTCCTTCCCGCACAATCCCCTGCACAGTGCCCACTGAAATATAAAGCAGGTAATCAGCCTGGGCAGCATCATTTAACACTCTCCAGTTATTCACTGAAAGGAACTCTTTGAGTTTACCTGCCACCACAGAATTTTCTCTTCTGCCGCCCAGGTTTTCTTCTCTTGCAATAACTGCCACCCGTTGTGGTACCGATTGTATGCGAATAACCGAATACGGGTTCTGGAAGAAATCAATTATTTCGGGGCCTGCAGGTGTTTCATTCTCAAAACCTGCGAGGGCCATCAGACTGGGTCTTACCTTTATTTCTGAGCCAATGGGCGTGCGATTATTGGATGCAGTAATAAAACTGATACCCGATGCATTGGTGGGGACAAGGGGCGAGAAACGTGAAAAACCTGAAGTGACAACCATTTCAAGTGGAATATTTTTTACCGGAATTTTTTCGCCTGTTGATGTGGGGAAAAATACTCCGATTGCTGCTTTTATATTGGGATTGGCTGTTGGGTCATTGATTTCCGTTAATTCCTGCTTCCTGATGATAATAGATGAAAGAATTTGCCTGAGCTCAGAAATGATCTGTGCATCGAGGGCAAGAGGCGACTGACTGGCAAGGGATGACATGAATCCTCTGTGTGGCCATATTTCCTTTGCCGCATAAAAATAGTAGCTGATGGCCGAGGCAATATCTTCATCCAAAACGGCTTTTTTGCCAAGACTCTGGTATTGAGTTGCCAGCATTACAGAAGCCATTTTGCGCTGTTCAACAAGCATCTGATACAGTTCTTTAGATAAACGATAATATACCCAGTATTCGGTGTTATTCTCCCATGATTCAACAAATTCATAGCCTACCAGGTCGGTTTTTACCATCGATGTTATTTTTGACTGAAAAGTTTCGAGCCTGATGCCCGACTGCTCCAGCTGCTGGCTGGTGGTTTGACTGGTAATGTGCACCGATATGGATGCTGCAATCTGTTCAAGTGCTATATCGCGTGCCTGGGCAATATGGTCTGTTCCTCCCGGAGTTTTTGCGGCACTCCCTATGCCAATATAATAACCCTGATTTACCGGAGTTTTTTCTGTCCAGGCTGGTTTTTTTATGGTCAGGCATGAAAGTGTTGTAAAAGTTGCCACCATAATTATTGTGGCGAGTTTGCTCTGGGGCAAAAGTTGTCTTTTTAAAACTATCCGTTTTCCCATTATTTATTGAGTTTAAAATTCCGCAATTGCACCACTCCGCCTCTCAGGTTGCCAACCTTAAGGTTTAGCAAGGCAACACTTTCAGCATTGGGATCACCATTTGCGTATTCCATGGATATTCGGGTAGGCACACCAGGAATGAACAAATGGTTAAGATTTGAGTAAATACCCATATACTTTTGCCCAATCTTCCTTTCAGAGTAGGGGTATTCCTGCCCAAGATTATCGAACATATTTGAATCATGAAGGATGGAGATTTCCCTGTCGCGGTTGCTGGTGTTGGTTATTAATATATCAATAAGTATTTTTTTATCGGCGGTAAAAGCTGTACCCACCACTTCAAACTCAAATTCGTCAACAATGGCTTTGGTTAGGGCAGGAGGGGAGCGTCTCTGCGGAGGTTCTGCAATTGGTTCGGGCTGAACTGGGGGTTGAGACTGCCTCACAGCTGTTTCATCATTTACCCTCAGAGGAGCCTGAGGAGTGTGAAACCTGTTCATCATGGCTGCAAGGTGGGGTTCTTTATCTATGCTTACCGATGCCACGGCAAACACCCCACCTGTTCCTGTGGCAATAATGCGGGCATTGAGCCTGATGGTATTACCCATATCGGTTATGGTGCCTGTAACAATGGCATCAACACCCAGCAATTTCCCTATCTGCGCTGCGGAGTTGGCGTCAATCAGCCCGGTCAGTCCCAGATTCTGTTCAGCCAAGACCCTGTTGAGAAGTTGCCTTTCGAGCACTTCGAATTTGCGGGTCATAAAAAGCCTTGTGGTGAGTTCCTCCGGGATAAATTTCCCCAACTCGCTGATATTTCCGTTAAGGTCAGGAAACTCCATAATGGCAATTTTGGTCTTGCGCTCCTCGGTAAGGCTTTTCACCATTTGCGAGGTGAGATTATTGAGCTGAATATCGAACGATTGCGATTCGAAAATGGGTGTTGTGACGGGTGCCTGGCTTTTACAGCCTGCCAGTAGTAATGCCAGTGCGAGAATTGCAGGGATGTGATTTTTCATATTCTTCAATTTTTTCTGTTCTAAATTGCAGGGCTTTCAGATTGTAGGTTGGGCTTTAATCTTACTCAGGATTCCTTCCCAACAGATCATTCTCCGGAAAGGATGATTTTAAATTAAAAGCCCTTTATTCTCCTTAAACACAATTACTTTTGCAATAGTAGGTAAAAAATACAAATTTCTTAAATGATTATTTGTAAATTTTTGCTTTTTGCTGGGTGGGTAGCTGTTAAATTGTTGTGTTTAGGTTGTTGGTTACAACATATAATATTTTTGGTTGTTGATCCTATAGTTGAGTTTTCATTTTAATATTATCAGTTATGAAAGAAATTGCAATAATTTTTGGCGTAATGATCTTTCTGGGAGCCTGTGCACCAGGGAGCAAGGTAACTAGTTCAACCGACCAGAACAATAAAGCCGGACAACTGGCACTAAACGATTCACTTGCTGATGATTCGCTGAGCTATCAGCTTATAATATTTGATGCTCAGTTCGACAATTGGATGTTTGCCAAAGCCCGGCCTATGACATATTTTACTCAGGCCTACCTTGAAAACTGGAATGTACAGCTGGTAAGGGAATGGAACACTTATGCACCAGGAGTCAACCGTCGTGGGTGTGGCAACCTTTCGTATATCGATTACAATCCGGCAATAAACTATGGGATGGAGCTAAACTACCGTCTCTTTTATTATTTCAGGTATATGCATGAGCGGTGCCGTCTTTTTACACAACGGCCGGTAGAATGGTCGGATTGGTAATTATTGAAATCCATTCCTGAAAAATTTCATCCACCCCAACAAAAAAAGGCTGTCTCAAAAGTAGAGGCAGCCTTTTTTTGTTAATAACTATTTGA
>JBBISA010000102.1:0-4646 GCA_037441525.1 Bacteroidota bacterium
CAGGCTTTTAATAGCAGCGTCAACAGTTCACTGGCAAGATTGCGGATAATCATATCATATTTTTCTGAAAGTCATTTTATCAAGGTTAAAATCAGAATTTGAATGTTCAATAAAAATCTTTAAAACCTGTTTACCTGCTTTAAGTTGTACTTTGGTTTTTACAGGCTTCCATTGCTGGTACCCTCCGGTATTAGGCAATGAAAAAGTACCGGTGAGGTTTTGGCTATTTGATTCTATCCTGATTTTACCATTCCCTGTATTTGCTGCCACAAAAAAAGTTAGTTCATAGTTGCCTTCTGCGGCAACATCAACAGTATAGGCAAGCCATTCGCCTGTATTTGTCCAGCCAACATTGTATCCACCGGCACTGCTTATTTCAATATCTACACCGGTATCAGGTCTGTACTGGCTACCGGCATTATTGTCATCGCGATCATACCATGCATCGCCAGAGCATCCATTGTCAAAGTCTTCAATTTCAATGGTTCCCGGAATTGAGTGGGGTTTGTAAGCAGTTTGAGCAACTTCACAAATTTCGAGCAGTTTCCATGTTGATGCCAGTTTTCTGTCGTTAATGAGAGTTGCTTTTTCATTGGCAATGGTTAAAAAGAGATGAGGACTTTTCCAGGTTGAGATAATAAGCATTTCGTTGTAATACTCATCAATTTTCCAGTACTGGTATTCAGAGTTGTTGAAAAGCGAAGCTGAAACAACTGTTCCATCAGCACTAAGAACCATCAAAGGGTTTTCACGATTTATGATCTTATATACACCTTTTGTTTGGGTGGCTTCCAGTTTCCATTGTTGCTGTGCACTCTGCCGGTTGCCCGACAAATTGCCTGATGCACCCACCACAGGCGCAGGTTTACCATCAGGAGAAAGGTAATAATGCGGAGTGCAATCTATTTCGGCAAATTTGTTTAAAGGCCTTATGGTGCCCCTGAAGCTTAGTTTTAAAGCATAAGCGGGTTCATCGAACTCTTTTTTCGGAAGTGTAATGGTTAATCCCCTTTCATCCTGCTTGTATTGAAGCGATTGGTAACGACCCGCTTCCTGGTTAATAAGGCTTACATCTTTTAGGTTGGAAATGTCAATCCGATCTGACGACAATGTTGTGAGTGTAACATCCTGTTGCCCGTCATCCCATCCAAGAAGAATTGCATAAAGAGAAGTATTGTCCTTTGAGCGGGTATAGCGTACATCGCGACTAGTGCCCTCTTTGGGAGCAGTAAAAACACCATGTGCTGCCCCCATTCTTGTGGGGCCTTCTCCGTATTTTTCCCATGCCCTGGTAAAATAGATCGCTTCACCGTATTTTTTAAGCCAGTCGCCCATGCCCAGGAGAATTTCTTTTTGCTCCTGTGGAATAGTGCCATCGGCCATGGGAGAAATATTCAGCAAAAGGTTACCATTTTTGCTCACACGGTCGAAAAAGCCATGTAGCACCTGTTTTTTAGAGTAGTAGCCAATCCCTTCGGTGTAGCACCAGCTTGATGAACTGATCGCATCGTCGGTAAGCCAATAGTATTCTGTCAGATCGATAGGGCCACCCCTTTCATAGTCCAGCACTGCACATCGGGTATTTAGGGCATCTTTATAGGTTGCAACAACTTCCTTGTCCCAAATCTGGGCCTGGTTGTAATAGTAGGCCAGGAAGTTTAACAATATCGGCTCTGAGATGGCTGTCAGATTAAAATCCTGCCAGATAATATCGGGTTGATACTGATCAATGATCTCTTTGTGTTTTTCCAGCCACAAGGCTTCGTTATTCTCCTTTCCCAATTGACCGTATAGTGTCTTTAACATGGGATCATTGGAGATGGGTGCTCTTTCAAAAAAACCTGTGATCTGGTAGGCATGATGCATCGATAGGATCACTTTCATGCCTTGATTGCGGATTTCATCGGTAAGCAATTTAACAAGATCGAGATTAGGCCCCATTTCTTTGGCATTCCATGGATTTGCCTTGCTGGCCCACATTGAAAAGCCATCATGATGTTCTGCTACGGGTCCGGCAAAACGTGCGCCAGCATCAGCAAAAAGCTGTGCCCATTCAGCCGGATCAAAATTGCCACCTTCTGCTTTTAGTCGTGGTGCAAATTGGTATAAATTCCCGTCTTTATCATTCATTCCCTTTATAAATCCATGATAGGGAAACTGATCTACGGGGCCATATTTAGCCACATGGTGCCGGTTTTCAACAGAGCCTTCGAAATACATATTCCGGGGGTACCATTCATTGTGAAATGCCGGAACCGAATAAACTCCCCAGTGGAAATATATTCCGAATTTTGCATCCTTAAACCATTCAGGAACCGGATTTACCTGTTCCAGCGATTCAAAGGCAGGCTCAAAGTTTATCTTTTGCTTTTGACGGGAACAACCTGTTAGAGCTATTGCAATGGCAATCGTAATTAAAGGAAGATTTTTTTTCATAGGAACTGGTTTTAAGGGAATAATATATAGTACATGTGTGCAGTCATCTAATATTTTTATCAGCGATTAAGAATGTTTGTTGTAAATATTCTGTTTTCAATGGGTTGAGAATGATTTTCAATTTTCTTCGCGATAACTTCAAATGCAACTTCAGCAATGGCTTTGTCGGGCTGTACAATTGAGACCACTTCAGGAGCAGTAACTTTCAAATACAGATTGTCACCGAATCCGGCTAAAACCTTTTTTGGCAGCAAACATACTGCTTCATATACTGCAGCGAAAATGTCGACTGTAAAATTCGATGAATTTATATCGGCCCAGTGCCTGTCGAAAAATAACAATGACATCTGGTACTTTTCGAGTTGACTGAAATGAGCTGAGTCAATGGTTTTCCTTTTCAATTCTGTAACCTTTAGGCCTTTAATAACCGAGTAAGCAGATAAAATCAAGTTATTGAAATAATGTGTAAAAATAGAAATAATTACACACGTGTGCATCATGCCGGAATATTTTTTCCCTGACAGATAATTATTGTTGGATGTAGCAGAAAAATACCACGAAAATGATTGTTCTTGGTGGAAGCATTTTAAGCTTAAAGGAAGAATTTATAAACTCAAAAACCGCAACCCGTTATATATTAACTGATTGCGGTTTGTTGTGGTCGGGGTAACTGGACTCGAACCAGCGGCCTCGTCGTCCCGAACGACGCGCGCTACCAACTGCGCTACACCCCGAATTATTTATATTTTGTGATGAACCTTATGCTAATCTATTCTGTTTAATTATTGAAATCAAATATTAAACACTTTGGTTTTTTTGAGTTTGCAAATTTAAACAATTAGATTATCTAAAACCAGTTCGAACAATTACCGGAATTAAATTTTTACTTTTGTTATTACGAACTTTTTACAAGCATCTATTAATCAAAACCGTCCATCATGATTTACATTACGCGGCGTGAAACCTTTAATGCAGCCCATCGGTTATTTAAGCCCGAGTGGAGCAATGAAAACAATCTGAAGGTTTTCGGTAAATGTTCCAATCCCAATTGGCACGGTCACAACTATGTTCTTTTTGTTACTTTAAAAGGTGAAATTGATCCAGAAACCGGCTTTCTCGTAAATCTGAAAGAGTTGAGCCGTATAATCAGGTACCGGGTAACTGATAAACTTGATCATAGAAACATGAATCTTGAAGTTGATTTTATGCAAGGGGTAATTCCTTCCACAGAGAATCTTGCCATTCAAATTTGGAATCAACTCGATGAGCCTGTATCACAGCTCGGTGCCCAATTGCATTGTGTTAAGGTTTCTGAGACTGAGAACAACTTCGCCGAATTTTACGGATAAAATAACGCTAAATACAACCAATTATGATGACAGCAGAAATTAATCGCCAGATGGCTTTAGATAATTCTATGGATGGCTATGAAAAAATTGATCAGTATAATCCTCGCACCATAAAAGCCTTATCTGCTCATTACTATAATATAATTGAACTGATAGGAGAGGACCCCACTCGCGAAGGTCTTGAAAAAACTCCTGAAAGAGTAGCCAAAGCCATGCAATATCTTACGCATGGCTACGACCTCGATCCTTCTGAAATACTACGCTCTGCAATGTTTAAGGAAGATTACCGTCAAATGGTAGTGGTTAAGGATATTGAAATTTACTCAATGTGCGAGCACCACATGCTGCCATTTATTGGTAAGGCACATGTAGCTTATATTCCCAACGGTTATATTGTAGGTTTAAGCAAAATACCGCGTGTGGTTGATGCTTTTGCACGCAGATTACAGGTTCAGGAAAGACTCACAACCCAGATTCGGGATTGTATCCAGGATACACTTAAACCTATGGGTGTGGCTGTTGTTATTGAAGCTCATCACATGTGTATGATGATGCGGGGTATTCAAAAACAAAACTCTGTAACAACCACTTCCGATTTCACCGGCGCTTTTCTTACAGACAAAACCCGTGCAGAGTTTATACATCTTATAAGCTCTAAACTTCACTAAATCAGTTTTTATTTTGTTTTCTTGGTTTGTTTATATGCTGCTTTATTGATTATTGATTAGATATTTATTGCAGTTGAATATGCATGTGAAAGGCTCCGCAGCGATTGCGCAGCCTTTTTTATTCCAAATTTGTCTTTAACGTTTTTTCTAATGACCGTCATTAAAAATTTAAAGTTTTAAGTTATTGATTATG
>JBBISA010000103.1:0-3936 GCA_037441525.1 Bacteroidota bacterium
CGAACCGCAAGCGGTTTCCATTAATCAAAAATCTGTTTAAATGTTAATTAATAATAACAAATATACAATTATCCACTGGTGTGTCGTCAAGATAACTGCTCTTCCCGCAAAAAAACGGTATTAGCGTTTGGTTAGTGTGTTTTTGCGGGATGTTCAGTTTTGTGCGTTGGCTGTTTATTATTTCGTTTTTCTTTTTTCTGTTTTTAAGTAGCAAATTGTCTGCTGTGTCGTTGTTTTTTTACACTTGCCCATAACATAAATATATTTATAGCACTCATGAGAAATTCATCAAAGCCTATCATAACTTCCGTTACAGTATAATAAATACTGCTGCTGATGCTCAATTACCCCTTGAATCACAAATTACTGCAGCCCAAAATCTTCAAAGAAGGAATGAATATATTGAATTGAAATAGTTGCCTATTATGACAAGACGTTAAATTGTTCGTTTACATCACTAAGACAACCACTAAATATTGAAAAAAATGAGCCATAAAATACTGCTTAATAATAAATTTTATATATTATTAATCTGTATTTCTGTAACAACCTTTTTGTTTCACCCTGGTGGTTTGGTGTGTCAAACTATCATTTCAGGCAAACTGACAAATGAAAGAGATGAACCTGCATCCAATGTAAATATTCTGATTTACCCACACCAGAGCCAGTCGCTAATTGCCTTCGCCATAAGCAACCGTGATGGAAAATATAGCATAAGGTAAATTCACCGGCAGATTCGCTCCGTCTTGAAGTAACATCGCTTCAGTTTCGAAAGGAGATAAGGTTTATTGCTAATCAAACCCAGGAACTTAACCTAATCCTTTTACCCGAAACAAAAGACCTGTCTGAATTTATTGTGCGTGCCGCACCCATTGAGAAACGAGGCGATACAATAAGTTACATGGTAAGCAGTTTTGCACGTGAGCAGGATCGTTCTATTGCTGATGTATTGAAGCAAATGCCTGGCATCGATGTTGAATCATCGGGTCGCATCCTTTATCAGGGTGAACCTATTCAGAACTTTTATGTGGAAGGATTGGACCTTATGGGTGGGCGTTATGGGCTGGTAAGTCAGAATATGCCCCACAAATCAGTAGCTACGGTCCAGATAGTTGAAAACCATCAACCCCTAAAAATTCTTGAAGAAAGACTACCATCTGTTCGCACATCGCTCAATATTACCCTAAAGCGCAATATTACCACAACAGGAACGGCCAGGCTGGGTTCTGGTATGACTCCATTATTATGGGATGCCAACATTACCCCCATGTTGTTTACGCAAAATTTTCAGCTTGCGGGTTCCTACCAAGCCAATAATACGGGTAATGATGCTGCCCGCCAACTCGATGCACTAACCATGGAGAGTTTACGTGAACGATTTGATGGCGATTTGCGCCGGTCATCTGCACTCGAAATACCAGCACTTACCCCTCCGGACTTCAATGAAAACAGGTATCTCAACAATAATCTGCACATGATTAACGCCAATGCTCTTCAACGTATAAGTCGTGATATGCAATTGCGCACTAATCTTTGGTTTATTCATGACCAACAACAACAAACTGGTTCCATCCTTCGGACAATTTATACCCCTGCCGATAGCCTTGTTTTTAACGAGAAAATCCAGAACAAGCTGATCAAAAGTGCACTGCGGGGTGAATTTTCCTTAAACAGGAATACCAGAGAAAACTATTTGAATAACAAACTGGAATTCCAAACCCACTGGGATCGAACAAATGGCCAACTTACCGGTATTGAAATACAACCGATAAGCCAGCAACTCCAAAACCCTTTTTCCAATGTTTCGAACCGGTTAAGCTTGATTAAACCTATTGGATCCAAATTGATTCAAATAATATCGGTAATGTATTTCGATCAAAATCCCCAAACCCTTTCCGTAAGGCCAGGATTATTTGAAGAAGTGTTTAATGAAGGACAATCTTATGGCCAACTCGCCCAGCAAAACCAATTACAGCGTTTAAATGCAAACCAGTCGGTCAGCATTGCCTTTGGATGGAACCGATGGACCATTTCACCCCGGTAGGGTTTTCAATACCAACAACAGTGGCAAAACTCTGAGATTGAAACCCAGGATAATGAGAAAACCATTTCAGGTTTATTTGCAAACTCTGTTTCAGGATTGCGCACACGCAGCTATTTGCAGACAGAAATAACCTACAAAAAGGGCAGTGATTTTAATTTTACCATTGACCTGCCTATAAGTCACGTATATATAAACATAGAAGATAAATACGTTGGAAAGGGACAGACAGTGAATCGTTTGGTTTCTGATCCACGTATAAGTTTAAACTTCCGCACCGCTAATTTTTGGCAATTAAGGGGATCCTATGGAGTTACCCATCATTTTAGTGAGCTGGAAAGCATTCATTACCAGTGGATATTAAAAAATATCCATAGCCTACATATCAATAGTTCGCCACTTTAGCAAAGTCAACGACATAATCTTTCTGCTTATATAGGCCACCGTAATCCTATTGAAGGTTTCTTTTCTTCTTTAAACTATGTTTTCACTCTTAGCACTCACAATGTTGCTTATTCTAACACCATATTGCCAACTGGCAGCATTATATTGCAGGGAATTGAAAAGGCTAACCAATCGCAAATGCACTATGTAACTGCACGCACCAGCAAGTTTTTCAGCAAATTCAAAACCACTATTTCTTTGCAAGGTTCGTATATGAATAACTGCCGCGATCAGTGGTTAAATGGGTTGTCATTTACAAGCACAAACAATATTTACACTATAGCTCCAAAAGCAAATATCAGGTTTAACAGCTGGTTAAATAGTGAACTTAAATCAGAATGGCTAAATTATGATACATGGAGAGCAAAAAAAAAGTTGAATGAAATAACCATTTGGAAACAATTCGGGAACCTGCTCTTTTTCCCAAAGAGCAATCAGCATCTGGCAATCCAGGGTGAATATTACAGGCATAAAGACAAAGGGAATTATTTCATTGACCTTCATTACAGATATACGATAGTTGCCCGTAAAATCGACATTGATGTGAAATGGATAAATGTTTTAAACCATAAGACCTATCGCGATTACTTTGTTGGCAATTTTATGTTGCTTGAGAATGAGTACAATCTTAGACCTACTCAATTAATGATTTCCGCAAAATTCAGTTATTAAATCACTGCCTGTTGAACACATAATGCAACAAATTAGCGCCCATTCGCAGGGCTTTCAGGCGAACTTCTTCGGGGTTGCCGTGCACAATCTGATCTTCCCAGCCATTGCCCAGGTCAATTTCGTAGGTGTAGTACAATAGCAGTCTGCCTTCATAAAAAATACCGAAACCCTGCGGTGGTTTGCCATCGTGCTCGTGTATTTTGGGTGGGCCCTGCGGGAAAGGGAATTTTTGGCTGTAAACCGGGTGCGACCAGGGAACTTCAACCAATTCAAGTTCTGGAAATACCTTGGCAATTTCGCGACGGAAGAAACGATCGAGCCCGTAGTTATCGTCGACATGCAAAAAGCCGCCGCCAAGTAAATAGTTGCGCAGGTTTTGTGCTTCCTGTGCCGAAAATACCAGGTTGCCGTGGCCGGTCATATATAAAAACGGGTAGTTGAAAATATTGGGGCTTCCAACTTCTACTGTGGCAATAGCAGGACTAATGGTAGTGCCCAGCTCGCGATTGGCAAAGGCAACCAGGTTGGGCAATGCCGTTGGGTTGGCATACCAGTCGCCGCCGCCACGATATTTAAGGGTAGCGATCTGGAAGTTTTGGGCTTGTTGGGCCTGGGAAAAAAGCAAAAAACATAAAACAAAGGGAAAAAATGTTCGCATGTATAATCGTTTATTTTTCAAGCAATAAAGAGACTTCTTTCTGTAAATCAGGAAGATATTTTGTAATTGGTTATTCCGGTGATACTGACCCCCTAATCCGGTCATATTGACCCCCCTGATG
>JBBISA010000104.1:0-3850 GCA_037441525.1 Bacteroidota bacterium
AGTTATAATAACACTTCTAGTCATGTGGCAAGATGTAAATACCCTAGTAAAATAATTGTAAATATCATTAAATCAGCAGATTAGAACACTGAGAAAACAATTTACCATAACAACAGCTGCCATAGTAATTCTACTATTAGCCTTAGGTTATTTTACTAATTTGACGTTACGTCAAATTACATTTAACTTTAGGCTTACTTCCCAACTTGAGCATCTTTCTTATCTCGAAATAAGTCTTGCCCGCACCGAACGCGATTTCCTTCTATATGAATCGGTAAATCCCAAATTTTTCAACACGGGTCAAAGTGCCTACATCTCATCGATGGATAGCCTTTTAAGGGTTAATCGTCAAGTTCTTGATAATGTTTCGACAAATACCATCATTAAAAGGCTTCAGCTAAATTCGAAGATACAATTACTTTCTCAACATTATTCAGAAATTGAGCAGCTTTTTAAGAACCTGCAAACTGCACTATTTGAATACGGATTCGAAAATTATGGTCTGAGTGATGTAATGCGCCAGCACATACACCAGGTAGAACAAGTTCTTGAGAAAGAGCATCAGTATGAGCTTACTTCGCTTATGCTTACACTTCGCAGGTATGAGAAGGATTTTATGCTGCGAAAAGATAAACGCTACCTTGAGCGATTCGATAATACCTATGACATCTTTATCCAAAGAATGCGAAAAATGGGAATAAACTCCGGCCTTGATGAAAAAGCCCGTAACTACCAAAAAGCCTTTCATCAGTTGGCTGCCAAAGATATGGAGATTGGAAACTCATCAGAGCAGGGACTTGCCTACAGGATCAATCAGCAATTTTCGTACATCAACCATCTATTAAACAGCACAAGGGAAGAAGTAACCCGTTACTCAACAAAAAGAGTCAGAAACTTAATGATAGTGCTGATTGGTGCTTTTATCATTCTCCCTTTTTCTATCATATTTATTTATCAGCGCCTTTCAGGTCGTCTCTTGTCAAAATTGCTTTCTTTCAGAGATTACATCGTTAAACTGGGCGAAGGTACCCTGCCTGAAAGTATCGAAAAACAAAGCAATGACGAAATCGGGCAAATGGTAGATCCCATCAACAATTTGACAATGAATCTGCGTAATACCCGCGATTTTGCTATCGAAGTGGGCAAGGGGAATTTCAATACTCACATTGATGTATTTGGAAATAAAGGTGATTTAGGTGGAAGTCTTATTCAGATGAAAAATCAGTTGGAAGAAGTGGCAAAGCAACAGGAAATTCAAAAAAACGAGGAGAGCCAGCGAACCTGGACTGCCGAAGGCCTTGCCCTCTTTGCCCGGATAATGCGCACTGGCAACACATCAGTAAACGAGCTGGCAGTAGATATTATCATTAACCTTGTAAAATATATGGGTCTCACTCAAGGTGGCTTATATTTAATGGAAAAAGAGAACGAAATACCCTATTTTGTGCTCGCCGGATGCTACGCCTATAACCG
The DNA here is from genome assembly GCA_037441525.1 of Bacteroidota bacterium. Lineage (GTDB taxonomy): Bacteria > Bacteroidota > Bacteroidia > Bacteroidales > UBA7960 > SKVR01. Next base: position 1,474 of record JBBISA010000104.1, read on the forward strand.
TCAAAAATATCACCAGCAAAAAATGGCGTTCAATGAAGGATTGATAGGTGCATGTGCTATGGAGAAAGAACCTATTTATATGACTGATTTGCCCCAAAATTATGTTTCCATTACCTCGGGGTCAGGTAACACCAACCCCGATTGTCTGGTGCTTCTGCCTCTGATTTACGAAAATGAAGTTTGCGGAGTTATTGAGCTTGCCGGATTTAAATCTATTGAGCCCTACAGGAGAGAGTTTGCATTGCGGATTGCTGAAACAATTGCAGCCCATATTTCTGTAATGAGAATAAATATTAACACGGCCGAATTGCTCAAAAAAAGTGAGGAATTGGCTGAAAACCTTCGCCAACAGGAAGAAGAACTGAAACAAAACATGGAAGAAATGATTGCTACACAGGAAGAATCGGAAAGGGTGATCCAATCATTGAAAAGAGAAATAATTCAAAAAGACCATATTATCAATCAGTTTGATATGAATATTTTACTTTCTGATTTACAGATAATTAATCAATAATCCAGGGTGTTGTCAAGGGCAAACCTTAATAGAATTCAACAACATTTCAGTAATATGCTCCTTGCGGTTTTCAAGGAAAACCTTAAAGTCATCCTCGTTCATGGCGTTCTTATCCATTATCAGGGGTTTTATGGCATAGGGAAAAGTGATCATGCTTATCATATCAACATAAAAATGTGATGGGTCTGTTTTCTTTATCCGGCCAGCCTTACCTTCGTCAATAATCTGCTGACTAAACTTTTCGCGGCCATAAAGGTTGTGTATCACATCCATTTCGGTGATCTTTTCGCGGCTGCGGTGAAGTATAGCCATGAAAAATGAAACCAGCAAAGGATTTTTATTCAAAACATCTACATACATCCCCACATACTGCTTAATTTTTTCTGCCAGCTCAAGGTCTGAATCCAGAATCTTGATAAGGTCTTTGGTGTTCTTTTTTACCAGGTTGGCAAAAATGGCATCGAAAAGGTTTTCTTTGCTACGAAAATAATAGTTCATCAATGCCAGGTTGATGCCTGCTTTGGAAGCAATATCCCGGACACTGGTTCGGTCAACCCCTTTTTCAAGGAAAAGCTCGGTGGCAGCATCAAAAATTTTCTGCTCAGTATTTTTATTTTTCGACATAATTGTTTGGTTTATTGATGATAGGATTGGTTTGTGATACCGGGCAAATGTATATAAAAATATTGTTTTAAACTAAATTTAAAACTAAAAGTTATTTATCCCAATGCGTTCAATTTAATCTTTTTAAAGGGCTAAAGCAATTTTAAAAGAAAAGGATTCATGCAGAACTGTTATTTTTGAATTTATTAAATTCAGAATCAATTATTCATTTTTGAGAACAATATATAATGATAATAAGGCCATTTTTTAAAAAATCGAATTCAACCCTTTGTCCAATTCCATTGATATTCTTTCTGATCTTATATCTGTTTCAGGTTTCATTGATTTTTGCACAATCAGGTGAGAAGAATTACAAACGGGGTTATGGTTATGGCCAACATAGCCAAGCCGATATGAAGGCACTTTCAGCTGGAGCTACATGGTGGTACAACTGGTGGCACAGGCCCGATGCTGCCAATAGTATTATTGATGTGTACCGTGATTTCGGGATGGAGTTTGTACCACAGGCATGGAATGGAAATTTCAACGAAATGGCATTGCATGAATACCTCGATAACCAACCCGGTGTAAAATATATTATGGGTTTTAATGAGCCCAATTTCAGAAATCAGGCCAACATGACCCCTGCTCAGGTGGCGGCGCAGTGGCATCGCATTGAAGCTATAGCCGATAAATATGGCCTCAAGATAGTAGGCCCTGCATTAAATTATTCTCCCGATCCTCCCTATCAGAATCCCTTCGACTGGATGGATGCCTGGTTGCAGGAGTGTGATGCAAAAGGTGGTTGCCGGTTCGATTTTGTAAACGTTCATTGTTATATGAGCACGGTAAGCGCACTAAACTGGTTTCTTGGTCAATGGAAAAGGTATGGTAAGCCTATATGGCTGACCGAGTTTTGTGCCTGGGATGGCATTGAAAACTCAGCTACTGCGCGATATCAGAAAAATTTCATGCTCGAGGCACTTCCTCTGCTCGACAATGACCCGGATGTTTACCGTTATGCATGGTTCATTGCCCGCTCAACAGGTATTCCGTACAATAGTTTGCTGGGTGCCTCCGGTGTGCTCACCGAACTCGGGTTGGTTTACACCAACCAGTATGTTCCTACTCCGGCCAATTACCTTACCATTCGTGTGATAGATGAAACCATGGGCGAAGTTACCAACAGTGCAGCATGGCCCGACTGTCTTAACCCCCTATTCTTTGGACAGATTTTTCAAAAAGGTTTAGGACGTTTTC
>JBBISA010000105.1:0-3847 GCA_037441525.1 Bacteroidota bacterium
CGAAACCTTAATGGCGCAGCCCCTTTTTTGATATTATTTTATCCGGTCAGTAGTGGAAAGAAATATTAAGTTTGTGATATTAAAAATTGACTTTTAACATTTCCTTTTTGATGTGATATTCAAGCTTGATGCAGCATGTAAATTTGCACCACAAGCTCTGTGTTTATCAATAATTCGCTTCAAGTTCAATTCAGATTTTTAGCTATAATTCTTCATCAATCCATTTTCATATACACCAAAAACAAACCATGACGAAGCAAATCAGATTTTTAGCGATTATCACGGCTGTGATGATGATCCTAATTTATTCATGCACCCAAACCAGCCAAAAAACCGAAATAACAGAGGCCGACCTTCCGGCGTTGCGTTGGAGCGCAGAAAAAGCCAATGAATGGTATGCGGGCCAACCCTGGTTAAGGGGTGCCAATTTTACTCCCAGTACAGCCATTAACCAGCTGGAATTCTGGCAGGCAGAGACCTTCGACCCCAAAACCATTGACCGTGAACTCGGGTGGGCTGCTGAAATCGGCTTAAACTGTATGCGTGTTTATTTGCACCACGCAGCATGGCGGGCAGATTGTGCAGGGTTTAAGGAAAGGATGGAAAAATATCTCCAGATTGCCGCCAGCCATGGCATTGCTACCATGTTTGTATTTTTCGACGATTGCTGGAACGCCACCTTCCAAACCGGAACACAACCCCAACCCAAAACCGGGACCCATAATTCAGGATGGCTTCGCGACCCAGGCGACCTGCTTTATGATGACCCTTCAGTTATTTCTACACTTGAAGAATATGTTAAGGATATTTTAACCACCTTCGCCAACGATAAACGTATCGTACTCTGGGACCTGTACAATGAACCGGGAAATTCTGGTTACGGCAACAAATCCATGGACCTACTCACCAAAGTGTTTATCTGGGGGCGTACTGTTAATCCATCGCAACCCCTTTCGGTGGGGGTATGGCACAGGGAACTGGTTGATCTGAACCGTTTCCAACTCGAAAACTCCGATGTTATAACCTATCATAATTACAGCAATGCCACTGATCATCGGTCAGCTATCGACACCCTGAAACTTCTGGGCCGCCCAATGATCTGCACCGAATATATGGCCCGTAAGTTTGGTAGCACCTTTCAGGCAATTATGCCTATGCTGAAAGAGAATAAGATCGGCGCCATCAACTGGGGCCTGGTAGATGGTAAAACCAACACCAAATATGCCTGGGGAACAGTAATCGAAGATGGTTCAGACCCTGAACTGTGGTTTCATGAGATTTTAAGGAAGGATGGAACACCCTATAGCCAGGAAGAAGTTGATGTTATTAAGTCTCTGGGTGGGTTATAATCAATACACTTCACAGTTTTAGCGCAAAAACTGGCTAAAGGAAGATTTTTTCCTTTTGCCAGTTTGGTTTTGAAATACAGAATGGATCAGTTATTCAACCACGACGAATACATCCAGACAAGTTTCTCCTGCTCACGAATGTAATCGCTTGCCATGGCGTTGGTGCCTTCATCATCCATTTTGGCCGAAAGCTCAAGAATAACCCGTTGTTTGCGCAGCAAAACAGTAAGGGCTTCGAGCACTCCCTTTACACATACCACATCTTCCGATGCGTCCCTGATTGCTTTTACATCCGAAACCTTGGTATAATCTTCGAAGGTATGAAGGGGTGTACCCCCAAGGGTTAGAATCCTTTCGGCGATTTCGTCAATCTTGGTATGGAGGTCGGTATAAAGTTCCTCAAACTTCACATGAAGCTCAAAAAACTTGTTCCCTCTGATATTCCAGTGAAAACCTCTGGTATTTTGATAAAACACCTGATAATTTGCCATCAGGTCATTTAGTTTTTCTATGAGTTCTTTTACCTGGGCATTTTCAAGTCCGATTTTATTGGTTGTTTGTAACATAATGATAATAATTTAGGGTTAATTAATTTGATTTGAATTTATATTTTAATTGTATTCATCAGTTTTTCAGATATTTGCTGATTTGCCGGGAACATGGTTTTCATCAAACTCACCCATCAGTTGGAGTTTGATCTCCTTTAATCTGAAACCTGATATTTTTTTCTTGTCAAAATATTGTTGGAGCAACAAATCGAGATCAGGATCGAAATAATCGTCCATCCGTTCACTCTGAACACAATACAGGTGATGATGGTGCTCATGAACGGCATCATATCGCATAACATCGGCATCGGTATGCACTTTGCGAACAAGCTGCTTTCCCGCTAAAGCTTCAAGGGTATTATAAATAGTTGCCTGCGACAATCCTGGAATTTGTTGCGAAACCACCTTGAAAATCTCCTCTGCCCTGGGATGGTTAAGAATATCAAGTGCCTGAATAACTGCAACCCGTTGCGGGGTAACCTTAAGGCCGGTTTTTTGGATCATTTCTGCTATTTCATGAACTGTTCTCATAATGTATGATTTTAGCCATTAAACAATATCAATTGAAAATTGTTCTCAGTTTATAATAATTCTAATTTAAATAAATTTCTCTCAAAAATAACCCCGAAAAAGACCCTTAAATTTTACATTGTTTTAATTTAAAACCGATACATTTGTAATAAACACGTTAAAAATTATCATTCATCAAAAAAAACAGCATGTCAAGCTATCACGAACCCGTAACAGAACTAACCCCGGAGGCCCGAAATTATTCAAGGGCACTGAACAGTTTAAAGGAAGAAATTGAAGCAGTTGACTGGTACAATCAGCGTGTTGTAACCAGCAACGATCCCGAACTTGCCGCCCTTATGGCTCATAACCGCGACGAGGAGATAGAACACGCCTGTATGGCATTGGAATGGCTCAGGCGCAACATGCCCGGCTGGGATGAGAGTTTGCGCAAGTATCTTTTTATTGAAGGAAGCATAGTTGCAGCAGAAAAAGAAGGTAAAGACTCCGGCGATGCTCCGGTAAGTGCATCAAAAACAACTGATTCATTAGGTATTGGTAAAATCAAAAAGTAATATCATGGATATTTTAAGAAAATCGCTGGCCCCTATTGCCGATGGGGCCTGGCTAGAGATAAACAAACAGGCATTCGATGTGCTTACTTCTATACTCTCAGCAAGAAAATTTGTTGATATTGATGGGCCTAAAGGCTGGAACTATGCATCGCTTTCAACGGGCCGTATAGTTGTTCCCAAAGATCAGAAAGGTGCTGTGGAATATGGAATTCACCAGGTATTGCCTATGGTAGAGGCTCGCGTACCCTTCGAACTGAATATATGGGAACTCGACAACGTTGCCCGCGGCGCCCAGGACATTGATCTTAGTGCTCTTGAAGATGCCGCCCGCGAAATTGCCCGTTTTGAAGAGAACCTTATTTATGAAGGGTTCCCGGCTGCCAATGTTAAAGGGCTCAAATCATGCAATGTGTACAATACACCTGCATTCCCTGAAAATGGCGAAGATATTATTGGCGCCGTAGCCAATGTGCTGGCCCAGTTCAAAGCCAATTCGGTCGAAGGCCCCTATTCTTTGGTGCTTAGTCAGAAAAACTGGGAAAAGGTAAACTGTTTTGTTAAAGGATATCCTCTTCGCAAGCAACTGGAAAACCTCCTGGGCGGATCAATCATCATGGCTCCCAATATTGACGGTGCTTATATTGTTTCAGTACGGGGTGGCGATCTTAAACTTGTTATTGGACAGGATCTCTCCATTGGCTACAAAGCCCACAACAACAAAACGGTACAATTGTACTTCACCGAATCATTCACATTTCATATTTTGGAACCAGCCGCTGTAGCAGTGTTTAAGTAGTATTAAAGGATTTTTTATTTTACTAGGGTATTTACATCTTGCCACATGACTAGAAGTGTTATTATAACT
>JBBISA010000106.1:0-3795 GCA_037441525.1 Bacteroidota bacterium
CTAATTCTGTTAGTCAATTAGACTCGTGGATAGACTGGTATTTGGTTCAGGGAAATAATTAAGCATTTTTGACCATTATTTCTGAATCAAATAGCAGAATATAAACCAACGCCACACCAATAAAGTGTTTAGTGCATTTGGCAGATAGTGCTAAATTCAAAGGTATTACATTTATTATTTATATATTTATTTTTTAAATGTATTGACTTCGAATTGCCAACCGACACTCCTACTCGCAACCATTGAAGCAAATGCCCTTGAAAAGCCCTGCAGAGAGAACCATTACCAACATCGATTGATTCAAACTAAGAAGAAGAAAGACTTGTTGCAATTTTCAAAATTTTTCAGGGGGCAGGAGAGCCGGTTCAATCGGTCAATTGAACCCAGATTTGTCTTTAGCCGATTTTTCTAATGACCGTCACTATTAAAATATCAGTATAAATTATTGATAATAATATAATTAGAACGACAAATCGCATAAGAAAAACTATAAATTATAATCAGAAATGCTTACAATTTATGTTTTTCTAAAGCGGGGTTAAACCCGGAAAAATCATTAGTTCACTGCATTCCTAATGAATAATCCGGGTTAAAACGGCACCCTTTCATATTACAACCTGTAATTGATGCCGGCCGAGATAAACCTGGGCATTCCGGCCCTGATACCCTGTGGACGACGGGTAGCTATGTAACGCTCATCGAGCAGGTTTTTAACGCTTACATTAAACCCGAGTCCGGTAGCTTTGTGCTCATACCAGGCTGAAAGATTTATGACAGTATATGGGTCGAGTTTGCCAATACGTCCGTTGGCAGTTGCCTGAGCATAGCGGTAGTTTGCATCGGCAGCAGCGAGTTCAATCCATTGGTAAACATCAACCGTGTTTAGGGCATCGGTAAACTGACTGCCAATATAGTTGCCCCACAAACGCATTCCCCAGCCTGTTTCGTGTTCAACAGTAAGTGCAGCGGTTAAGGTAAGTTCGGGGGCATAGGGAGTTTTGTTTCCCTTAACATTTTCATATACATTCGGAACGCTGCTCACCCTCGAGGTTTTGGCAAGCACGTACCTGTCTGATGCAAAAACTGAATTAACCCATGTTCCAGCAACACTCATCTGGGCGTTCCATTTTTTGGGAAGGAAGAGATCAAAGGGCATAAGCAGTGATAGTTCCATACCCTGGTGCAGGGTTTCACCACCGTTTATAAAACCAGTTCCGGCACCGCCCGAAGATTCAGAAACCGGAATAACCTGATTAGAGAAATCCATCCTGAACAGAGTGTATTCCAGTTCCATTCCAGCTAGTTTCACACGTGCTCCCAGTTCAGAGTTCCAGCTTTTTTCGGCATCCAGTTCAAGATTTTCGCCGGTTATTGTAATGGCATCCTTGGTGCGGGGCGGGGCAAAACCACGGTGTAAGCCGGCAAAAAAGCCAACATTACTGGTAAGGTTGTAATTGATCCCGGCACCCGGAATTATGGCAAAAACTTCAGAACCGGCAGTAATAAGAGTGTCTTTAAAGTTCAACCGCATGGTCTCACGAGTATACCAAATGTTTTCATTGCGAACACCTGCGGTTACAGTAAACTTCTCTCCGACAACAAATTTGTTCTGAAAAAAAGCGCTTGTGGTATGCCCCAATCTAATCTCATCTTCTCGCAAATTTCCTGAGCGGGTACCAGCTAAAGTACCTACAACCCTTTGTTCAAAAGCCTTTTCGTAAAGGTAACGCACACCGGCATCGGTCTTAACATCCATTCCGAAAAGCTTGTAGGTCCACGCTAGGCGAGGTTCAAATCCGGCAACTTCAAACTGTCTGTTACGCTGTCCAGTGCTGTTTATAAGGTAAATGGCTCCTTCGGTTTCATTGCTAAAGCCGTGCACCACACCGGTAAGGTTGGTAGCCGAAGCGGTATAGGTAAAGTCCTGGCGGTTCCAGTTGCGGGCTGTGGTATAGGCAAAGGCAGTAGTATTGAACTGAAGGCCTGAAGCGGGGCTGTATTTATGGATTGCACTCAACGCATAGCGCCGAATATGCAGATTATCGTCGGGAGCAATACGAAGATCATCCAAATTACCGGCATTGAACATTGACTGGGTAAGACCAATATAGGTAGAGTTTGACTTTTCATCGTAAATGCTTAATTTTAAAGATATTACTGATAAAGGCGAAATGTGGGTTTGCAGTTTTGTGCTGAAATCGTGGTAAGTAAATGCAGTTGGACCAAAATTCTCAGCCTGTTTCCGGTGCAAGTCGACATTAAAACCAAAATTACCGACGGTATTTCCGTAGTTGAAACGGGCATTGTAAAACCCTTTGTTCCCTGCCTGAAGCGCGGCCATACCCCTTGCTTCTGCGGGAGGGTCGGCGGTAAGGAAATTGATTACTCCGCCAATGGTCTGGGGTCCGAAAAGTATAGTTCCATTGCCTTTGAGTACCTCTATACCGCTCATGCGATCAATACTTGGGGTATAATACATTTCAGGCTCACCGTATGGAGCCAGCGCCACGGGTATGCCATCTTCGAGGATGAGCACATTGCGACTTTTATCAGGGTCGAGACCACGAATGCCTATGTTGGCTCTTAATCCGGCTCCCTCCTCCTCCACCACATGCACCCCGGTAATATTGCGAAGTACCTCGTTTCCGCTAAGGGGAACGCTTGCTCTAAGGTCGGCCTGACTTATAATACTTGCTGAACCAGGCAAATATCTGAGGATACCGATACGACTGCCCGAAACAAGCACCTGTTCAAGCATCAGGTAATCCTGCTCAATGGACAGAACCAAACCCTCAGCAATGTTTGCGGTCTTAATTTCGTGATAGGAAGTTTTGTATCCCAACCCTTTAACCCCGATAACCAGGTTTTTGCAATCGGTGCAGCTGATGGTAAAATTACCGGTTGCATCGGTTGAAACGCCATGCTGCGATCCTTTAATGTAAACAGCAACATGGGGTACTCCCTGGCCATTGTTTTCCACGCGGCCGTTAATGGTTGAATTGTGCTCTGAAGCAGAAGCATGAACAGAAAAGATGAAATGGATTGCAAAGGTGAGAAGGTAGTGAATTCGTTTCATAACATTCGGGATAGTTTATCAGAATAATTGTTGAATTGCAGTCTGAATATTAAAAGATTTATATTTATTGTGGCACCTATTTGCCTGTTTATTGTCCGAAAAAACACTCTCAAATTGCGGCATCGGAACATTACAAAGTGCTTTTGCCTTGTAGAGAGTGTTTAGATGGAAATAACACACAATAACTTACTAAATAACAAAGAACAGATTTGATGGAGCAAAAATACCCTTGTGATAAAATGTGTGCAATCCCTAAAAATGGGGAAATATTAGTAGGTTAATCATTGATTTATGAACCTGCCCCATAAGATAGCCAATATGAATGAATTACAATATTCCCTGCCATTGCGCTGGCAACATACCCTGGCACATTGAATTTTCTTTTTATGCGCAGCGCTTTTTTTGTTTGGTTCATTCCATAACCCCGGGTTGAAACCCGGGGCTATTTTTATTAAACCCTTGCAGGGTTAAAATCAATCCACACCCGATACCCCATCTCGCCTGTGGAAGAGACACGTTCTCGTCTAAGGCCGAGCCACGATACCCAATCCCTGGTCCCCTTAAAAGCAATTAACACATCGATCCATGCAACACATTAAACATGGTATTTTAATTAACATTTAACTTCCATGCCTTAACAAATATTTATCATATTTTTGTTTTGTTATCACTATTGTCCGATAAAAAAATAGAGAAAGAAGGTAATTAAACCTCCCTTC
>JBBISA010000107.1:0-3587 GCA_037441525.1 Bacteroidota bacterium
TACAAATTAAGTTTTTCTAAAGGGGGGTTAATCCTGGCTAAGTCATTAGTTCATTACATTCCTAATGACTAAACCGGGTTAAATAAATACTCTTCTTATGAACATGACCCACTGGATGCAGGAAATCATCAATAACGATCAAAGGCGTGCTATTCCTATAATGACCCACCCGGGTATTGAAATGGCGGGCAACAGCATAAAGGAAGCCGTTCAGAGTGGTGTGGTTCATGCCAGGGCTATTCAGGTCATCAACGAGCATTTTCCGATAGCTGCTGCTACATCGGTTATGGACCTTACCCTCGAAGCAGAAGCTTTTGGCTGCCGTATCGATTTCCCGCAGCATGAAATGCCTAATATTACCGGCCGTTTGGTTTCAGGCGCAGAAGAGATAGATGCACTTGGTATTCCCGATCTTACAGCCGGACGGATTCCTTATTATCTGGAAGCCGCCAGGCTTACTGCGGACAAAATCCACGATAAGCCTGTTCTTGGTGGTGTTATCGGACCCTTTTCGCTTGCCGGACGATTGTACGATATGTCGGAGATAATGGTAGCCATTTATACCGAACCCGACGCCATACATCTGCTTCTTGAAAAATGCACGCTGTTTATTCTCAGTTATTGCCGCGAACTGAAAAGGTTAGGATGTTCAGGTGTAGTAATGGCCGAACCTGCCGCAGGTTTGTTGTCGAACGAAGATTGCATTGTTTTTTCCACCCCGTTTATAAGGCACATTGTGAGCGAAGTGCAGGACGATAATTTCCTGGTGGTGCTTCACAATTGCGGAAACCGGGGGCATTGTACTGAAGCGATGCTTCAAACCGGCGCCAGGGCTCTCCATTTTGGTAACGCTATCAATATGACCGAAGCCCTTGAGCAGTGCCCTACTGATATGCTCATACTCGGAAATATTGATCCGGTTGGCGTTCTTAAGCAATTGCCACCCAACCAGATTAAAGAAAAAGTAACATCACTGCTTAATGATACAGCCGGTTTCAAAAATTTTGTTCTTTCTTCTGGTTGCGACATGCCACCCAATGTACCCGCAGAAAATATCAAAGCCTTTTTTGAAGCGCTCAATGCCTTTAATGGCACCCGGAAAGTGAACCTTTAACAGATTACAGAGCGATTATTTAATCCTGTATGCCATCAGAGCGTTTCCGTGCCTTACATACAAAATGCCGTTGCTTATTACCGGATGTGCCCAGTAGGGCCCATCGCCTTTGGTAACGCGGAACTCGCTTACCACATCGAATTTTTCGCGGTTGGGGCGCACCAGGGCAACAGTGCCACGGCGTTCTTCGTAGCAATAGAGCATACCATCGGCGGCAATTATGGAGCCTTTGCTCTTTCCGGACCAGGCATTTTCGTAAAGAGTCGCGCCCGTGTACCAATCAACCGCTATCCAGTTGCCTTGTCCGTTGTTTATCCAGTTGGGGCCATAAATAACGCCATTCAACAGTACAAAACCACCATGATGGGTATCGAAATCCATATTGCGCCATACGAGTCTTGCATTAGTGGCTTCCATATTCAGTTGCAGCATAAACGAACCAATGTCATAACCAAAGGAGAAAAACAGCATACCATCGTGGTAAATGGGCGAGTTGGGGGCAATTTTCTCCCAGTCGCTGTTGGTGGGGCCCCAATCGCTGAAGGTAAATTCTATTTTGCCGGTTTCCGGATTAACAATCACAACGTTTTTACCCGTTACACCCACAATTTTGCGGTTGCCATGATTTTCTATCAGAATGGGTGAAACATAACTGCTGGCATCACCAATGGATTCGCTTTGCCAAACCAGGTTTCCGGTTTCAGCATTCAGGGCTACCATGGTGGTTTTCACACCTCCTGGAGTGTAGATCACTTTATTGTCGAATACCAGCGGACTCTCTGATGTGCCCCATATTCCGGTCTTTCTTTCGAAGCGGGTACCACCATCTACCTTCCATATAATTTCACCGGTCTGAGTATTAATGCAAACTACTTCGCCCGATCCGCTTATAACATAAGCTTTATTACCTTCAATAGAAGGGGTGGTGCGGGTTTCAGGATAGGTTTGATCCCAGGGACTACCGTATTCGGTTTCGAAAAGCTTTTTACCGTCGAGGGAGTAGGCCGCCAATACTTCGCGGTCGCCTGCTTTGTTAAAACCCGTAATAAAAAGCTTGTTGTTGACAACAACCGGGCTCGAATAGCCTTTGCCTACATCAAGTACTTCCCACTGAAGTTCGGGCCCGTTGGCAGGCCATTCCTTCAGGAGCCCGGTTTCATAATAAATGCCGTTACGGTCGGGGCCACGCCAGCCAAAGGGTGTTTGAGCCTGAACCGCAATACCGGTTATCATCAATATGATTATTGAAAATCGAAAAAGCAAACGATTGAATTTCATAGAGTCTTATGGTTATGTTTTACGATGTGCTGATTTTTTAACAGTTGCAAATTTAAGGTTTACTGGCAATAATGATGTGAAAAATTTTTAGGTGCATGACAACAGGCATTTTGCCAACCTGACGACTTTATTGTGAACCCCCGATAAGCGCTATTTGCAATGGCGCTTTGAACTTCATAGAATTTGTAGTTCAATAAACATTCCATTCTAAACGGTTTGGGGATGCGGAGGATTCTTATGGTTTGGACTTTATTATCAATATTATCTGACATCTTTGGCCATTTCTTCAATAATAACCTGCCAATTTACCCGCCGAAAACCAGGCTTGAACATTGATGTGCCTTTACTGGTTTATCAGCAAATTAAAAACTAACGTATATGATAAACTTCAGATATATTTCAATGATAAGCCTGGTATGGCTGGCCGGATTGTTATCGTGTAGCGGGCAACAGAAACCCGATGGCGCAAAAAGCAAAACTTCTTTTTACGATCTTTCTATAGTATCGCTGCAGGGCGATCCAATTGCCTTCAGCGAATTTAAAGGGAAAAAGGTACTGATTGTTAATGTAGCTTCCAAATGCGGCTTTACGCCCCAGTATGCCGGGCTGCAGGAATTTCACGAAAAGTATGGCGATCAACTGGTTATCATTGGGTTCCCCGCTAATAATTTCATGCGTCAGGAGCCAGGCAGCAATGAAGAAATTGCCCTGTTCTGCGAAGCAAATTACGGGGTTAGTTTTTTAATGAGCGAAAAAGTTTCCGTTAAAGGCAGAGATATGCACCCTGTTTATCAATGGCTTACCCAGCGAAGCCAAAATGGCTGGAACCGCAAAGGGCCCAAATGGAACTTCTATAAATATCTTGTAAACGAAAATGGCGAACTGGTTGCTGTGTTCGATTCCAGAACAGAACCTGCCAGCGATAAGATCGTAAGTAAAATTGTTTTATGACCTTCTGAAATTATAATTTGGTTCATAACGTAAAATACACCACTCAAAAACAACTTGCAGCCCGGTCAGAACTCATGCACCACCTTTACAGACAACAAGTACTTGATACTACCATTGAAAATGCATGGCAGCTTTTTACCCGACCCGAAAATCTTAAAACCATAACACCACCTTTTATGGGTTTTGATATAATATACAGGAATATGAGCGGTCTGCAAGCCTGTCCCGTTCAAACGGGGAGCCA
>JBBISA010000108.1:0-3116 GCA_037441525.1 Bacteroidota bacterium
AAATAAGTGGCAAGAAGTAAATACTCTAGAAATATTAATTCTCTTTGAAGATTTTTCAGTATTTTAGAAGGAAATTATGCGATTATCAATTAACTTTATCACTCCAGGCAGATGGCTGATATAAGGATAACGCGTGAACAAAAGATTACAGTTCTGACAAATACTAAAAAAGGAAAACAAAACCTGCGAAACTTCATCCTGCCCAAGATTAACCATTAAAATTTCATTTTTTCAGCAATTATTTCATACATTCCTCCCGGTTTAGAAAGTAATTCATAGCCTGCACCACAACCCTGCAGAACTTAACTGTTAAGTCTGACAATTTACCTTTTATAAGCCTTAAATTCTTTTGCTATGAAACCTTTGCTTAAAACAATTTTGTTCCTGGGGTGGGTATTTCTAACTCACTACTTTGCATTTTGCCAGGGACACTGGGTAGCCTGTAACCTGCAAACAGGTATGTCAGGCAGTCAACTCACTATTGTTGGTGATAACTGCATTCTCCATACCAGGTCAACATCCAGGTATATTTATTTTTTTGATATTAATTGTGGTAATTGGACAGAATTTGACTTTGGCAGCACCCAAAAGGTTAATGCCGTAGAAGCAGGTAAAAATGTTCTTTTGGCCATAACTGAAACCAAACTTCTTGTCGCCTACAGTGCACTTTTAGCCAAAGTGGATACCTTGCGATTTAATGGCAACATAATTCAATCGACTAATCCATCAAAGCGGGGTTACGGTTGTGGCGAACAATTGGCATTCGCATGGACAGATGAGAATACGTTGTATATTTTTGATGCAAAAACAGGCAAATGGATAAGCCAGAACTTTACACCAGTAACAAATGCTTCCGGGTATATTTCAACAATAAATGGCAATTCCTACTTTGCAATGGCAATTATACGAACAGTTCCTTTCAATCGAATAATTGCTTATAGCCTTTATACAAAAACCTTTAATTATACTGACCAAGGTGGTGGAATAATTGACATTCATGGGTATTTCAAAGATGGTTTTGTGTGCACTGCAGGCGGGCCACCATCAGATCTTCTTTATAACGCCTACGATTCGAAAAGCAACCAGTTTCATAATATAACAGAGATCCCCCCTTATGGTTATCAGCAATATACTTACTTCGACAACTATATCTGGCCAGAATTCACCGATAAAAATGTTTTTGGATATTCTATCAACAGGGGGACTGTGGCATCAACCCCTCGAAATGCAAAGTTAATGGTGTATGATATTTCAAGGGCTCAATGGTTAGGCTACAACCTTGATTATGAAGCTAACGAATTGAGTTCGGTTTATGCAGCGCACGCAGGAGGCAACGCATTGCTTTTTGGCCAGACATATAACAAATACCCCGACCTATATAAAAAATTCTGGATTTATTCCGGTAGTTCCGGCGGATTTAACTTTTATGAAACCAAAATTGTGGGAGGTGGTGTCTTCCCCGGAAACAATTTTTTTGTAGCCATTGGTAATAATAGTGCATTTTTTGTTAATGCTAATACCGGATTTAGTCTGGAAACCCAGGGGATCAGATATGGTTTCTCCCACATTGCCCGTGGCAGCGATTTTTTTTCCTTCAGCACATCATACCTTGATGACGCTGAAATGGAAATCTGGATTTATAATGCCTTTTATGACTCCATCAGAAAAATTATCCTCGAACAAGAACAAAGCCAAACCTTTGCTTTCACCAATAGTGTCTATTTTTTCAGGCAAACAAAACCAACCCATCTTGCCTATTTCTATTCGGTAAAGCACGATAGTTTGATAGACTATTCCCTTAGCAGCCTTGGCAGTACATCATCATTCAGCGCAATTGGGGTATTTGCCTGGGCTCAATCATCACAAAATGTGGTGGTTTTTGATGGAGCAAATCTTGAAATCATTGAAAAAGGCTATCTTATTATGCATAACTGCGTAAGCGATTCACTGATACTTTTCAGTGATGGAAACAGGGTAGAGGTTTATGATGCCAATACCCGGCAATTTACCAGTACCGATTTGGGTTCATCGTTGAGCTTTAGAATGAATGGGGGTAACACCATTTTAATAGCCAATAGCAATTTCTCGAAACTGGCAGCTTATACAAAAGGGCAAAATTCGTGGTTTGAATTAATCCCTGAAGGAAGTTCAATATATAACAATGTTAATAACAACACAGCAGTAGTTTTGCGAACGGGCAAAATATACGGATTTACACCTTACAACCCTACCATTATTGGCCAAAACCAGGTAGTTAAACATGAAAAAATAATTACCTGTTCCCCCAATCCCTTCAATAATAATGTGGATATTAACTGGCTTAAATGCGAAGGCAATAAAATGCAAATAGATGTATTTGATAGTACCGGGAGAATGATATTTTCAACTGAAATTTACCCCGAAACTTCAGGAAATCAAATAACCAGGCTTAGCACTCAATCATGGAAACCGGGTATCTATTTCTGCACATGCTCCATGAATAATTACAAAACCACTTTCAAATTAATAAAGATTGATTGCCTCTGAACTTATAATTTGGTTCTGATGGTATATTCCATTCTTTTAATTTTGTGGCTGTAAGCATGCCTGATAAACATCATACAACCTTGGAATGAAATCATAATATACAGATTTACAATTCTTTAAATAAAATGTCGGGTAAATGACAGGTATAAAACGATAATAATTCGTGGACTATTTTTAAGTTAAGAATTAAAATTGCTGAAAAAAGTTTCAAAATGATTCAACAGCCAGAATTAGGAAAGAAGATTGCTGATTACAGAAAATCAAAAGGGTTCACTCAGGAAGAACTTGTTGAAAGATGTAATCTGAGTGTACGGACTCTTCAACGCATTGAGGCTGGTGAAGTTACTCCAAGAATCTACACTGTTAAGTTGATTCTTGAAGTTTTGGAACTTGATTTTGAAAGCTCCTTGAGTTCTCATAATGAGAATGATAAAGGAAGTTCAGAAAAATGGCCCGAGCAATTTTATATAAGTTTTATTGATTTATTTAACTTTAAAAACAAATACGATGAAAAAAATTTCAATTTTATCATTAGTAATCACTACTGACCGGATAAAATAATATCAAAAAAGGGGCTGCGCCATTAAGGT
>JBBISA010000109.1:0-2106 GCA_037441525.1 Bacteroidota bacterium
AGTTCGATCTAATTCTTATGGATATCCAGATGCCCGTTATGGATGGTGTAACGGCAACAAGATTGCTGAAGGAAAAATATGTTAAACTGCCTCCGGTAGTTGGTCTCAGCGCCAATGCTTTCGAAGGCGACCGGGAAAAGTATATGGCCCTGGGAATGGATGACTATCTTACCAAACCGCTAAAGGTTGATGATTTTCGCCAGATTATTAAAAGAATATTTTAACTTCTTTTGAAACGATTGAAAAGAGCTTGAATCATGTATAAAAGTAATGTGATCATAAAGTCTTTACTTGCAGGATTTCTGATACTGTTAATATTTTCACTGGCGGGCTATATTGAATATGAAAAAAACCTTAACGAAGAACAGAAAAAAATCAATAACCAGGCTGAAATTACTTTGGGAAGAATGGTGTCAGCCATCGAATTCAGGATGATAAACCTTCAGTCATTATTAACATATACACTTATTCATGATGGTTTTACCCAAGGTGAGTTCAATCAGTTTGCAAAAACCTTGTTCGATCCCAATTCAGACATTGTAAGAGGGGTTACCTACCTTACCGGAACAACCATTACACATACCTATCCTTTCGAAACAAATAAAGCCGCTATTGGCATTGACCTCGCTTTGATTGAGGGCCAAAAAGATGATGTGTTATTAGTAAAAAAACTGGGAATGCCAATTATTACCGGGCCAATTTCTTTGGTTCAGGGTGGTATTGCCTTGGTTTGCCGGATTCCGGCCATTCGCAATGAAGAGTATTTGGGGCAGTTCAGTGTTGTTTTCGACTATGACAAACTTATTGACTTCGTCGGCATAAGGGATTTAGCGGAAATGAATTATATTGAATTAATAAATATAAAATCAGGGGTTTCAAAACCTGATATAATCTATGCTAACATCACAGATTCAAAATATAGCTTTATTGAAAGCCGCGCCAGGGTTTTAAATTCGGTGGTCATTCTCAAAGTATTTCCAAAGTCTGGTTTTAATGGGTTTTCCATTCAGTTTGCTTTTATCATTTTAGCTGCGTTGGTAATGGCTATAATTGTATTTATACTTGTTTACAAAAATTTTAGTTTTCAGAACAGCCTTACTGAATCAAATCTCGGTCTGGAATCATCTATTTTTCAGCTCAGATTAAGAGAAGAGCAATTGCGCAACCAATTTGAAGAAATCAAAAAGGTAGAGGAGTCACTTCGCAAAAGTGAAGAATTCAGGAAAAGAGTTTTTGAGAGTTCAAGAATGCCAATAGTGGTAATGGATGCTGCCGACTTCAAATTCATTGATTGCAATCAGGCTGCTATTAAACTACTTGGATACAGCACAATAGACGATATTTTAGGAAAAACTCCCATAAATATTTCACCCGAATTTCAGTATGACAATACCTCATCTGGTGAAAAAGTCCGGAAATTTGTTGATGCTGTGCTGGAAAAAACTTCAATGGTATTTGATTGGTTGTTCAGGCGTCCGGGAGGCGAGCTCTGGGATGCAGAAGTCCATCTTTTAAGTTTTAGTATTGAAGAAAGAAATATGCTGCAATTCTCTTTGATAGACATTACTGAACGAAGGTTGATGGAACAGGAACGACAACAAAAGGCAATACTTGAAAAAAAGGTTGCCGTTGCTGAAGAGTCTCTTAAATTTAAACAAAACTTCCTGGCCAATATGAGCCACGAAATTCGGACCCCGCTCACCGGAGTGCTGGGAATGATTGAAATACTGGAGCAAACCCAATTAAACGAAACCCAGAAAGAATATCTAAACACTATTAAAGTTTCGGGTGAAAATCTCAGAGAGATTATCAACCAGGTGTTGGATTATTCTAAGATTGAAGCGGGCAAGGTTACAATCAATCCGGTTGTGTTCGACTTTAGGTCGCTGCCCGAAAATGCCGGGTATCTTTTCAAAAACAATACAAAACCAGGGGTGAATCTGAATTATATTATCGATCCTGAGATTCCGGGTTTAATAACAGCCGATAAATCGCGCCTTTCGCAGGTGTTGAACAATTTTGTTTCCAATGCAGTCAAATTTACTTCAGAAGGTACTATTACAATAAAATCATCAGTAGTATTGATTGACAAACCCGCTGAAATGG
>JBBISA010000110.1:0-13828 GCA_037441525.1 Bacteroidota bacterium
GAATGTCGTCGCAGTTGTTGTTCCGGCGACCACAGAGAAATTAAGAGATAAACAATACGACCAACCATTATTTGACCCTATCGAACAGACCGCCGCCACTGCGTCTGCGGCACTATCTCGAAACAGCGCGGCAGACACCCCTGCTGCGCCCCCTAAATTGTGGCAGCCGTATAGACAAACCAATGCCAGTAACCGGCTTGAGGCGCTCCCAGGAGTGATAGTACAGGCGAGATACTGATCCCCCTCTGTCTGTTGGGGGATTGTATCGTCCCAAGGTAGGACTGTCGTGCCCGATGCAAGCGCTCCTGTTTGAAAATTAACCACCTGCACCAAATCCCCGGTTCGTTTGACCCCCGGCCCCATAATCTGTATCTTTGTCGGGGCGTTGTCCCATTCACCTGCTACCGCTCCCGTGGTGATTTCGATATAGCCTAAACACCGGCAAGCCACATTTGACCGTGCCGTCGTGGAATACATCACCGTTGCGCTGTCAGCGCCACCAGCCCCGCCTTCAGCAGTCGTTGACACCAGGGCGTCTTCTCGAAAAATGTCCGCCGTCCTCGAAAGCGCAAGCTCCACGGTCCCGGCATTGTCGATGGCCCACACATAGATTCTTCCGGAAAGATTAGCGGTAAACCCCAAGGTCGAACCGGACGAGAGCACAATAGAAGCGGCCGCGGTCACCGTCCTGATAACAGGCGTCCCCACAGTCAGTGTCGCGCTGCGGAAAACTATCTGGACAGGATTCGTCGCCGACGGGTTATTACCGTCCGCGCCCCGGAGAGATACCGTAAGGGCCTTTGAGGCGACCGAGGCCGTAAACGATAGATTGAACAGGCCGGACGCATAATTGGGTTGAACCCATGCGCCATTAAGCGGCCCAAGTGTTATCCAAGCGCTATTGGCTGCGTTGCGGATCTTCATCAACTCATTGCCGCTGTCCGCCCAGAGCATATACGAGTAAGTCACAGACGTCTCGGCCGCCCCAGATTGTAGCGTGCCCAATGCTTGTAGCGCCGCATTAACCGCCGCCCGGTAAGTAAGCCCGGTATTGGCGTCGTTGGTCGTTATTTCAAGGTCGTGTTGCGGCATGGCTAAGGTCCTCCTATCTCTGTCAGCAGCAGGATGTCGTTGATCTCAAGCGGCCCCACGGTGCTATCATTGTGAAAAACAATCTGCGCGGCCTTGCCGCCGCCAAACAGCGGCAGCCGCACCCGCAACGTCGGCGGCATCTCCTCTTCAAGCAGGTTGATTTGTTTCAGCCCATCAAAATCCTCAATCAGGTCAAACTCATAGTCTGGTTGCAAAGCGGAAAAGGTAGTATACTGCCCGCTATACAGCGGATCCGGCGGGTCGTAGTCGTAGCGCAGATGATATTGCATCGTCGTCTTCCCCCCCGAGGACTTCAGGAGCAATTCCATGAACTTCGGGTATCCCATCCGCCCGCCGCGCCTATCAAAGGCGATATAGGCCGTTTCCCAACGCATATCGATCTTGGCGCCGTTAAACGAGTAGCCGTCGCCGTACTTGTAGAGATAGCCGTTGCCGCACAGGAACGCCTCCCCCTGGATCGTATCGAAGAGGCCCCGCACATCCGCGCCCTTCATCCGCCCCCAAGCCTTCCACAGGTAAGAGTAAATCCAGATGGTATCCTTCAGCAGCATCATCAGCCAGGATTTCGCCGGATAATGCGCCATGCCATAAATATGGGCGGAGTTTGCCGCGATTGCGTCTTGCAAGGTGGCCGCGATGGGTTGGGAGGCCTCCCCGATAGTCAGGCCGCCGGTCGTCACCACCTGTTTTAGCGATTTGAGGCCGGCGTCATGGAGAAAAACGGCGTCCGTGGCATATGCCTTGACGGTGCCTGTATTCACGACGCCCACCCCTTCGATAAGCTGCACAAGTTGAAAATCAGCCGCCTCACCCACGGGGGTCTGCCCGGAATAGATGGCAATATGATCACGGAAATAGAACACCAGCAGATCAACATAGGTGGCTATGTCCAGTAGTTCGTCGCCCCTCTTAAGAACGTGCTTAAAGTCGATGTAGCCGGACGTGCCGCCGGTATATTGCTGGGGATTGTTCAATGACGAACAGGTCGCCAGCATCTTGTTGGCCCGTTCGAGCATCCAGACGCGGCCCTTGTGGACGTGGGCCTTGAAAGCCGTCGCCGGAGGCGATCCGCCCAGCGGGGCGCTCACCACGCCGTCATAATACCAAGGGGCATCCGCGCCGTTGCACATGATACAGATGTTGTTCATGGCCGTAAAACTTACCCATTCCCCGGCCAGACCGCTCGTCACAACGCTTACCGCTCCAGTCGCTTCGTTAATCTGATAGACGTTCCCGCCGCCTGCGCAAAGTATAGACCGCGCCCCAACGGACAGGCGAAACTCAAAACCGCTCGTTAACTGGACGCCGGTCGTTTCTGTATTGAGCGCCACGAATCCGGGGATCTTCTCGATGCCGCCCCGGGGCGATACGTGGCAGTTTTGCAGGAGCATCGAATACTTGGACGGCATTTCATAAAGAGAAAAGACGTGGGCCTCGCCCCCGGTCATAGACCCGTATCGGATTGGATGGTATCGATTCGCCATATCTATACCGGCTCCACATCACCCCAGTTGCTCACGCCCTGTGACCCGACCTCGCCGAATACCTTTGCCATAAACGCCTGGTTGTCCATTGTCACGTCCATGCCCTGATCCGACTTCGCCAACATCAGCGCCCCCAGGAAAATAGCGTCATCGTCCAGCACCGTTGTGTCTTCGTCCGCCGTCAGCAGCTTCGGCCTACAGAGGGCCTCCGTATCAACGGCGTAGGCGGCGTCAGGGATCGGCGCCACCTCGATTTGCACGGCCCCGCCTACACGCGAAAAGATGCGGTAATAAAGAGGCCGTCCCCGTCCGCTGCCGTAACATCGTTTGATCGCCCGGAAATCGGCGTCATCTTCCCGCTCAAGCGGCCCAAACGCCCCGATCTGCAAATCAAGTATCTGGTCTATTTCCCGGCCAAGGGTGCCTTCAATGACGTATAGCGCCGTGCCCGGTGTTGTCATAAAAGTGCCATGCAGTTTGAGGTTGTCCCAAATGCAGGCGTCAGGCAGCAGCGTCCTTTGCGCCGTGTTTACGTGCCCAAGTATCAGCCGTCCGTGGGCAGATGCCAAGCTTTCCGATTGCGGCAAACGCATCGCGCTTTGAATCCGATTGACCATCTGAATAGCTGTCGCCATGTGGCCTCCTTACTGCAAGATTATCCCGGCGGGCATCTGCGCCGGCTGCCCGGCAATGCCCTGGAGGGCCGCCATATATGCACCGTCGATTGCGTCACCGCAACTCCCCGGCTGCCCGGCAATGCCCTGGGCAAAAATATAATACGCACACCTCATCTGAGCAGCCACCTGACTGCGAACATCATACCGGACCGCGACGACTTTGCCGACGGTAATAACGCGGGAAAATGTCAGCAATAACCCGATACTGCTAGCCGGCATTTAGACCCCCCAAATCTCGTAAAGAAATCCGCCGTAGGCGTTTGCCGCAATATTGTCGTTCGGCCCGCCACATCTTAGGGGACTGTCGCTATCAGAACGCTCAACCCCGTAGGCCGCGTCCCAGGTATATTGCTGGCCGGGCATTAGGCCCGTGACGACTGCCGATGATTCCCCGGTATGGTGTCCAGTTGATGACGCGATCTTCTGGCCGCCGATAGATCGCGCGCGTAACCTGACCGTTCCACCTTCGAGCACTCCCAAAAGATAAAGCGGATGGCTCAAGGCTCCACTAACCAGCGTAACCATCCTGACAAGCACGCTGCCTGTCGCGGGGGCGGTAAACGTCAGCCGGAGATTGGTCGTATCGAAGGCGGTCATGGGAATCACCGAACCCGTCGAGAATGCCCGGGCCGTCGGCGGATCGTACAGCGTTGTCGCAAGCAGAGTCGGGGCGTCATGGATTTCATATTGCAACCCCCCATAGGCATTGTCCAATGTACCATCGTTCGGGCCGCCATAGCTGATTCTTGAATCACTCACACCAACCTCAACCCCGTAGGCCGCGTCCCAGGTATATTGCTGGCCGGGCGTTAGGCCGCCGACGGAAAAAAGGGCCTCCTGCGTTATGCTCGGTATGTATAGAGAAAAACCATAATGCACTCTTGTCTGTAGCGCGCCGATCGGGCTTACGCGGGCTACCACCGCATTGCCTTGCAAGACGCCAAGCAGTATCGTCGGTGCCGGGCTGGCGCCACAGGTGGTGCAACGTATCCGCACAACGACGCGGCCATTGGCGGGGGCGGTAAACGTCAGCCGGAGATTGGTCGTATCGAAGGCGGTCATGGGAATCACCGAGCTCGTGGGGTGACTCGTAAGTGTCGGCGGATCGTAGTTCCTGCCTGCTAAAAGCGCCATAATGCTACGCCTCCGTCTCGCCTGATACCTGGATTTCAAAGTAGTTGTTATCGAACACCTGCGTTCCCGCCGGGACAATCCGCTTCACCCAAATCATATAGACAGCGCCGGGACCAATGTCGCCCAGCGTCAGACCGGCGCCCCTTGTGGGTGCATCCACAAAGGCAATCACCGGCGAACCCGGCGCCGTTTTCTCAGAGGCGATAGTTTGTTTGCCGGAACCGCCTGACGGCTCCTTGCCGATCTGGACGGCATCGCCCGCGGGAGTGTTCGTCTTGATCCATACCACGACGTCCCGCCACGTCAGAGACCCGTGGTCGTTCTTGACGTAGAAGGCGCGGTATTCCGTATCACCGGTTTTGCTCTCATTCGCGGACACCCTGTCAAAAAGATTATGCAACGCATCGTTTACAATCTGCGTGTTTGATATAGATCCTCCCAAAGAGGCATTCGGGTTGCTGTTCGAGACCCCGCCGCTTAGGAAAAACTTTATGTCGTCCGGCACAATAGGCATAAGTCAGGCCTCCTCACCTCGGTCACCCTACCTGGAATGCATACCGCTGGCTGATGACGGGAACCAGTTCCATCCCGTCGCCGTCTTCCCGTTTGCGCTGCGTGTAGAGCGTATATTTCGCGTTACGTAAAACATCGAGCACCGCCTCCGGCACCTCACAAGACACATCCCGTTTGATCTGGTAGCAATAGCCGCAGACCTGCACCGCCACGTCGCCGCGTTCCGTCTCGGTAGATGGTATCATTACCTTGTAATGCTTCTGCCCTTTCAGCAGTCGCGCAATGTCCTCGCTATTATCTATCCGGTCGTCTGTCATGCCGCCGTCCGGCGGCTGCTCTCTCCTTACCGCCTTTGTTCCTGTTCCTAACCCCATATAAAAGCCTCCTCGTGGCAGTTTGGTTAAAGGGGCGCGACGGCTGCCTGCCGCCCCTGGGGGGGGAAGGGGGGGACTGGTATCCCGGCACCCGCGACGCCCCTAATTGATCCTTACCGGATTGCGATAAACCGGTAAACTCTTGCCGCAACACTCATGGTCGTCCCGATGGTGACGCCGGGCGAGCGGCCCTGTCTCCTTACGCAAATCCTGTTGGCCTCCGCCCCAACCGCCGGAGATGAGATCGTCAGAGACGTGGCGCTCGCAATAGCCGAGACGGTGTATTCCCTGCCAGCGGGAGTCCTTATGGTATCGCCAACCCGCAGTTCCACCAAAAACGAAGTGCCGCTGCCGCTCACGGTGGCCGAGGCGTCGGTGAAGGACAGAAGCCCGGTCAGCGTTCTGCCGGGGGCCTCGCCTTCAAACCGCGTTATGCCGTTTGCCGTAATCACAGAAAATTGTGTCGAGGCGTGATTCGCGCCCTGGAATGAATTAGCGGCGGTCATGCCGTCAAACCATGTCTGGCAGATGTTCCCGTCGGTGATATTGTATAGCAACAACGCTGTCGGTATAAAACCAACCTCCAGGTGGAAGGCCGCGCCGGTGCCGGTGAAAGAGCCTGCCCTTATTTGATTTCTCATAGTTGTCATCCTCCCTTATATATTGAGAAGTTACGCTGTTACGGCCACTTCCACACGGAGCATCCACAGATCGTTGAGGATCGCCGTAGCGGTGTATCCCTTCCAGCCGATAGTTCCCCGCTGCGCCAGCGGGTCGGATTCGGACGCCTTCGGGTTGCTGACATAGGTGGAGACCGCGCCCTTGCCCGAAAGCTCAACAACGCCATAGGCATCTTTGCCGAAGATCAAAACAGGGTAAACGTCAGAATTCGTGCCGGAGGTGGATAACGTAGTTCCCCTCGCGCCGCCGGCGTCCCTCCAGGGCGTCAGGTTGTTCGAGATAACGAACCGGATCAAGCCGCTGGCCCCGATCTCGCCTTTTATAAGCCCGCTTGTGCTGGCGTATCCCTGAATGGGAATCCAGTCAGCAATGGCCTCAAGGTCCATCTTGAGGTCCGGATGGCAGACCGCCACGTATGCCGGCGGGATGGGAAAGGCCCCGATGTTCGGCCCGGCCTTGACGATGGAGGTGATGGGCTTGGCCTCCTGCCGCAACAGAATCCGCTCGGCCCGCCGCAACAGCGACTTGACGATAACGGTATTCACGTCGCTGCGGGCGGTGCCGTTAGCCAAGAGGACGTTGGTGCCGGCCCGCAACACCCCCGCCCGCAGAACGTCCCATGTTTCACCCGCCTGTTCGCCCAGGATGTCGGTAAACTCCTGCAACAACGGGTCTTCACGGGTATCCTCGATCACATCGGTATAGCCTACCCAGTCCCCATACTGCCGGAGAGGAATGACTATATCCGACCTGGTGACGGTCTTGCCGGAGGGGCTAACGCCTTCGGTGAGCGGCGAAACCGCCGGATCTAATTTGTTCAACCGGCGGAAAGAAATGTTTATCGAGTTTTTCTGGGGAAGCACCCGCACCTGACCAAACTGCCCCAGGATGTTGTTGGGGATAGCCCGCGTCAGAAGCCGCTTATCAGCGTAAGCCTGGGTACGCGGGGAAATGTCGTTATATGTCATAGTCATTGTAAATACCTCCTGTATGTATGTTAAAAATTAACTATTGGCTTGCATCATTGGGCACACATACAGGTTCTTGCGCTTAGAGCAGTCCTTGTCTTTTCAAGGCCGCATCGGCTGCATCCCACCCGCTGTCGTAGTCGCCGCTGTCCGGGGGGGTTGCGCCTCGCGGCATGGTCGTCGAACCGCCGCGTAATGTCTGCATATGTTCCAATTTTCCTGCCAGCCTGCTTCTCTCCGCATCTTTTATCTGCTGTACATCATTCCGCGCCCTTGTCGCCTTAAACTCGCCGATCGCCCAGATAATATCCTGGGGGTCCGGTGAATCCATCGCCGCATACCGCAGCGCCGGGCTTTGTCCCTCCGCCCATCGCCAGTAGGCGTCATCCCGCACAATACTGTCAAAATCCTTGTGCTTTTCGACTACTTTGGGCTTAACGTCACGCTCGAACGCTTCCAGCTTTGCCCGGCGGGCTTCTTCCATCGCGGCCATTTCTCTGGCCCGGTCGCGCTCATCACGCAACTCGGTAATGGTCGATTCGGACGCCGTTACCTTCTCGATGAGCATGTCAAAAAGCGGCTTCATCTCAGGGTAATCTTCGTAGATTTCCCCCTTGATCTTGTCGAAGTCCTCTTGCGCCTTACCGGCCTTAGCCGCTTGCTTCTCGACGTCCTGGGCCGTGGCGTCGCCTCGCTCAAAAGCCTCGACCTTCCTCTGGAGGGCGGCGTTTTCCGCTTGCAGCCTGCTAGCATAGCTCTTGGTATCGTTGAGTGCTTTCTCCATCGACTCAATGTTACCGTAAGTCTTGCTGCGGGCCTCCACCTCGGCGGCTTCCATCCGCGCCTTCCGCTCGCTTTCCTCCTTCTGCCGCTGCTTTTCCGCTTCGGCCTCTTCCGCCTTCAGCGCCTTCTCCTCGGCGCTAACCGGCGCGTCCTCGTTCTTGACGCCATCGTCCCATCCGGCGTCGTATTCCGCCGTATCGGCATCATCAGCCGGCGGCGACTTCTCCGCACCGTTTTCCGGGACCTCCTCGTCCTTAACGGCCTCGTTCCATCCGGCGTCGTATTCCGCCGTCGCCTGGGCCAAAGGATCCGCTGTCTGCTCCATCGTCATTTCATTTCCTCCGTGCGGGCCTGCAAAAACAGGTAGCCGCGATATATTTCCGGGCCGCTTTTGAGCGGTAACCGGTTGCTACTCTTCATCCTTGTCTTCATCCGTCAGGATGTATTCAAGATCATCAAGCGCCTTCATAGCGCCTTGCGCCCTGAAAATCAGGGTCGTGTCCTTCTCCGCGCCGAGAATCGCTTGATATTCATTCTTTTTTTCCGCAAGCAACGTCATTATGTGCCCGTGCAGCGGTTCGCCCCTATACGCCCCCAGTCCCATCCGGCCCTCCCTTCCTCTTGGCCTCCGCTATGGCAACCCGGGACTCCTGTCCCGTCACGGCCTGCCGCTGGCCTACGTCCGGTTCAATGCCGAGATTGGCAAGCACCTGCATCTGCTCGGTGCGCGTCAACAGCGGATAGAGCCTGTCTATATCAACCATCTCCCGCATATCGCGCCTTGATTGCGCCTGTTTGGTAAATTCGGCCATGAGCGCGGCCATCTCCTGCTCCGGCCGCAGCACGTCTTCCGTGTCAAGTAACCTTGCGATATTGGTGAGAAGTTTCGTCCTGTCCATGAAGATCGCGTCCTGGGGAGCCGCGGTGACCTGCATAAACTTCATGTAACTTTCCATCTTCAGCTCTTTAGCCATCAGGCTGTCGGTGCCGATGGCCTTGATCTTCATCGGCAGCGGCGCAAATCCCGGCTGCATCTCGCTGAACCACTCATAAAAAACCTCGATAATCGGCTCCAGCCAGAAGTTATCAATGTTCTTAAGAACGGTCTTGATGTTGATGTTTGCCTGGGTCATCAGCATCGCCATTCCGGCGGCGGTGTTATGCGTCAGCGTGTATCTGTTGCCCACCGCATACAATCCATCTTCGGCATCAACGGTCAGGCATCTCATCTCGCATATATCCACGGGGGTTATGGCTAAAATCCTCTGGCGGTCTATTTTATTCTTGGGAGTCTGCCATTTTTTTGCTCGCTCGGAAAACCGGAATGGATTATCGATAAGCGAAAAATGCACGTTGTAATAGCATGTGTTTTCCTTCGCCAGCACTCCGGGATAAGTTCTATGCAAGGTCGGAAACCCGCCAAGGCCCTCTATCAGCTTCACAACGTCATTAATCAGCGCCCCTTCTTTCTGCGTGAAGATGACAAGGGCGCCTGAATGATGACAACCATCTGAATCCATCAGGCCGCGCAACAAGGCCAGCCTGTCTTCATACGGCGCCAAAAAGTAAGTCTCGGGAATCCGCTTGCCGCCGTTATCCTGTTTCAGAAGTCCGAGAGATGCAAGTAGGCTGCGCAAAGACCCGTTCGGCTTAAATCTGCCCTCTTCATCTCTGTTGCCTTCATAACCGCCTATTGAATAGGTTTTTGACTTGCCGCCGTTCTGATGCTTGTCAAGCGTCATGTCCGCGCCATTCTCAACCGCCCAGCATTTTACATATTGGACAACATCAACATCCTCATCCCTGATAGTTATGCGGGCGCCGTGCGCGTGCCCGTTCCCAAGCCACAGCCCCAGAATGTAAGGATCAATAGGCAACTCCGAGGATGAACCAAACCGCGGCCTCTGTATGCGCGGGATGAATATCTCTGTCTTGTGCTTATTAAACTTCTCGTACAAAGCATCGGTGTTAAGAGTAGAAAAACCGCCGCTGGACGCCTGTTTGGCTGTCTGAATAGTCCATAAATGCTCGCCGCCCGCCTTGATAATATCGCCTGACTGAAATACAATCTCGTAGGCGCGTTCCGGCAAATGGATTTCATGGGCCTTTGCTACTTTTACGGCTGTTCCTTTACTGCCGATAATACTATCCCCATCCTGTATATCCATGAGCAATTTGATGCTTCCGTCGGCCATCGGCACAGCCGTATTCACATCAAGCATCTTGTTCAGAAAACTATCCTGCTCGCCGGAGGTATATTTCGGCAACCCGGTCTCTTCGTCGGCAAACCGCTCGAACATCTGGACAAGTTCGACAAGGCCGTGGGACACGTCCGCAAAGGACACCGTATCAATGGCCTCGCGGGGGGAGAAATTCCCCCGCACATACCAGGTCTTGCCGGGATAGATGGTCAAGTCCTTCGTCTTTTTCGTATTGATCCGATCCAGGTTTATCCCTACCATGCCCGGGCCGGACAGGGCCTTGTTGTCGATGATCAGACGCACGGCGGAATTAATGATGCGCTGGGAATCCCTCATCATTTCGGCCACGCCCGTGCCATAGATAACATGGGGCCGTTTCTTGTACGGGCACACCCAAAAAGGTCTATACCCGAGCGGGTTCACCACGGCCTTGCAGACAATTCCATCCGCCGCCAGCACGACAAGGGCTTCAACATCGCCCTCCATATCCGTGCCTTCCGGCAGTTCCGCCCCGGCCTCCTGCAACGTCCGCGCCGGAACAAGCCCCCAAAACTCAAGCACGCTTACCCGTTTATCCTTATCGCCGTGTTCCCCGGTATAATTATCTCCGAGCTGGACGCGCCTCTGATCATTAGGGTCGGCGGCCGTCGCCCGGCGGGCCGCCTCCAAGACGCCTTCGCGGTCATACCCTCCGACGCCGGCCAGTTGCCTGAATTTCTCCGGCAGCATCCTCTGAAAATGTATCTCGCCGATGGCATCCTTGTTCGTCCCGGCATTGATGTCGGTGTAATACTCCCAGAGAGGCACATGATCCACAACCGGCGTAAGTTCTTCCTGGTACACCGACTCATACGGCTTTAGTTCATTCTCGAAGCTGCTCAACGGAACGCCGCCCACGGTGCGTACCCGCAAGCTCTGACGGCGACGGTTTTCCAGGATCGGCCCTTTCATAACGCCTGTTCCCAGAATCGCCATTTCCAGGATACCCGTATCAAGCGTCTCCTCAAGCTCGATGTCGCGGAAATGGTCTTTTAGGTAAGATTTAGCAGTAGCGGCGGCCTTCTTTGCCTCATTAACATCAATTCCTAGTTCCTGATAAAAAACAGGGATGGCGTCAAAGGGAATCTGCCCATGTCCGGGGAAAAGAACATCAATAATCTTGGAATGAGCGGTATGGCATTTCAGGGCGGTCAACTTAACAAAGGCCCTGCTGCGCTGCGCCCGGCCTTCGGTTTTTCGCCATACCGTCCCGGTCTGATATTCGCCGATGAAATTAAGCCATAATTCTTCCCAAAGATCCTCCCATGGCTTACGCGCCGTCTTGAACGCCTCAAAAAGGCCGGTGATGTATCGCACAAGACCGCTGCCCTGGCCGGCCTCAACATGACCGCTTTGCCGCTCATATTCTGATAAAGGCTGTTGATTTGCCATGTTACCGCCTTTTTTCCAGCTATTAGTTTTTTGCTAACACATAATTTGCATTTTGCAAGAAATTTTTTTAGTATCCCGCCCAACTATCCAGAGGCGCGTACGCCCGGTCGGCATAAGCCGAGTATTCCTCATAAAAATCATCATCTTCCTGCTTGTAGGCCGCGTAAGGCTGGGCGAACGTCATAATACAGGCATCGGCAATGTTCGGAGACATCAATCTTCGCTTCTTCATCTGATCCTTGCTCTCGACGACAATTCTCCCATCCGACAGGTAATCAATAAAAGGCCCGGTGAGTTCGCCAAGTAAATCGCCGTCCTCATTGTCCCACAGTCGGCCTCGTTTCATCTCCAGCCAATCGCGCATGTGTCCCCAGAGTTCATCCCGCAACCGCCGGTATTCCCTGCCGTTGATGGCCGGCGACTCGGCCACATTAACCGGAATTACCGGGAACCCCAGCTCATAAAGGCGGTCATAGACCCCGGCGCCAAGACCAATAACATCCACAAATATATGCCGGGGCTTTTCCTTGTTGGCGGCCCGCGCCACAAATCCGGTCACCTCCATCGTGTTCTTGTTCTTGAGAACATCATACTCCTTAAACTCATCGCCCTGGCGTCTTGCCAACACGGTATAATCATCGCCATAACGCGCCACGTCCAGGCCGAACACCAGCGGATGTTCATCCTGAGGCGGTATCTCACGCACCAACGCCTCTTCCACCCAGGAGTACGGAATAAAAGTATCTTCCGAATGCAACGGAAACAAACCCAGCACCCGAACCCGGTAAATGTTCGACTCCAGTCCAAACCTCTTCTCAATGCGTTTTATAAAACGCTCGGGCACTAGCGGCGAATCAAGACAAGACCATTGCAACCGATGATAAAGATCCTTCAGCCGGTGGTGAGAATCAAAAAACGCCCCCTCCCGGCGAGTCGGGTTCCCGCACAGGAGCATCTTGGTCTCAATCTTACCATGTGCGCCTTCCAATACCTCGTATGACGAATCAAGAACACCGGAAGCCTCATCAACCACAATCGACACATAATCAGCGTGAAACCCCTGCAAAGCCTCTGGATTTTCCTTCGTCGCCGTCCGGGCAACGGCAAACCACTCCTCCGGGTGCGCCTTGTGAAAAAACTTCTCCTTCGTCCACTGAAACTGCTCCCGAAAAGCCGGCTGCATCTTCCGATGCCATTTCGACAACTCCGCCCATAAAACATCATAAAGCTGATGCTTAGTCGGCGCAGTACACGGCACCTTCGGAAAAGGACGGCAATTCATATAATGCAGCACGTCCCACGACTGCACACTACTCTTGCCGCAACCATGACCCGACGTAATGCTTACCGCGTCATGCCTGTCCAACGCCCTTAATGCATCTCCCTGCTGGTCAGTCGGAGTCTCGCCAATCACATACTTCACAAAATCAACGCGATTGTCCCACAACTCATTTATGGCGCTCGTTATAATCTCAACGCCCATTTACCGCCCCAACCAACTCCCCAATCTCCTTCAACTTCCCCGACTCCCTGGCCTTCCGACGCTGCTTCTCAATCTCCATCAACGCATCCCGCAAACCAGTTCCCGCATCCTTGCCACGCTCATGACCCGCATCACGCTTATCAGCCAACACCTTATCCAACGTCAGCTCCTTCAAAACCTTCGCCGCCTTCACCCTCACATCATGTGACACCTTAACACCCACAATGTCACCACGATTAGTCACACGCTGCTCTTCCTCACCTCGACCCTCAACCAAATCCAACAAATACACATACATCACACCATATGCCTGCTTCGACCTGTCCGCTAACTCAGACAAAAAAACCGGATCACTCGCCAATAACTCATTAACCACCCGACGCTTATCTCTCGATCCAGCAGGACGACCACGCTTCCGAACCGCAACCCCACCAACAACCTCTCCTCCCATACCTCACCTCCATCACACCAGCATTATACACACCATTAGTAACACCAAAACAAACCATGTCAACCACTTTTCCCATATGCGTAATTTTCCGGGGATTTTTTCAACAACAAAAAACCCGCACAGGCGATGGCAAATATCGCGGGGGGGGAGGACTCCCAAGGCCCCTAGGGGGCGGGGGGGGGAGCGCGGAGAGGACCGCCATCCCTAGATTCCTTGGGCCGCGCCCCTGGAGGCCACGGCCCTGGAGGCCACGGCCCTGGAGGCCACGGCCCCTGGCCCGACCTCCGGCGACAGAACCCGGCCTTGGAACCAGGCGACAGGCCCTGACCTGGGCACCTACTGATACATAGTCGGTTGGCCACCCGCCGGGGAATCAATGATGTCATGGCCGGTCAGCTCCCGCCTCCGTCCAGGTGACGGGAGAGGTGACGGGAGAGGATCAGACCTCGGTAGACCAGGAGGAGGATCGGGATCTGGAAGGGAGGAGGAGGATCACATCCGGGCAGACCTGCCGGGTCGATCTTACCCACCCCAG